>JAWBVE010000001.1:0-180561 GCA_038840695.1 Candidatus Pacearchaeota archaeon
AAAATAAATAACAAAAATGAAAAAGCAAAAAATAGTTTTTCTTTATGAGGGTCCACATCCTGTTCATGCAGCATGGGCTAAGGCTGTTGGAGCAAAATTTATTCCAGATTTAAATGCTGGGCCTCGTGCTCGATGGATATAAAGAGGGGGCTATTAAAAAATGAAAGAAGTTAAAGTATCCTTCAATATCTTTAGAAATTGAACAAATTTTTAAATATTTATTTAGTTTATTTCCAGTTCGCATCTTTTTTAGTTATTCCCTCCTGTTACAATCATAATAACTATATAAATTAAAGTAAATTAAAAGCCCTAAAACCTCAAGTTGCAATTATCACAAAATTCTAGTTAATGTGCTAAAATGAACAAGCCAACCAAAGACATGCGAAGAGCCACGACGAAATCCAAACAAGAAGCTATTCAAGCAGCTACCAGCCCCACTTCCAAAGTGGCAATTTTTTTGTTTATCGTGTTTTCTTGAAAGAAAAAATCTAAAAATCTTCCCCTCCAAAGAGGGAAACTTGGAAAATTTATTTCGACAATTTTTTTCTTTCCTTTGTGAAGTTGTAATGAAGAGATTTTAAGCACTCAGATTCTAATTTCTTTAATTAAGCTAAAGTCCTTCTTTTCAAGGCCTTTTGTTATCCACAATACAATAAAATAGACAAAAATAGCTGCTATGATCATCAAAATTCCATTCAAAATGTTAAGAGGCACAAGCCAATCAAAAGCGAACAAGAAAACCAGCATAACAAAGCTAGCTATTAGCGGCTTTATTACTAAAGCTGGCCTGATTTTTATCTTTAGCTTTTTTCTTGCAAGCACAGCAAGACCTGCCATGTTACCATATCTAACAAGTAAAGTTGCAAGGGCAACGCCAACTAGGCCATATTGCTCGGCTATAGAAAGGCCTGCCTTTATGAAGGCATAATTTAAAATTATATTAGCTATAGAGACTATGACAATTAGCAATGATGGAATTTTTGGCAACTCCTTTGCTTGAAATAGCGAAGAATAAGCTGCTGTTAACGCAGCTTCAACCACAAGTAAGCTTAGTAGCACTGAAGTTATTGTAATTGCAAGTTTATAGCTCAGGGGCAAGTAAGCCTGGCCATAAATGAGCTGTATTGCAGGTACAATCACAAAGGCAAGGCCAATGGCTGCAGGAATAGCAAGCATTGTGAGATATCTAAAAACTTTTCTAAAGCCTCTCTCAATGCGATTTTCCTCTAGCTGTGTGAAAACAGGCAACAACACTGAGCCAAAAGCAACAAAGCTAGCAATAGCACCAACAATAGTGAAAATTGCATTATAAAAACCAGCAAACTGAGCTGGCAGGAAAATTCCAAGCATGAAAATATCAACATGTGCAAAGAAAATTAAGGAAATAGAGGAAATTGTTAGCCAGCCAAAAAATCCAAGTAACTTTCTTTTTTCCTCTTTCTCTAGCCTTTGCTTTTTTCCTTTCAACAGGAAAGAATACCTTTTTGCAAGTATGGAATAGAAAAAAACAAACGCAGCAAAACTTGCTATGATTAAAGCAATAAAAGCCGTACTAACTGATTTGTAAAAAGAAAAAAGTAAAGCAACGAGAGCTATTCTAAGCACTTGGAAAATTGTCTCGCCTATAGCAATATAACTTACTTTTTGTAAAGAATAAAAGATTGAGCTAAAAAAGCCTTGGAGTGAGATTGTAAATAGGTAGAGCGCTCCAAGCTGAATTGGGCTAATTAGTAAAGGTTTTTTAAAGATGTAAAGCGCAATTGGCTTTGCAGCAAAGAAGAGCACAAGTGAAAAACACGCAGTTAGAAGAATTTTAAAGCCGAAAAGGAAACAAAGCCTTGAGCGTGCCTTCGCTTTCGCTTTTGATTCAGCCTTTTTTGTTTTTATTTTTAGTGATTCTGCAAGATATCTGATGAGTGTTGCATTAAGGCCTAGATCAGTGAAAGTTGCAAGTGTTAAGATTATAGTTAATGCCAAGCTATAAATGCCGAAAAGCTCAGGAAAAAGTGAGCGAGCGATTATGATTGTAAAAATCAAGCCACCTATTCTGCTTATCAGCACAGATAAAAAGCTATAGAGTGAGCTTTTTAACACTTTTCCAGCCGTAATCTTGATTGTCAAGCTACTTGAGCCGTTTGAGCTACTTAAGCTATTGTTTTCCATTCTTCAGCAGCTATTTTATTTAGCTATTTTATTTTTTTGCTTTCTCTTTGCTAGATAAAAGAGAATAATGCTAAACTTCTCTTTTATGCTTGCTCTATCCAAGATATCAAGAAGTAAGTGCAAGGCAATGCCAGAAAGAAAGCACCATAAATAAATAAGTCCATTGTAATGCTTTAAAATGAAAAATAGCGCAATTGAAAGCAGGGCTATAAACTCAATTGTGTGAAAAATTAGAATCCTATTGCTACTTAATAAAATTTGCCTTCTCTGTGATGCTGGCATCCTTACAAGGCGCTTTCTTTTTTCGACATAATAATTATAAATCCTTACAATGCCTTGTTGCTTTATCTTGCCAAAATTTCTTGCAACATATCTTAGTGGAAATTCTAAATCAAAGACCCAGCTCGAGAGAAAAAGCACAATTAATGCATAAGAGCCTGGCTTAAAGCAAAAGTAAGCAGCCAAAGTAAGCAGCAAGCCGAAAGCGATATGCATTAGTGGCATCATTTTTGCTTTTGCTTTTGTTTTTATTTTTTTATTTTTATTTTTTCGATTTTAGATTTTATTTTTATCTTTTATTCCTGAATTTATTTTTTGACTTTTTCATTTTGCTGAAATTTTTGTTTTTAACTTACTCACTTAGCTTCTTTACTTTTCACTCTATTCCCCTTACCTTGCTAATTATCTCACTGAAGGCAGGTCTTGTGATGAAAACACCAACTACAAGGCCTATAAGTGTTGTTAGGGCAAAGCCCTTTAGCAAGCCAGCACCAGCTTGCCATAGTGGCAACATGGCTACAGCTGTTGTTGCAAAAGAGCCAAGAATAATTCCAAAGGCCCTCTTTATTCTTTCTTTTAAGCTATATCTAATGCCGAGCTCTGTTTCATCCAAAATAACTATTTGCGCATCGACGCCAGTGCCGATAGTAATTAAAATTCCTGCAATGCTCGCCAAATCAAGATTCCATTTTATCCAAGCTGCTATGCCTAAAATAATTATAATTTCAGAAAGCATTGTCAAGATTACAGGCAAGGAAAATGAGAGCCTTCGATAGCGTAAAAATATAATTATGCTAACAACAAGAATTAATATGGCAGATGTAATAATTATATTTCTTAGGATTTCCTTTCCAAGCAAGGCTGAAACAGAATCAAGCTTGCTTATTTCAAGCTTAACTGGCAAGCTCCCTGTAATAAGTATCGTCTGAAGCTTTTTCATGTTTTGTTCAGCGTTTTCATAAGCCTCTTGCCTATCTACCCCAGCTCCAGAACCACTAACAGCTACTTGCGTTGTTGCTTGGCCTTTTAGCTCAGCACTAATAAGTAAGGAATCAACGAGCTTATCATCAAGATAAAGGTCTAGGCTTTCATTTAGATATTTAGGATTACTTTTATTGACTTCAAGCCTTGATGTTAGCTCAGCTTGTCTTTTTGCAGCATCATTACTTAAATATACTGCAAATTGAAACTTACATGCCTCGCCATCAGCAAACTTATTGCAGCTTATAATACCAGAGCACTCAGGGCTTTGACAAACGCTCACTATGTCCCTGCCTCCAATAAAGACTGTTTCATTGCCTATCCTTGCTTCAAACTTACCTTGACTTAAGATTAGCTCTTTTAGCTGCGACGGGCTTAAGCCAGCTATTTCTATCAATATATAGCTTTTTCCTTGCAAATCTTTCGCTTTACTTATTCTAACATCACTAATTCCATATCTATTAAATCTTTGATTTAGAATACTAATTATATTCTCTAGCTCTTGCTCGCTTAGTGTTTCTGCTTGAGGTACAACAAGAGCTCGTGAGCCACCCTGAAGCTCGAGGCCAAGCCTTAGCCTTGTTTTCGGCAGAGGCTTTACAATAAAATCTGGCTTGTCTGCAAGAAAAGCATAACTTCCTTTATCAGTTTCTATGCTAACTTTTGTTTTGTTTGTTTTATTAGCAAAAATTTGCTCAATAGCTTTGCTATAATCATCTATATCATTAATTTCTATTTCATTAATTCTTTTTATTACCTCTCCAGCTTTAAGCCCAGAAGCTTGGGCACTCGAATTAGGGCTAATCTCACTAATCATAACGCCCTTCTTTAAAGCCAAAAACGGATTTATTGCAAGAATACTGAGAACAAGTAAAAAAATCAGAAGCCAAATCCTTATCCCAATTTTTTTGAGCATTTTGCTTTTTTGCTTTTTTGCTTTTTATTTTGTTTTTTTTCTTTCTTGTTTTTATCTTGTTTTTATTTTGTGTTTTATTCTTTGTTTCTTTTTTTGATTTTCTATTCTATTTTTTTCTATTCTATTTTTTCTATCCTACTTTATTTTTACCTTTTTCCTTTTTGTTTTCTACCACCTTTCCCCTCATCTTACTCCTTATATTTCCTCTTCACATACCAGGTAATTATGCTTGCATTGCCTAACCATGTGCTCAAAATATCAACGAAGACGCCAATCGTTAAGATAAAAAAAATTTCTTTTAGTACGAGTGATGTTGAAAGTAAAAAAGCAACGAGAGTTGCTATAACCGTCGTGCCACTCATTGTAATGCCTGTTTTAAATGCAGCCCGAACTCTCTCGCCTAAGGGCGATTCTCTCCTTTTCAAAACTCGTGTTGTTAACATTATGTCAGTATCGACGCTATAGCCAATAAGCATTAAAAGAGCTACGATACCGGCAGTGCTTAAACTTTTTCCAGCTAAATTAATTACTGCTAATGTTACGATTATATCTGTTAATGCAGCCAATATGACTGCTATGCTTGGCACAAAAGTTCTAAAAAGAATAAAAACAACAATTGACATAAAAATGAAGGCAATGAGCAGAGCTATTATGAGCTGTCTTGAAAAGCTTTTGCCAAGAGCCGGGCTCGTTGTTTCAAGACTATAGCTTTCATTGGCTATGCCCAAGTCCTGGATTATGGCTTTTGCCTGCTCTTCACTTATTCTAGCCTCTATAATGCTACTTGCAACTTTTCCACTATAGAGATCTTTTGTATATTTAATGCTATATGCGTCTGTAAATTTTTTAACTTCTTGCTCCAAAGTGCTCTTACCATAATCGCCGTAAAGAGTAAGTACGATACCTCCAGTAAGGCTTATATCTTTCTTAACAAACTCATTATGAATGCCATAGTAGACTAGCAAATAAACGATTGCAAGAATTAGCAAGGAAATAGAAAAAGCAGCCATCAGCTTATAATGCCTTTCATAAACACTCCTTTTCTCTTTCTCTTCTTTTTTTATAATTTGTTCAAGTTCTGGCATAGTTTAGCATTGCTGGGAAGTTTTTAAATTTTAATAAGCTTGCAAGCTTATAAGACGCCAAGCTTGATCTTTAGAAAGCTAACAAAAATAAAAAATAGCAAAGTCGCTATTCATTGCAGCCGATTACTGCCTAATTTCAACAATGCTAACTTCTCTCCAATTAAATAGCTTTCTTCTTAAAATCTCTCTTGCTCTATTTTCAAGGTGATGAAACATTGCCAAATCATCATCCGTTAAATCTCTTTGTCTTATTTCTCAGCATACTCTGCGTGCTGATATCCAGAAAAAGCCTTCTCAATATCAGCCACCACCACTGCACTCTATTTGGAAGTAAGCATAAGCACCATTATCACTAGTTGGATACTTTAAATTACCGCATCTCGCAGGCCTGGCTTCTGTCTCACAGCGTAGGCACATCCAAGATTAAATGCTACTAACCAGCAGCAATCAAATTTTTTAACAAATGCAACAGCAGCTGCAAATCTTGCCCTTGAAAGAGCGAGATATTCACTAATTAAATATAAAAGAAGCCCAGAGAAAGTAAAACAAGAAATTAAAAGGCCTAACTCAAGTATTTATAAAGCATTCCTTTTCAGCCAAATGTTTATAAATTCAAATTCTATTTCACTTACATCTTAGTCACTAACGTTAGGCTTAGCTCTTTCATCACCAAATTTCTATTTTCAACTTCTCAAACCTTGGATCTTTCTTAATCTTACTTATATCTTGATTAGGGCTGGCATCTAACCACTTTAAGTTGCTAGGCAAGTATTCTGGCTCAAGCTTTTTAATGCCTGAGTAGGCTATGTTCAATTTCTTCAAATTTTTCAGGCCTTTTAGGTTGTAATTTTCCAGATTCTTGCAATACCGAGCATAAATCTCTTCCACATTTTCTGGGAACTTGTCAGCTATGAGCTCTGTAATGGCTGTCTCGTTCATGTTCACTACCTTCAAATTTTTCAGGCCTTTTAGGTTGTAATTTTGTAAATAGCTGCAACCAAAAACATCAATCTCTTCTACACTTTCTGGGAACTTGTCAGCTATGAGCTCTGTAATGGCTGTCACTTCCATGTTCACTTTCTTTAAGTTGTTTAAGCCTTTTAGGTTGTAATTTTTCAGCTCACAATCCCAAGCAATAATCTCTTCTACACTTTCTGGGAGCTTGTCAGCTGTGAGCTCTGTAATGGCTGTCGCGCTTATGTTCACTTCCTTCAAATTTTTTAGTTTTTTAAGATCACCACTTTCGTAAATATCTTCTTTGCCTTTAGGAATTGATATTGCTGAAATAAAATTATTTTCTATTTCATACATTTTTGTCTCCAACCCATACTTCTCCAAAAACTCTGCATCCTTGATAAAAAGTTTCCGGCCTTCATATTCTCGCCAACCCAATTTCTCATACTCCTCTAGCTCCTTCTCAATCCTTTGGCTAAGCTTGCTTATCTCTTTCATCAGGCTTTTGCACTCTGTTAGCTCGCCCTTACCAAAACTTTCTTTGAATTTTTCAAGCAAGCTATTATACTCTTTCAGGTCAGCCTCTATCTTTTCATACCTTTCCTTTATTTCAAGCAAGCTATTATACTCTTTCAGGTCAGCCTCTATCTTTTCATACCTTTCCTTCAGCTCTTGCTCTAGCCTAGCAATCAGATTTTCCAGCGTTTTCATTTTGGCTCTTGTTTATTTATGATTTTATTTATGATTATTTATTGTTAATGCATATTTTTTAATTTAAAAATTTTTTGGTTGTGACTACTTGAAAGAAGCACCCAAGAATCTTGGAGAAAGGCACATTAACTGGCCTCTAAGCTACTTTTGACTGTAGCAATTCTCTATGCTCTTGCCAGAAAGTGCAGAATAAAGGCCACAAGCTTCGACATCACCTTCTCTCGCTTTTTTTAGAAGTCTAAATTGAACAAAATTTCTAATCACATTATCTACTGGCCCTTTTATTTGATAAAAAATCTTGCCAAAAAGATTCCTTATTATTTCAGAATCAGAAGGCAAGACTAATGGATCATAGTCTATGCCTGCAGGGCTATAGCCATCATGGCCAATATCACTATATTCATCTGATGCCTCAAATCTATTTGCAACAATTACATCACCTGTTTCTGGAATTGTGACACGCAAAGATACTATTAGCGAGCCTGTTTTTGTTGCATTGACTACATTTATAGTAGCCGTGCCATAATCTGTTATCTCATTTTCAATATAAGGATTAAGCCTCTCTACTTCTGCTCTAGCTCGCCTGCATTGCTCACCTAATTTATTTATCTCATCATTTCTGTTGATACCCTCTCCAATAGAGCCAAAAATTTTAAAGACTCCAAGAGCAGATTCTACATCATTTTTTGACCTTTGCCCACTTTCAATCATTCTTGCACCATCAATAATATTATCAATAGTCCTTCCAACATTGTCTGGCTTTCTTTGTGCCGCAGCATCTGCTGCTGCACAGATACGTTGCATTTCTGCAACTGCTGTATTATATCTTTGGTTAGGAATTCGCTCAGTATGGGATCCACTTACATATCTCTTACTCATAGTTGAAGTATTTCTCTGCTCATTTATTTCTAACGACACAATCTCTCCTTTAAAAACAATATCGCCTTCGTTTCCTTCTCTGACTCTAACTAGATTTGTATTAACTAAGTAATCAATGATGAAGTTCTGAATTACGTTCTCTATTCCAGGCTTGTTTGTGTAATTGGTAAAGGGAAACACAGCCACTACAGGCTTTTCTGCTTCAACATATTTTTGCTTTATTATGCTTTCAAGTCCGCTCTCCACGTCTTTAAGCACTTCTTGAACTTCAGCAGCATAATTCTTTGCATTTGCCTCAATTAAATAATAAGCAGTGCCTACATCCCCCTTTTCTTTATAACTTTTCACAGCAGCCATGAGCTCTGCTGGATTTGAATAAATTACTCTAATCTTTTTTCTAGCCTCACTTGGCTCACTTGGCGTTGATTTTTGTTTGCTTTCTCTTGCCTGAGCAGGCTCTTGCTCTGTTGGCACTACCTTAGCTGTTTGCCCAACTTGAGATTGGTTTTCTTGGTTTTCTGTCGGCATTTGCTTTGCTCCTTGCTCTACTTTGACTGACCTCTTGAGATAGCCAGTATAATTAAGCAAAGCTATTGTTCCTATGCCAGAAAGCATAGAAGAGAGCCCAATGCCAAGAGCCAGCTTAATTGCTTCTTTCATCAATTGTTTTAAAAAAATTTAAAGTTTAAAAATTTTCTCTTTAAATGGAGAGGCGAATTCAAATAGAAAGGCAAAACAGGCAAAACAGGCAAGCCAGGCAAGAGAGGCAAGTAGAGGAAAGGGCATTCATCGAAAGATTTGAAAATAAAGTTAAGAAGACGATAAAAGAATATGATTTAATTAGTAAGAACGATAAGGTTGTTGTGGCGTGCTCTGGTGGCAAGGACTCAAGCACTGTGCTATATCTTCTAAACAAATTTGGTTATAATGTAAGGGCAGTAATGATTGATTTGCTAATTGGCAAGTGGTCAGAGCAAAATTTACTTAATGTTAGGGGCTTTTGTAAGGAGCAAGGAATAAAGCTAAGAGTTATTAATATAAGGGAAGAGCTAGGCTATTCGATGTGCTACATAAGATCGAGCATTCAGGCAAGCGAGAAGCTTAATAATTGCTCTATTTGTGGGCCTATAAGAAGGTGGCTTCTTAACAAAGCTGCGAGAGCGCTTAAGGCTGACAAGCTTGCAACAGGCCACAATCTTGATGATGAGGCAGAAAGTGTTTTGATGAATATTTTCAAAGGCAATATGGCCTCTTTACTTAATCTCGGGCCAAAGCCCGGCTTGCTAACTGACAAAAAATTTGTTCAAAGAATAAAGCCACTCTATTTTTGTACAAATGATGAAATAAAGAGATATGCAATGGCTAAAGCATTTCCAGTGCTCTATGCTCCTTGCCCTTGCCGTGTTAATTCATTTAGAGTTTATGTTCGAGCTATACTAGCTAGACTAGCAGAAAAAAATCCTGAAATAAAGCTAAATTTAGTGCGCAATGTGTTGAGAATCTTGCCTTGGCTAAAGCAAGAAGCTAAGCGAGAAATTGAAAGCTCGGGGCAAGGGCTTAGATACTGCAAAAGCTGTGGAGAGCCAAGTAGAGGAGAGCTTTGCAAAAGCTGCCAGCTAATAAGGATGATAAAAGCTAGCACAACTAGTACAAAGACTAGTACAAAGATGCTCGATGCTTAAGTTAGATGCTTGTTCAAGTAAAAAATTTAAATTGCATTTTATTAATTGCACTGAGCGCCGGTAGTATAGTGGTTAGTATGCGAGCCTTCCAAGCTTGCGACCCGGGTTCGAATCCCGGCCGGCGCATTGAAAATGATAGTGGTGCTAGACGATAAGCTAAGACTTTATTCTTTTCCAGCCCATCCTTTCAATAGTAGCAGATATGATGCATTTATCAATGCATTTAATGAATACAAGAGAGAAGGAAAGCTAGAAGGCATTGAAATAATAAAGGCAAGAAAGGCAAGCAAGAGTGAGTTGCTTTTGTTTCATACCAAAGAATATATTCAGTTTGTGAAGGAAAGCTCGAGTAGGGGCTATGGCTTGCTTGATTATGGTGATACTCCTGCTTTTCCAGGCTGCTATGAAGCAGGTTGTTATGTTGTCGGAGCAGTATTAAATGCGGTTGACGCAATTTTTAAAAAAAATCAAAGCGCATTCGTGCCAATAGCAGGCCTACATCATGCCTATCCAAATAGCGCAGCTGGCTTTTGTATTTTTAATGACATAGGCATAGCAATAAATTATTCGAGAAAAAATTACTCTATAGAGAAAATTCTCTACTTTGATATTGATGCGCATCATGGAGATGGTGTTTTTTATTCCTTTATTGCCGATCCTAATTTGTATATTGTTGATTTTCATCAAATGCCTCTTTATCCTGGAACAGGCTATAGCTATGAAATTGGCGAGGGAAAAGCAAGAGGAACAAAGCTTAACTTGCCTTTGCCTCCAGGCTCAACAGATGAGATGTTTGAGGCAAAGCTCAAACAAGTCGAGGATTTTCTTAAAGATAAAAAAGCAGAGCTTATAATAATGCAAGCAGGTGCTGATAGCATGGAAAATGATGGCTTAGCTTCTCTTGCTTTAAAAAATGCTCATGGCATGGCAGCAAGCTTTTTATGTGGCTACGCTAAAAAATGGAAAACAAACATTCTTGCTTTGGGTGGAGGAGGATATAATAATGAAAATGTTGCTAGAGCTTGGATGCAGGTCATAGAAGCTTTAAATTTAAGAAAATCTTAAATAATAGAGATCTTTAATAATGTATAATGGATGTGCGGGGATGCCGGAGTGGACAAACGGGTCGGGCTTAGGACCCGATGGCTTAGTGCCTTCAGAGGTTCGAATCCTCTTCCCCGCATCGCCTCTCAGAAGCTTTGCTATGCCCCCGTAGCTCAATCTGGATAGAGCACTAGCCTCCTAAGCTAGGGGTTGTGGGTTCAAATCCCATCGGGGGCGTTAAATTAAAACAAAACAAAATTAAAGCAAAATTAAAACAAAACAAAAAGCCAAACAAATTAAAACAATTAAAACAAGAAGAATGATAGCAAGGATAGTAGATGAAGTTTATTGCATCAAAGGCCAGGCATTTGGCTCAAATGTTTACTTGTTAAAAGATAAGAAAATTTTAATTGATACAAGTAGCAGAGCTAATAGAGAGCAACTTATCGCTGATCTTAACAAAGTTGGCTTAAGTGTTGAGCAAATAAAAATAGTTCTGCTTACTCATGCTCATTCAGATCACATAGCGAATGCAGAACTTTTTGTTAAAGCTAAGATTTATGCTGATGTGAATGAAATAAGATGGCTTGATAAAGCATTAGAGCATGGCCATTCTTTTCTCTTTGCCTCTCGCGACGAAATAAAAAGAGCAAGAGAAAGACTTTACCATTTGCCGTTAAAAAGCATAAAAGGAATTAAAATCATAAGAACACCAGGCCATACAGCAGGTAGTGTCTGTTTTCTCTATACAAGAAACAAGAAAAATATTCTTTTTTCAGGCGATACTTTATTTGATAAAAACTTTATGATAATTGGTAGAACAGATCTGCCTGAATCAAGACCAGAACTCATGCAAGACAGCCTTGAAAAGATTAAAAAAATTAAGTTTGACCTTTTATGTCCAGGACATTAAGGCCAAGCGCTGAACTTGGCTACTTGGCTAAAAAGATTTAAAAGATTTAAAAAAACAGTAAATAATAAAAATCATAAAAAATCGAATGGAGCTAAAATGGTAAAGAAAAGAAATAGTGAAAAAGAAAAAACAAAAGAAAAAAGAAATGAAAAAAGTGAAAAAGTTGAAAAAGCAAGTAGCAAAGTAAGTGGCAATTATCTAGTCGATTTAGAACTTTATATAAAAACAAGAATTTATGTTGGGCATAAAATAATAACTCCTGACATGCGTCCTTATATATTTAGGCGCAAGGCTGATGGAGTTGCGATTTTTAATACAGATCTTGTCGATCAAAAGCTTAGGGAGCTTATAAGCTATTTATCAAAATTTGAGCCTCACGAGATTATCGTTGTTGGAAAAAAACAACAATGCGTAAATGCTCTTAGGAAGTTTTCAGCCTTTACAGGAATAAAGGCCTTTATAAAATATCCTCCAGGCATTTTGACAAATCCAAGCTTGGAAAATTTTATCGATCCAAAAGTTGTCTTTATTGTTGATCCTATTGCAGATAAAAATGCCTTGCATGATGCAAACAAAGTAAAAATTCCAGTCATAGCATTTTGCAATTCAAATCATTATACAAGAGGCATAGACTTTGTAGTGCCTATAAACAATATGGAAGAGCCTTCTCTGAGCCTGGCTTTTTATTTAATTGCTAAGGGCTATCTTGAGGCGAGAGGCATAAAACCAAATTTTCAGCTTGATGATTTTCTCGATCTTAAGGAATTAGAAAAAAAGTCTTAAAAGTCTTAAAAAATCTAAAAGAATTTTCTCGCTTTTTCTATGCCACTTTCAACAATTCTATAAAAAAAGACCTTTTGGCCAAGGCTTCTATGTTTTAATAGAATTGCCTTCCTTTTCTCCCCTAAGTTTTCTAGCCTAATAAGGCATTTACTCCAATATTTAAGCAAATCTCCGCCGACCATTTTTATGTTTCCATCTAGATCTTGATAAACTTGATTTGTAACCAAAATTGGAATAGCTTTTTTCCTCGCGATTTCACTTAAAAGCCTTAGCTGTTGAGCAAGCATTAAATTAATCCGCCTTATTTTTTCATGCTCTTCATGCAAATATTTCATTTCTTCCAGACTTTCTTCCTTACTATCTTTTTTCTCAACCTTTTTTCTACCCTCACTTGCCTCTTCCATTTCTTCTCTTACAAGTCCAAGCTCGAGCCTATATAGCATTGCAATCGAATCAACAACAACAAGTGATATTGGCTTACTCTCAGTTATATCAAGGAGCAATGAAAAAGCATCAATTTGTTCTTTAAAGTTTGTTGGTTTTAATATTAACAAGTTTTTTAATAATGCTTCAGAATATGCTTTTCCGAGAATCTGTTTTAGCCTTTCTAGGCTTAAACTAGCTTCAGTATCAACATAAATAACTTTTTTTCCTTCTTTGAGTTGATTTGCTGTTGCCATCAAACAAAAATTGCTCTTACCACTTGCGAAAGGCCCATAAAAGCATGTAATAACTTCTGGCTCATAGCCTCCATCAAGCCAGTCATCGAAGTCTTTATTTCCAGTGCTTATTTTTTGTCCTAGCATATTATCTCAACTCTCGCATTTTTTATGCTTTCAGCAACAAGCTTTTTTGCCTTTGCTTTTATTTTTTTTATAATCTTATCAAAAAGCTCTTGCTTTAGCTTTGTTGCAGGATGCTTAGCTATCATAAAACTACAGCAATCAGCATAATGCATAATGCTTATCTCATAAGTTCCAATTTTTTTTGCAAGCTCAATTGTTTCAGCTTTGTCAAATGTTAGTAAGGGCATAAAAATAGGCAAGCTAGAACTTTTAATGATAAGAGAAAGATTTTCTGGCGTTTGACTTGCTACTTGGCCAAGAGAATCACCACTAACAAGCACTTTAGCTTTCTCTTTACTTGCTATCACTTCAGCTATCTTAAACATAAGCCATCTATAGCACATCATTCTATACTTTGGCTGGATTACCTTTATTATTTCTTTCTGTGCATCAACAAAACTAATTATATATAACTTTGAGCGCAGCTGAAAATCATTGAGTTTTTTAACTAGGCTTATAATTTTTTCATCGATAATCTTATAGTCATTGCTCGGATAGTTGTGAAAGTGCAAAAAAATAAGCTCAAAGCCTTTTTTCATTGCAAGAAAACTTGCTACTGCACTGTCAATGCCGCCAGAAAGTAAAGCGAGCGCTTTTCCGCTCGTCGATGTTGGCAAGCCACCAACGCCTTTCTCTTTCTCACTAAAGAGCACAAACCAATCTTTATTAATTTCAACGTAAATTTTATTTTTCGATTTTGGATTAAAAGTTAAGCCCTCTTGGGCTAGTTTTTTTATTAATTCCTGCCTTACCTCTTGACTTGTAAGTTCAAAGCCCTTCCATGCACGTCTTACTTCTATGTCAAATTCACTAAACCTTTTTTCTCTCGCTAATTTTAATGCTGCTTGCTCTAAGCCCTCAAGACTCTTTTCACTCTCAATACATTCTGCAATCCATGCAATTCCAGGAATTGATTTTAGCAATGCCTTCAAGCCTGGCTCTATCTCAAGCAAAAAACTTCCAAAAGCACGAGTTATCTTTGCTTTAGTCTTTAGCTTTATGTTTCTCGCTAGCTTTCTTTCAAACTCAATCCTATTTTTTCCTTTTGTTCCAACCTCGCCAGAAACATGCAACAGAATTTTCATATTTTAATATAGCCGGCTTTTTAATAAGCTTTTCTCTGCATCTTGCATTTTTCCTGTATTTTTCATGCTTGTTTGTTCTGCACGCTCACTTTTTTATCATTCTTGATGTTGTTCTTGATGTTTTAAGCTGCAGAAAGGATGAGGGCAGAGCTTGACGAAGAGAAGAACTTGCGATTTGCTGCATTGTTAGAAGGGCATAAGAAGATTTTTAAAATAAAGAGGCAGCATAATTTATGATAATCAAATTACTTGTCGAAGCTGGAAGCATGAAGCCAAGCCCTGCAATTAGTCAGAAGCTTGGGCCTCTTGGAATTAACATAGGAAAAGTAATTGCAGAAGTAAATAAGGCTACGTCAGCTTATCAAGGCCTAAAAGTTCCTGTTGAGCTTGATATAGATACAGCAACAAGAGATTTTAAAGTTAGGACACTTACGCCGCCAGTAGCAGAACTTTTAAAGAAAGAGATTGGCTTAAAAAAAGCTAGCCCGATGCCAAAAAGCATTGCTGTTGGCAATCTTGCGATAGAGCAAATAATAAATATTGCAAAGAAAAAAGAAAGTCCTGCAAGTGAAAAAGAATTAAAAGCAGCAATAAAAAGTGTTCTTGGCACATGTGTGAGTTCAGGAATTCTGGTTGAAAGTAAAAACGCTAAGGAAATTATAGCTGAAGTTGAGAGCGGAGTCTATGACGAGCTAATAAAAAATGGCCTAAAGGCTGAGCTTTCTATCAGCGCTGAAAAAAAAGAAAAACTTGCAAGCGATTTTGCTAAAGTTCAGGCTAGCCAGAAAAAGCTTGTGGAGGAGCTTGAAAAAGCTAAAGCTGAGAAAGCAGCGGCTGCTGGTGCTTCAGCTGCTGGTGCAGGCGCTGGCACCGCAGCTACGACCATGAGTGCAGTCAGCAGTGGAGCAAGCACGGCAACATCAAAGGCAGAAGCTAAGAAAGAGAAAAAATAATCTTTGAGTTGCTTTGAGTGTGACTCATGCTGAATCGTTGGCCTTGTTTCATGGCACTGACAGCGTAAAAATTACATGAGAAATAGCAGAATTTGCAATTCTCGACGAGCACAACTGAAGCAAGAAATAAGCAAAGCATAAAAATTTAAAATTTCGAATAATTTTTAAATAACTTGATTTTAGTTAATGAGGGGCCATGGTGTAGCCTGGTCTAGCATTCCAGCCTTGGGAGCTGGCGACTCCGGTTCAAATCCGGATGGCCCCACTACAAAATAAAAAAACAAAATAAAAAAATAAAAAGCAAAAAACAAAAAGCCAAAAATGGCAAAGACAAAAAAAGTAAAAAGCACAGCAAGATTTAAAGCAAGGTATGGAGTAAGCGTTAGGAGGAGAGTTAGTGCCATAGAAGAAAAAGAAAGAAAAAAGCAAGAATGTCCGTTCTGCTTAAAGCTTTCAGCAAAACGTATTGCATATGGCATATTTCAATGCAAGGCTTGTGGCAAGAAATTTGCCGCTAAAGCTTATTTTGTAAAATAAAAAGCCGAAATAAAAGAAGCCTAAATGAAAGCTTTTTAAAGTACTTTATTATAAAAAATAATGCCTATCTATAAATGCTATTTTTGTGGTAAGCAAGTTAGTAGCAAGAGCTTGGAAAAAGTATTTATATGTCCTAGTTGTGGTGGCAGAATATTCTTTAAGAAGAGAGCTAAAGTAAAAAAAATAAAAGCGATTTAAAATGAAGGAGAGAGGGCGAGAGGCTGAGAAGGATAGAGAGAAAAAGCTCGAGGAGCTTCAAATTTATGAGCAAAATTTACAAAGCATTTTATTGCAAAAGCAAGTCATACAGGCTGAACAAAATGAGATTAATAATGCTCTGAAAGAGCTAGAAAGGGCTAAGGATGAATGCTTTAAGATAGTTGGAGGAATAATGATTAAGGAGTCAAAAGCTAACCTAAGCAAGGAGCTTGAAGAGAGAAAAAAGTTATTGGAGTTAAGGCTTAAGAGCTTTGATAAGCAAGAAGAGCTCATTAGAAAAAAAGCTAATGAGCTTAGAGAAGAGCTGCTAAAAGAAATGAAGACTGAAGCTTAGCAGGAAAAATATGCAGAGGCCGCTTGTGGAGAGAGTGGAAGAAGAGGGAAAAGTAAGGAAAAGAAAATGGGAAAAGAAAGGGAAAGGAAAAAGAAAAATTGAAGGGGGAGAGGAAAACAGGTAGAGAGGTAGAAGAAAGGAAAGGCGGAGGAGGAGCGAGGAGAGAAAAAAGGAGGAAGGGCGGGAGAGAAAGCGAGATGAAGAAAAGAAGAAGAGTAAGGGAGAAGAGAAGGAGGAGAGAAAGAAGAGAAAAAGAAGAGTAAGGGAAAAGAGAAAGAAAGAAAAAAGAGTAAGGGAGGTAGGGAAAAAGAAAAAGAAAGAAAGAGAAAAAGAAAGAAAGAGAAAGAGGAAGAAAGAGAAAAAGAAAGAAAGAGAGGGTAGAGAAATAGTAAGGGATGAGGGAAGAGAAAGAGTGAGAAGAAGTAGAAAATAGCAAAATTTTTAAATAAATGATATACTTTAAAATAACTAAATTGAGAGCAAAATCTTTTTAAATAAACAAAGTGTAAAAAAACATGGTTTTCAAAAAAATAAAAGGATTATTCTCGAAGAAACCTGAGCAGGAATATTTGGAAATTGAGCTTGGAAAGGAGGCAGGAAAACAAAAAGTGGTTGTAAAGCCCTTTACACTTAAAACATTTGAAGACACAACAAAAATTTTGAATTCACTACGAGAAGGCTATACAATTGCAGTAATTGATATATCACCATTGAGAAGCAAGGATATAATAGAGGTTAAGCGTGCAGTGGCTAAAATTAAAAAGACTGTCGAAGCTTTGGAAGGAGATATAGCAGGATTTGGTGATAGCATAATAATAGCGACTCCAAATTTTGCAGAAATTTACAAGGGCGAGAAAGCAGTGGAGGAAATAAAGAAGGTTGAGTAAAACAGGGCAAGTTTAAGAAGGGCTAGGAGTTCTCTTTTTAAAGAGCCAATAAAAGCCTTTTAAATTTTTAAACAATTTTTTCTTTTTTTAGCATGGAAGTTTTTTTGGTTAAGGCAAAATATCAAGTAGGGAAGGCTTTGGCAAGACGAATAAAAGCTAGAGCGAGGGAGATTGCTGATGAGCTAAGAACAGGGGAGGGAAGGAAAATTTGTTTGCTTTATAGCATTCAATATGCTGACTTTGTTAAGTTCATTGAGGGCGAACTAAGAAAGTTAAAATTTAAGTTAATGAAGAGCCAAGTAACAGGATGCAGTGATATTCCTAATGCTGATACTTACCTTTATATTGGTGATGGCCTTTTTCATCCTCTTAGCATTGTTAAGTCACAGCTTGATAATGCTTTTGAGAATGAAAAAAGTTTTGAGTTAGAGAATAAAATTAAGCCTGTCTATATTTTTAATCCTCTCAACTTAAGCTTTGAGAGGCTGGGCGAGGAAGAAATAAAAAAACAAATAAATCTATTAAAAGCGAGATGGTTTAATTTTAATAATGCAACTAACTATGGCATAATTGTAAGCATCAAGCCAGGCCAATGCCGGCTTGAACAAGCTCTAAAAATCAAAGAAATGCTTGAAAATGAGGCAAAAGTTAAAAAAGGCACAAGCAAGGCTAAAGCTGTGAAAGTTGCAAGAGCCGCAAGAGCCTGGATTTTTTTAACGAACAATATTCAAATAGAACAACTAGAGAATTTTAAAATTGATTTCTGGATAAATACAGCTTGCCCTGGCTTTAGTGTAGAAAATAACGTAAAGATGTGTAGCTTAAAGGAATTCTGGACTTTTTGGAAATTACTGAGAGAGCTTTGAGAGGGCCAGCAAGCTTAACTTTGAGAAGCAAGAAAAAAGAAAGCAGTTTAAAGGTCTAAGTCTGTTCCAGACGGAACAGCACTATGCACCGAAGTGCTATAGTGTAAACCTTAGATTCCCCAACTGCTTAAAATATAAAGCTTTTTTGGGTTTAAAAATTTATCTATCCTATTCATGCCATCAAATCTATATCAAACCTTTATACCAAGCCAAGCACAACTATAATGCCAAGTATTAGCATTATTAGGCCAGCAATTAAATGTAAAAGTCTTATGTTTCGCTCTCTCCATTCGCTCATGCTTTCAATGCTAGCAAACCCGAAGTACATGAGCATAGTTATAATTAGGAGAGGTAAAACAAAGAAAACATTATAAAGAAGCAAAATTGGAATTGCTGTAAGCATAGTCGTTTTTTCTGCAAGTAAGCCAAGAATAAAGATATAAGGCCCACCTGTGCAAGGCAACTCAAACAAGCAAACAACAAAGCCCATAACAAATGCTCCTATTGGTGAAGTCACTGCATTTAGCATTGCTTTTAGCTTTGGTCTCCACCGCCTCGGAATTTCCATTACAAAGCCACCTCCACCATACCAAAAATAATCTTTGATATTTGCAAGGCCTATAATAATTGCAAGAATGCCTATAATTTTATAAAACCAATATGATAAGCCAGAAAATTGTAAAGCAGAAAATAGCCCTAAACCAAAAAGAAAATAAACTATATAAATTGAAGCAGTGAATGCAAGTCCTGCTTTTAAGGCTTTTCTCTTATCTCCCGAAGCTAGCAATGCAGCTAAAAGTATTAACAATACGGCAATTGCACAAGGATTGATTGAATCAGCAAGAGCTGCGCCAATCACTGTAACAATAGAAAGCGCGCCTAGTTTTTCTAAAGGAGAAGCTATATCTGCTGAGCCACTTGTTGCCCGTATTTTCTCTGGGCTCGGGCATTCTGCTTGAGCATTAGCTATAATTGCTGCTTCTAAATTTTCTAAAATTGGTTTATCGCCGATAAAATAGCTGTTTGCAATAAAAACTGCAGGAACGCTTCGAGCATTATTAGAAACATTAAAGGCATCGAAGAATGCATTAAGCAATAGTAGATTTGATCTATTATTATAAATCTCAAATTTATGAACAGATAAATTATACTTTGCTTCCAGCGCCTCAATAAAAGGCTCAACTCTTGCACAATGAGGGCATCCCTCACCATAAAAGAAGTATATGCATGTAGCATTAGCATTGGCTGCATTGACTTGCCCATACGCGAGCTGAACTAAAAAAACAGAAAGCAATAAAGCAAGAAAGCCAAGAGCCAAAGATAATTTTAAAGCAAATTTTTTCATTTTTACCTTTATTTTTTCCTTTTATTATCGCTTAATTCTTTTTAAATTTTTAACAGCTAGCGAGACAAAAGCAAAACTCTTCTTTTATTTATTTTTCTTCTTCGCTTTTTGTTAAAAAAACTTTTAAATTGTTTTCCTTTATTTTTTCATGCCTTACAATTTTAAAGAGGTTGAGCAGGAGTATAGTAAGATATTTGTAGAACTTTTTAGGACAAAGTTTGAAGAAATAAAGAGAGAGAAGAAATTTTATTGCTTAGAAATGTTTCCTTATCCTAGTGGCAGGCTTCATATGGGGCATGTAAGAAATTATACTATTGGCGATGCTATTGCAAGATTTAAGAGAATGCTAGGCTATGATGTTATTTATCCGATGGGCTATGATAGCTTTGGCTTGCCTGCTGAGAATGCAGCAATAAAGCAAGGCATTCATCCTAAGTTATGGACTGAAAAATGTATAGCTGACATGAAGGCACAGCAAATAGCGATGGGAAATAGCTATGACTGGAGCTTGGAGTTGGCTACACATAAGCCAGAATACTATAGGTGGAATCAGTATTTTTTTATTAAATTAATGGAAAGAGGCTTAGCATACAGGAAAAAAGCTCCTGTAAATTTTTGTCCTAAATGTAATACGGTTTTGGCTAATGAACAAGTTATTGATGGCAAATGCTGGCGTTGTAAGAGTGAAGTCGAGACAAGAGCTCTGGAGCAGTGGTTTCTTAAAATTACAAAATATGCAGACGAGCTTCTTGATGGCTTAGAAAAACTTGATTGGCCAGAGAGAATTAAAGAAATGCAGCGAAATTGGATTGGAAAGAGCTTTGGCAGTTTAGTAAAATTTAAGCTTGAGAGCGAGAGCAAGGGCGAGAAAGAAGAATGGCTAGAGGTTTTCACGACGAGAATTGATACTATCTATGGAGTAAAATTTATAGCAATAGCCCCAGAACATGAGCTAGTTTTTGAGATATGTAGCAAGGAAAAACTCAAGGAAGTTAAAGAGTTTGTTGATAAGATAATAATAAAAGAAAAATATGAAAAGCGAGAGAAAGCTAAAGAAGGAATTTTTATAGGGCGATATGCGCTAAATCCCATAACAAAAGAAAGAATCCCTGTTTTTGTTGCAAATTTTGTGCTTCCTGATTATGGAACTGGCATTGTTATGGGTGTTCCGGCACATGATCAAAGAGATTATGAATTTGCTAAGGAAAAAGGTCTTGACATTAAGTATGTTATTAAACCAATTTTGCTTAGGCTTAAAAAGAGCGAGGCAGAAAAATTTGAAAAGGCAAAAAGCCAACTAAGCCAGATTGGCAGTGTAGATAGCATTGAAAAAGATGACTTTATTTATTTAAGGTTTGGACTTGCCGAGAAAGAGCGCGTCTTAGCTTTGCTCAAAGAAAAGAATATTGCTCATGAATTTGTAGAGGATAGCGCCGATAGTGCCTTTGATGAAATCAATGAAGCCTTTAATAGAGCATTTGTTGGCTATGGCACACTCTTTAATTCAGATCGTTTTGATGGGCTAACAAGTTATGAAGCAATCGATGCAATTACAAGCTATCTAGAGAAGCTTGGGCTTGGGAAAAAGAGTGTGCAATATAAAATGCGCGATTGGTTAATCTCAAGGCAACGTTATTGGGGAACACCGATACCTGTTGTTTATTGTGCTAGATGCGGAATAGTTCCAGTAGCCTTAAAAGATTTGCCAGTGCTCTTGCCTGAAAAAGTTGAATTTGGAAAAGGAAATCCTTTAGTTAGTAATGAGGAATGGCTAAAAACAAAATGCCCAAAATGTCAGGGCGAAGCACAACGAGAAAGTGATACAATGGATACTTTTTTTGATTCAAGCTGGTATTACTTGAGATATGTTGATAATAAAAACAACAAAGAGCCATTTGACTCAGCCAAAGTAAATATGCTGCTTCCTGTAGATCTTTATATTGGAGGAGCAGAACATGCAACGATGCATCTTATCTATGCAAGATTTTTTACAAAAGTGCTTCGTGACTTAGGCTTTCTCGACTTTGACGAGCCCTTTTTAAAGCTTGTCAATCAGGGTGTAGTGACGCTTGGTGGAGAGGCAATGAGTAAGAGCAAGGGCAATATTGTAGATCCCTTTGACGTTATACCTAAGTATGGCGTAGATGCACTCCGTGCCTTCATACTTTTTAAAGCAATGCCTGACAAAGATCTAGAGTGGAGCGATGAAATTGGAACATTAAAAAAGTTTGTTGATAAAATTGCAGAGCTTTATGATATAATTGAGAAAAGAAAAGCAGAGATGAATGAAAAAAAAGAGAGCGAAAAAAAGAACGGGAGCGAAGAAAAGAACAATAAGAGCAAAAAAGAGGAAAAAAGTGAAGAAGAAAAGAGTGGAAAGGAAGAGAAAAGTGGAAAGGAAGAGAGAAATGGAAAGGGGGAAAGAGATGAGTATCTTTTGACAAAGCTTAATTGGTTTATTAAAGTTTATACAGAAGAAATTAGTAATTTCAGATTTCCTTATGCCATAGCTCATGCAATTGAGTTTGTTAAATCACTGAGAAAGGCAATTAATGATTGCTCTTTAGATGTTGGGCAACTTTGTTTAAGCAATCTTGCCTTACTTTTGAATCCGATAATGCCTTATTTGAGTGAATGGGCGTGGAAAAAGCTAGGAAATAGTGGCTATGCTAGCTTGCAAAGCTGGCCTCAGGCAAATGAAGGGCTTATTAAGCAAGAGTATTTGGTTGAAGATGATTATTTAAGCAAATTTATTTCTGATATCGAAGAAGTTAGGAAATTAGTAAAGGCCAAGCCTGAAAAAATAATTGTAGTAATTGCTGATGCCTGGAAATATGAGCTATTTAGCTTAATAAAAGAATGCAAAAATGTTAACGAGGCAAGGGCAAAAATAAAAGAGAGCAAATATGCTGAAAAGCTCGATGAGCTTATCAAAGTTTTACCAAAGGTCATTGGAAAAATAAAATTTTTGCTTGATTCAGATAAGGAAACGAGGATTATAAGCAGGAATAAAGAGCTCATAGAGAATCAATTTAAGGCAAAGCTTAGTATTTTGCAAGAGCAAGAAGCAATAGAATACATAAAATATAAAGATAAAGCTCGTCGCGCTCTACCATCAAAGCCAGTCATAATTTTTGAGTAGGCTTTCTATGAGCTTCTAACTACTTTTTTATTTCGTTTCATGATGTTGAGTGCATGAAACCATGCATGTTCTCCCTCCAACACTATCTTCTCTAAACCCATCAAATGTTATCAATTAAATGTTTATCTTTTTCTTTTATTTAATTTTTCTCTATACTTTTCACAAAGTTCAATCACGGCGTAAGAACTTCTTCTTTTCTTCGCTGTCGCCGCAATAGCCTCAGCTATCTCTACACAGCCCTCCAATCCCGCATAAAGTCCTAAGGTCTCTGCAGCTCTGGCTACAGCTTCATCACTCCATGTCCAGCATGCTGTCTCTGCAATAGCCTCAGCTATCTTTACACAACCCTCCAATCCTTGATATTTCTCTAAGGTTTTTCGCACGATGTCTTGGTTTAGGGCCCTTGCAGCTCTGGCTACAGCTTCAGCATCCTTTGTCTTGTATGCTGTCCTTGCAATAGCCTCAGCTATCTCTTCCCAACCCTCCAATCCTTGATATTTCTTTAAAGTCTTTAATACCTCCTCCTGACTTAAAGCCTTTGCAACCTTGGTTACAGCTTCAGCATCCATTGTCCGGTATGCTGTCCACCTAATAGCCCAAGCTATCTTTACACAACCCTTCAATCCTTGATATTTCTTTAAAGTCTCTAATACCTCCTCCTGACTTAGAGCCTTTGCAACCTTAGCTACAGCTTCATCACTCCGTGTCCCCCATGCTGTCCATCCAATAGCCTCAGCTATCTTTTCACAACCCTCCAATCCTTGATATTTCTTTAAAGTCTCTAATACCTCCTCCTGACTTAGAGCCTTTGCAACCTTAGCTACAGCTTCATCACTCCGTGTCCCGCATGCTGTCCATCCAATAGCCTCAGCTATCTTTACACAACCTTCCAATCCTTGATATTTCTCTAAGGTTTTTCGCACGATGTCTAGGCTTAGGGCCCTTGCAGCTCTGGCTACAGCTTCAGCATCCTTTGTCTCGTATGCTGTCCTTGCAATAGCCTCAGCTATCTCTTCCCAACCTTCCAATCCTTGATATTTCTTTAAAGTCTCTAATACCTCCTCCTGACTTAGAGCCTTTGCAACCTTGGTTACAGCTTCAACATCCATTGTCCAGTATGCTGTCTTCCTCTCAATAGCCTCAGCTATCTTTTTACAACTCTCCAACCCAGCATCCCTATACAGAAAACAAAGCTCAAAAATGCTACTGAATATCTTATCTTCGAGCATCTTGCTTTTGTTTTCTATTTTATCATTTAATAATATTTAATAGTTATTAATACTAACTTTTAAACTTTTTAAATCTTTCGGTTGTCATTACTTTGAAATTTCAAAAAATTACTTTGGATGCGCTCTTGCTCTTTCAGAGCAATTTTGTAGTCCCTTTTTGAGAGGCATGAGATTATTTGCAGTCAAAACATTCATGAGTGCTTCATTGGCACGCTTCACAAATATCGCAAAAATCTATTTCTTTTATCAACATAGACTATCTTTGGTTTGATTGGTTTGCGGCCATCGCTTAACTCAAAGCCCATTATAATTATCTCTTCGCCTTTTTTTATTAAACGTCCTGCAGCTCCATAAAGAGCAATAGTTCCTGAGCCTTCTTTTTCAGGAATTACATATGTTTCAAGCCGATTGCCGCTTGTATTGCTAACAACCAAAACTCTTTCACCAGGCAGAAGGCCTGCTTTTTTCATAAGCCCACTATCAATGCCAATGCTACCAACATAGCCAACATCTACTTTAGTAACTCTTGCTTTATGGATCTTACTTCTTAGCAGCCAACGCATAAATAAAGAAAAGTTTATATTTTATAAAATTTTTGTAATTAAGGCATTCCGAGGCCCCGTAACTCAATAGGATAGAGTGCCAGCCTTCTAAGCTGGAAGTTGCGGGTTCGAGTCCCGTCGGGGCCGCTTACATGCTGCTTAAATAGAAAAACTTATAAAGAATTTGACATTAGAATAGAATGTTTTTCAATTATTTATTTATTGTGAAAGGAATAATAGCTGCAATTTTAGGAGCGCTCGTCGGACTAGAGAGAAAAACAAAACATTTTGGGATAGGGGTAAGAACATCATCGCTCATAGCTTTATCTTCCTGTATTTTTACCCTTGCTGGCATTGCCTTTTTTAATGAAACAAATATAGCAAGAGTTGTTCAGGGGTTAGCTGCTGGCGTAGGTTTTATTGGAGCAGCTGTTATTTGGCGCCAGCAAACTGATCATGCATGGGTGAAAGGCCTCACCACAGCTGTTACAATTTGGTTTTTAACAGCGCTAGGCATTCTTGTAGCTTTAGGCTTTTACTTGGAAGGACTTTTGATAACACTCCTAGTGCTGATAATCTTATTCTTAAAGAGAGTTGGCGTGGAATAACATAAGTTAAACTTTTAATTCTGAAATTGGAAAAAACTTGAGAGCAAGCTTTAAAGGAAAAATTACGCTTTAAAGGAAAAATTACATGAAGATATAAAAAATAAAAATGAAAAATAAAAACGCAAAAAAATAAAATAAACAAAAAGCAAAAAAAACAAAAAACAAAATAAAGTAAATAAATAAAATAAATAAAAAAAAGTAAAACAAAAATACAATAAATAAAAAACAAAAAAATAGGAAAAGAAAAAAGAAAAAGAAAAAATAAAAATAAAAAACAATTATTTGCAGCTAATAAAATAAAAACAAAAATGTAAAATGTAAAATGAAAAAACAAAATTAAAATGAAAAACAAAAAGACAAAAACTAAAGCTAAGATATTATTTGCAGTTCTTGTAATAGCCGCACTTGCAATTGCACTTGCAACTTATTTTGGTTTTTTTAAGAAAGCAAGTAATGAAGTAATTCTTATTATCGAGAGTGGAGAAGTTCAGGTTGATTATGGGAAAGGCTGGCAAAATGCAGAAAATGGTTCAAGGCTTGATGTAACTACTAAAGTAAAAACACTTAACGGAACAGCACTTATTTCTTTTTCTGAGGATGCTGTAATTAGGCTTGAAGAAAATACTGAAATTGAAATCAAACAACTGAAAGATGAAATAGCTATAGAGCAAAAATATGGTTCAACATGGAATAAACTTTTTCATATTCTTACTGGCTATACTGTTGAAACACCAACAACAACTGCAGCTGTAAGAGGAACAGCCTTTTTGATTGATGCTACTGATAAAATGATAAGCCTTGCTGTAGAAGAAGGAATAGTTGAAGTTAAAACACGTGCTAATGAAACAGAAAAAGTTACAGAGTTTGAGAGTATAAAAAAAACTGGCGATGAACCTTTAAAAAAGTCTTGGCTAACTCAAGAGCAAAAAAGACGAATATTAAAAAATCTAATTAAAGATATAGAGCTTTTAAAAGAAAGAAGGTTAAGAAAACTTATGGAATTATCTAGTAATCCTTTTATTAGGTTAATTGCAAAAAAATATAATATAACTAAAGAAAAAATCCCACAATTGCTTGAAGATATTGATAGTGGCAAAATAAATCTTACTGAGATAAAAGCGAGAATTCCTCTTAGATCATCAAAGCTCGACGAGGTTTATGATTTGAATAATGAGATTATTAGAATTAGAGAGAGAATTAAAATGTTTGAGAATGAGTTGAAATCTGAAAATTTAAAAGAATCAGAAGAACCAGAATAATGATCTCAAAAAAGAAAAAATTAGTCATTTTGATTTTATTTAGCTTGATTGTTTCAGCAGTCCTTTCTTTTCTCTTTTTAATTGGTGTTTTATCAGGAATTCAACTAGGGATCTCAGATTTTCTTTATGGCGGAAAAAAGGCAAATGCTGATATTGTGATAATTGCTATCGATGATAAGAGCCTGCAAGACATAGGAAGATGGCCTTGGAATAGGACAATATATGTTAAAGCTTTAGAAAAAGTTAGAGAGGCAAAGGTTATAGCACTTGACATAGCTTTTTTTGAACCATCAGAAGATGATGAGATTTTAGCTAACGAGATTAGTAAATTACGTGAGAAAATAGTGCTGGCTTTTGAGCTGAATTATGATAGAGGCACAGAAGCCCCCCCAGAAGCTCTGATGCCAGTCGAAAGCTTAGTAAAGAGTGGAGCTTCTTTAGGCTATGTAAATGTTATAACAGATTATGATGGTATAACTAGAAGCTTGTTTTTAAAAGTTAAAAATTACTCAAGTTTTTCCCTTGCAATCTATAAAATAATTCAAGATGGCAGAAAAGAAAGTGGTAAAGAAAGCAGTAAAGAAGAAAGAAAAGAAGTTGAGATTAAAGAAGAGGGAAGGAAGATTATAAATTTTGCCGAAGGTTTTAAAAGAATTTCTTTTTCAGATGTTTTGAGCAAGGATTTAAATTTTAGTTTTAAGGATAAAATAGTTCTTATTGGCGCTACTTCTCAGGATTTGCATGATAATTATTTTGTTCCAACATCAAAAGGAAAAGCCACGCCAGGTGTAGAAATCCATGCAAGTGCAGTACAAAATTTAATTGAAAATAGTTTTTTAAAAAACGAGCCAAAGTTGTTAGTAGTTTTATCAATCATAGTTATCTCTTTCATTTTACTCTTTTTTGTTTATAAAACAAGACTTTGGATAACTTTTTTAATTGCTCTTGGCTTGCTCATGATTTATAATATTATCGCCATTAAAATTTTTGAAAAAGGAATTATAATGAATCTTGTATACCCTGGCTTTACACTTCTACTTAGCCTTATATCTTTAACAGCAGCCTCATATTTAATAGAAGAAAAAAATAAAAAAGAAATAGCAAGAATTTTTGGGCATTATGTGTCTGAGTCTGTTGCAAAAAGAATAATAGAGCATGCTGAAAAAAGTAAGGAAGCTATTAAGGGAGAAGAAAAAGAGATAACAGTTCTTTTCACTGACATAAGAGGATTTACCTCTTTCTCTGAAAAGCTTGAGCCAAGAGAAGTTGTAGCAATTTTAAATAGATATTTAACAATAATGGCTAATGCAATTATAAAGTATGAAGGAACTTTAGATAAATATACCGGAGATGGCTTGATGGCCTTTTTCAACGCACCAATTCAACAAGAAGACCATGAAATTCTAGCATTAAAGGCAGCAATAGAAATATTAAAGCAAGTTAAAAAAATTAAAGTCAAGAGGCTAGAGGGACTAGGGCAGAGGCAAAGGATTGAAAGGCTTTATTGTGGGATAGGCATAAATACAGGAAAGGCGGTCATAGGAAACATTGGATCTAAACAACGTCATGATTTCACTGCAATTGGGGATACTGTAAATACTGCAGCGAGGCTATGTGGAATAGCTAAAAAGAATGAAATAATAATTTCTAAAGCGACCTATCTTAAAATTAAAGATAAAATAAAAGAAATAAAAAGAGAGGTGGGAGTAGCAAGAATAAAAATAAAGAAAATGCCGGCAGTAAAGTTGAAAGGAAAAACAAAGCCTCTTGAGATTTATCTTGTTAAGATTTAAAGGTTTAATAATAAAGCATTTAAACTTTGTCGCATTAAAATTAAGAGCGGGGGTGGCAGAGTGGCTATGCAGTCGGCTGCAGACCGACGGACATGGGTTCAATTCCCATCCCCCGCTTCATTCCATGCTTAAAAAATGAGGCGCATAAAAGAGCTTGAGTTTTATTTGCAACAGCTAAGGAGAATTGCAAAAAAGGAAAACCCAAATATAAAAATCAGCAAAAAGGCTTTAATAGCTTTAGCAAAACATCTTGAAAGACATACTGGCTTTATTTTTAGAAAAGCGGCTGGCTTTGCCAAAGGAGAAAAAAGAAAAATAATTGAGGAAAAAGATATAGAGAATGCAATTAAGGAAAAAAGTCTATTGGAACTTTAAGTCGCTTTAATTTAACTTTATTTTTGACTCAAATTTTCTTGAGCCTTTCTCTTATTTCTTCTAGCTCTTTTCTTAACTCAAGTTTTTTTGTTTTCTTTTCGAGTTTGGGCTCTGCCATTTTAGGTGGCAAAGGCTTTTCTTTTTTTTCCTTAATTTTTTCTTCTTTTTTTGTTTCTACTTTTTCTTTTTCCTTTTTCTTCCCTTCTTCCTTTCCCTCTTTTTTCTTTCGCTTTGCTTTGAGCTCTTCTGGTCTTGGCATATTTTCTTCAAGAATTTTCAGATTTTCTTTTATTTCTTTTGTTAAGCCTCTTATTTTTCCAAGAATAAGTTTTTTTTCTTTTGTTAGCTCTTTTAACTCTTCGAAGCTTGCTAGAGAAGTAAGTAATGAGGCTTGAGACTCGAGTAATCCTCTTTGCATTTCCTTTCTTTCATCCATCTCAAGCCTTACAAAAACATTATCAACAATTTTTTTCATTTTGATTTTTTCATTTTTATTTTATTTTGATTTTTTCATTTTTTAATTTTTTGAATTTTTTTATTGCCCCCCTTCCTCCCTTTCGAACCCTTTTCTTCTCTTTATCCTTTTCTTCTCTTTCATCTTGTGATTTTTCATCCTTCTCATCTTCTCAATCTTCTCTATATCTGTCTCTCACTTTCTCTCTTACTTTCCTTACTCAAGCTTTGAAAATAAGCTGCTTTCTATTGTAGAAATCTTTTTCTTTAGCTCTGCAAGTTCCTCGCTCACTTTTTTCATCTCAGTATCTTCTCTATTCCTTATTTCCTGCAGCCTTGCCACATCAGCCTCAAGTTGCTGTATCTGTTTTGAAATTTTTTCTATTGCATCAAGCACAACTTTATATTTAGCAATTCGAATAAAAATTGGTCCTTTTATCTCTGGCCTTTCTTTTTCTTCTATTGTTAATGCAGGCGTTAGTGTAGACTTTATTTCAGGCAGTGCCGGCTTAACTTCAAGCAAAGATTCTTTAGTCTTTTCCTCCTTTTCAACTTTTTCAATAACCTTCTCAGCAGGCTTCTCAAGCTTTTCTGGCAACTTTATTTCTGGCAGCTTAATTTCAGTCAGCTTTATTTCTGGAATTTCTGGCAATTTTTGTATTTCAGGCAGTGGTTGGAGCACTTTTAACCCTTGCTCTCCACCTTGCCCTTTTTGTCCTTCTTGCACCTCTTTTTTTCTTTTAAAAAGCCCCATTTGAAAAAGAAGAAAATCATTTTAAATAATTTGTGTATAAACTTAAAAGTAGCTATGAAAAAATAATAAGATTTAAAATTAAGCCTTTTTATTAATAAATGGCAAAAAGTAAAAAAAGAGGTAGTGAAAAAAAAGCAAAAAAGAAGAGCAAGGACAAGAAAGAAAGAGATGAAGTAAAAGAACTTCTTTATGAGCTTGGCAATAAGTTGATTGGCGAGAGCGGGAAAAAAATTATTGATATGCTTTATAAGAAAAAAAATGTTAATGAATTTCTTATTGCGAAGAGAACTGGACTAAATATAAATCAAGTTAGAAATTTGCTTTATAAGCTTTCAAGCAAAAATATAATCTTTAGTATAAGAAAAAAGGCTAGGAAAAAGGGATGGTATATTTATTATTGGACCTTATATAATGATAAAGCTCTCGAATTCTTGCGGGATACAAAAATAAAAAGATCAAGAGAAATAGAAAATGAAATTGAAAGTAAAAGTACTATAACTTTTTATTCGTGCTCAAAAGGATGTGTGGTTATGAAAGAAGAGACAGCCCTTCTTCATGACTTTTTCTGTCCTGAGTGTGGGGAGCTTATGCATCCTGTTAATATGGAGGGCGAAATAAAGAAACTAAATGCTGAGAAAGAAAAATTGGCAAGAGAAATTGATAACATAAATGCTGTAATTAATCAATTGAAAGAAAAAGAGTTAAAAAAAATTAAGCCTAAGGTTAAGCCCAAGGCTAAGGCAAAAGGCGAAATCAAAGTGAAAGTAAAGGCAAAGGCCAGGACAAAGGTCAGAACAAAGGCTAGAATGAAAAAGGGAACTAAGCAAAAGGGAAAAGCCACAAAGCAAAGTAAGAGCAAGAAAAAATGAAAAAAGGAAAAAATGAAAAAAGTCATAAGGGCAAGAGTAACTTTTATTTTAGTTTTAATTAATGTTTTAGTCTTTATTCCTGCCATAATCTTGCTTTCAAAATTTCCTGATTGGATTGCATTGAAGCCAGCCAACATATTGAGAGGCAAATTTCTTTGGACAATCATAACAAGCATGTTTGTGCATGGTGGCTTTTTTCATTTAATTGCAAATATGATCAGCCTTATTTTTCTCGGCTCATTTCTTGAGAGACTGATAGGATGGAAAAGATTTTTGTTTATTTATTTTGTTTCAGGGCTTGTGGCTGATGCGGCTTTTATTCTTTTCTCACTTTTTATAAAATCTGAAGCAAATGTTTATGCTGTAGGAGCTAGTGGAGCTATTTTTGGCATAGCAGCAGTCATAATGTTTTTAACACCAAAGCTCAAAGTTTTTGTTTTTCCAATTCCAATAGCCATGCCAATTTACATTGCTTTGTTTATTGCTTTATTCGGGCTCTGGGCAATAAGTCTTGTTGCAGGCCTGCCGATAGGCAATACTGCCCATCTTGGCGGCTTCATAGCAGGAATTTGCTATGGCAGCTTTTTAAGATTTAAGTATAAGAGAAAAGTTGCTCTAATTAATAGATATCTTGGAATAAGCTAAAGCTTCAGTTTTTGATTTTTAGCTATTGCTCTCAGCTTTATATCTTTTTCAGATTTCTTCGAGTAAGCTAGCAGGATCTAAATTTTTTAGTTTTTTTAGTTCTTCGATAATAGCCTTGCCACTACTCGTGCCAATAATGTTTGCTCCTGCTTTTATTAACGCTAACATTTGCGATGCTGTTCTTATGCCGCCAGCAGCTTTAATGCCAAGGCCCTTGCCCTTGCCAACTACTTTTCGCATTAAGCTAATTGTTTGAGGCTCTGCAGGCTTGCTCCATCCTGTGCCACTTTTAACAAAATCTGCTCCAGCCTGCTTTACAATTTTGCATGCCTTGATAATCTCTTCTCTTGTAAGATAACCTGTTTCGATGATAATTTTAACTATTATATCTTTTTTTGCTGCTTTTGCCGCACTAACAATTTTTTTTATTTCTTCTTTGACAAAGCCGTACTTTCCTGATTTAAATGCTGATATGTTCATCACAACATCAAGCTCATCAGCTCCATCATTAATGCATTGCCTTGCCTCAAAAATTTTTGTTTCAGTTTTATTGCAACCAAGCGGATAGCCAACAACTCCAATCACTTTTGCCTTACTTTTTGCTTTTGTCAAAATTTCTTTGCAGAGCTTTATATAAAAAGGATTTACACAAACTCCACCAAATTTGTATTTTATTGCATCCTTGCATAGTTGCTTTATCTCACGCTCTGTTGCATTAGCTTTTAAAAGCGAGCATTGAATCATTTCAGCAAGCTTCTCAATTTTTTCAATTTTTTTCTCTTTGCTCTTCATTTTGCTTCATTTTTCTTTTTATCTTTTCCTTTTCCTCTTTTTATCCCTTTTTCAAAACATATTTTGCACTTCCGAGCTTGAGTTGAAGAGCACGGCTTATTTGAGGCATTTTTAAAATCGGCATATCAAGCCTGTTTTTCTTCAAATATTTTTTATAGCTCTTCAAGATTTTAACTGCTTGAATGTCTATGGCAACTCTATCACCACTCGCAAGAATTACTCCTGGCTTTACTATATCACCAACATTTGGCCCCTTTGTAATGAATGATTTTCTTCCATCCATTATTATCAAATCAGGATGAACAATCTGATTAAAATCAGCTATTCTTTCTTCGAGCTTGCCAAAAGTATGTAGAATATATCTATCAGAAATTCCCATAAAACCAATAGCAAGTTTCATGCTTAACGTGAATCTTGCCCATCTATGCGTTTTCATGCAAGGCAAATAAATAAGCTTTTCAGCTTCATAAGCATCTTTTGCCACTTTTACAGCTTTCCAATAGCCAGGAAGCTTAACCTTTATCCATTGTCTATCGTCGAGGATTTTTAACTTTATACCATGCTCTTTACAAAACTTATCTACTTTTAACTTTTTCACAACATTTGATGTAGGCAACCATGGAATGCCAGCACAAGCAAGCATTTCAAGCTTTACATTAAATCTATTTAAAAGCTCAACAACAGCTTTCAAAAAGCCAAGATCAGTACTTGCTGGATAAGGATCGTCAGAATTGAAATTTGGAACAAGAGTTATTTTGTCTCCTTCATTAATTACTTTCTCAAAACCTCCTATCAAGCTTACAGCTTTATTAATTGCCTGCTTAAGTTTTTTTTCATCCTTACATCTAACAACACTAACTAGAGGCCTTTCTTTTCCATGCATTTTAACCACAAACTTATTTTGCTTTAAGGGCTTTGGAAGTTTTATTTGCATTTTACTTGCATTTAGCTAAAAAAATCTGTTAATTTTGGTTGTTTGAATTGGTTTATAAGTTTACTTCTCTTTATAAAAGCTTGGATTGGAAGTCTTAGTCTCGATTGAGCCCTCTCTAAAGCTTCTTCAAGGCTTGAAAAAGTCTCAGGTTTTTTCTCGAATGCAGCTCTCGTTGCCTCACGTAGAATTCCTACGCCACAAGGAAAGTTATATTCTGGTCGCACTTCTCTTAACACAAGACATGCTGCCTGTCTTTTTCTTTTTTCAAGATATTCAGCAACTGCAATCCTATTAGCATAATAAGCGCCTGTCACAGCACTTGCATAACTTTTTCTACCATTAAAGCCTTCAAAATCACTCGCCATAAATAGTTCTTGCCCTCTATTCCAGACACACTCCGGCATCTTAGCTTCTATAACCTCAAAGCTCCAAGAGCTCGGCAAAAGCAAAATCTCATAGTGATTTCCAAGATATTCAGAATTAAAAAGCAAAAAGTTATTTATTTGGGGATAGCCTTTTATTTTTTCAAGAAGCAACTTGCTTATTATATCATCAGTGGCCGTGGTTGCCCATCTACTTGGCACAAGTTTTCTCTGCCGTTTTAAGCCAAGAAGTCCTGCACTCAAAATTTTTATTATTGTACTCACTTTTATACCTGCCCTATAAAGTTCCTCAATAGCATGAGTTGCTTTAACATCATAATCATTCACAAGAGATTCTACTTTGCGCTCTACTTTTGGATTACTTTCAAGTCTAACTTGTTTTAGCAAGGCAGGATTGCCTATAATAGGCCAAAAAGAACTTGTGATGAGCCCGTTGCTTGGCTTTTTCTCAAGCTCAAAACTTGCGTCAACGTGCTTTGATGAAAGAGCCATTTCTTGCATTATTTCAAAATTTCTATTGCTTTCACTTTGAATTCTCTTAACATTTACAATAAATCTTGAATAAATAAGTCTACTTCTGCAAGCCATTATGTCTTGAATGCTAAAGCCCTGCCTAAACCAAATTTCTGGCATGCTGTATCTTTCAGTTTCGCCATATTCACTAGGCGCGAGAATGCCAGCAAAAACATTTGGATAGCCATATCGCCCTACGAAAATCTCTGGTGGGCTCGAGCCTGAGAAGCTATAGCCAATTTTTGGGCTATATTTGTAAAATTTCCTCGCAATAGGACATTCCTCACTACTATGCCCTAGCTGGCTACAAAGCTTGCAACGAATAGTTTGAGCAGTTTTGGAGTTTAGCATGATTTAACATGGCAGAATTATAAATAAATTTTTCTCTGCCAAAACTAAGAGACTACAAACTTACAAGAGAGAAGGAATACAAAACTTTTTAAATCTATTTTTTTTAAGAAAGATAACTAAATGACCGAGCCAATATGAGGGAAAATGGCTTCTGCATATGAAATAATAGAAGAAGTGAGAAAAGCTGGAGGAAAGATAAAAAAAGGCACAAACGAGGTTACAAAAGCAGTGGAAAGAGGAGATGCAAAGTTAGTCTTTTATGCAAGTGATGTTAATCCTAAAGAGATAGTCAAACATTTGCCAGCTCTTTGCAAGGAGAAAGGGATCCCTTGCGTTGAAGTTGATAGTAAAGAAAAGCTTGGTGTGGCGGCTGGCATAAATGTTGCTGCAGCGAGTGTAGCGATCATAAATTATGGAACAGCAGAAAAACTTGTTGCAGAATTTTTGAAGAAGGCAAAGTGAGCAATAAGGTGAGTAGTGAGTAGGAGCAAAGTGAGCAATAAAGGAAAATAAAGGAATAGTGAGCAAGAGGAAAAGCAAAAAAGCACAAAAGAGCCAAGCAAAAGTAAAATTGTAGCTAATTAGCTAATTAAAATGGCTAAGAAGAAAGAGGAAAAGGAAAAGGTAAAAGAAAAAAAGTCAGAGCTAGCAGTGCCAGCAGTAGTTGAAGAAATCCTCGGCAGAACAGGCTTTAGAGGGGAACTTACACAAGTCCGTGTTAGGATTCTCGGAGGGCCAAATAAAGGCAATGTAATTAGGAGAAATGTAAAAGGCCCAGTGCGGCTTAAGGATATTTTGATGCTAAGAGAGACAGAGATAGAAGCAAGAAAAATCCAGACAAAAATAACTAAAGGAATACAAGCTTAAAGCTTAAGCTTAAAATGCCAAGATGCAGCTTTTGCAATGGCGAAATAAAAAAAGGAACTGGGCTAATGTTTGTTAAGAAAGATGGCAAAATACTTTGGTTTTGCTCAAGCAAATGCAGGAAAAGCTTTTTCATGGGTAGAGATGCTAAAAAGCTCAAGTGGGTTAAAAAGAAATAAATCATGGCACATCATTCACTTCTTTTTTACTCAGCTCATCCTCCATCAGCCCTCCACCTCCATCAACCCAATTCAACAAAAAATTTTCAACAACAAAATTTTATTTTTAACCTTTTATCCTTTTATATTTCCTATCGGGATAAGTTTGACAACACGCTTGCTTATGCCTGCTTGCTCTGTTGCCTCAGCCACAGCATCAATATTTTTATAGGCAAGACCTGCCTCTTCAGCAACCCCAGCATAACTTACTGTTCTAACATAAATACCTCTTTCTTGCATTTCTTTAATTAATTTTTCACCTTTAACCATTTTCTTTGCCTGATGTCTGCTTAGCGTTCTTCCTGAGCCATGAGCTGTACTATAAAAAGTTTCTCTTGCCTTTGGCTGTGCAACAAGTAAATAGCTTCCTGTTTCCATAGAGCCTCCTATTATGACTGGCTGGCCTTCATCAGCATATCTTTTTGGTATCCCTTCCATACCAGCAATAAAAGCTCTTGTAGCTCCTTTTCTATGCACAAGCAAGTCTCGCTTTTTGCCATCAACTTCATGGCGCTCAAGCTTTGCAGAATTGTGTGCTACATCATAAAGCTGTTTTAAGCCAAGAGCTTCGGCATCCTTACCAAAAACCCTAGAAAAAACTTCTCTGATTCTGTGCAAAATTACTTGCCTATTAGCCCAACTCATGTTCATAGCGCATTTCATAGCTGCAAAATAATCCTGGCCTTCTTTGCTATTGAAAGGAGCAGCAGCAAGTTCTCTATCAATAACTTTTATTCCATATTTTGGCATAACATCGAGGAAAATTTTTAAATAATCACTTGCCACTTGATGGCCAAAGCCTCGACTACCACAATGAAACATTACAACAACTTGATCAGGAAAAAGTCCCCATTTTTTTGCTAGCCTCTCATCAAAAATATTTTCTTGCTTAAGCCATTGTATTTCTAAATAATGATTTCCGCTTCCGAGCGTGCCTATCTGATTTATACCTCTCGCAATAGCTCGCTCACTAACCTTGCTCGCATCAGCTCCTATCATGCAACCATTCTCCTCAGTCGTTTCTAAATCAGCTTCTAAGCCAAAACCTCTTTCAACAACCCACTTAGCTCCTTGCTCGCATACTTGCTTAAATTCTTGCTTGTTGAGCCTTAAAAAGCCCTGACTTCCAACTCCACAAGGCACTCTCTCAAACAAGCCATCGACTAGCTCTTTAAGTTTTGGTCTTACATCATTTATTGTCAGGCTTGTTAATACAAGTCGCATCCCACAATTCACATCGAAGCCAATCCCACCAGGACTTATAACACCGTTTTCAGCATCAAAAGCAGCTACACCACCTATAGGAAAACCATAGCCCCAATGGCCATCAGGCATAACAAAGCTATATTTTACAATGCCCGGCAGAGTAGCTACATTGCTTGCCTGCTCAACAACCATATCATCCATCTCTCGCAAAAGCTTTTCATTCGCTATAATTCTTACAGGCACTTTCATGCCAGGCTTATAATCTTTTGCCAATTCATAACTACATTTATCAACCTCTTTTAGCCGCTTAAGCAAAGCTTCATTCATAAGATAAAAATAAGAAGAGAATTTTTAAGCTTTTTTTGACTTATTTTATTTAAGTAGCTTTATTTAAGCTAAAGCTTTAGCTCAGACCCTAGCTTTTAGCTCAGATTTAAGCTCAAACAAAGTTTTTAAAGCCCTAGCTTTTACTTTTTCATGGAAAAAGCTTTAAAAAAAACTCTAAAAGAGCTTTGCGAGCCAATAACAAAGATAAAAGGTGTCATTGGAATTCTTGTTTATGGAAGTGCAGTAAAAAAAGCTCAGAAAGGCCATGATATTGATATTTTAGTAATTTTTAATGATGCTCAGTTTGAAGAAGCTGAAAGAAAAAAACTAGAGCTATACATTGACTTTATAACAACAAAAGCACAACAGCAAGAACTAATTTTACATTTTCAACCTCCAAAGCCAATAACCCTTTTATGGCGACTAATAAGTAAAGCTGAGCCCTGGATTATCTCAGCGCTGAGAAGAAGTGTAATAATCTATGATAGCACAGACTTTCTTGCATTAATAAAAAAGCTCCTTAAAGAAGGTAAGATTTACAGTGTTGATGAAAAAGTAGAGCGGATGATGGCAAGAGCAATTGAAAAATTAATTGGTGTTAGAGAAACCTTGCTCAAATCAGCCTATCCTTTACTTGAATGTATGACGAGAGCAGGCCAAATAATGCTAAGCTACTTAAACATTTTTCCAACATCAGCTAATCAAACAAGAGATATGCTTACTAAATATAAAGAAAAGCTTGGCTTGAGCGAGCATTTTATAGAGGAGTACGGCGAGCTTATAAAGATAAATGAAAAAATTTTTGCAGGAACTCTTTCAGAGTTTAGAGCAAGTGAAATAGATGCTTGGAAAAAGAAAATAAAGCTTTTTATTGCAGAGTCAGAAGCCATACTTGTTAAGCTCGAAGAAGAAATAGCTAAAAAAGAACTAAGAGAAATATATGATGCTGTGATGTCTCTTTGCACAAAAGCATTAGCATTTAAAACTGCGAGAGTGCCTCAAAGCGATAGAGAAAAAATCGAGCTCTTTAGAAAATTTTTTATCGAAACAAGGCTTTTGAAGCCTGCTTATTATGAAACACTAAAAGAGCTCTATGATTATATAAAAGAAAAGAAAAAATTAACAAAGCCAATAGATAAAATTTACTTAAAAACTCTCGAGACGGCAATAAATGAAGTCCTTGTTAAAAAATAAATTTTAAAATAAATTTTAAAATGCGAGCAGAGGTAAAAGAAAGAGAAAAGAGGGAAAAGAGAGAAAAGAGGGAAAAGGAAATAGAAGAAAGAGAAAAGGAGGGGGAAGAAAGAGAAGAAGAAAGAGAAAAAGAAAGAGAAAAAGAAAGAGAGGGGAAAGAGAAAGAGGTAAGAGAAAAGGAAAGGGAGGAGAGGGAGACAGAAAATAAGAAAAGAGAAGCAATAAATCTTTTTCTTAAACAGGTTCTTAAGAAGCATGCCAAGTTTATAAAAGCAATATGGGCTATTCCTTATGAAGAAGACATTCTCTTGTTTTCGCTTATTAATGATTTAAAAGCAAATAAGAGAGATATAGCAAAAATAAAAAAAGATATAGTGAAGATTGACAGCAAAATTGCTACTGAACTTGGCATAAGTATTCATTGTAATGTTGCTTTATTAAGAGAATACTTTGAGAAAATAATGGAGAATAGGATTGATATTTTTTTTGAGATAAAAAGAGCAATCCCGCTTTATGATCCAAGTGGTTTTTTTGTTCCGATGAAGAGCCTTGTCGAAAAAGGTGAAATAAAAGGTACAAAAGAAGCTTTATTTAAGCTTATTACTGAAGTTAGAGTCATAATGCGTGATATCGAAAGGATAAAAGTGAATGCCCTTTCAGATATTTATTCAGCTGTTATCGATGCTGCAGAAGGAGCTCTTATGGCGAGAGGAATTTCTTTTTTTGTTCCAAAAGAGCTTCCAGAATTGCTAGACAGAGTTTTTTTGAAGGAAAAGAAAATAGGTAAGAAAACAATCGAAATCTTTAAGAGAATTTATTCAGCTTATAAAGACTATGAGCATGAAGAGAAAATGATAAGTGGCAAGGAACTTGATGGATTACTTAAAGCTGCTGATTTTTTTATTGATGAGATGCAAAGAGTTGCAAGAGAGGAAATGGCCCACTAGCGCCCACTAGCCTCACTCCTTACCACCACTACTCCACTACCCCCAACCCCACCACTCCCCTAGCCTTAAACATCAACAAGCACTCTCGCTCGCCAAGAGCCGCGTTCTTGCCAAACCCGGAATTCTTCCATTGTGACAGCTTTCACATCAGCAAGTAGCTCTTGTTTGCCTATTTGAATTTTATCACCATAACACATAGCTACTAATCTATATTTACCATTTTTTTCTTCGATCTTTTTTTCAATCTTTATGTCAAAGCGCTTAAAGAGCATTTGCTCTACATCTTTAACAAAAACAAGCTCTTGAAGAAAATTATAAAGAAGCTCCTCAATATTGTTACCTTCAACAATTATTTCTTTTTTTTCTTTTGCCTTTAATGTCTTAAGTTCGACTTGAGCTGCATTGAGCGCTTTTGCAGCATCAACAAAAAGCTTGTCTAGCTTTTTTGCCTTAACTTCAAAAAGAACATCTGCGGTATGAGGCAAAAAAGTGTAGCCCATTTTATTTTTATTTTATTTTTTCATTTTATTTATTTAAAAATTTTCTTTAGGCTTATGAAAAGTAGACCAAATAAAACAAAATTCAAGAGAAAAACATAGTGAAGACCAAGGAGATCAGATATAAAGCCAGAGAATAGAGAAGATAAAGATATGCTCAAATATCGTAAAGCACCAAGAGTTGCTGTTAGCTCACCTCTTTTTTGTCTTGGCATTGCCTCAGTTAGTTTTCCATTTATTATCGGACTTATGGCTGAGAAGCATATACTTATTGCAAGGCTTAAGAGAAATATGGCTAGAATATTTTTTACAAAAGCCATAGCAAGAAATAAAGCAGAACCAATGAGCAATGATGAGCTAATAATAGCTTTTTTCCTTTTTGCTAAACCAAAGAAACCTTCAAAAAGAAATGGAACTTGTGAGATGGCATAAATAATGCCAATCTGCCATAGTTTTGCTCCTATATGATTTAAAAATAGCGGCAAAACTAAAGGCATTGTTGCAAGAACAAAAACATAAACAAAAAGAAAGGCAGAAAGCCTTCTTAGGCTTTTATTCTTTCTTAAGTCCTTTAGCTCTTTTTTCAAGCCTTTTAAAGGATGTATATGTTTAACTTTCCATCTTCCATGATCAGGCAATATGCCTGAGGTAATCAAAGCAAGAAAGGCAAAAGCTGAAATAGCATAAAAAATATTAAAGCCAATTTTATAAATAAGCCAAGCACCAATAAAACCACCTATAACCACAGCAAGAATTGTGGATAGATCATAAAGTGCCATACTTTCTATAGCCTTCTTTTTTGGCGAGTGCTGTCTAACATAAGCTTCTCCAGAAATCCAGAGTCCAGTTGCAATAATTCCATGATAAGCTTTGAAAAGCAAGAAGTGGCTAAGTGCTTTTATTTTTGAGAAAATATAACTAAAAGGCAAATAAAAAAGAAGCCAAAACCTAATTGATTTTTTCTTGTTTATTTTATCAAGGATTGTGCCAAGAAAAAGACTAAAGAAAAGTGCAAGAAAATTAAATGTCATCACAATTAAACCAATATGGGTATAGCTACCAACAATTCTCTTTAAATATATAGGCTCGAAAGCAACCCAAATTCCCCACCCAAGATAATAAATAAACAAGATGATAAAGGCATATTTGATAGCTCTCGGTAATTTTAAAAACTCCCCAAGCCTTGGAAGCCTAAAGTGTCTAAATGGAATATAATGCTTGATGTGCATTGAATAGTAAAGCTTTTATTTTATTAATTTTTAGGTTTGTAATGGTTATAGATTTCAATCAACTTATTGATAATTTTTTGGCTAGAGAACCGAGGCAAAGAGTTATAGGAAGATATTATCCTAGTGATATTGGAAACTGTCTGAGAAAAGTTTGGTTTTCTTATAAGACGCCAAAACAAATAGATCCAAAAGTGAAAAGAATTTTCGAAGCTGGTAATATGGTCCATGAGTTCATAACTAAAGTAATAAAAGATGAAAGAAATAAAAAAATAGAACTTATAGCTAATGAACTACCAATTGAAATAAAAACAAACCAATTTATTATTGCTGGAAGAGTTGATAACATAATACTTATTAGGTTACCTGAATTAAATAAAAAATTCCTTGTTGAAGTTAAGAGCACAAAACAATTGCCAAACTTACATAAGCCAGAGCACGAAGATCAACTTCAACTTTATATGTATTCTTTAGCTATTGATAACGGCATAATTCTTTATATTCAAAAAGACAATCTTGATACGAAAGCCTTTGAAGTAAAATATAATGAAAATAGGCTTTTGGCTATCCTTAATCGTTTTAATGAATTGCATAATTGTCTAATCCAAAATAAAGTTCCTTTTGCTGAAGGAAAGCAATCTGGGAGAGAATGGATGTGTGTCAATTGTGCTTGGCGAGATGAGTGTGATAAAATAGGAAAGGAAGGAGAAGATTAAAAGCGATTAAAAAGAAATTAAAAATTATTAAAAATAAAGCCTAAACCTTTCAGTCTTTTTAACTAATTCACTTGTTTCATATCTAAGTGCATACCATTCTTGGCAGAATTCGCTATTAATATCTTCGGCTGCAGCATATTCAGTAAGAATTTTTATTTCTCTTATTTCTTTTTTTCCTCCAAGCAAAACCAAGAAAAAAGAATAAATACTAAATTTGAGCATTGGAATTTTTAACTTATTATAAATTTTCTTTTTCTCGCGTGCATTTGTGATTATTTGATCAATCAAAAAATCTTTACTGTAATAGCTAACTTTGTCTAGTAATTTTAAATTCATATCATTTAACAAATCCAATTCGTGGATTTTTATTACTCTAGGCCTAATTTGCGCGGCCAAGTTGCATAGTTTATCTTCTAGTCTTTCTATGATGTATTCTTTAAATTTTTCAAATTTTGTAATTTTTGGATAATTCGCATCCATAGCATTATGCATTATGTCAAATTCTGTCAAATTCCTTTTATAATTTCAATTTTTTATAATAATCCATTATTATTTTTTTCGTAGTTTCGAAGCTTATGCAGGCATCTGTTACAGAGACTCCATATTTTAGCTTTGCCTTTTCCTCAGCACTTTTAGGAAAAGGTTGATTTCCCTCATTGAGATTAGATTCAAGCATTATCCCAACAATTACATTTGGCCTTACTAGTATTTGCTCAAGAACATCTGCAGCAACCTCAGGCTGCTTTTCAAAGCGTTTTCCTGAATTGCCATGACTGCAATCTATTATTATATTTGTTGGCAAGCCTGCTTCTTCTAAAAGTTCTTCAGCATAATTTATTTTTTCAGGGTTATAGTTTGGCAAGTCTTCACTACCTCTTAACACAAGATGAGCATACTTATTGCCTTTAGTTGAAATTTCACACAGAGTTCCGTATTTATCTATGCCCAAAAATTTATTTTGGTTAGAGGCTACCTGTATTCCGTTAACTGCAACTTTAATATTCCCCTCAACAGTATTCTTAAAGCCAACAGGCATAGAAAGGCCGGAAGCAAGTTGCCTATGCTCTTGTGATTCAGCTGTTCGTGCTCCTATTACGGCCCATGAAATAAATTCAGCCAAATATTGAGGCGTTATAGTATTTACAAATTCTGTTGCGCAGCCGAGGCCAAGGCAATTAACATAATCTAAAAATTGCCTTGCAAGGCCAATCCCTTTTTCAAAATTGCCACCCCCATTAATAAAATAATCAAGCTCTGGATCATAAAGAAATCCAGTCCAACCAATGCTTGTTCTCGGCTTTTCAAAATAAGTTCTCATAATAATTAAGAGCTTATCTTGAACTTTTTTTGCAATCTTTGAAAGCCTTTCTGCATATTCTTTAGCAGCTTTAATGTCATGAATAGAGCATGGCCCGACTATTATAATCTTTCTCTTATCCTTTTTATCAAGAATTCTTTCCAGTGCTTTTCTTGTATTATTTACTGTTTTAGCTGCTTTTTTTGAAATTGGAAATTTTTCATAAAACTCAATTGGCGGCGGAATTTTTTTATATCTTTCAATGTTTTTGTCATATAACAGCTTATCTAGCAACTTGTTTTCCATGTGCTTTAATTACTCTAAAGTTTATAAATTTTTTCTATAAAAAGAAAGATTTAAAAATTTTTTCTTTTTATATAATTACAGCCTATCAGCTTATCTTAGCTCTTGGCTCTTGAGCAAGAGCAGTTAAGCAAAGCAAAAGCTAAGCAAGCAAACAAGCAGCAAGGAAAAAGATGCATTAAGCAAAAGATAACAAATGGGGGAGATAGCGAAGGGGATGCAAAGAGATAGCAAATATGAAAGATAGCAAATGGGAAAGGTAAAAACAAAGATTGTAAAAAGGGTTGGGAAAGCACTTTATGAGGCGCATGGAGATGAATTTAGTCAGGACTTTGAAAAAAATAAGCAGGTTGTTATGAAATACCTTGATGTAAATAAAAAATTGAGGAATGTTATTGCAGGATACCTAGTAAAATTAAAAAAGCTCGAGAAAGCCACAAAATAAACAGTAAATAAAATTCAACAGCAAATGAAACAAATAAATTTGTAATGCTAACTAAATAAAATAAAAAGATAAAATGGCAGAAAAAAAGGAAAAAGGAGATGGAAATGTTGTGTTTATAGGAAATAAGCCTTTCATGAACTATGTAACTGGAGTAGTGATGCAGTTTACAAGCCAAAATCAGAAAGAGGTAGTGATAAAGGCAAGAGGGAAGTTTATAAGCAGAGCAGTAGATGTAGCAGAAGTCATAACAAAGCGATTCCTAAAGGATCAAGGTGTTGTAGTGAAAAATATAAAAATTGACAGTGAGGAATTTGAAAACAAAGAAGGAAAGAAAGTCAATGTCAGTACTATAGACATAACACTAGGAAAGAAATAAGAGTAAGAAATAAGAGTAAGCTAGGAACAACAACAGCAAAACAATACAAGGAAAGCGAGAAACCAAACTCAATTTTTTTCTTTTTTATTTTTTTCTTTTTCTTAAATTATTAATAAAAATTTAATAAAAAATGCCTCGGGTGGGATTCGAACCCACGACTCCCGCCTTATGAGAGCGGTGTTCTACCATTGAACTACCGAGGCATACCTAGGCAGCACTAGCTCATAGCCTCAATGCATTAATAATAATTTTAGAAATTTTTAAAGTTTGTCAATAAAAAGGCTTAGTTGTGGAGAAAAACTTCTTGGCTCTATAAAAAAGCTTGGAAATTTTCTTATTATTCTTGCAATTTCCATAGCAAATTTTTCTCTATGCCATTTCTTTCCCTTTTTCGGATATACTGGCATGAATTTCATTATCTCTAATTTATAATTGTCCCCACCTCTTGCTCTTTTTTCCCTTTCATATTGACAAGGAAAAACATAGGTTGCTGGCTCTTCCAAAATTTTTTCCTTAAATTTTTTTTCTCCTTCTTGGCCTATCACATTACAAAATGCTTCTATCCTTTCTTCTAGCTTGCATTTTTCTGTGCAATATGGATTATAATTGGCAAATTCAAAATAAATATCAAAATAGATATCAGGCTCATTGTCTTGAGCAGTCTGAAAACTTCTCTCGCCATCAGTCAAAAATTTATATAAAATTTTATTTAATTTACTATTCCTAATTTCGTTTTCAAATTCGTAATCATAAACCCTAACCATACCGTAAAAATTCTCTGAGCGTCTGAAACCTCTAAAGTGATCTTTTCTTTTTTTGTATAAAGAATAAGATAGCGCTAAAAGCTCACTTAAATCGAGAAAAGGATACATCTCAAAAAGATTAAAGAAAAATTCATCAAGTCCATGATGAGTAAATTGTAGCCTGCTACCAAGAGTTAGAAGTAATTTCGAGGGCGGGCATTTTCTGTATTTTAGCACATATTTCTTTTCTAGCTTTTCTTTTAATCTTTTTTCTAATTCTTTAAAGTCCATCTTAAAATAAAAATAAGAAGACGGCTTATGGAGTTCCCGCCTTTCGGCAGTACAATCCATAACAGCTGGTGCTTAGCTTCTGTGTTCGGAATGGGAACAGGCGTTTCCACCAGCCTATGGCCGTCTTCAGCTTATTATATTTTTAAAGTTTTTAAATTTTTATTTTTATGCCAAAATCAATGCCTACGCCTAAATTGGCTAAAGTGCTTTATTCTGAGGAGCTTGGAATAAGGCTTAATACAAAAAGAGAATCAGAGCTTTTTAAGTGGTTTCTTGCAGCTTTTCTTTTCGGCAAACGTATAAATGAAAGCATTGCAAAGAGCACATGGCTTTGCTTCAAAAAATCAAAAATTTTGAGCCCAAAAGAAATTCTAAAGGCAGGCTGGCATAAACTTGTTGAGATTCTTGATGAAGGAGGCTATGTAAGATATGATTTTAGCACAGCTGACAGGCTTCTCGAAATAAGCAAGACACTTCTCGAGAGATATGGCAACAAGCCCTTAACAAGAATGTATAGAGAAGCGAGAGATAGCAAGGATTTAGAAAAAAAGCTTCTCGAGCTAAGAGGAGTTGGGCCTATAACAGCCAATATTTTTTTGCGTGAGCTAAGGCATATATTGCCGAAAGCAAATCCAGAGCCTCTACCAATTGTTAAGAAACTAGCAAAAAAATATCATGTAAAGCTTCCAAAAAACAGACAAACAAGAGCCTTTGTTGAGCTGGAAGCAGCTTTAATAAGGCTAAGAAAAGATAAAAACAAAAAGTAAAAATCAAGTAAAGAAAGAAAAAGTAAGAAAAAGTAAAGTAAAAGCAAAGAAAAAATAAGAAAAAGTAAGAAAAAGTAAGAAAAAGCAAAGATGATAAAAAAGAAAAATCAGAGAAAAAGACAAGAGAGGAGCGCTCTTGCAAGCGTGCTCGTGTTGTGGAGAGAGGCTTTGAAAGCAGCAATGACTAACAAGGAACGAGCAAGGAATTACATAAAGCAAATTCGTGCTATTAAAAAGCATGTTAAAATAAAATTGCCTCCTGAGATAAGACGTGGCTATTGCAAAAAATGTTATATTCCTCTAATAAAAGGCAGGACAGCTGAAATAAAAAAAATAAAAACAAAAAAAGGAATTTTAATAGAACTTAAATGCATTGAGTGCGGCGCAATTCGTCGATATATTTGCTAATCCTAGCCTACTAGCCATCTTGCTCTAAAATGCCTCTTTTTTCTCAAAAGTTATCTTTACTTTAGAACTTATTTCCCTTTCTTTTCTTTTTTTAATTAAAAATATCACCTTTATTATAACTAAAATCGCAAAGGCAGCCAATATAAAAATCAAAATTAAGCCAAGATCAGCTATTTTATTCTCTTTTTCACATTCTTTACTTTCTTGATAAGCTATGCATTCAAAGTTCGTAGCTTCACTGCAATTATAACAAGTTCTTGTCTGCTTTCCATCAACACACTTGCTCCATTCACTACATTCTGGGCAAGCACATTTAAGCACTTTAACAGTGAACGAAACCTTTTTCCTTTCATAATCAAGCTCATCTAAGCTAATTTTAATATCGGCAATGCCATCATTAGTTATATCAACAAGCTTTGATTGGTTTACCCCTATTGTAAATCTTATAGGTAGGCTATAAATAGTAATGTCGACACTATCACTATTTATTTTATTAATAACAATTTTGTGCTCAACTTTTTCATAAATAAAGTAAGCTGCTTCTCCTTCAGCAAGCCTTTTACATTCGCCAATACCAAATTTTTCTATTGGCTCTTTTATCTCACATACGACACTTGCCTCTTCTTTGATCTTTTCAGCTTCCCTTAGCTTTTCTTTCAACTTTTCAATCTCTTCACTAGCATTTATAGCTCCGCCAGCGCCTTCGCCGCCGCCAGCTCCGCCACCTCCACCGGCTTGTATAATGCTAAAGTTTCTTGTTTCTGAAGTATTTGTATTGTTACTGTCATCCCAGCAAGTTACATTCCATTGATGTGAGCCAACTACAAAGCCAGAAACTGTTTGATTTGTCGAAGTTGAATTCAAACTTTCAATGCTTGAAGCTTTTACAATACCATCTATAGTTAAATTGCAACTTAAGTTAGAATCAAGATTGTCTAGCGCTGTCCAATTAAAGTTTATTGATGTTGCTGTTGTAGAAAAGCCTTGAGGAGGGAAGTTTAGGGCTATTGAAGGCTTGGTTGTATCTATCGTCACATTTCTTGTTTCTGTTGAATTTGAATTGTTCAAGTTATCATAGGCAGTTGCATTAAAGTAGTAAGTGCCTTCTGGAAGGTTTGTGAAGTTTGCAAATAGAGGTGAGCTTGTTGAAGTGCTTGAATTAATTAAGTTACCAGTTGAGTTGTATAAATAAATTGTAATGTTTTTTAGTCCACTTCCAGCATCAGAAGCTGTAACATTTACTTGTATGTAATCTCTATTAATTGTTGAGCCAGATGTTTCTGTTGGTGAAACAAAGTTAATTGAAGGAGCAATTGTATCGGCAATAGTAAAGTCTCTTGTCTCACTGACATTACTTAACTCGCTATCTGTACAATTAATGCTCCAATTATGACTGCCATAGCTTATCCCACTAATCAAAAAGTTCGTCAACGTATTGTTTTGCACAGAGTTGTTGGTTTGGTTCAAAGCAGAATCAAGATAAATTGAACAGCTTAAAGTTGTATTCAAGTCATCTGTAGCGGTGAAATTAAAGTTAATGTCTTGCGTGTTATTGAATTGCGTATTATTTTCAGGTAGATTGAGAGTTATTTGCGGAGCTTGATTGAAATAAATTGTTACATTTCTTGTTTCAGTTGAATTGCTATTGCCTGCCGCGTCATATGCAGTTGAATTGAAATAATAAATGCCATCACTCAAGCTAGTGAAATTTACAAAATATGATGAAGATACGCTCATTGTCTGATTTAATAAATGAGTTGAATTGTACAAGAACACTTCTAAATAGTCAAGATGCTCGTCATCAGCCGTGACATTAATTTGTATGTAATTTCTGTTTATGGTTGAGCCTGATGTTTCTGTTGGCGGCACGAATTCTATTGCCGGCGGCGTGTTGTCTATACTGAATTTGCCTGTCATAATGCTGTATGATGAAAGTCCTTCAGCTGTCTCATTCTCGAACACAACAACTTTCAAGGAATAGTTGCCGTCTTGGAACATAGTTGTATTCCAGTCGTAGCTCGTAGTGCTTGCATTGCCATAATTCGTGACTATTGTTGCATTCTCGCTGTAATCCGGATTTAACAAAGTGATGTTGAACTGAAGGCTGTCATTTTCTTCATCATAAACATTACTCCATGATATTCGGATCGTTCCGCTTAAGATGTCATTTGGTGCGGGAGATAGAATATACGGCACGGTTGGTGCATCATTCACTTCTGTAATGTTGAAGTATGTGTGCTCCGTGTCGTTTATTGCGCCATAATTGTCTATTGCGATAAATGTTACATTGTAAATTCCGCTTATGGAAGTGTCTGAGAATACTCCTTCATACAATTCAGGGGCGCTTATAGTCAAGTTGTCCCATGTGACATTTATGCTCCCCCAGCCAGTTTCTGCTGTTTCTGCTTCGAGGTTGATAAATAGGGCGCAAGGCATGTTTACATTATCAACATGTGCTTCCTCATACCAATCATTAGCTGTATGATTCCAAGTGTAGAAAGTGAAATTGTTTCCTTCTCTCTTTATTCTGAATTTACCATATGTATCGTTTGTCGGCCTTTCTGAAATATAGTCTGAAATGTTGCCGTCGTTTATAAAGACATCATAAGTTCTGCCATAGCCTGTCCAGTTTCCTATCGACATGAAGATAATCTTTGATGAGCTAAGCAATGATGGGTTTTCTATGAGGCTGAATAGCATAGCGTAATCTATACCTTCCTCATGAGTGATGTTGAAAGAGATACTCATATCGAAGTATTTGCAAACAGGGTAAATTGAAACAAGCCCGCAGTATGTGTCTGTTAATGGTGAGCCATTTCCGCTTATTGCTGTGTAAGCCATGTCAGGAACGGTTGTATCAATATCTGCAATGCATATCTGATCTGTTCCTGTATGATTTTCTATTGTCCACGCAATTCCGACCGTGTTTGTGTCGAAGTTATCAGCGTTTGGCGGAATGTATAGCGTGACATTTTGCTTTGAAGAATTTGGTAAGGTTACTTCTGCGACTGTTAGGTTTAAGCTGTCAGGATCTGTTATGTTTGCGACGAGCACGACAACATCTTCCTCATCAAAGACCTCTCCTGGTGAAGGGTGTAATATCACAACGCTAGGAGGTATTCCTATAAATACATTTCTTGTTTCTGAAACATTCCAGTTGTTGCTTGTGTCATTTGCATAAACTTTGTAAGTGTAGTTTGTGTTTCCTGTTAAGCCTGTCTTGTTAGTATAACAAGTTACATTTGTTCCTGAGCCTACTTTTGTCATGCTTTCGTTTGAGCCATTCCATTCTAGGATGCAAGCGTCGATATTGCTGAGAATATCTGACACGCTTGCATTGATTGTTACCCAATCTCGACTTAGCACAGCGTTGTTATTTGGGGTTGGTGAGACAAACACGATTGATGGGCCAATCGTATCATTAATTGTAAAGTATCTTATCTCAGAAACATTGCTCAGCTCGCCGTCACTGCAATTAACACTCCAGTTGTGGCTTCCATAACTTATTCCATTAATCAAGAAATTCGTTAAAGTGTTGTTTGCTGTACTTGAGTTTGTTTGATTCAAAACATTGTCGAGATAAATGCTACAGTTTAAAATTGTGTTCAAGTCGTCTATGGCTGTAAAGTTGAAATTTATGTTCTGAGTGTTGTTAAATTGTGTGTTGTTGGCAGGCAAGTTTAGAGTTATTTGAGGCGCCTGGTTTGGAGGTGCTGTCCAATTTATCTTTAAACTTCTGTTGGCATCGCCCCAATCGCTTTGCGATGCATTGTCATAAGCAAGACAATTCCATGTATAATTGCCAACTCCTAAAGTCAATATCCACTGACTTGAGTTGCTCGTGCCAGAAATATTTGTTGTTTGGTTCAGCGAGAAGGATTGGTTCGTTGCGTTTGTTATATAAAGTGAGATATTCTTGAGCTGGATATCATCTGCAGCAGAGCAATTAAATGTAACATTGACATAAGGCGCCGAATCATTCCAATAATTATCTACAGGTGCGTTGAGTGTTGTAGTTGGGGGGTTGTCAGACGGTGCAGCTGTCCAATTAAGTTTTACAGTCCTGTTTGCTGGGGCAAAAGCTGACTGACTTGCATTGTCATAGCATTGGATATTCCAAATGAAAGTTTTGTTTGTTAAATTGTTAAGGCTGAAGTTTGTTACATTGTTTTTGCCTGTAATTGTTTGTGTCTGATTTAGATGCCATGTTCCAGTATAGTTATGCCACAATGAGCAATTTACAAGGTCATAATCATCAGTTACAGTTGCATTGAATGTTAAATTAACATACTGGCTTGTGTCATTATAATAATTGTCTTGAGGGTGATCAAGTGTAACAGTCGGAGGATTGTCTGGAGCATTGTAATTCACAGTAACAGTCCAGTTGGCAGCAGCAAAAGAGCACGCCGATTCATTATCGCATGCTTGACAATTCCATAATATCGCACCATTGCTTAAATTAGTTCTTTCGAATGTTGTTTCATTGCTTGTGCCAGAAACAGCAACAGTGCCATTAGCCTGCCATGTTCCTGTATAATTCCAGTAAAATGTTATGTTGCTGAGCTGTAGGTCATCTGTTGCATTACAGGTGAAGTTTACAGCATTGCTTGTTGTAACACTTCCATTGCTCGGTGAAACTAATGTAACATTTGGCTTCAATATATAGGTTATGTTTGCATACATGTAATCAATCCATAGGTCAACATTGTTGTCGCTCTGCTCTGTGCCGTCAAAAATAATTATCAACTTTCTTGCTGAAGCTACAGGGTCTGGTTTGCTATTTAACCAGCTTGTGATGTCACCACAGACAGCATTTGGGCTACCCCCAACGTCACTCCAGTTTAGACAAGTTGCCTGTGTTTTTGGCACAGCTACTGTGTATGTTGGAGTTCCAGTCGCGTTCTCGCCGGCATAAATGCCACAAGCATCTCCAGCATCATCACCAAGGATAGAATCACGATAAGCAAGAATGCAGACAGTTGCATTTGTTATCAGTGCATTTGTTGGTATAAAAGTACTATTTACAGAAACATTTAACCTATTAATAACTGCCCCCTTACCAACCCTAAACTGCTCATATTGAGTGTCGTCAGTTGCAAGGTAAGAGAAGGTGCAGGTTCCTGGAGCACCACCTTCAGTACATTCTATGATATATTGCGGAGGCAATTCTGCATAAGCAGGATCTTCTGGCGTTAGTGTGAATGAATAATCTTCGCCAGGAACAATTGCCATCAAATAAGTCCACTCGCCATTGCATTTTCGCTCTGTGAAATCCCACTCCTTGCATTTCCATAGCTCATTGCCCTTAGCTGTAATAGTCACAAGCGCTTCTGTAAAATTCAGTGCTGTTGGATCAATGGCATAAACTTCTACAGAGTCAGCAGGGCCAGCTGTTTCTGGCACATCATCAATTGCAACAGCTCCTTCAAAATCATTGTCTATATCAACATCAAACCTTATTTCTTTTATTGGAAAACTAGCCGGAATTATTTTTACATTATATTTGCCTTTCTTTAGCTTTATTGTTTCATTATTTGACTGTTCATAAATTGTATTTGCTTTTTCATATATAATTACTGCATCTTCCAATCCCTCATGCTTTCTTACCTCTATCCTTACATTATATGTAGGCACTGCTCCGAAGCCAATTTTTTCACTCGCCTCACCTACCTTTATCTCAAAATAATCTCTTTCAGGATTAAAGTTGTAAACTATGAGCGTAACCTTTTGTTCTGCTATTGAGAAATTTTGGCTTAGTTCATAACTTAAGGAATCTTGAGTTTCTATCTTTATTGGCATGCTTTTTGTTGAGGTATGATGAAATGTTATGCTTAGAATGCCAGTTTCATTATCATAGCTTACAGCATCGATAACAACATTAAAGCCAGGATCATCTTCGACGAGCTCATAATTTACTTTACTAATATTAACCATGCCTTCTTCTCCCTTCTCTTCCCTTTCTATTTCTCTCGAAGCGACCCAATACTCTATTTTATCTATTTCAAGCTCGCCAGAAGCTATTTCAATAAGAAGCTTATATTTATTTTCTGTTAAGTTTAGTGAACATGTTTCAATACATACATTATTAAAACTTATCGTTTTTGCTATTGTTTTTGTTTCTGTCCTGACTTCTTGCTCTTGTTCTTGTGCCTGAGCAAGAGTCTCTTGCTCTGCTTCTTGCTCTTGCCTTGATTCATTCTGCTCTGCTACCGGCTCTGTTGAAGTTGTTAAGTTTTCACCTGCGGCTGTTTCATTCTTAATTGTTAGTTTAATTGTTAGTGATTCATTTGTTTCATTTTCTGCCTCAGTAGCTTTGCTTTCATTTTGTTTTGCTTCTTGCTCAGAATTAATATCCTCTTGCCCAAGCAAAGCATCAATAGCCTTGCCAGTAATATCAAAGCGGCCAGCGCTCTTGTTTTTCAGCTCTTTTAACAAAGCTCCATCAAGAATTAAATAGAGCTTGCCTGCATCAAGATAAACCTTAAAATCATTGTTATTGCCATTGACATCATTGTTATTCCCATTATTATCGCTATAATTATATTTATATCTTCCCGAGAGAGTTAAGGCTTTAAGCAGGCTTCCTTCTGGCACATCAAGCTCAATCTCTAGCTCTGTATTTTTATCAGTAACAAAATTTATTTCCTTTACATTTTTTGTTGCACCTTTTACATCCTTTACAGTAAAGCTTGTTAAGCTTGTCAAAGTCGTTAAAGTGTTAAGAATATTTGAAATATAGAGGAAAAGCAAAAGGGCAAGTAGAAAAAATGAGAGCCCTATTATTATTAGAACTTTAGATTTTCTTGCCTTTTCTTTCCCTTTAGCCCCCTTTTCTTTTTTCATTTATTTATTGAGGTTTTTTCTCCTTAAAAAAATATTGGATTGATTAATACCTCTTGCAAATAATAAAAAAGAATAAAAAAGCAGCCTCTTCCTTAGATAATGCATAAAAATAAGATGAAACTTTGATAAAGATTTGATAAAAACTCAAAGTCCGCCGAAAAATTTGAGCTAGGGAAAAATATTTAAAGAAAACAGCATTAATTTTTTATAAATTTCTAACAAAAAAGGAAAATGGCAAAAAAGAAAAAAGGCAAAAAGAAGAAATAATCTAACAAAACTTCGTTTTATTTTTTCTTTTTTATTTTTATTTTTTCTTTTTCTTTTGCCACTGATCGTGAATAAATAAAAAATAAAAAGAGCTTAGTTTCTATATTGAATGGATCTTTGGGATAGAATTGCTGAATTTACTAAGCTTCCGTCGAGAGAGAATTTCTCTGAGCTTATAGATCTTACTGAAGACGTACAATTAGAGAACTGGCCCTATGAAGAGAAGATAAAATACATTCTCGATAGAATAGGAAGCTTAGACAGCAATGCTGCACTATTTCTTCCAGAGCAAATTTTATTTAAAGTAGATGCAAGGACTGTCATGAAAAATTCAAAGCAGCTAAAGCTAAGAAGAATAAAATCAAGAAAAGAGGCAATAGAAAATGAAATAACGCCTGAAAAATTAATTAAGGAGAAAATTGAAGAGCTGCAAATAAAATATCAAGAAGGCGAAGAAAAGCTGATAAGAGAAAATTATGGCTGGATAAATTTTAGAGGAATCACAGATAGAAAAAATAAAAATTATTTTATAGGAGACGCGATAGAGGCTTATTTATATTGGAAAGAATTTGGCAATTTTATGAATGTAAAGCGATATGATACTCTCGAATCTTTACTTAAGGAGCAAAGGCGTGAGATACCGCTGGAAATAAGGGCAAACATTGCCAAAGAAATTAAAAAAATAAGAAACAGAAAAACTCTTACTGAAAAAGAAAGAGAGCATTTGGGCTTTATAAGAGGGCTAATAATTAAAAAGCAAGCAGAGCGAATAGTAGAAGTGCCCTCGAGAAGTAAGAGAGAGTATTATTCAATAAAATTTAGAAAACTCCCACTTTCCTTTCCTGATTCAATCACACCACAGCTAAACAAAGAATTTTATGGAACATGGCAGGATATAGTTATTGAAAGTTGCCCCTGCGCTGAAAATAAATATTTTATTTCTTACATAAATCCTGCTGAAACTTGGTATTGCTTTCACCAGATCGTTGCATATAGAAAGATGATAAGCCTTGATTGGAAAAAGGAAAATGATAGCTATGTGCCGGCTACATATCCTAATCCTTACATAGCATGTTCACCTTTCTTCAAGCCTCATAAAGAAAGCATTCAATTCTATGAAAAATGTAGAAAACAAGTCTTTGTGAAAAAAGTGGGAGAGGAAGATGGAAGAGAAAAGGTTGTTTATGAGCATCTGCCAAGAGTCTATGCCACACTCTTCTTAATGAAACAAGTTATAAGAGGGAAGGTTGAGCTTTTGTAAAGTGAAACGTTAATTTTTTAAATATTTTTTTTCTCTTATACTCATGTTTAATATTTCAGTAGTTATCCCTACAATTAATTCTGAAAAATTTATCAAAAGAACAGTAGATTATATTTATAACTACTTAGAAAAAAACAAAAAGAAAATCGGAATTAAAAATTATGAAATAATTCTCGTTCCACAATCTAGCGATGATAATACTTTTGTTATAATAAAAAAGATCATAAGCAAAAATAAGAAAGTTAGAGCAATTTATTTAGATGAGAGGGGTAAAGGAAATGCATTAAATAATGGAATAAAAGCAGCAAAAAATAATTTTGTATTGATGATAGATGATGATCTATCTTATCCTATTTCTTTTCTGCAAGATGCAGCAAAATATTGTAATAAGTATGACATAATCATTGGATCGCGATATATAAAAAAACCAAAACTTCCTTTAAAAAGAAAGATAGCATCAATTGGCTATAAAATATTGCTAAGACTACTTTTTAATCTAAAATTTAAAGATACACAAAGTGGTTTAAAATTAATAAATAAAAAAGTTTTTAAGAAAATTGGTTACCCAAAACAAAAAAGATATGTGTGGGATACAGAACTTTTATGGAAAGCAAGTAAAGCAAAATTAAAAATCTACGAAATTCCAATTAAATATAATTTTAGAGAAAATGTGTTAAGATTGAGAAAAGCTGTACCACAAATGTTTTATGATTTATTAAAGCTACGAATTTCAACTTTTAAAAAATAATATCGAAAATAATATAAACAATAAAAATTTGAAAAATAAAGAAATTCGAGATTGTACAAATAATAAAAGAGGCAAAATGATAAAAATGCATCCACTGATTGTAGTTGCTGTTTGCATAATATTTGGAAGTTTAGGACAGATATCATTAAAATATGGCCTTTTTCAAATTGGCTTGATTTCTCTAAGAGATATGTTTTTTTCAAAATTTTTCAATATAATTTTTCAACCATTTATATTTTTAGGAATTTTACTTTATGCCTTCTCTATGTTTTTGTGGCTAGTCGCGATATCGAAGCTTGAACTTTCTTTTGCCTACCCATTATTGAGTATTGGCTATATAATTGTCGCGATACTTTCATTCATAATTTTCAAGGAAAATATTACTTTAATAAGGTGGACTGGAATAATTTTAATTGTGATTGGTTGTTTTTTATTAACTAAAAGTATTTAAAAATGTTAAAAAAATTGAATAAACAATACTTATTTTTGATTTTAATTTTAGTTATAGTTTTTTTAATTAATTTAATAACTATTTTAAAAATCCCTAAGCAAATTTTGTTTGGTGACGAAGCATTTTATTTTGACCAAGCAGCAAAAATTAGAGAAGGAAAATTTATAAATTTTCAAAATACTCAACCATTACTTTATCCATCTTTTCTTTCTATTTTTGTTGGCTTTAATTCTACTTTTTTATTTAGGTTAGTAAATTTGTTTTTATTTATTATAGCATTGATTTTATTTTTTATTTATTCGAAAAAACTTTTCGATAATTATTTATTTTCTTATATAGCTATGATCATCTTTGCATTTAACGGTATGATAATGTTACTTGCTGTAAGTATCTATACTGAAATTTTATTTTTTGTTTTTATGCTTTTATGCTTTATGATTTTTGATAAAATAGAAGATGAAAATAAGATTTTTCCATGGCTAGTTTTTGGATTAGTTCTCGGTTTGACTTTAGAAACTCGAATTACTGGACTTTTTGTTGCGGCATTTTTCTTAATTTATATTTTAATAAAAAATGATTTTAAGTTCCATCACTTTATTTCTTTTTTTCTTGCTTTTCTTATTTTAATACCATGGCTATTACTTGGTGGGTTCAAATTTTTGTTTGAAAAACAAGTTGGAAGTTATTTTAGAATAATTGGCCCCTTTAGCTTTATTTTTAAATATTGGTTACCATTTTTACCCTTTTTATTATTTGGCATTTATGTCGCATTCAAAGAAAAAATTGAACTAATGAAAAAAATTCTTTTGTTCTGCCTTGTTTGTTTTATTATTTTAATTTCTTTTGGTGGATTCATGATGTTTGAGAGGCATTGGGCTATTATTTTCCCTTTTTTGAGTATTATTAGTGTGAAAGGTTTTGAAAAAATAATAAAGTGCTTAAAAAATCTTAGGTTAAATCTCTTTAGAATTTTTTTTATTTTATTAGTAATTTCTTTTTTTGTTTTTTATTTTTATATAAATATTACAAATTTCAAATTACCAAGTTCGATTTATTCTCAAAAGCTATATTTGCGAATTCCTGAAAATTGTATTGAAATTAAAGAATGGAAAGTTAATAATAAAACAGTTTCTTTACCAGTTTTTGATCAAAAAGATAGAGCAGTTTATTCAAATATTACTACGCTAGAAGAAAAATATAATAAAATTATCTTATTTTATACTGATGACTATGGATCTATAAAAATAAATAATACTCTCATAGGGGAAATGCATGATCCACTTAATCCACATATTTTTTATTTTAATTTTACCAATGAAAGCTGGAAAATTGATGTTGAGATTATAAATACAATGAATGTTGGAGGAATAGGACAAGTACTTATTTGTAAATAAATAAAAATTTTAAAAACTTAAAAATTAAATAAAATTTAATAAATTTAATTAGAGCGTTGTAATGAAAAAGCTAACAATAGTGCTACTAGCATTATTAACATTGATAACTATTTTACCGTGTATATATTTTTGGTCTACACAATTAAGTTGGGATATGCATGGACATTTCTTTTCTTCTTATTTTATTAAAAAATATCTATGGCCTTCTTTCAGTGGGTGGAACAATCTTTCGTTAACAGGATATCCTCAAAACTATTTTTATCCTCCCCTATTTCATTGGATTGTAGCTTCTTTGGGATTTGTTATGCCATTAGAAATTGCATTTAAACTTATGGTTAGTTTATCTTTAATATTTCTTCCAATTGTTATTTATTTTGCTTTAAGAAATTTAAAATTTGATGAAGATGAAGCGATACTTGCAACATTATTCATCTATTTATTTTTTCCAATAATGAAAGGTGATATTGGGGGAGACTTTTATAGTACTTTACATGTTGGTTTAGTTACCTATCAGTTTAGCTTTTTTCTATTTTTTTGTTTTTTAACCGCTTTAGACTTACAATTTTTAAATAAGAAAAGAAACTTGTTGGCAGCTTTATTAGCAAGCATGGCATTTTTGACTAGTATATTTATGATAGTAATAATTTTAATTTTTTTGCTTATTTTTGCAATACTGAACGTTAGAACAAAAAAACAACAAATAAATTTTATCCTAATCTGTATATTTATTTTTTCTTTAATTGCGTTTTGGGCTATTCCATTTTTTAAATTTATAGCTTTTACAAAAGCCCTAAATATTCCTGGTGGGGCACCCCAACTTCATCCGTTTTTATTATCTTTGATGATAGTTAGTATCATAATAATCGCTATGAAAAATGATAAAAAAAGTTTTCCTTTTATTTTATTGGCTATAATATTTTTGATTTTAACTATGTTCGGTTCACTTACAAAGCTAACTTTACATTTCTTTAGATTTCATAGCATTAACTATTTTTTATTTGGTATATTACTATCACGACTTTGTGTTATAACCTCTTTTAAAAAATATCATAAATTTATTTGTATTTTTTTAACTTTATTATGTATGGCATCCGTAATAATTTTTACTGGTGCTTTAGGTATGAATGATGTTATTACAAATTTAAATATGCCGATCATCAAAAAATTAGTAGAAAAAGAAGATGGGTATGGAATTGTAATATCTACTATTCACCCTACAAGATCTCAACATGCAATAGCCAATTCTTTTCTCTTAAATAATATAGCAATGGTTGATGGGTTATTTGTTGAATCATCACTTAATAGTAGAGCTATAAATAGCTTAAAGAAAGAACTCAATCCTAGCGCCTTTACTTGGGGAGTTGCTAATTATTATGTTAATGAATCTGAAATTAGGTTCCTTCTTCCTTATCATATAAAGTATTTAGGTATAAGTTTTTTATTTTTAGATAATTGGACTTACAAAGAAAAATTGAAAATTATTAATCCAAATGAAGTATATGAAGTTGATGTTAGTTTAAATGAAAATATTTCTAAATTTTATTTACTGAAAGTTAATAATAGCTTATTTGAAATAGTCAATGCTGTCCATCCCGTAAATAAAAAAGATTTTGAGAAAAAAATCCAGGAGTGGTGGGGCGATAAGTATTTAATAAATCATATACTTATAGAATCTGATTATCCCTTACCAGAATATAATACTGATAATATAAATGCTTCGGTAAAAATTTTAGAAAAGAAAAATAATTATATTAAGATTTTTGTTGATTCACCAAAAGAAGTTTTTGTACTAATAAAGATATCTTATTTCCCAAATTGGCATGCTTTTAGTAATAATAAAGAAATAAAAATTTATAGGGCATCACCAAATTTTATGGTTATTTATGGAAAAGGTGTCATAGAATTAAAGTTTATTAGAAGTTGGATTGAAATTGTAAGTTTAATTATTTCTTCGTTAGCTTTAATTTTATTGCTTTCTTCTTTTTTTAATTTTTTTGATTAAAATAGATAGAAAAATAATCAAAATGATCAAAATTATTCCTACTATAATTGCTACATCTGTTTTGCTTAGTTGCATCGGTCTTTTTGGTTGTTCAATTATTCTATACTCTTCTTTCTTTTTTTCTTTAATAATTAAAGTAAAATTTTTTACAAAATTTTTTTGTACTGAGGAAAAATTATATATACCAGGATATTCTCCTAAGGCCTCATTTGGTATAAAAAATGTAATAACAAAAGTAATAGTTTGATTTAAATCTAAATTATCTATGAGGGGGGGATTTATTATATACCAACTCTCATTTATTTTTTCTAAATTAAGTTTTAATTTGGTGATTGGTAAACCGAGATTTGTAACATTTACAAATATCTCTTTCGTTTCTCCTTGTAGTATTTCTATTATTTCAGGAGCAGTGATATTAATTTCAAAAATCCCCGCTCTATGTGGTGCGACTTTTTTCACTCCTGCAACCACCTCCTCTTTTTCTCTTATAATGTAGATTGCTTTACAAACTATTTTTCCATAAAATAAAAATAATAAAGCTAATATTAGAAGTATTAGTACCAATATTGTTATGTATATTTCTTTTTTTTCCATTAGTAAGATTGGTATTTTTATTTTTTAATTTTTCGCTTAATTTTCAAAAAAATAGATATTAACAAAATCAAAAGCAAAATTATTGAAAAAATTATCAAAAGAATTAACCAAAATGGTTTTTTACTTTTTTCTTTAATAATGAATGATGATGTGCTTGTGGCAGAAACATAAAATAGCTTTTTACTTTTATCTTGTATTGCTGGAACTTTAGTACATCTGTTTCCCTCGCATTTTTCAATAAATAGATTATTTTCATTCTTGTATTTGAATCCTTTGTATGATAAGTAGGCATCAATCCTTTCATATGGAAGATATAATAAATTAATTTCATATTTCCTCCCCGTCGATGTATCTTCCTTAGTAAAAATTACTGTTCCTGGTATTGGCTGTAATTCTACGCCATAAAATATTACTTGTGAAGAAGTTTCTTCATCATCAACTTTCAAATCAAATACATCAGTTACGAGAAAATCAGCGCTATAAGGATAATAAGAATAATAAGAAAGGCTACTTTTGGCTGAATCGATTTTCTCTTTTGTATAATAATCATAAATAGTAAAATTCAAAGATTTATTTGAATGCATTCTTGTCTTTCCCAATTTTTCTAACCAATCTATTTCAAGTAAAATATCACCTGAAATATTATTAGATGAATTAAAGAATATTTGAATTCCTTCTTCTGATAATTCTTCTTTTAAGAAATTGGCAATATCGAATTTTTTTATTTCCTCAAGAGGTGATGGTAAACTTAAAGTTAAATTTTTTGTTTTTCCTATTAATATTAATTTAGGATTTTGTGCTGGAGTATATGGAACAGTTCTCACACTTAAATTAAGCCCGCTATACTTTATAGCCCATATAGAAATATTGTTTAGATCTTTTAACATTAAATGTTCGCATTCTTCTTCTATCATATAATTTGGAGGATAATAATGCCAATAAGAATAGCAACGAAGGGGGGAAGAAATAGATTGAAAGAAGGAATCAATACCTCCCCCCCAACCAACCTTTCTTACTTTAATTCTCCAACCCTTTTTAAAATTAAATCCACTAAATGTGAGCCATGAAGGAAGTTCTCCCCATTCACAATATTCTATCCATTGACCAGTATACGCATTATATCCTACTATTTGACACCAGGATGATGTCTGAAACCAAACGCTAGCTGTGCAATTTTCTAATCTATAGTTACTTCCTCTTATCACAAATTCAGGACTAGTGGCACAAATATCAGGAGTTTCAGGAAAACCAAAAATAGTAAGTCGTGCAGATCTATAAAAAGGTATCCATACTCCATAAAGATATCCAACTTGTGGCCATAAAATACTAAAAACTTCTGTTCTCTTACCCAAAACTACAGAGTCAAGATATCCTCGCACAGAAGTACTTGTTATTTCACTTCCAATGAAAGGAAAAATTAATAAAAATAATAAAACACTGCTTGTAATTATGAGTATTAATCTATCTTTCATTTCATAACCTTTTTTTATTATTGATTTTTTTATCTTTTAAAAACTTTTCTTTTTACGGAATTAAGGTTTAAGCCAATATACTTGGCATTACAATAGTCCCAGAATTGCATTTATAGTGCTACATGCTACATTGTTTTCTAGTGTTTACCTCAACACAACTCGACCATTCACTGCACCAGGAAAAATTGACATTCAACAAGTTTTAAGCTAATAAAAGCTATATTATGAGCAATCATTATCTCCAAATATCATTATCCAAAATATACAAGCTAGATTAAAGTTAAGGAGTGCAAATTTATTCCCATTGTTTATGTTGTGTGTTAGTTATTTATGTATTAAGCCTAGCTAAGCTTTCTTAAACTTTGCAACAAGTTTTATGTAATCTTCATGGCCAAGAAACATTCTCCTGCAGCAATAGCGCACTAGCCCGAGCTCATCAAGAACCTTGCCAGCATCCTCTCCCTTGCTAATTCTTTCCTTAAACTTTTCCCATAAATGTGCTATTGGCTTACCACATGAAAAACAGCGTATTGGAATTATCATAATTTTTTAAAAGAGAAAGATTTTTAAAATTTATGCATCTATTTTTAGAAGAGTAAAAGAGGAAAATAGATAAGGAATAGAAAATGAATAAGGGATCTAATTATTTGACATATAATGCTAATGATTTTGCAAATTTTCTTGGCAAAAATACAATAAGAAAGTGAAGGAAGAAATCAAGGAGAGGCTGTTTTATTCAGCTGTGTTGCTTTATTTGAAACATAAAGAGCAGAAAGAAATAATAAGAATTAATGAAAGAATAAGAGGCTACATTGATGGCTTTAGCATAGAGATAAATGGTGGGGGAAATGGCAGGTTAGGCATTAGAGTTAGTAGCTGCATCACTTCTGATGGCATTGATAAATTTTTAAGTGATTTTCATACATTCGCTGATGAAAACATTGAAAAAATTGTGATTAAAGCAAGAGAAAGTAAAAAATAAAATTAAATAATTGAAATCTCAAAGGTAGGGCCAAAATCAAGTGCTATAATTTTATCACATAAGCGAAGAACCGGAGGCGCTCCCTTATAATTTTTATAGCCTTTTTTTCCGATGATTGCTCTTTTTATTTCAACATCTATACTTGAGACATCCCCATAAAAGAATTTTTTAATGCTTGCATATACTGTATTCCTATAATTTTTAAAATTTATATGATAAGCTCCGTCAAAGTTAGAATATTCAATATATTTGCTTTCGCTTTCATCAAACCTATAATTTTTAAAATTGTGCTCTTTTATAAAGTCTAGAGTAATTTTTTCTATTGCAGAGCATGAGTCCAGTTTTATCTCTTGTTCTTCAAAAAAAATTTTTTCTTTTAGTGGCTTCAAGGGCTTTGAGTAAAATTTCTGGCTTTCCTTGATTATTGCATTATAAAGCTCTTCGTCACCAGCTTCCCTCCTTTCTCTGATCACTTTATATAAAGATGCCCCGCCTGGCAATTTTATTAGCTCAGCAGCGCTTTTTCCTACTAGCCCTAATTTTTTGGCTTTTTCTATAATTTCTTTATCATCATCCATGGAATTCCAACCATATCTGTCCTTATTTTTCCGGAGTTTTATTCCCCTTTCTTTTAATATTTGATATAAAAGGAAAGGAGGCTTTTCACCTCTTTCCTCTGCATATTTTATCCTTCTTATTAGATCCTCATTTGACAATTTTTCCAGAAAAAGCCTCCGCGCACTCTTTTTTCTTCCCCTTTCTCTAAATCCTTTGTTTAGGGGAAAAAGGATGAAGCTCATTGTGCTTATCTATAACTTTTTTGTCTTTTTGCTCTTGCCTTACTATCTCGTGGCTTTCTCATCTCTTTTCTTCTCACATCAGCATCAACAAGACTTCGAGAATAACTTAAGAATGCTTTTTCTAGCTCTTTGCTTTTTGTGAATGCAACGAGAGCTCTTGCAATAGCAAGTCTCGCGGCTTCTGTCTGGCCCTGAATACCCCCACCTTTGACATTTACAGCTATGTCAACTCCTTTCAATTCAGGGCCAATCACTGATTGTGCTATTCTTAGTGGCTCTTCTATTTGTAGCCTTCTATAGATATCAAAAATTTCAAGAGGAATGTTATTTATCTTGATTATGCCCTCTCCAGGCTTAATAGTGGCTCTTGCTATAGCACATTTTCTCTTTCCACTTACAACTAAAACTTCCTTAGCTTTTGACTTCTCCACTTCCTTGCTTTTTGTTTCTTTTTTTTCTTTCTTTTCTCTCCCTACTTGCATTTTCCTCCTCTTAGCAAGTTTTCAAGCTCACCCAAAGTTATAAAATTTAAGAATTGTTTTTTTAAAGTTTTTTCATAGTCACTTGGACTTGTTAAACTTGGCATGCCTTCAAGCTCTTTAGGAAAACCTTTATAGCAGTGAACTCTTTTAAAGGCTTCTTTACCTCTTGCCTTTTTCCATGGCAACATTCCTCGTATAATCCTTCTCAGGAGCTTATCAGCAGTGGAAGGCCAATAAGGACCTTTTTGCCAACCCCTACCTTTCCTTCTCAGTGTTAAGTACTTATTTAATATATTTTCCTTTTTTCCAGAGATGATAGCTTTCTCGCAATTCACAACAGCTATTTTTTTCCCGAGCAATGCTTGTTTGGCAACAAAGGCTGCAAGTCTTCCAACAACACAGCCTTCTGCATCAAAAACAAGCCATTCATTTTCTTTTGTGTTTTTGTTCATGCCTTTCATTTTTATCATTTCATTTTAACATTTTATCATTTCATTTTTATCATTTCATTTTTGAATTTAATAAACTAACTTTATGCCTTCTCCACTTTTATTTTTTTCATATACCTGCTCTATACTTAAAAGCTCAGAGCCATTTTGAGCGAGCTGAGACTTTGCAGAGTTACTTATTTTATAACAAGCAAGCCTAATCGGCTTTTCGAGAACTCCAAAGCCAAGCACTTTGCCAGGCACCAAAAAAATTTTTTCACCTTCAGCTTCTTCTTTTAAAGCCTGATTTAGCTTTTTTATATTTACTTCTATGGCCTTGCTCCTCGGTCTTGCAAGTAGTCTAGCCACGTTTACCCAAAATTCACTCTTAGAGCTTTTAAGTTTATAAATCAGTTTTCTAAGCAACAAATCAGTCTTCTTACTTGCTCGCTTTGCTATTTTTGTTTTGCTTATCATTTTATGCTTTACTGATTTGAGCTTTGCTATTTTTAAATCTTATTGTAGGGATGCGGGGGAGAGGATTCGAACCTCTGAAGGCACTAAGCCATACGGTCCTTAGCCGTACCCGTTTGTCCACTCCGGCACCCCCGCGCCTAATGCAAAACTAACTTATTAAGAAAAATAAATATAAAAATCTTACACACTTACTCAGCTAAGCCTATTTTATTTTAGCCAATTCAGCAAGATTGGCGTCGAGAGCTTCTATGGCCTTTATAAAAATATCTTTTGGTTTGAGATAGCTAAAGCTCTCTATATCAAAAACAAAATCACTCTCACTTAACTCAAGCTCAATTTTTGTTTCAGGCCACTTATCTTTAATATAGTCAAGAATTTCATATTGCTTTTCATCGAGCTCTTCGCCTTTTTCCAAACTTATTTTAAATTTTTTTAGCATTTCTTTAACTTCAGGATTTTCAAATGCTTTTGCCTTGGCATCAAAGCTTTTCAAGAGGGCTAGAGGATAATAAGTAAAGAGTCCTGCCTGATACTTAGCATGCTCGAGAGCTTTTCCTAGCTTTATGCTTGCTACTAGCTTTATTTCTTGTCCACTTTCAAGCCAAACAACAGGCATCTCAGGAAAAAGAGGCTTTGCTTCTCCCTTAATGCTTGATGCATAAATCATACAGCCTTCTTTTTTCCCTTCAACTTCAAGCTTTACTTTTAATGTGCACTTACTACATCCTTTACCCTTGCAACTACACTTCTCTCTTTCATTTATCTCTCGATTAGGCACGAATGGAATCAAGCAAAGTCTATTAGCTAAGATTTCATCATAAAGCACAGAGCTATTCTCAGTGATCTCAAGCTCATCAATGGCCGGCATTGGTATTTCAAAGCTGCTTCTTCTTATAGCATTGGCTATCGTATAATTTATCCCTCTTACTATAAACCTAATTTTCTCTTCATTGCTTTCCAGGATTTCTACTTTAATAGCCATTTTTAATTTTGTTTTTAACTTTGTTTTTAGTTTTGTTTTTTGATTGTTGATTTGATTTGTTATTTTTTAGATTTGCTTTTTAAATTTTTTGTTTTTTATTTTGCTTAACAATTAATTTTTTCGCTTTATTTTTTCTATGTTCTTTTCTTTTTATGCTTTTACTTTTTTTTTACACTCTCCTTCCTCTTCTTCCGCCAGGAGGTTTGGGTCCTCCTCTTGGATATCTTGTAACATCAATAACACTTAAAATTTTGAGTCCTTCCTTTGCGAGTGACTTGACAGCACTTCTTGCGCCAGGGCCAGGCGTTGGATTTATTTTTCCTCCTCGGCCTCTGATCCTAATATAGAGTGCATTAATGCCGAATTCTTTTGCTTTTTCTGCAGCTCTTTTTGCAACAAACAAAGCCACAGTAGGATTTGCCTTTAGCCTATCATGCTTTGTGACCATACCTCCCGAAACCCTGCTTAAAGTATAACCACTAAGATCTGTAATATGAACTATCGTGTTGTTGTTTGTGCTGTAAATGTAAGCTATTCCCGGGATTTCTTTTTCTTTCTCAGCCATCTTTCATCATTATCAAGCTTGATTTATTTAGCTTATTTTGCTTATTTGATTTATTTCATTTTCTTTCTCAATAATTTCTTTCTCAATAACTATCTTGCCTTCTCCTCCTTCTCTTCCCTGACTTTCTCCACTTTCCAAGCCACGTAAGCCTCCACTTGGGCCACTGCTTTCTTCTAAGCCTACAAGACTTTCAGGGCTTTCGCTTTCACTACTCTTAGCGCTTTCGGCTTTCAGCCTACAAGTTATTTTATCCTCCTCATCCAGCTTAACTAAGTAACTAGGAACTGTTATCCTTTTTTCACCTAGATAAATATGCCCATGTGCAATCAGCTGCCTTGCATGCTTAATTGTATTTGCAAGACCACGCTTATAGACTATTGTTTGTAATCTTCTATTCAGGATTGCCCTTCTATCGAGAGTAAGAGCATCATCTATTGTTGCATTAAAAGGCAAAAATCCTCTAGCTGCAAGCCTAGCAATAAAAGCTTGCTGTTGTTCTGGAGAAGCTTTAATAAGACCTTTTGCAATTTTCCTTATTTTTTTTATTAAATAATCTGCTTTCCATATTTCATGCATATTTTTTAATCCATATTCCTTCTTTATTTCTTTCTCCTCTAAAAGCCTTGCCTTACTCCAGAGCTTTTTCGGCGTAACAAACTTTTTTTTGAATCTCCTCATTTTTCTTAATTTTATCTTTTCTTTGATTTGGCTTTTTCAACTCCAACAGCAGCGCCAGTCCTGAAATGGCTCTTTGTGCGTTGGCCTCTGACAGGCAAGCCCATCGAATGCCTTATCCCTTTGTATGATTTAATTTTTTTCATTCTTCTTATGTCAAATTCCTTAGCCAAATCGAGCTTAGTTGTAAATAAGTGCAAGTTTTCACCACTAACTCTGTCTTTTTGTCTATTTAAAAGCCACGGCGGAAAATTTTTTATCACATCCGGCAATGAATTAATTTTCTTTATCTCATCCTCACTCAATTGACTTAATCTTTTTGTTTTATCAATATTAAAATAATTGCATACTGCATTAGCCAAACTAAAACCTATCCCTTTTATCCTCGTCAATCCAGCTATTACAGGTTTTTCTGCAGGTATATCAGTATCTAAAAGCCTCACAAATCCTTCAGTACTTTCCTTTTTCTTTTCTCTTTCCTTTACCATTTTCTTAAATATTCGAGAAATTTAAAAATGTTGTGCTTGCGAGCAAGAAACAATTGATTCACAAAAAACTACTTCACAAAAAATTTGTATTTCTCCTTTTGAGTGCATTCTTGAATTATCTTTTTTTCTACAGCTTTGAATGGATCTGGAATGTTTTTTACTCTTGCCTTTATATCTTCTACGCTTTCAAAAGGTTTTTCTTCTCTAGCCTTTAATATTTGCTCTGTATGCTTTTTTCCAAAGCCAGGAAGCATTTCAATCATATGGACTCGTTTATTTATGGCTTGAGCCTCATTAAAAAATTTTACAATAATCTCAGGCTTTTCTTTTAAAATTTTGTGCACTACCTCTTGTAAATTTATTTTAGCCGTTTCTGTAAGCTTTTCAGGATTAGCACGGCCTTTTATAAAATAAATTTTATCGCGCTGCCCTTCTCCGATATAAACTTTTTCTTGAAGCTCTATTTTTACACCTTTCCTAGGAACAAGCTCAAGTAAGGAAAAATGTTCTGTGCCAAGAGCTATTATAATTGGCATTCTTTCTCGACTTAATGCATAGCCATAAGGCAAATAATCTAGTACTATTGCCCATTCTTCCTTTGCCATTTTTTCCATTTTTTTCTCCATTTTTTCTTTTGCTTTTATTTTTTATATTTTGCAACAATCTCGAGTATTTTTTGCATCTCATTTTGGTCAGGACTTATGCTACCAACAAAAATTTTTCTTAGCTCATCTGCATCTCTTGGCACTATATCAACTATCTTTACAATGTGTTCATCGTCAAGTTTGGCAAGCTGTAGAGCCTTTAACTCTTCTCTCAGCTTTTTTGCCTCATCAAAATTTAGCTTAGCAAATTTACTTGCATATTCTAAAGTTTGCTCTGCTCTTCTATTTTCTTCTACAGCTTCTTCAGCCTCTTCGACTTTTTCAGCTTTTTCTTCTTTAGCCTTTTTCTCCTTTCCTTCCTTTCCCCCCTTCCCTCGCTTCTTAAGTAACTCTTTAATCTCAGCTAAGCTAAGTGGATATTTTTGTGTTATTTTCATTTTAAACTTTTTCCTTTTCTTTTTGTTCTTATTTATTTCTTATTTTTATTTCTTATTTTTTTACCTTTTATAAGAAGTAATCTTTATTTTTAAATTTTATTTTTTATTCGAGCTTTTTTAAATGTATGGGGTGGGTTATAATTTTTTTAATTTTGCTGCCTTTTTTAACATTTACAATATAAAATTTTCCTTGTTTTCCAGCAATAATCCCTGTAAGCCCTCTATAAGCTTTTGGATAATTTAGAGCTAGGCTTGGCGGTGCATTTAAGCAAGGTGTTAAACAAACCCTATCGCCTTCCGAAAGTTCCTTAAAATACTCACTCAGCCTAAGTTTTCCCCTTTGCCTTAGCCTTAAACTGAGCCTTTTCATTTTTCAATTTTCAAATTTTTTCCTTTTTAAGCTCTTTAATATCAACACCAAGCTCAGCCTTGCTCACACTTTTTCTATCATATTCTCTATCTTTATATTCTCTTGTTATTTCTCTTAACATTCCTTCAAAACATTCGCTTAGTGCATGAAATATATTTTTGTGCTCGCTTCTCGCACTAAAACGCTTGCCTCCAGAGAAAATTTCAGCCTCAATCTCATGGAAAAAAAGTTTGCTTCGCTCATGAATTTTGAGCTTGACTTTTACTTCATCATATTCATGCAATATATTCTCTATTTTTTGCACATAATGACCAGCTATTTTCTTTACTATACTTAATTCAGAAGGGTCAAGGTTATTAAAACCTATAAGCCTTATAGCTTTTTCTTTTCCAAGCAAAATTTCATACCGGCTTTCTATGTCTTTTTCTTGGGCTTTTTTTTCTTCTTTTTCTGCCATTCCCCAATATGCTTTACTCCTTTAAAACTTTTTCTTTTCAAAACTTTTTAAATTAAAGTGGCTTTGTTTTTTATGCAAGTTATTGCTGATTTACATATTCATTCAAGATTTTCTCGAGCTACAAGCAAAGATATTAGCATAGAGAATTTGGAAAGATGGGCAAGGCTTAAGGGCATAGGCTTGCTTGGCACAGGTGATTTTAGCCATCCTGAATGGCTTAACGAGCTAAAAAATAAGCTTACTGAAAATGAAGGAATTTTAAAGACAGAGAGTGGCTTTCCATTTGTTTTAAGTAATGAAATTTCATTAATTTATAGTAAGGAAAATAAGGGAAGGCGAGTTCATCTCATTATCCTTGCTCCGAGCTTTGAAATTGTTGATCAAATTAATGCTTATCTAGAAAGTAAAGGCAGACTTGATTATGATGGAAGGCCAACTTTTAATCTTTCTTGTGTTGAGCTTACTGAAAACTTGATGTCAATTAGCAAAGCTATAGAAATAATTCCAGCCCATGTCTGGACTCCTTGGTTTTCTGTTTTTGGTTCGATGTCTGGCTTTGATAGCATGGAAGAAGCTTTTGAAGATAAAGTAAAATACATTCATGCATTCGAAACAGGCATGTCTTCTGATCCAGCAATGAACTGGCGTTTAAGTAAGCTTGACAAATATTCCATCCTTTCATTTTCTGATTCACACAGTTACTGGCCCTGGCGGCTTGGCAGAGAGGCAACTGTCTTTGAGCTTAAAGAAAACTTTAGCTATAATGACTTAATTGATGCAATAAGAAATAAAAAAATTGCATTTACAATTGAGACCTCTCCAAGTTATGGCAAGTACCACTATGATGGCCATAGGCTTTGCAATTTTTCATGTTCACCAGAAGAAGCAAGAAAGCTAGGCAATACTTGTCCAATTTGCAAGAAACAGCTAACAATCGGAGTAATGCATAGAGTTGAGGAACTTGCTGATAGGCCGGCAGGCTTTAGGCCAAGCCATGCAAGACCTTTCAAAACTCTTTTGCCCTTACACGAGATTATTGCAAATGTGCTTGGCTTACAGCTATTTAGCAAAAAAGTTCAGCGAGAATATGAGGCATTGATAAAGAACTTTGGAAATGAGTTTAATATTTTGCTTAATGTTGAGCCAGGCAAGCTTGCGAAAGCCACAAATAAAGCGATTGTTGAAGCTATAATTAAAAATCGCGAAGGAAAAATAAAAGTTGTTCCTGGCTATGATGGTGTTTATGGAAAAATAATCCTTGAAACCCAACAAAAACTTTTTTAGAAAAAACTTTTTTAGAAAAAAACAGAGAGAAGTTTTAAGGCAAGTTTTGTGTTATTAAAGCTTCACTACAAATGATCTTTTTTCCTTTCTCGTCAGTTCTATAAGGCAAAATTTTAATTTGAGTTATGCTAGGGCATCTAAACTCATAAAGGATTTCATTGCTAGGAGAAAGTTGAGTTAAGAGAGCTAAAGTTGTTTGGTTGCAAATACCACTCGCATTAAAGCCCACAATGTTTATTCCGCTTATATTGAAAAGGCCAATATTTTTTAAAGTAAAATTAATTCCATCGCTATTTTTAGTATAATTTTCAAGCCAGACAGAAACTCCTTCAGGGCATCTTATTTCTTGAGGCATTCTTGTTTTGTATTGCAGAAATGTATAAACAAGCCCGCCTAGGCTAACAGATAGCAAAATGAGTAGCACATAACTTACAATCAAACTCACTCCTCTTTTATCTCCTTTGTCCTTTTTTTCTTTTTTCTTATTGCCTTGAAATAAAAGTTTCATTTTCTCTTTTAGTTCTTAAAACAAGATAAAAGCTTTCATAACCACTTAAGTCAAAGCTATGATTTTGGGAGCCGAGCTGCACAACGATGTTTGTTGTTGGTTGTGGTGGGAGAAATGATTTTCTAAAATTTTCTCTCGCCTTTTCATATTCATAAGCTTTTGTCACTATCCCAGCCTTTATCTCACCAAGCGAGAGTGTAGAACTTATGTTTTTCCGTCCTCCTTCTAATTCAGCAACTATATTACCGTCCCTATAAACATAAGCTTTTTCATCAGCAAAGTTATAAACAATAACATTGCTTTGATTTCCCCAAACATAAATGAGCTCAAGCCTTGGATCTTGTGTTATTCCATACTTCACAAATTCTAGCGTTAAATTGTCAAGATATTCTTTCATATCTATCGGCTTTCCTTCAAATTCTGTAAGTTTTCCCTTCGCCAAAACTTCTATGCTCTCAAACTTGAAATTTTTTCCTATATCATAAATTTTTGGCTTTTCAGTTTTTTTTATAATGCTCGGAGTAAATGAAAAAATAATTAGTATGCCAATTAGGCTAGCAAAAATGAAAAACTGAGCCTTTTTATCAGTTCTAGCTTTTTTAACTATTTTTTCTTTTCGCCTCTTTTTCATGAACTAATAGAAATTTTAAATTTAAAATCTTTTTTGAATTCTAAGAACTATGAGCAAGCAAAGCAGCAAAGCAGTAAAAAGCAAGAGCAAACTCAAAAGTACTTAAAAGTAGCGCTCGAGGTCAATATTGCTAACTTTCTTTGAGTATTCTTTCCATTCATTAATCCCGAGCTTATAAAGTGAATCTATAATAAAATCACCTAACCATTTTCTTAGCATTATACTTCTATTCATGTATTCAAGTGCCTCGTGCAAATTTCTCGGGAGCATTTCAGCTTTTTCTTCATGATAATAATCTTTCTTCTCGCACTCACCAAGCTCAAGCCGAGCCTCAATGCCGCTCAAGCCAGCAGCAAGTATGGCTGCTATGCATAAATAAGGATTGCAGGAAGGATCTGGAGAGCGATATTCAACTCTTGTTTGGTTTTCATTGCACGAAACCTTGCAGAGAGCTGTTCTATTTTCATAATCCCACGAAATGACCGTCGGCGCTTCATAACCAGGCACAAGCCTCTTATATGAAATTGGCAGAGGATTTGTTATGGCAGTTATTTCTTTTGCATGTTTTAAAATTCCTGCTATGTATTGCTTGGCAATGCTTGAAAGTTGCTTTTTTTCATAATCATAGAATAAGTTATAAATTGTTCCGTTGATAGTTACTGCTAAGCTCTGATGTAAGTGCATGCCACTACCATTCACATCTTCTTTAAATTTTGGAATAAATGATGCTTTATGCTTATGCAATTTTGCAACTTCTTTTATTAATGATTTTAATGTCATAGTTGCATCAGCTATTCTTAATGCATTTCCATATTCCATAACTATTTCATATTGATAAGTTGCAACTTCAGTATGATATTTTGCCCTTTTTATTCCCATTTTTTCTAAATTGTTCATTATTTCTTTCAGAATTTCGTCAATTACCGTTGATGGCTGAATAAAATAGTGATTATTTTTAATTGTAGAATCAGTGAGTAAATTTATTATGTCATAACTTTCAGGCAAAAGCAAGAACTCAACTTCAGGAGCAAAGTGAGCATGATATTTAGTTATTTTATTTTGGTAAATTTCTTTTACTCTATTTTCTAAAGTTTTTTCCATCATTTTTTCAACTTTTTTCAAAATTGTTCGAGAGCATCCAGCAAATGGTTCGAGATTTGGCTTATAAACATCACATATGACCCGTGCCGTATTATTCAGCCATGGAATTTGAGTAAAAGTTTCCCAATCAGGAACTAAAATTAAATCACTTTCTGTTGGTGGGACTATTTTGCCAAAAGCAGAAGAGCCATCAACAGAAGTATAGCCTCTTGCTAAAGCTTCCTTGGATGTGGTAACTTCACGAATTCCTCCTTGCATGTCAGTAAATTGACATTTTATAAATGAAATTTCTTTAGGAATTTTTTTTGAAGAAAAAGCCGCCTGTGCCCTTTCTCTTAATTCTTCTTCACTTATTTTTTCTTCTAGCACTTTTTCATCCATTCTGAGTTCAATTTTTAGCTTTTTAAAATGTTTTGTCCTGAATTTTACTTCCAAATAGAAATAAAAAAGGAAAGTTAGAAAAGCTAAAAGCTTTTTGCTTGCTTTTTGCATTGCTAATTTTTGCTTAAAATTTGTTAAACTTGGTTAAATTTTAATATTTGCTATACCTTTAGTTTCATGCAAAAGGGAGGGATGCAAAAGAGGGGAGCAGTCAAAACCATACAAGCTAGGCAAACTGAACAAGCTGAGCCAGCTGAAGTGCAATGGCATGCTATTAGCTTGGAAGAAGCTTTTAAAAAACTTAACTCAAGCAAGGAAGGCTTGACTAAAGATGAAGCCAAAAGAAGGCTTGCTATTTATGGCCCAAACGAAATTAGAGAAGTGCATAAAATAAAGCCACTCACTATCTTCATCTCACAATTTAATTCTTTTTTTGTTTACTTGTTGTTAATTGCAGCTTTAATAGCGGCAATTGTTGAGCATTGGCTTGACTTTTTTGCAATAATGGCAATAATAATTTTAAATGCCTCTCTTGGTTTTGTACAAAATTATAGGGCTGAGAAAGCAATCGAAAATTTAAAAAAAGTTTTAGTTTTGAAAGCAAAAGTCTTGCGTGGTGGTGTTTTGTATGAAATTGATGCAAACGAAGTTGTGCCAGGAGATATTATTATTTTAAGCGAAGGCGACAAAGTTGTGGCTGATGCAAGGCTAATTGAAAGCCATGAGCTGCAAACAAATGAAGCAATTTTGACTGGTGAAAGTGTTCCTGTTGACAAGATTTCAAAAAGTATCAGAGCTGATGCTCCAATTAGCGAGAGAAAAAACATTGTTTATTCTGGAACAAGTATTGTGAGAGGTAGTGGCAAGGCTCTAGTTTTTAACACTGGAATGCGAACTGAGTTTGGCAAGATTGCATTTCTTGTTCAAGAGGTGAAAAAAGAAAAAACGCCACTACAAGCAAAACTTGATAGCTTCGCAAAAGCAATTGGAATTATTGTTATAGCTCTTTCATTCATTATATTTGCTCTTGGAATTGTTTTTGGTGTAGATAAGCTTCAAATGGCTTTTACATCGATAAGCTTAGCAGTTGCTGCAATTCCAGAGGGGCTACCTGCTGTTATAACTATATGCTTGGCTATTGCAGTTAGGCGAATGTATAAAGTTAAAAGCCTCATAAGAAAACTTCCTGCAGCTGAAACATTGGGCAGAGTAACTGTGATTTGCACTGATAAGACAGGAACAATAACAGAAGAAAAAATGCACGTTGTGAAGTTTTTTTATAATGGCCGAGTTGTAAGCAAAGAGCATCTTGAGCTAGATATTAAAAATGTTAAAAGTAAAAAAAGTGAAAAAAGTAAAACGGCAGAGATGCTAATAAAGACAGGCATACTTTGTAATAATGCACGCGTCGAGAAAATAAATAATGAAGAATTTTTCTTTGGTGATCCTACAGAGCAAGCATTACTTAGAGCTGCCTCACAGTTTGGATTTGATAAGCAAGTCTTAACAGCAAGCGAGCCAAAAGTTAAGGAATTTCCTTTTACATCAGCTAGAAAGTTAATGTCAGTAATTAGGCAGAAAGAGAAAGGCAAAAAGCAGGAGCTTATTAGCTATGTTAAGGGTGCTCCTGAAGTAATCATAGAGAGATCAAGATATGAAATGATTGATGGCAAGCTGATTAGGTTAAATGCATTAAGAAAAAATTACTTGATGCAAGTTTATGCTCAATTAGCTAATGATGGCTTGCGTGTACTTGGTTTTGCTTTTAAAAAACTTAAGAAAAGTCCGAAAATAAGCCAGAATGATGCAGAATCAGGATTAGTTTTTCTTGGATTTCAGGCTATGCTCGACGTGCCGAGGCCAGAAGTCAAAAATGCTATAAAAAAATGTCAAGAAGCTGGAATTGCTATAAAGATGATAACTGGCGACTCCTTACTTACAGCACAAGCAGTGGCAAGAGAAATAGGTTTGAGAGGTGAAGCCATAACTGCTGATCAACTTGAAAAATTGAGTGATGAAGAGCTGAAGGAAAAATTGAATAGCTATACTATATTTGCAAGGGTTACTCCAGAGCATAAATTGCGAATCGTGAACTTGCTTAAAGAACAGCATGAGATTGTTGCTGTAACAGGCGATGGCGTAAATGATGCGCCAGCATTAAAAAAGGCTGACATAGGAATAGCAATGGGGATTCGTGGGAGCGATGTTGCAAGAGACGTGGCAGATATTGTGCTTGTTGATGATAATTTTGCATCAATTGTAAAAGCTGTTGAAGAAGGCCGTCGAGTTTTTGATAACATAAAAAAATTTTCATATTATCTTTTAAGCAGCAATTTAGCAGAAATCTTTATTATTTTAAGTGGCTTGTTGCTTGCTTCAAGGCTAGGATGGCCAAGCATTCTAGCTCTTTTGCCACTACAAATCTTATGGATAAATTTAGTTACTGATGGCATAATTGCTTTAGCTTTAAGCGCAGAGCATGGCGAAACTGATATAATGACAAGAAAGCCGAGCGGTAAGTTATTTACATTTCCTATAGTATTAATTTGGTTTTTGCTTGTACTTATAATTGTTGCAGGAATAATTGCAATAACAAGTAGCATAAATATTAAAGCTCCAGTGAAGCTACAAACAGTAATTTTTACGGCGCTTGTATTCTTTGAAGGTCTTAATGCTCTCAACTTTAGAAGCTTCAAGGAGCCTATTTTTAAGCTAAGACAAAATTGGTGGCTTGTGCTTGCAATTGCAATTTCCTTTGCATTACAAATAGTAATTGTTGAGTTGCCCTTCTTGCAACAATTTTTCGGCACAACACACTTAGCATTAACAGAGCTTTTGATAATATTCCTTGTATCCTGCTCAATTCTAGTTTTGGGCGAAATTTTTAAAGTTGCGAGAAATAAATTACAAGAAAAAAGCCTCAAAAACTAAAACAAAAGCAAAGCTTACTATGTTGGTGCTTAATTTTTTATTTTTTGTTATTTCATGCGTGGTTTTGTTTGGCTCTGGAATTCTGCTTGTTAAAAGCTTGGAAAATATTGCTAGATTTTTGCGCATTGCCGAATTTACAGCAGCGTTCATTATTATGGCAGTAGCAACAAGTTTGCCAGAGCTTTTTGTTGGAATTTTTAGTGCAATTGAGAAAACAACTTCCATAAGCCTTGGAAATATCGTCGGAGCTACTATATTAGATCTAACACTTGTAACAGGATTGATCATTATTGCTTCGAGAGGAATAAAGATAACAAGTAAAGCTACAAAGCGAGACGCGCTATTTATTCTTATACCTCTCTCCCTCTTACTTGTCCTATTTTTTATAGGCAATTCACTCTCGCGAGTTGATGGTGCAATTCTTGTTGCTGTATTTTTTATTTACTCTTATTTATTAATTAAAGAAAGAAAAAAAGAGTTCAAAGAAAAACTTGAAGATAAGGTAAATAGATATAAAGCTGTTTTTCAATCTATGGCTTTTATTATTTTACTAGCCATCATGCTTTTTTCGGCTAAGTTTGTTATTCATTATGCAATCCTTTTAAGTTCTGACTTAAAGTTGCCGCCAATAATGATTGGCTTATTTTTAATTTCTATAGGCACTGTGTTGCCAGAGCTAACTTTTGGCATAGCCGCAGCTTTGAAAAATAAGGGAGAAGTTGCATTAGGCGATCAGATAGGAACAATAGTGACTAACTCAACTTTAATTATAGGAATAGCTGCTCTGATTTATCCTGTAACAACAAACGTTTTGCTATTTATGATAAGTGCTGCATTTCTTATTGTCTCTGCCTTCATTTTTGTTACTTTTTTCCAAACAGGAAAAAAGCTTTATGTGATTGAAGGCATTGCACTAATTTTGCTTTATCTTCTTTTTGTTTTCGTCGAATTTTATGTCAAACTTATGTAAAAAGATAGCAAAAATTAAAAAAACAAAAGAAATGATAAGAAAGTGAGAACAGATAAGGCAAGGAATGATAAGGAAAAGTATATAAATTTTGAGGGGATGAAATTTAAAGAAAAATGCAATAAGTAACGATAAAAGAGGGGAAGAAAGCAAAAAATAAGAAGGCAAAGAATATGAGATATGAAGATTATATTGATCTAAGCTATAAGCCCAAGGCTGACGAGCTTGTTTGTCATTTCTATGTTGAAGCCAAGAGAGGAAAAGAGTTGAGGCGAGCGATTGGCGCTGTTGCTGCAGAAAGCAGCATTGGAACGTGGACAGAAGTCACGACGGAAAAATCATATATGGCAAGACTTGCTGCAAAAGTTTTTGAAATAAAAAAAGTTAGCAAAAATTCTGCCAATGTGAAAATTGCTTATCCTCCTGAGCTTTTTGAACCATCAAACCTGCCAAACATAATGTCGAGCATAGCAGGAAATATTTTTGGAATGCGAGACGTTGAGTGGCTAAGACTTAATGACATAATCTTTCCTAAGCATATTGCAAAAAGTTTCAAAGGGCCGAAATATGGCATACAAGGAATAAGAAAAATTACAAAAGTAAAAGATAGGCCTCTTATTGGAACAATAATCAAGCCAAAGATCGGTTTAAATGCAATAGATCATGCAAAGATTGCTTATGAGGCATGGCTTGGTGGCTGTGATATTGTCAAGGATGATGAAAACCTAGCTAATCAGGCATTTAATAAATTTGAAGATAGACTAAGAGAGACGCTTGCGATGAAAGAAAAAGTAGAGAATGAAATTGGTGAGAAAAAAATTTATATGATAAACATAACTGCAGAAACAAATCAAATGCTAAGGCGAGCAAGGCTTGTTGAGGATTATGGTAATGAATATGCGATGGTTGATATAATAACTGTTGGATGGGCAGCTTTGCAAACATTGCGCGATGCAGATTTTAACTTAGTATTGCATGGTCATAGAGCAGGGCATGCAGCGATTGATAAATATAGGAAGCATGGAATAAGAATGAAAGTTATTGCAAGGCTGGCTCGGCTTATTGGTTTAGATCAGTTGCACATTGGAACAGGTATAGGAAAAATGTTTGAAACTACTGAAGAAGTTCTAGAAAATAGGAAGGCTTTGGTTGATGAATTCTATGGCTTAAAGCCTGTCATGCCCGTTGCTTCAGGAGGCTTACATCCGCTTATAATTCCGAAGCTCTATGCAATTTTTGGCAAGGATGTTGTGCTGCAATTTGGTGGAGGCATTCACGGCCATCCTCAAGGAACACTTGCAGGAGCAAGAGCTGTAAGACAAGCATTAAATGCTGTATTGCAAGGCATAGCCCTTGAGGAATATGCAATAGTGCATAAAGAGTTAAGGGCTGCATTTGATAAGTGGAAGTATGGGAAGGCATAAAAAATAAAAATGCTAAAAAGTCAAAAAATGCACAAAAATGCTAATGCACGGAAAAAGCAAAACAGTAAAAATGGCAAAAAAGATAAAAGCAAGAGAGAAAGCAGAAAAGAAAAAAACATTTAGAGTTTTATTCGCATTGATAGCTTTAATAGTTATTGCATTAGTGATTGCAATATTTGCAGTGGAAGTAAAAAAATCAAGAGCAGAGAAGCCAAAACCAAGAGAGCCTTTTTGTGGAAGCTCGACTGAAGGAGCGTGTTTGAGCAATAGTGATTGTATTCAGAGTGGTTGCTCGGGCCAAGTTTGTCAATCAAAGCAAGAAGCAAGAATGATAACAACATGCGAATGGCGAGATTGCTTTAATGCAAGTGCGTATGGCTTAGCTTGCAGGTGTGTAGGCAGAAAGTGCAAGTGGGCATGAATGGCGTGAATGCGACGGGCAAAATTTGTAAAACTTATTTGTAAAACTCATTGTGCTGCACAAGCGTGCTTAGCTTTTGCTTGTGCTTGCGCTCATCGGCAATCGGTGTGCTAAATCCTTGCTTAGTAAAGTATTCTATGCAATTCTTTCAAATAATCTATTTGCTGTTTTTTTAGTAGCTTAAATTGTTTTTTGCTAAGTTTTTTTATCATCTCTATACTATGCTCAGCCCCCATTATAAGAGGCATTATTACAAAATCAGCTCCAGCATTATAAAGCTCAATCGCATCATCTATTCTATGTGCAGTCACAACAACAAAGACATTTGGATAATTCTGCTTGAAATATTTTGTTAAGCTGATATTGCTTTCTTTTGTTGGTATAGTTGAGATAACAACTTTTAACTTGTTTAGTGGCAATTTATCTAGAATGTCTATTTCAGTGATATCTCCGTAAAAGGCTGAAATTCCCTTGTCACTTAAAGCTTTGATTATCGTTGGGTTAAAATCAATCACAACTATCCTCTCTTTATATTTTTCTAAATTTTTGATGAAAACAGAGCCCATTCTGTGGCAGCCTATAAGCAAAATTGTTTTTTTTCCTGGATAGAGCCTGCCTGGCTCCTTAAGCAAGGGAAGCTTGTCAAAAACTTTGAATGGGCCATAAAAAGCTCTGGAAAGCTTCATTGTGTAAGGTGTTAGAGCTATTGAGATAACAGCCATCAAAACAATCAAATCAAAAGCTGGCTGAGTTATTGCTGAAATGCTAAGCGCATAGAGGCCAAGAATTAAAGTAAATTCGCTAAGCTGACCAAATGCAAAGCCAATGTCAAGGGCTAACTTTGATTTATAGCCTCTTATGCGCAAAAGCATAGCAGTTATGAGTGGCTCGATGAAAATTAAAATGAGCATTGCAGGAATCAATGGAAGAAGAATGCTTTTTGATATGCGCGTGAGCCACATTCCTATAAAAACAAAAAAGATTATGCAAAAAAAATCCTTAAGTGATTTTACCTTTGCCTCTATGTCAAGCTTATAAGGAGTGCTTGCAAGAATTAAGCCTGCCCCAAAAGCGCCTATTGCTATTGAAAGCTGTAAAAAATGAGCAAGAGTTACAAAGAAAAATAGCGATGCTAGTGAAAATAAAAATAAATACTCGCCAGAGCTCGAGGTTTTTTCAATTAACTTTTTTATAGGATAACTTGCAAGAAAACAAAGTAAAAAAAGAAAAGCAAGCTTTATCAAATTTATACCTATTAAGCCTGGCGTGCCTGAAATGAATGCAAGTATAGCTATAGCTATTAAATCCTGCACAAGCATAATCCCTATAACAAGCCTTCCTTTTAGCGAATCAATTTCATTCTTATCGCTAAGTAGCTTTAATACAACTATCGTAGAACTAAATGAAATGGCAAGGCCCAAAATTAGTGCTTCTCTCTTTAAAAAGCCAAAATGAATTAGCAAGAAATAACTTATAGCACTAACTATTGCAACTTGCAAGATGCCTACTACTATAGATATCCCAGTAGTTTCCTTAAATTTTTTCAGATTTATTTCCAAGCCGGCAAAGAAAAGCAAGAGGCTTATCCCTATTTCTGCAAAGCCATTTATAGTTGTTTTATCAGGAATTAGACCAAAAACCAAAGGGCCAATAATGATTCCTGTAACAATATAAACCAAAACTAGCTCTTGCCTCAGAGCTCGAAAAATGAATGCAAGAATTGCTGCTATTATGAAAAGCAGTGCAATACTTATCAAAATTGTCTGGCTTTGTGTTAGTGTTTGAAAAGCAGAAAAAAAATTCTTAAAAAAATTAAACATAAGTGACATTTTGCTGTTTGCTCTTTTTTCCTTTTCCTCTTTTCCCCTCTTTTTATTTTTTTATGTGAAACTTTTTTATAATCTTTTCTATTCTTGCGAGCATTTCTTTTTTGAGCCCAATAAAAAATCCTCCTTCCTTGCCTTGACAATAAGTCACTTCTCCTGGCTTTATTATTTCATTAAGCAAGGGATGCTCTACATCTATGTGTGTTATCCTTGCTCTACTTTTGCCTTTTTCATGTATATAAACTACAGCTCCTTTCAAAGCATATTTTCCTTCACCAGGCCCAGCCATTTTGCATTTTCATTTTCATGCATTTTCATTTTCATATTCTCTCCATGAGCCCGACTATAAGCAAGAGATATGCAAGCAAATAAGCTTCAATACCATAAAGATATTTTGCTGAAATAAAAAGCTGACGAATTGCAGCAAGCTCTTGAGTAGAAAAAAGAAAAATGAAAATTCCAATGAAAGCAATTCCAGCTATAATTAAAAATATTAAGTTAATCTTTTTTGTGTCGTAGATCATAGCTATGATATTGAAAATAAGGCATGGAAGGCCGAGCAAAACAAAGCATGCCCATATCAAATTAACATGAGGCCTTAACATTAAGCCAAAAAGATAATAAAAAATAAATATCAAAGATGGAATAAAAAATTTTATTCTTGAAATTTTAAAAACTCCTTCAGCCGGAGCTTCAACTTTTTTCTTCTTCTCTTCAAGTTTTTCTTCTATCTTGATTGGAGCGAGTGGCTTGGCTGCAGGAAGTGAAGGTGGAAGCTCTGCTCGAGTAGCAGGCACAGCAGGCACAGCAGGCGCAGCTGGAGCTGCTGGAGCCGATGGAATCCTAAGCCCTTTCTTTTCAGCAAGGATTTGATTTGCAACTTCTATTATATCCTTTTTCTCATAGCCAGCTTGAATCAAGCTAATAATTGCATCATTTAAATTTTCCCCTCTTTCAAGAGCATGCAGCAAAGCGTATTTTATTTCTTCTTTCATTTTTCAAAAGCATATGCAAGATATGCAAGCATTGTATTATTTATTTGACTTTCCTTTTTTTATTTAATTTTTTATTTAATTGTGTTTTTTTATTTTTCAAGAGTATTCTTTCACTTTTATATTTTTTTAATCATTATTCTTTGCAGATACCTTCCTTCTTATATTCTCATTTAAGTATATTTAATTTTGATTTAATTTAAGAAGTTGGTCTATTTTATTTATTCAATCTTCGATATCAATTCCCAACTGTTTAAGGGCTTCTTTTATTTTATTTTCATAGTCTTCCTTCTCTATAGACCCCCCGTGTGCAACTATCTTAATCTCTACATCATCAAACTTAGATTGAATATAATTTAAGAGCCCTAAAATTTGAGAAACCCTGCCTTTAGGAATCTTTATCAAAGGTAATTCTAATCTCGTGATAGTTTCTTTTTGCGATTTCTCATCAACTGCAGTTTCATTTTTTACTTTTTCTTCTAATAGCTTATCCTCAGGCTTAGCTTCAAATTCTCTCTCGCAGATTGTACTATCTATTAAAATTTCATTTTCACTGAATCCAACAGTAGGATTTTTTTTCCAATAAACTGGGATTATTTTTCCATCTTTTAATTCACCAAGCCCAAAAATTCCTTGCATTACCCCTTCTTTGATAGATTCTTCTAAAGCCAATTTGCTTAAAATCCTGTCCTCACCAAGGGTCTTTAAGGAGTTTTCATAGATGTTCTTAGTAGAAACATATTTTCTTCCTTCAAGATATCTTCCTTTAATTGCTAGAGGTCCAATTTTTTCGATTATGATCTTTTCTGACTTGAGCTTTTCAAATACGTCGGCAGGAAGATTTATTTCAAATCCATATGTGGGAATGCCTAAGTCTAACTCTTCTAATTTGTTTTTTTGTGGAACATAAATAAGACGATAGACTTCTCTTATTTTTAATTTTATATTTTCCTCTTCTTTCTTTAGAGAATTTTTAATCTCAAGTTTTTGCTCTTCAGATAGCTTAAGTGATCTGTCTATTTGCAAATCTTCAAATGCAATTTTTCTTTTTAAAGAATTTTGTAATTCTTGTTTTTTTGATTCTACTGGAGCCAAAAAGAAAATAGTATTTCTATTAACTCTCTTAGAATTTCCTTTATTTTCTATTATATCTTTTATGAAAGTTTTATTGTTTTGTTTTAAGATAACTAATTTTAGGTTTGTATCATCAGGGATGTCATTTGAATTTTCTGGCCATAAGTAAGTTTTAAGCTTACCCTCTTTGATACAATTTTTGAGGTATTCAAATTCCTGTTCCTCAACAGTATAATCTTCTATATTCTCCATTTTATTTAACAAAATGCGATTAATGTTAGGTTGATTTGTGAAAAATATTTTTCCATCTTGATACTGTAGATAGAACAATCTTTCTTTTAACATATTTACTGCTTCAGAAACTATGCTGGAAGGGATATCAAAATAAGATAATGAATAAGATAATAACCTTTTGATTTCATTTATATTTGTGCCTTTTTCTGGTCCTCCAGAAAATGAGTAAAGGAATATTGTTGTAGAACAACGTGTTCCCAACTGTAAGCCTTTGTAACTTTCTCCTAAAGAATTATCCACTTGCTTTGAACCAGAATTTTTATCAGTTATGTCAGCAGCAATCACACTATCAAATTCATTTCCAATATGTTTCAACAACTCTCTTCTTATCTCTGGATTTTTTAGATTAACGTCAGCTAAAGATATATAACTTATGTTTTGATTTTTAAGATTGTAAAGGACTAACGACAATAATCTAAGAACACCTCTGGTCCTTTGAAATGTTGGAAAACTGCCCCATCTGTGATAAAAACATTCAATAACCTCTGGCATAAATGGGTAAGATTCATTAAATTTTTTCTTATACTCGGATGGTTCTACGCCTGGTGGTAGAATGTTTTCTTTTTTTAAATAATCGACAATATCAGACACTATTTTCTTAGCTTCATTCTCATCTATTTGTGAAAACAACCTTTTTCTTATGATGCTCGATATTTCATCTTCTTCTACAGGAGTATATGATTTTTCAACTCTTCCTAATCTTTCTGATAGCAGGTTAAGCAAGTGTTGATCTTCTTCACTATATTGAGTTCTAGAAGGGGAGGTTACGAGCAAAATACATTTGTCAAGAGAGCTAACAGCCTCTGTTAATCTTTTTATAAAAGATAATACTTGAGAATCAAAAGTAGATTCACCAACTTTTATGCCTCTTGCCGGAATTAGATATTCAACAAGTTCATCAATCAACAACATAACTGGCTGTTTAGATTTTAGAATTTGTCTTATCTTTTCACCAGATGGAACTATTCTTCCCTTAAGCTCTTTCACTTTTCCTGTGAGTTGTCTTTCCAATTCCTCCCAGATTATCGTGTCGGAAGGAGAAAGTTTATCGCCAACAAATACAAAAACATTTGATTTCCACTCTTTAGCTTTGTGATAAAGGCCTATTAACGCGTGTGTTTTTCCTCCTCCAAATGGTGTCTGTAATTGAATTACTGGATCACCCCCTTTGCCTTTTAATCTTTTTTCTACTACCTTGTACAAATTGTCTAAACCTTTTGTAACAAAAGTCTTTTTGAAAAATGTTTCAGCATCTTTGTATTCATCAGGACCCCGTCTATTGAAAACTTCCCATAAATCAGCAGCAAAGATGTCCATTGTTAGTCTACCTTCTAGTATATCGCTATGCGGAACTGCTATTGTATGAAATGGCTTCATTTTATCCACCCGCCTAATTTACTTTGAGTTTTTAAGTTTTTAATTTTTTCCATTAGTCTTTCCTTCATGCCTGAAGGGAAACACCCCTCTAATAATTTTTTTTCTTTGCTTTCATTAGGTAAGCATTGAGTTATTGCTTGAACTACTCTGTAAAATGCTTCACTGTTACCATAAGACTCTGAAAGCTTCTTTAATAATTTTTCTTTATCTCCTTTCTCCCATAAGAGCAAAACATAATGCAGAACATCTATCAACTCTTCAGACTTTTCTAAATCTTTTATGTCTCTTTCTTTTGGACCTAAAACTCTTATGAATTCCTTTTCTTTTCTTATGAATCCTTTATTCCACTCTCTTTCAAGGTTTATCCCAAAGCTTTGTGCAAGTTTTCTTGCTTCATCAAAATGAACTTTTGCTTCACCAAAATTCCACCTCCACAAAACATAAAATCTTGTTAATGGTGAAACTTCTCCTGTAAAGCCATCGTGAAGAATTTGTCTAACTGCAAAATTAGCTGTAATCTCTCTAATCTCTTCCAATAGTTTGTCTGCCTTTACTTCTTTACCTTCATCATCAATAACTTTCTCATATTTTCCAAAAACCTCAATTCCTGCACCAATTGCAGCAATAAAGAAGTCTGCTCCAGAAATTCCTTCTTGCCACAATCTTTCAAGCTTTTTATCAAGATAATCTCTTAATTCTCTTCTTACTTTTGGATATAAACCAATGCCTTTCTTTTGGATTTTTCTGGCAACGATGTAGATTGATGATTGAAGTGCTGCAGTTTCTTTAGCCAACAATCTGGATTTCATCTCTGTGCTAATAGGCCAAGATGCTGTTATAGTTAAACCAGATTCTAAAAGAGCATTTATAATAGTTTCCCAACCAGCAGTTGTTTTGTGAGCATAAACAATAATAGCAATACTATTTGGTTTTAAAACCCTATAGATTTCCTGGAAAGCTTTTTTGATCATGTCCTCAAAAAATTTTTTTGCTTTTTCACTATTTCCTTGTCTTATAGGATTTGAAACTATTTCTTCAGATTTTGGAGTTAATGGCGTCATAAACAAATCAGGATATAAATCACCAATACTTCTTTTAAGCCATACATAAAAGAAATCAGAAAGTTCAGCATAATTAATATTGTCATAATACGGCGGATCTGTGAAAACCGCATCAAAAAAGTTGTCAGGATAGGGTAGAGAGGTAGCTGAGGATTGAGTGACTATTGTTTTTTCTTTAATATATAAATTATTCTCTAAAAAGAGATTTATCCAATCGAAATTAGATTTCCAACCGAATGAAATTCCTATCGGATTTGTTTCAGTATAATCATAAATAAAAGGTATAGCCTGTCTTCCAAAAATCATTGACGGCAACTCTCTCCCATTGTGCCAAGATTGAAATGAAGTATCATAACTTGCTAATCTATCTATCCCTAATCCCAAATAACTCCCCACGGCCCTTACATACTCTTCTTCATATCCTTCTTCAAGCATCTTCTTGTATGCAAGCCTTACCTTCTCTGTAAAAGTTATCAATGCTAACTTCTGCCGTGAGTTGAAAAGGTCACCCCATTTTGTTATACCATATCCTCTACCTGCAACTGTTGTTGGATCATTTACATTCATCTCTTCATCAGGCACAGGATCAAAGCCCCATTCTTCCATTAGATGTTGTCTTTTCTTTTCCAAATATTTCTCTGCTTTTTCGTAAGCTTCTAAATCTTTTCCTGTTGCTATTCTGTAGAATTTTCCTTGTTTTTTTGGATTATGTAAAACAACAGCAACCATTCTCTGTCCAGCTCTGCCTTCTTGGAATTGTTTTCTAACATCTTTATCAGAAACAACATTCCCACAAACCAAGCAAGTTGCTATTGCTCTTGCAACAGTTCCTTTTTCAGGATCAAAATCTTTGGGTATTTTTTCATAACCAGTTCCAACAATCTTGAATTCTACTTTCTTACCTTTAACATAAGGATAGAGAGAAATTTGTCTTCCTGGTTTTTTAGCAAGCCAGAATTGTCTCATTAAAGGAATCTCTGCCTCACATCTTGGATTTTGACATTTTATTGTTCTTGCCCAGATATAACCAACAGGAATACTTTCTTCAACTGATTTTCCAAAATGGGTTTTCTTTTCTTCTTTATCATTAGGATAGAATTGTGCTAATTCTTTCTTTGCTTCTTCTAAAACCCAATCTCCCCACTTCTTAACATCTTTTACAAGCTTTTCGCCATATTTTTGAGGATATTCCAAAGTGCATTTTTCAATTAAAACTGCTACAGGATTATAATCATTAGCATAAGTTTCACAACCAAGCCTTAAGGCTTCTAATGGAATGCTTCCACCACCAGCAAAAGGATCAAGAACTTTTGGTGGTTTTCTATTATTAGCTTCCAAAATATCTTTTCTTGCCCTCTCTATCAAGTTTTTATTGTTAGAATTCTCCCATTTGCATAATTCAATAATAAAATTTCTTTTTTTGTTCCATTCTTCATTATTTTTTGCTGCAGGAATCAAAGCAGCATAAGCAGTTGCTCTTGAACTTGCTAAAGGACGGCGAGCCCACCAAATATGTAAAGTGGATATATGACCGTGTCTTATATTTTTCTCTTTAGCAGATTCTTCTGAAACTTCTTTAACAGGAAAACTTTCTTCAATAAATCTTTTATCCATTTTTTTCACTTTTCTCCTTAATTTGGTTTAATGTAATAAGATATCTTACAATCTCAATTTTCTCTTCTGGGTTCAAATTTTTTGCAGGATTTTGGATGATGTGTAATTCCGGCTTTTTTGCACAATTGAAAACAACATATAAGTAATAATCATCCCCAAATCTCTGCGCTTTAAACCACTCGTTTTGTGTTAAAACTATGCTTCCAACATCTGCCCTTGCCTTAACTTCAATGTATCTAATTTTACCTTCTTTATCGTAAGACCTTATATCAAATCCAAGGTTCTCAGAAGACACATCTTCAGGATTTCTACCATTAACTCTTTCATATTTCATAGCTTCTTCCATTCCTATTCTTTCAATTTCCTCATCACTTTTCATGTAATCAGAAACAGTTTCTGCTGGTTTTACTCTAATAATTCCAACAAATTTTGGCATATCCATAGTTAATGTTTGCTCTCTTTCTATTCGGTCTTTTAATTCTTCCAATGCTTTATGATATTTTTTCAATTGCTCTTCTTTATTTCTTATAGCTAAATCAACATTTTCTCCCCTTTCCTTTCTTTCATGAAGCTCAATTATCTCCCCATCTAACTTAACAAGAAAATATTCTAATGACTTTATTCCATATTTTTCTTTGATTTTTGCCTCTCTCTGCCTTTCTTCTAATTTCTGTTTTTTATAATTCTCCATTTCAGAAATGACTTTTGAAACAATCCTCTGTTCTGTTGGTTCAATATTAATTTGCTCTTTTTGGGTATCTCCTTCAACAAGATCCCATAAAATTGTTGGAGCTACCGATTCAACTTCATTTTGATTAACATAGATTGAAAAAAGTTTTTTGCCCACGATATTGTTTAAACCGTCCTTTATTTCGCCTTCATAAAAGACAATATATCCATCAAGCCGCCCTTCAGGATCAATAAACACTGCACCTTTTTTCAAATCATTACTGCATGTTCTTTCTACATATTCAAGAACTGCTTCAAATAAGGGATGGCCAAAAGATACAAATTCAGCATCAGGATTATTAAATGCAATATCCTTATCAAAAGTAATCTTTGGATATGATTTTAGCAAAGAACCAAATTTTCTTCTAAAGTAATCCTCCTCAGCTATAACTCTAATATCATAAGGAATAGATTCAATTGTAAGGAATCCATCTTTTCTTATTTTAAATTTTCCTCCAGCAAATGAAAATGCTTTTTTAAAGAATGCTTCTGTGTATTCTGGGATTAACTTATATTCTCTAGCTTTATTAGCCATTTCTTTGATTCTAGTGTAATCAATATATCGAGAAGCAAGACTTTCGCCCAGATTATCTTTAACTTTTGAGATATAAGCTTCATCGACTTTAATATCAATTTCTTTGAGAATTTCTTCTCTACTTCTAGCACCTGCAGCAGCTTCTATAAGCAATTGTTGCAAATTTTTTCCAAAGAAAACTTCCCCAATTACATCAAATACTTTGTCACTACCTAAAACATTCTTTATTTCTTCTAATTTATCAAATATTCTACTCAGAACTTCCCCTTCTCTTGTATCTTGAGCAACAAGGTTAAAAACAAAAACTTCGTATTTCTGACCATATCTGTGAATTCTTCCCATCCTTTGTTCTAGTCTGTTGGGATTCCAAGGAATATCATAATTTATCATTAAATTACAAAACTGAAGGTTGATACCTTCACCAGCAGCCTCTGTGGCTACCAATATTTGTTTCTCATTTTTGAATATTTTTTCTGCTTCTATTCTTTGATTTAAATTCATTCCACCATGTATGGTTACGGTGGTATAACCCCACTGCCTGATCTTTTTTTCAAGATACTCTAAAGTATCACGAGACTCTGTAAATACGATGACTTTTTTATTAGGATATTTTTTGTTTAAATCTTCTAAAGTCCTTTTTAACTCCTTTAATTTTACTTCAGATTCTTCTTTTACTATTATTTTGGCCTTCTCGATAAGATTTTTCAAAGTTTCTATCTCTTTCCTTAATTCCTCCTTGTTTTCTGCAACACTCAAAGTTTCCCACAATTCTTCTTCTTTCCATCTATCTTCCTCACTTAAATCTTCGACTGCTTCAAAATCAAAAATATCGGATTCGAATTTTATCTTAGAATCAGCTTTTTTCTCTAATTCTTCTAGCTTTGCCTTTCTTCTTTCGAGAGAATTTAGTAGTGCATAAACACTCGAAGCCAATCTTCTTTGTAGAATAACAAGAGCAAAAGCAATATTCCTCTTCTTTTCTTTAGCTAATGCTTTATTATATTGCTCATTAACGTACTTTGATACTTCATTATAAAGATGTTTTTCTTTTTCAGATAAATTGAATTTAAGAGTTTTAATATATCTTGGTAGAAATAATGGTTCTCCATTGAAACCTTTCAAATCTTCTTTTATTCTTCTTATGAAAAGCGGATTATCCTTGTTTTCAATAGACTGTTGTAGCATTTCACTAGTCGCAAAAAAACCAGGCTCTAATAAGTCTATAAATAATCTAAAGTTCTCTGGGTCTCCTTTATGTGGTGTGGCAGTAAGAAAAAGCAGGTTATCAGAATTTCTAGAAAGAATTTCACCAAGTCTATACCTACGGGTTCTTTGTGTTTTTTCACCATAGATATAAGCACTCATTTTATGGGCTTCATCTACTATAACTAAATCAAAATGAGTAGCTATTAATGATGGTAGTATATCATCTTGTTTTGCAAAATCTATAGAAGTTATAATTTGATTTTCCTTCTCCCAAACATTTTCTCCATAATGAGCATCAACAAATCCTCTATCAATTACAACAAAACTTTCTTCAAATCTTTCTTTCATTTCTCTTCTCCATTGATCTTTTAAATGACCTGGAACAACAATTAAAATTCTTCTGATGAGGTTTCTCAATTTTAATTCTTTAACTATCAAGCCAGCCATGATTGTTTTGCCAGCACCAGGATCATCTGCAATAAGAAATCTTATTCTTGGTAATTTTAGAATATAACCATAGACTGCTTCGATTTGATGAGGAAGCGGGTCTACTTTTGAGACATTAAGAGCTAAAAATGGATCGTAAAGAGATGCGTATCTATATCTTTTCCCTTCTAACGCCAAAAATACTTTATGTGGTTTGCTTAAAAAATCACTTTCGATTTTTTCAAGAGCAAGGTTGTTGATCTCATTTAAAGGAATCAGTTGATCTATATGAGTTCCTGAATGAATTGTAGAACCTACGATACGGATGTAATCTTCTAATTTATCGATTCTCTTAATTTCGATTGGTTCTTTCCATCTTTTACTTCTTACGATTGTACCAACTTTTAATTCTTCAACCTCCATTTTTCTCAACCTTTAGACATTTCTTTAGTAGCTTCTTCAGGGCTTATTAACTTGTATAACCTCTTTCTTGAGTCTTCAGGGAACCAACCCCTTTGTTTCATTTCAGATAAAATAATACTTACCATCTTATCTTTATTTAATATTTTGGAAGTCTCTTCATAATTAAATTCTTTATTTTTAAACTTAGTCCAGAGTTTCTAATACGCTTTCATTATCAACCTAGGTAAAGGTTCTACCATTTTACATCACCTATATTTATAACATAATTAATAGTTTAAAAAGTTTATAAATTTATCAACTTCAACGCAAGAGCTAATCCAAATATAGCAGCAATAATGAGCAGATATACGCTACAAACACTAGGTTCAATCTTGCATATTAGCTGTGAGATTATTATAGCAATTTCAATCCAAACTCTTCTTCACTAATTTAAATAAACTTACCAAATATTTAATTCAATTTACGTTAAATACATAAAAAAGTTCTTCTCCCTTTTTTATTTTTTCATATCCTATCTTGTTTTCATTGAGCAGGTTTTCAAACCAGGCTCTTTCCATCAGATGCCTTTTTCCTCCAAGACTTCGCAAAGAGAAACTAACAATTTTAGTGCCCCCCAGCATTAAAATTTTCTTGCTAAATCCTGGCTCAATGGCTTCGAGCGCATCTAGAACTTTTAGAAAAAGATAAATTGTTTTGCTTTCTTTAAATTTTGTGAAATCAATTGATGAAATATCAGCATTGATTATTTTTGCATTTATTTTCTTTTTCTCTGCGAATTTCTCGAGAAGTTCTGTTATGTATCCATCAATATCATAGCCAACATAGCTACATTGAGAAAAATCAAAACCATACTTATAAAGCCCAAGCAAATTAAAACCACAACCAAAGTCAATAATTTGTGTTGGTTTTGTCTTTGCCAAGAACTCAATAAGCCAAGGATAGCCTTTTTCTCTTTCTCTTGCGGCAAAATTAGCCTTTATTACAGCATCAATAATTTCATCCTTATCAATATTATCCAAAAAAAATTTAAATTTTTTATAGAATTTTGGCTGCATTGGTGTTAGGATTTTTCGCAAAAATTTTCGAACTGCTTTAATATAATCTTTAATATTCTTGTCTTTTCTCTCAAACCTCTCAAACTTTTGCACAATCTTTAAAGCAATCTTCAAAACAAAGGCCCTGTTAAGCTTTCTAAATTCTGGTTTTTTACAAATTTCTTCAATCTCTTCTTCAATAAGCTCTTTTTCCTGTTTTTTCCCTTCAAGCTTTTCTTTCATTCTTTTTTACTTGCTTTTTTGCTTGCCCCAAGCAACGATGCCAAGTAGCACAAGGAAAACAAGGTTTAAGATTGGAAATGGATAAAAGATTGCCCACCAACCAGGCCTTCCTAAAAGCTTAAATGTTTTCCAAAGCCAGATGACAGAATAAATGCAAAGTAATATGTAGCTAATGCCAGCAATTAAAATTAAAACTAACGTTGCCTCGAATGATATTATTAAAAGAAGTGGAAGAAATGAAGAAAATAGAGCAAGAGAAATAACTAATGGAATAAACAATAAGAGTGGCCACCAGTGCATTTTTGCAAGCTGAGAAGCAATCAAGAGCGGCCCTATTCCAGGAATCCAGGCTATGCCAGGCCACTTATACTTTCCTTTCTTTGCTATCGCCATGAATGCAAAAGAAATATAGATATAGAGAGCTATGGTTAAGATAATAAGGAGAAAAGTCACTAGCATCATAACAACTAACATTTTAGAAAGCATTTCTAACCCTAACACTGCCATTGCTTCTGCAGCTTCTTTAGCCATCAAACCTTACTGCCTGGAGCTTTTTAAATAATTACTTTTAACTAGTCTTCTTTCTGTTTCTCTAAAGTAGTAGCAAAAAAACTTTTTAAATCTTAAAATCAGCTTATATTATGAAAATCCAGATTAAGGCTGAAGAGCATAGAGGAGAGGATGATTTCATAGTAGATAAATCACTTGGCCTATTTGCTGTTTTTGATGGCGTGCATAATTGGCGAGGATATTTTCCAGCGAGCATTGTAAAAAAGCGAATTCTTGAAAGATATGATGGCGATCCATCCAAGCTAGAAAGCATTTTGCTTGATTCAGATAAAGAGTTAAAAGAGTATGGCATAGCTACGACTGCAGCTATTGTTGCTTTGCACGATGACATTATGCATGTCTTCTCAGCTGGCGATTCTGTAGTTTATTTAGTAAGGAAAGATAAGGGCGAATATAAGATAGAGAAAATTACTGAGGAAGATAATGCTTACTATGAATTTATTAGGAATGGCAAGGAGCAAGAAGCAAAAGCAAGAAAACAAATTCTTGAAAGAACTTTGACTAATGGAATAGGAATTCTTAAAGAAGAGAAAATAAAGTATAAGCAAATAAAAATAGAGCCTGAAATGAAAATTATTCTTGCTACGGATGGAGTAACGAGATATGTTGGCAATGAGCTTCTACAATCTGTTGCGATTGGTGATACAAGCCCAGAGCAGTTATTCTATGCTATAAAAGAAAAAGAAAGTAAAGAAGGGAGCAAAGATGATAAAACCTTAGTTATTGTTGACTTTGAAAATTACAAGCCAAAAAAGCTCGAAATTCCTGAAGTTCCGAAAAAAGAACAAAAAGCGAGTATTTCTTCTCTCCTTGAAGAAGCTGAAAAAATAATGCGAATAAGTGAAGATGACGAGCTGCCTTGCTTTATTGCTGGCAAAAAAGACCGAGCAATCGAGAGCTTATGCGAGGAGGAAAGTGGGGAAGAAGCTGAAGAAGGGGCTGAAGAGGGGGCTGAGGAGGAAGGATATGGGTATGAGTTCAGGGGGGATGTAGAGATAGAGGCAGAGGCAGAAATTTGTGCAGGAAAAAAGAAAAGAAAAGAAGATGAAGAGGATGAGTATCTTTTAGAAGAAGCTATATTAAAATCAGAGCAAGCAAAGCTAAAGCAAGTGCCACAAGTGCCAGAAGACACAGTAGCTAAAATATTGAGTATATTGGGCATATCAAAGGATGGAGTGCATAGAGAAGAAGGAGAAATGGAAGAAATTGGTGAAGGTGAAGAAACTAGCAGGAGTGATCGGGATCGAGCATCAAATCAAAGCCACGAAAAGCCTTGGAAGAAATTTGTAAAGACAATAGCTCTTACTTTAGCTATTGCAGCTTCTGGTGCTTTAAGTATTCTTGGCACGAGCAAAATTTACAGGAGTTGTACAAAAATGCAAACAATCAAGCCTATACCCACACAAATCTATCAAGTTCCTCCAGTCACTCAAGAAATTTCGCAAGTAACAGTAACTCAGACTCATCCTTCTCAAACTCAAGAGCCGCAAATTTATTCGCTAATAAAAAATGCAAGGAAAAGAGTATGGCTTGATAACAATACAAAGAAGCCTGATGGCAATGAGCTTGAGTTAAAAGTTATTGGTGATGCATGGGACATTTCTGGGATGCAGGGCGTTAAGTTTGATGAACTTTATCTTTTGCTAACTTTTGAAGATGGTAAAAAAACTGTTTTTAAGTTTGATGAAAAGGGGAAGACAAAAGGCTATATTACAGATGGCAAGCCTAACTCAAACATAAAAACTGCTGAAGTTGTTTCATTGTCTAAAACATCAAAAGGCAGGCTTTTGAATGTTTATGCAACGTATGTAAAGGAAAAAAGTGAAGGAAAGAGTGAAGGAAAGAGTGAAGAAAAGAGCAGAGAAAGTAAAAGCAAATCAAGCGCCGGCTATGGTGGCTATAGTTATGGCTTATCAAAGCTTAATACGCTTAATGCAGGCCTCTTCGAAATTGATACAAAAAAGCTGGCCCGTGCTTATGAGAAAGATAAAATAAGCAAGATAAGCCACAACACAATAAGCTACAATACAATTGTTGATATTTATTTAAATCATAGCGTTGAGGATGCAAGGCAATATTTATCAGAGCTGCTTGGCTATGAGATATCTAAAAAGCACTTTTATGCTTTACTCGATGAGTATTTTGGTGGTATAAGAAAAAAGCCAAGAAAACAAAGAGAGCCTATAATCAAAGCCTAAGCTAATCTTGAGCTAATTTAAGCTAAAATGAAGCCTAAAAAAATTAATGTGCATTACTTTGACAGCAAGTCAGAGCGCATGTACTATGTGCTAGGGGCCTTTTATGGCTGTTGCACTATTTCTGAAAGCAAGAGGCTAACATTCAGATCAAGGCATTACGAACTTGTTGAAATAGTTAAAAAAGAACTGGAATCTGAGTATGAGATAGTTGCTGATTCTAGAGGCAAGAGCTCCTATTTCTTTTCACTTGATTACAATGAGCATTGCTCACCACTATATCATAAGCTTAATGAATTGGGCTTAAAGCCTAAAAAATCAGAAAGGAAATTTCCAAAGATTGAAGAAAGCTATTTAAGTCATTTTGTTAGAGGTTTCTTTGATGCAAGAGCAAATCCTCATTTTTATAAAAATAAATTTTGTATAACTCTAACCTTCAATCATAAATTTTTAAGCTCACTAAAAAATATTTTTGAGCAAGAAGGAGTTTCTTTTAAGTTGCATAAAGATTATTTTACTTTACAAAAATATGGCGGTGCAATTTATGACAATGTTAGTAAAATAAGAGCTTTTCTTTATGAAGGCAACAGCGAAAATTTGCTTTATCTAAAAGAAAAGAAAGAGCTCTATGATAGAGCTATTTATTATGGATTAAACTTAAAAGAAAAAAGAAAAAAAGAAAAAACTTTTAAAGTTGGTTTAACTGATTAATGAAATGAAAGGCAAGAGTGGTAGGGGGGGCAAGAGTGGCAGATCCGGCAAGGGCAAGTTCTTGAGTTTGGCATCTATGTTATTTTCAATGCCTTTTCTTTTTGGTTGTGGGAAAGGTATAAATCTAGAAGGAAGGCTCGAGCGAGTGATTAGAGGAAAAGCGGTTGTAGTGAGAGATGGTCAGCTTATTCCTGAAAGAGTTAAGATATGTAATCCTGGCGATGATTTATTCTCATGTGATGCTGAAAGCATTACTTATTCAAGCTATAATGGAGACTTTGAGTTAAAAACAAAGTCAGACAAGCTTTTGATTTTTGAAAAAAGCGATGAATTGCCAGATGGCTATGAAAAAGTCAAGGCCAAAGCAAAAGAGACAGATATCGGAAAAGTAGAAATTGAATGTAAAAAGAAGAAAGATTTTAATTGTTTTATTGCTCTTGACAAGCAAAATTATTGCAGTGGCGAGAGCATGGGAATAGAAGTAACATGTAAAAATAATGCCGCTACCCCCTATAACTTAGAAATAAGATTTGTAAATGAGAAGGATAAATTGATTTATGATAAAATAGGGAAATCTGGCCCTGTTACGAGTTGGGAAACCACTTATTTGATTCCATTAACATGGCCATTAACAAATAGCCGGGAAGGAGCTGATTGGAAAGCATATCTTTATAGCATCTCAGAAAAATATGGTGAAAGTTATGAAGACAAAGATAATTTTAATTTGTTAGATATCTGCAGTACGCCGCCAGATCAACTAAGTCTTGCGATTGTGATTGAAAATGGCAAAGGTTTTGTCAATTATAGAGATGTTAATGTAAGCTATATTCCGAGTTCAGAGGCTGAACAGCTTGCAAGATGTGTTACTGAAGGCGAATGCGTGCCAACAAGCTATGAGCAGTTCAGAGATAATGAAGTAATAAGCCTGCCTGGAGGCTCTGGAGAGAAAAGGGTTTATGGAAAGGCGAAGAAAGCAGAAACAGAAAGTGATATCGCGAGCGACAGCATTATTCTTGATGTTGATGCTCCAACAGTTCAAATAAATGCAAGGCAAGAGAATCTTGATAATGGAGATGTTGCAAACGACGTGCTTGCTGAAATTTGCATTAGCGATAATTACGGCATTGAAAGTGCAGAAGCAAGCCTGTATGGGCCAGGCAACGAGCTCATACAAAAATCGCCTCTTGAGCTTATTCCTGACCAAAGCTGCGCAAAGCAAGGAGAAATTGGCTACAAAGCAAGCATCAATTTTAACAACATGCCAGAAGGCGGGGATTATACAATAGTTGTAGATGCTAAAGATCTTGCAACAAACAAGGGAAGTAACCAGGCAACCTCGCTTCTTGACCTCACACCTCCAGCAATCGCACTTAATGTTTTGGATCATCTATTGAAGACATATGTGATATACCCCCCACAGTCAAGTAGCCCAACCACAGATGCAGAAACTCAAAAAGGCCTCGATGGTAGCGAATTCAGATATGCTCATAAATATGCTAATGGACAACAAAGCTGTGACTCAGCAGGAAATTGCTATGATGGAAAGCTTGACATAAAAATTGAGGCTAGTGATGAGTCTGGCCTGGAAAAGATTGTGGTTGATTGGGGTGATGGGAGCATTGAGGAGTTTCCTGGAAACATAACAAGAGCAAGTCATGCTTATGCAAGAAATTCAATGGAGGAGACAGGTGATTATTCAATCAAGGCAAAAGCTTGTGATGTCTTTAACAATTGCTCTGAGTCTGGGCCTAAAAAAGTTAAAATCGTTATGACACAGGAAGATGCTGACCTAGCTTTCTGGAGCAATGTGTATCCAAGTGTGCCAGGCCTTTCCGTTATGGAAATGTATGGCTATGATTGTGACAAAGCAATTAAGGCAGGTTATACAGATAGATGTATTCAACTAGATGATTCTTGGAGGAGAGTAAATATGAGTAGCTTGGGCGCAGATTTTGTAAATGATTTTTATCAACCAGGGCAAAAGGTTGGGCATGTTTATATAACTCCGGAAAAACATGATCATGTTGGCGATAATAATTATAATTATGCTTCTTATTGCATTGCTAATGTTCCTTCGGAAAGTGGACTTGCAAATTGTGAAATTGCTACCGGACTAAATGTATGGTACAGAGCACGAGGTCCCCCACATCCTATTCCCATCATACCGACTGACTACGGAACCTTTACTTCAAGAAATTGTAACCTTCCAGCTGATGGCTACGAGAAATTGTATTGTGCTTATAAATTTGAGGACGATCGAGGAGACTTTTAATCCAAAAATTTTATAAGCCTCTATTTTTTATTTGTTAATAAGCTGATTTGAAATGATAAAAAAAGAGGAAAAAAATATCGATAGGCCAATTATAGCAGCATTATTTTTCCTTTTTTTATTTTTTCTATTGCTTATAATTTTGTTTATTAAAAGTAAGATTAGTATAACCATATCTAGCATAAATGTGCAACAAGAACAGAATTGCAATTATGCTGGAGGTGATTGGATAATAAGTGACACAAACGTTATTTGTGAAAATAGAGAAATAAACATTGATGGAAATTTGATTATTAATGGCACAAGCGAAGCAACTTTTAACAATGTCACTCTTTTTATTGCTAATTCCCTATTTTTAGAAGACAATGCAAAACTTGTTTTGAATGGAAGTGAGCTGAGCTTGAATATCAGCGATCCGAACCCATTGGAATTCAATATTTCTACAGGAGTTAATACTAATCTTACTTTTTTTTATTCTTCTATAAAAAATAACGCTTCTGGAAATTATAAAATAAATATTTCAGGTTATTTTAATCTAATAAATAGCAATACATCAAACCAGACAGAATTAGAGTTTTTTGGAGATAAAGAGGTATATTTAATAAATTCAATAATTAGCTCGAGGGCTGTTAGGTTTGATGCCGCACGAACTGGCAAAGTTGTTGCTGATAATATTATATTCAATAGCCCGTGTCAATCATCAACTGAGACCTTTGATGTTGAGCAGAATGGTTCACTCATAATAAGCAATTCTATTTTTTATTGTACTTTAGAAACAAACGAATATGCTAATCTAACTATTGAAAATTCAAATTTCAATAACATTTCATATTTTAAAATGCAATCCTATGCTGAAATCAGAAACAGCAATTTTGATAGCTTGGACTTAACTTCTATACCAATACTAAACTTCACTACTCTTTCGAATATAACGAATAAAGTAGTTTTATCTTCAGTTATTCCAGGAGGAGATGAGCCAAGACTTTATGGTAACATCACGATGCCACCAACAATTACATGGAATCCTGGCTCTGACAGGCTTATTCGTTATTACCCAATCTACCTTCGCGACCAATTTGGAAGGCCTCTCAGAGGCTGGCATGTTAACATAACAAGAAACAGTGATGGAGCATTAATAAGTAATGGCACGACTGATGCTAATGGCAGAGTTGAACTTAACATAACATTTAATGCAAGTAATTATGCCGCAGGCAATTTCACTCTTGCTTGGAATGGCACAGCAGACATAAACTTGCTTAATAATACGCCAATCATCATAACAGAAATCCTTCCAGACAACGCCCCGCTAATAACTTTAAACTTGCCCCTAAACAATACACAATTCAATAATACGCAAGACATAAGCTTCAATTTTACTGCAAGCGATGATCATAATTTAACACTCATTTGTAGCATTTATCTTGATAATGTCTTGAATCAGACAAACAGTTCTGTACAAAATAACACTCTGACAAATTTCTTAATTGAAGGCATTTCATATGGAAGCCATAGATGGCATATTAATTGTTCTGACGGAAGCCTGAGCAATGTAAGCGAGACAAGGCTTTTTAGTATAGCTGACACACTTCCACCAATTTATAGCAATGATGCAGACAACTCATCAGGAAGCGTTGTTGAAGGAGCAATAGTTAATGTTGGTGTGTTGTGGCAGGATAATTATCAGCTAAGCAAAGCCATTTTCAGAACAAATCAATCTGGCTCATGGCAAAATGTCTCGCTCTGTGATTTGAGTGGAAATTTGGCATGGTGTAATGTTTCTATAAATACAAGTGGAGATGCTGGCAAGATAATTTGCTGGAATCAATGGGCCAATGATAGCTCTGGAAACATCAATGCGAGCATGCCTGAAAGCAGTCATTGCTTTGCTGTTAGTGCTAGTGGCTCTGGCGGCGGAGGGGGAGCAGGCGGCGGTGGCGGGGGAGGCAATTGTGTGCCGAACTGGCAATGCCTTGCTTGGAGTGCCTGCGTTGATAATCAGCAAACAAAGTTATGCATTGATTTGAATGGTTGCGAGCAGAGCAAGATTGAAATAATTTTTTGTAATGATGAAAAGCTAAAGCTAGAAGGCTGTAGGCCGATATGGCAGTGTGAGCTTTGGGGACCTTGTGTTAATGGCTTTATGACAAGAAATTGTAATATTTCAAATGGTGATGAGCTTTATGCATGCATCTACAATGTCTTGCCACCAAAATTAAAAAATCTAACAAAACAAGAAGTAATAGCTCTTGCTAACCAAGGCGAGCTCGAGAAGTATTTTGGCTATTATTGGAAAAAGCCTGAAACAAGAAAGAGTTGCGGCACAGCAGGAGGCATGCCAAATACAACCGAGCAGCAGCAAGTAATTGAGCAACAACCAAAGTTACAGCTTTGCGTCATGCCAAGAATCTTTTTTGTCCTGCTTATAGCTTTTTGTATTTTGTTTTTTGTGAAAATTATTTTATTAGTAAAGCTAAATAAAGTTAAAAGACAATTGAAAGCTGAGCTTTTAAAATGAAAAAGGAAAAGAAGGCAAGAGAGGAAAGGCCGGAAAAGCAAGAAAGACAAGAGCAAGAAAGGCAAGCAACAATCAATTTTGAAAAGTTAAAAAAGCAAAAAAAGAGGCTTTTTATTGCAAGCGTGCTTGTTTTGCTACTTTTTACTGCTACTGGAATAGTCCTGCTCTCGCTTAAAAAATGCCCTGAATGGCTTTTTATTAATCTTATAGTTTGTGTTGCATTGTTCCTTATCTTTTTCTTTAGCTATCTTGTTTATAAAGAAAAGAAAAAAGAAGGAAAAGAAGAAAGTCTAAAATCTTCTGCAGTTAGTGGTAATAAAAATATTTAAACAGGCTTGGTTTTTTTTGTTTTATGTCGCTAGCAAAGAAGATAGCATCAGTCGCTCTTGCAACAAGCCTTGCCTTCAATGGCTGTACGACTTGGTGGAGGCTTGGAACAAGAACAAAGAGCGAGTTAAAAGATACCTATTCAGAAAAATCTGTTGAAGAAAAAACTAAAGCGGCTAGAGGCATAGATTATAGCGTAAGTGTTAATGAAAATATCTTGAGATTAAGCTCTTATGAAGGAAAATATACAATTAGATATGTTGAAGAGTACGAGATACCGATTAAAGTTTATGAATTTACAGAAGTTGAAAGGAAAGAAAAGCATTTTAAGGATGAGATTTGCGGTTCCTTAGGTGTGTCAACTGGCTTAGGGAGCCTACTTCTATATGCTGAAGCTGATGGTGCTTGGGTTATACCTGCTATGATATTAACTTTTCTTGGCGTCGGTTTAGGTACAATTGCTGCTTGCATTTTTCCTGCACTGGACACAAAAGATATACCTATCAGGAGCTGGGATAGCATTGAGAAGGGAGAGAGAAGAAAAATTGGTGAAAAAGAAATAAGTAAAAGGATGAATGAGGCAAGGCCAGTTTCATTAGACCTAATTTTGAAGTTCCCTACTTTAAACTATACAACAAAAGTTAGAACAGATGAAAAGGGCTTGGCGGAGATTGATCTAACAAAGATTGATTCATATTTGACGCTTGACAAATTCTTGAAGAAAAACTATGTAAGGACATATGAAAAAATATGCAATTTAAATGAGGCTTATAACAGTGTTGGAAGCACAAAAGTTCCTTTGATAATTGAGTTTGCAGAGAAAGACAAAAAGTCAGAGAAAAAAATGCTTGAGGTTGAGATAAAGCTAGACGATAAAGGAAAAATAATGCAAGCTTTAAAAGAAAAGTGCATGTTTTAAGCAAACTTTAACAAAATTTTACAAAATTTATTAACAAAAGCTTTATAAGGCTTGAATTTTTCTTATTAAATGAAAAATTTGGGACTTGCTGATAGAGTAATAAGGCTAATAATAGCAATAATACTGGCACTGCTTTGCTTTGCAGTGGGAAAAGTGCTTGACATAATTTTCATTGTCATTGCAGTAATACTCTTGCTTGAGGCATTGTTTGGATGGTGCCCAATTTATGCCTTGCTTGGAATTTCAACAGCAAAGCCAAAGCTGGCAAAGCCAACTACTCCGGCTGTGCCACCTGTGCCAGCGCCATCTGCGCCAAAAGTTAGGGCCAAGGCAAAAGCAGCAAAAGCCAAGGCAAGAGCAGCTAAGAGGAGAAGATAAGTAGAGTTAGGAGAGAGGTAGGAAGAGAGAAGGAGAGGAGGAAGAGAGGTAGAAGGGAGCGAGAAAGAGGGGAGAGAGAAGGGAAGAAGGAAAAGAATAAAGAAGAAGAAAAAAGAAGAAAGAAGAGAAGGAAGAAAAGGAAGAAGAAACAGAAAGAAGGAAGAGGAGGGGAAGGAGGAAGAGGAGGGGAAGGAAGGAGGAAGAGGAAGAAGAAAAAGGAAGGAAAAGGGAGAAGGAAGAAATAAAATAGAGTAGAGAGATTTGGAGAAGAAAAAAAGGAAGAGAAGCAGGAAGAGGGAAAAAGAAAGGAAAGCAAGAGAATTTATTAGATCTCGTTTATTCGATCTCGAAAAGTTCATAAAGAAATCTGTCTATTGCTCTGTCAATTTCAGTAACATTTCCTCTTATGAAAATGCAATTATCTGTTTTTCTTACTTCAGTTCTGCTTTCAATGCCTTTTTCAAAAATAATAAGCAAAGACGAGCAATCTTTTACAGGAAGCTCTTCATTGTAGCAAGTATAGTTGCCTAAGTCGCTTGAAGGACAAGCCTCATTGAGTATTGAGAAATAACTTAGATAAGCAAGAAGCCGCGATGCTCTTTCAGCAAGCTCTGGCTCGCTATAATAGTAAAGTTTTTTTCCGAGAAAAAATCCTATGTAAGGCTTGAAGCCTAGCTCTGGTGTCTCAGCTTTTTTGTAGAGTGTTCTAACAATTATCTCTTCATTGCCAAGCCTAACTTTATGCTCGTAAAAACCGCTTTCAGCTCTTTCTTCTCTTCTTGCAAATTCAAGCGCAAAGCCAACAACACTTAAGATCATGAGAGCTGCTATTATCAAAGATAAAATAATTCTGTTTCTTTTTTCTTTTCTCTGTCTTTCAGCCTTTGTTTCTAGCCTCATTTTCCTTATTTCATCTTTCCTTATTTTTCCAATAATTTTTTTAAAGTTAGCGCATTGTGAACAGCATATGCATTAAAATCATTATTGAAGTAGCAATAAACTTCTTTTGCTTTCGCCTTCTTAATTTTTTTTGCCCATTCTTTAAGCTCAGCATCGCTATAATTTGAGCCATACCATTGCTTTTTGCCATGAAATCTTATATAAATAATGTCAGCTGTCTTAACAAAATCTTCTGGCAGCCTTGGAGCAGAAACTATGCTGAATATTGCTTTATCCTGCATTAGCTCATACGTGCTTTCATTCCACCAGCTTGGATGTCTAAATTCGATAACATTTTTATAGCTTTTATCTAGACATGCAAGAAATTGCTTGAGCCTTTGTTTGTCAAAATGCAAGGAAGGAGGCAATTGAAAAAGAATGCAGCCAAGATAATGGCTTAGTAAATCAGCAAGCTTATAAAAATCCCTTACTAATCGCTCTACATTTACAAGCTTTTTAATGTGTGTTATTAACTGATTTGCCTTCAGTGTATAAATGAAGCGCTTTCCACTTTCTTGCTCTATCTTTTTTGCTTTATTAAGCCAACCTTTAACTGTACTTTCCTTAGGCCATCTATAGAATGACATGTTTATTTCCACTGTATTAAAATGCTTTGCATAATAATCAAACCACTTATAGCTTGGAAGCTCTTCAGGATAGAAAAGCTTTCGCCAATGCCAATAAACATAACCACTCGTCCCAATCCAGAATTTCATGACATCATGACATTGTTATTTCATATTTTTTTATAAAATCTTCTTTTCTTAAATCCTCTTGTTCAGGACGCTTGTATTTATCATAAGCTCTTGGCACAAATGTTATTAAATCTATTCTTCCTTCTTCCATTTGGGCCATTCGAGCTCGAGTCTCTGTCTCGGCTGTGCTTGGATTAATAGCTGTGTCTCGATGGTTTCTTATCGTTTTTTCTATCCTACTTTGAATTTTGCTAGGCTTTTGCATTGCTTTTATATTTTCCTCTATGAACTTTAAGTATTTTTCATTTTTTTCACTATCTTTCCTTATTTCATAGTCTTTAACTGTTTCCTCTTGCTGATTTAAATCCCGATGACTTATATACTGCTGCTTTTCTTTTACTTTCTCATCATAACTTTTATTTTCAGTTTCTACTGTTTTCACTCTCGCTTCAGTATGGGCAATTTTCTCTAATGAGACTTTAGGTTGAGAAGATAATGTTGTGGAGGATTGGGTTGGACCTAGTTTAAATAAAAACAAAGATAGATCACCAAAGTCTGCCTTATCAAAATTAGCATTAATATTGTTTGTTCCATTAACATTGTTTGTTCCTTGCTGCCCACTTTCATTTTCACTTTTATTTTCTGCCTTTTTCTCTTCTTTTTCTTCTTTTTCTTGTGCCTTTCTTCTTTCTTCAAATCTTTTTTTTAGTTCCTCCCATGCCTTTTTAAGCTCCTCAGTTTCTTTTTCTTTAAGTTCATTAGCTATTTTTATGTCTAACCAATTTTCTTCTGTCTTTTCTTCTTTTTCTATTTCTTGCTTTTCCTCATTGTCCTTTTCCTTATTCTCTTCGCCGCCATTCTCTTTTTCTTTGTTCTCATTCTCTTTATGCTCATTCTGCTTGCCTTGCTTCTTTCTTTTTTTCCTTCCCATAACATAAAATATCTTCAAAATTTTTAATTTTTTCTTTTCTCTTTTCTAATGAAAAATTTATAAACTGTTTTTCATCTTCCTTTCATGCTCTCTAGCTGCGTGAAAGAAAGGAAAGGATTTTATTTGAAAGAAGCACTTGATTATTTAGTACTGGCAACTTTTGCTATTGGGGCTTTTTTTACAGTTTTTTATCCGTCAATAAAGAAATATAATCGATTTCTTCACTTTTATAGATCTTCTCAGCGACTAGAATACCGGCTAAAGGCAGGAGATAATATAACAAAGTTATGCCGTAGTGAATTGCTTGAAACTGAATTTAATGATTATATTACAATCTGTCGTGATTTGGTCATTGAAGAAAATGACATAAAAAATAGTCGAAAAATGCATATAGGCCAGGTAATTTATATGCGTGATTTAAATAGGGATGGAAAAATTGGTAACAAAGAATAAACAACATGCGCTGGACTGAAGCAATAGAAGTTCAATTAAATCATTATTTTGGCTTTTCAAATTTGGCTAGTTTGAGAGTATAAATACTATTGGTTTTTGAACCATTCTTTGCAAGACAGCTTATATCTATCTGCTCACTTGTCAAATATATTTTTTCATTTTTTTTATATTCAAATTTTAAGAGCACTTCATATTTTTCTAAATTCTTATCTGTATTTTTATCCTTGCCATTCCCATTCCTGTTATTAAGAGTTAATTCCCCAAGCTTTATCTCAAGCGTTGCCTCTTTTTTACTTTCATTATTTTCATTATTTTCAGTTATTAATTTATAACAACCTTCTCTTATTGCGCTTTTCATCACCTTAATTAAACCACGCATTTCATATTTGTTATATCCATTTGGCTGAAGAATAATACTATAGTTAGTTGAAGGAATTGAAGCCCAAATTATACTATATCCTGAGGGGAGATCTTCACTGAGGTTGATTTCCATTTTTGATCTGATAAAAAATGAATAAAAAAACTTTAAAGTTTTAATTTAAAAAGATTTGTGATACTACCCAAGTGATAAAGTTGGAAAACGAAAAAACAAAAACAAAAGAGAAAAACAAAGAAAAAAGAAAAAAATAAAAAACAAAAAAGAAAAAAGAAAACAAAGACAAAGAGAAGAGGAAAGAATTAAAAACTGCTCTGTTCTAAAAAAGAATGAGAGTTTATGCTGTTGGCGGCTATAGTGAAGTTGGAAAGAATATGACTGTTGTTGAGCTTGGCGAAGATGCCTTTGTTTTTGATGTTGGGCTATATTTGCCGCCTATTGTTGAAATGGAAGAAAAAGAGCGAGTGAGTAGTAAAGTTCTAAACAATGTTGGAGCCCTTCCTGAAACAAGCACTATTGATAAAATAGCATCAAAGATAAGAGCAATTTTTATAAGTCATGCGCATCTTGATCATGTTGGTGCAACGCCCTACATTGCAGCCAAATACAGTGCTCCAATTTTAGGTACTCCTTACACAATAGAGATTCTAAGAGAATTAGTTAATGAGCTGAGTGAGGAAGAAAAAAAGCGCTTTCAAAACAGGCTTATTCCATTAATGCCAAATTCCTCTTTTGAGATAAGAGGAAAGTCAGGAAATTATAAAGTTGAGTTTATACATATAACCCATTCAATTCCTCAGTCCTCTATAATTGCTCTGCATACTAGAGAAGGAGTTATTGTTTATGCAAATGACTATAAAGTTGATAATTATCCTGTGCTCGGGCAAAAGCCAAATTACAAAGCTCTAGAAAGAGTTGCAGAAGAAGGAATAAAGTTATTAATCATGGAATCTCTTTATGCTGATGAGGAGCGCAAGACTTTTTCAGAAAGTGTTGCAAGACATATGCTTAGAGATGTTATGACTGGTTTGGATGGGAAGGGAATAATTATAACAACATTCTCCAGCCATATCGCAAGACTAAAAAGCATAGTTGATTTTGGCAAAGAGCTTGGACGAGAAATTTTATTTTTTGGCAGAAGCCTAAAGAGATATGTTGGTGTAGCCAATAATATCGGCATTTGTCCTTTTTTTAAAGATATTAAGCTTTTGTCATTTAAAGGTCAAGTGAATAGATATTTCAAAAAAGTTCAAAAAAATCGGGAGAGATATTTAGTAGTATGTACTGGTCATCAGGGCGAGCCAGGAAGTGTTCTTGATAGGCTAAGCAAGGGTGAATTTCCATTTAAGCTAGAAGCTGACGACAATGTGATCTTTTCTACTCGTGTAATACCAACACCAATAAATCAAGCCAATCGTGCTATGCTCGAGAAAAGATTAATGAAAAAGCGAGTGAGAATTATAACAGATGTTCATGTGAGCGGGCATGCTGGTAGAGAGGACATGAGAGATATGATAAGGCTTTTGAATCCAGCCTATATCTTGCCAAGCCATGGAGGCTTACAAAAGCGCTCAGCTCTTGCAGAACTAGCAGCTGAGGAAGGCTACAAGCTTGGCAAAGAAGTTTTACTTGTTGAAAATGGAAGTTCTTTTGAGATTTAAAAACAAAAGTTTTAACCGAAGTTTTAACCGATTCTTGAATGAGAAGAAGCAGGCACTGAGTAAGACAGATAAATCGAGAAAAGCAAGCATAGATGCAAAAATAAAGCAGATTATTACTTTAATAAACAAAAGTCCCTTTTTTTATACAACATCAAGCTGCTCAGGAAGAGCTTTGCTTATGCAAGAGAGCTTTAAAAAAATGCCAAGCGCAATTCTTTTTAGTTGGCATGATAAGTTAAGCATGAAAGAGCTGCTCGATGCAATAGAAATTATTAAAAAAAATCTAAAAAGTTCAAAAAGCAAAAGTGAGAGAAAAGCAATTATTTATTTTAAATTTGAGTCTCCAATAATTCATGTAAAAGCCTTTGATATTGATAAACTTGCTTTGCTTTGTCAAATAGCACGAGATTCTGGATTTAAAGAAAGCGGCTTTTATTTTATAAGCAAAAGGCGCTTTCCAATTGCTGAAATAAAAGCAAGCGAAGCCTTAAGCTTACCAATTTTTTACAAGGACTTATTGCTTGATAAAAACTACATAAGAGTTTTGGTTTCAGAAACAAATAAAAGATTTAAGCAAGCAGAAAGAGCATTAAAAAAATTTGAGAGAGCATTAAAGGCATTAAAGACATTAGAATAAAATTTCAGCGATCATGCCGAGGATAAAGACAATGATTAAAGCAGCTCTAAGGGGCAGGCTAAGTTTTATACTATATTCTGGTTTTCGATCGCCGAGCTTTGCTCGCGAGTGAGCAAGCAGGATTAAAATTCCTGTTAAGCCACCACTTATTGCTCCAGTGATTCCTATAATTTTTACAAAGCCGGCAAGCTTAAAGAGAGCAATCAGCAAAAAAAGCAAGAAAGGAAGAAAAGTTGCTAGAAGCCAGGCATAAAAATGCCTAATTTTTAAATCAAGCTCATACATATCACGAATGGCATTTGTTAAAGCAAAGCATGCTGTGAACATTGTAAATACAGCAAGCAGACTTGGAATTTTGCCTAGTGCAATAGTGGCTATTTCAGGAGTAGCTTTGCCTGCAAAGCCGACTATGGCAAGAGTAAAGATGAAGTAAATAAAAAAAGGAATGGCCATGCCAAAAATAATTGCTTTTTTTAAGACTTTTTCATTTCCCTTTATCTCTTGCTCAACTTCTGGCAGAGCTGAAAAGCAGAGATAAGAAAAAAGCACAACGCCATAAGGCAAAAACCAATCAACAGGGCTTTTACTAAAGCTGCTTATATTTTGAAAATTAAATTTTGGCAAGAAAGCAATGGCTAAAACCAGAGAAATGGTAATTACAATAAACATAACAGCTGTTTCGCCTTTCTCTAGCATGGAAATGCCGTAATAGCATAGAAGCGCTATTAAAGCAAAAAAAGCTATGCTAAAATAAATTGAACTAGCCGTTGAGCCTGTAAAAATAAAACTAAGAACCTGGCCCTCACCAATAAGATAAGCTATAATAGCTCCGTATATGCCAAAGGCCATTGCAAAATGCATTATTAGCCTTGCAGGCTTGCCGAGATAATAGCTAATATAGCCAGGCAACTGATGTATTGCTTTAGTTCTTAATATAAGCTCGCCGAAACAAAGATTTGTTAGCATAACAAACAAGCAGAGTAAAATTAAATGGGCTAAGCCTATAAAAAAGCCTGACTTAGAAAAAACATAAGGAATTCCGAGAAAGCCTGCTCCGATTGCTGTTCCTGTTATTGTTGCTATCGCCTCAAGCAGTGCTAAACGCTTTCCTTTTGTTTTTTTCTTTTTCCTTGCATTTTTCCGCTTTTCTTTTTTCATTTTCCCCAAACTCCAGCAACAATTAGAGGAAAAATTATTGTCACATCGCCTTCAACATGTACAGAATTTTTTTCATAAGGCTCAAAAAGTTTTATTTTCCCCCAGGTATAAGCCTCGCTCGGCTTTGAACTTGATGTTGAGCCATCCCATTCATTGCTCGTTGTGATATAAACTGCATATTTTACTCCCCCTTTAAATATGTGTGCGTTCAAGGCATAGTGTCTAGGCGTCCCGGAGCCCAGTGCTATGAGCCCTGTCTCACTCGCCTTAAAGGGCCAATTATTCATATTAAAAAGATCTTCGCTAACATCAATTTTAAAATCTTTATGCTTATGTTTGAAAAACCATACAATGTCGCCTATCGCTCCGTCGAGAAAACTAGGAGAAAAAAGGGGAATTTTATTTTTATATGCCCAATACACAATAGAACTTGTTTTTCTTTTTTCTTTTTCCAGTCTTCTACCGAACTCCTGCACTAGCTCTATGCTACTAACTATTTTTCCACTCCTTTTTTGCCTTTCATAGAAGTATTCTAGAATAGGAAGAAGCCATTGCTCAAATTTTATGTAAAGCTCGTCTGAAACATAAATGTTGCCAGTTCTGTTTAAGCCTCTAACATAAAGCTCTTTTGCATCAGCCTCAAAATGGCCGAGCACGAATGGGCCAAAGCATTTCATTATATCTTCTTCAATGCCTCCTCCAGTCGTGCATAATGCATGAACATGCTTATGCTGAACAAGCCATCTAATTATATCTCTAATCCCAGAAGTTACCAGATTAGAGGTATAAGTTAATATAATTGCACATTTTTCTCGTCGCATTTTTTTTATTAAATCTATAGCTATTCCAAGATTTGTTGCTTGGAAGCCTGTTTGCTTAAATGCTTTCAAAAAACTTTTTATCTCGAAACCTTTATCAAAATCATAGCCCCTCACAGGCACGAATTTTTTTAGCTTTATAGCTTTCATAAAATCAAGCTTATGCGCTCTCTCGAGTTCAGCCTCTGTGGGTGCTGTGGCTGTAAGCACTTCTTTTGGCTTGCTATTTTTAAGTTTGCTATTTTTGAGCTTTCTATTTTTTTGTTCCATTTTTTATGAAAGTTTTTTAATATTTAAAATCTTCTTCTTATAGCAGCTCTTGTGTGGGCCCGTGGTGTAATGGATAACACGAACGGCTTCGGACCGTTTGATGGGGGTTCGAGTCCCCCCGGGCCCTTGCAATTTTAGCAAGCAATGTTAGCAAGCAATGCTTTGCGCATCGAGCATCAAGCAATCTCGAGCATTTTCTTTATTTTTTCTAGAACAATTTCAAAATTTTCTCTGCTGAGCCAAAAAATCTCGCCCCGCGTCTTAAACTCATTTACAAAAGCTCTATGCAAAGAAGCCACGAGAATTTTATTTGGCATTTCAGACACTAGCTCAACAAAACTCTTAAACTTTTCACTATAAAATTCCATCCTTCCAATTTCATCAATAAAGATTATTTGCTTATCCATAATAAGTTCAGAGGCCTTGTCAACAATTTCATCAACATTTTTGGGAAAAACAAAATATTTTCCGAACTTGATGCTTGGCTTGCCGGGCTCGGCAATTTTTTTGTTTAATGCAAGAATTGTTTTAGTAATTAGTTTTCCACTATCAATTAACTTAAAATCAAAACCTTTTCTCTTGCCTCTTTCTCTAATCTCCTCAGAAATTATTGCCAAATATTTTTTTCCTGCTTTCGTGCTCTCTTCGAGCAGCTTTTTTATTAGTGTTGTCTTGCCACAGCCAGGAAGCCCTGTAATAAAAATTGCTTTCATTTAATTTAAAATCCTAAGTTAAATTTTAAAGTTTCTTGTTTTTAATTTTAATTGGGGCTGTGGTCTAACTTGGCTAGGATTCAAGCTTCGGGAGCTTGCGATCTGGGTTCGAATCCCAGCAGCCCCACTCAAGCCCCCCCCCACTACTCAGCCTCGCTACTCCTTGCGACTTCACTAATTATTCATATCTTAATGCATCAACAGGATTGAGTTTTGCAGCATGTCTTGCAGGCATAATTCCAGAAATAATACCAACAAAAAAAGCAAATAAGAGCCCAAGCACAATTGCCTTAAAATCCAGAACAATTTTTAACATATAAAAGCCTGAGAGAATAGCAATGAATTCTATAAGCTTACTTCCGAATACCCCGATAACAATCCCTATTACACCTCCGACAAGACCAATGAGGCCAGATTCTATTATAAAAATTGTTAAAATATGATGATCTTTTGCACCAACAGCTTTCATAATCCCTATTTGTTTTGTTCTTTCTAAGACACTAGTATACATCGTATTCATTATCCCTATGCCACCAACAACTAAAGAAATAGCTGCTATGCCCACAACAACAAATTGAATTATAGCAATGATATTTGTGAAAACTTCAAGTAATTGTCTTGATGTTGTTACAGTAAATGTTTCTTCTCCTTCTTTTTCATTTCTTTCTTTTCTCAACTTTTCCCTTATTTTTTCAGCAACTTGTTCTAAATCTCTGCCTTCTTGCACTTCTACAAATATACTATCAATTCTTTCCCCAATACCATACACCTCTCGCAAACTCTCAACCGGAATAAAAATGCTTGCATCATGGCTCCTTTCTCCAGTCTTTTCCAAAGCCCCAACCACAACAAATTCTTTACCTTTTATCTTTATTTTATCCCTAATTTTAACTTTTCCAATTTTTTTATAAACCCCTTTTAGTAAATCATTGCCAATAAGCACTTCATATTTACTATCTAGTCTTAAATTCCTTCCTTCAACAATTTTGTATCCTCTCTCACCAAATATAAGATCAATATCTTCTGTAGAGAAACCATGAACAGTTGTGCCAAATTTTTCACCATTAATCTCAATCATATCAACTACCACCACTATCTCTAATGCTTTTTTAACTCCTGGAACTTTTTTAACAACTTCTAAATCATCCTTAGTTATCTCTTTTTCAGCAAAAAGTCCAGCAATAGGTAATGCAAATGCTTCTAATGATGGTCCCGGAGTTATAGACAGAGTATTAACCCCAAATCTTTCAAATTGCTCTTCTACAGATGCCTTTAATCCTTTACTAACAAGCATTAAAGCAACGATAGCAGCTACACCAATTATAATACCTAGGATTGTTAGCCAACTTCTCAATTTTCTAGCCTTCAAATTGTTTAAGGAAAATAAAAATAATTTGCTTATCATTTTTATTCTATTTGTTCATTTTATTCTTTCAGCTTTTTCTTCTATTTAGCTCCCATAAAAATTTTTTTGCCATTACATGATCTTTCATTACAGTTCCATCCCTTATGTTAAGAAATCTTTTTGCATAACTAGCTATTAAAGGATCGTGGGTAACTACAATTACTGTTTTGCCATGCTCTTTGTGTAGCCTAACTAAGATTTCCATTATTTGCTTTCCTGTATTGCTATCTAGGTTTCCTGTGGGCTCATCAGCAAGGATAATTTCCGGGTTATTTATTAATGCTCTAGCAATAGCAACTCTTTGTTGCTCGCCACCAGACATTTCAGTTGGTCTATGCTTCTCTCTCCCTTTTAAACCAACGAGTTCTAGTAATTTGATTGCCTTTTCCTTCGAATTATCTTTATTATCACTAAATAAGACAGGAAGATAGACATTTTCCAAAGCATTTAATTGAGGTATAAGATTAAACTGTTGGAATATGAAACCGATTTTTTTGTTCCTTATTTCAGCAAGTTGATTAGAACTTAATTTTGTTACATCAACTCCATTAAAAAATAATTTACCTTTTGTCGGGACGTCGAGCAACCCTAGCAAATGCAAAAGCGTAGATTTACCAGAACCACTAGGACCGATTATAGCTATAAAATCTTTTTTTGCTATAGAAATGCTTACATTGCGTAGGGCATAAACTTTGCTCTTCCCTAAAATATATATCTTCCACACATTTTCTAATCTTATCACTTCCTTACTTTCATTCATCTCTTATCAGTTTTCTTCCTTTTTTTATATCTGTAATAATATAAAGCACCAACTATGACGAGAATTAAAACAATAAAAGGCCAATAATTTGTTTTTGCTTCATTTCTTACCTTACTTTTATCTAAAGTAACGTTAACATAATCTTTGTATTGCTTGTTTAACATATCACTATAAGTTATTTCAAGAGGAATTATAACTTTGCTTTTTCTTAAGCTTGCATAAAAGCTTTCAATAGCATAATCATCAGAATCTAGATCACCAATATATATCTCTTGATTACCTTTAAGTTTAAAACCTTCACCATCTAAAATTTTAACATTAAAAAATTTCAAATCGGCATTTCCATTATTTACAAACTTTAACTTTATTTCACCTTTAGAAGCTATCGCATCGACAATAACATAATATTTAGGGTCTTCATTTATTTTTATACTTGCAAAAGTACTAAAAGCTTGCTTGTTTCCGCTTGAGTCAGTATAATTTATCGTTAAAGGTATTTTATATATTCCTTGCTTAGCATTAGGCAATGTTAAAATATCAAAGATAACATCTGAAACCTGGCCCTTAGTTATGCTCTTGATTTTCTTTATTGTTGTTCCTTTAGCAGGAACTATAGGAGTATCAGTAATGTCTATTTCAACAAGAACATCATTAATTATATTTTCTGCATTATTTGAAATGCTTACCACTAGTTTTCCTTGCTGCCCTATTCCTAAGATATCTGGTTCTGTTTTTATATCAATCACATTTACTATTGCATACCTTTGTTGAATTCTGATTGGTATTTCTTTCACTATCCAAGCATCTTTTTTAGGATTATCTGTACATTGCAATTTTAAATTCTCAAGCCCTTCAATAGCATTTTCGTCTACTTTAATATAAAAATCAATAAGGAATTCACGACCACCGGCAAGCCTACCAATCGATTTTTCACTTTCACTATATGCGGAGAATGGAAACTTACTAACAATCTTACATGTTACATTTTCAGCCACCTCACTCCCAACATTTTTAACAAGAAACCATATTCGGAACTTTTCTCCAGGCTCGACAGGAAATGGCTCATATTTTAAAGTTTTTATATCGACGCTGGCAATATTTTTTGCATAATTGATCGGGAAATTTTCTTCATAAGCATAAGCAAAGCTAATAATAATAAAGAATACAAAAGCCAAAAAAGCCTTTTTCATTTTTATCCTATTTTTCCATTTTTCTGCTTTACCTCTTTTATTTTGTAATAAAAAATTACAAAAGAACAATTTAAAAAAGTTTTCTATAGAAAATTTTTGGCATTATTTGGCATTATTTTGGCACAAGATAAATGAAAAATTCTTGTTGTTTTGAAGATTTGCCCTTTAATTGTGAAGCAATTAAGCCTCTCATCTCATGTCCATTCTTTGATGCCCAATTTGCGACATTCTTAGCAATTTCAAAACATTTTCCGAAGGGGGACTTATATATAAATCTTTCCCCCTAAAGGAAACTAGCACTATTAGGCGCAAATGAAAAACTTTATAAATTCATAGTCACTCAAAAGTAGTATGGCAAAATCTCGAAGCTATGGCTATGACCTTGAAGCACGCATAGCCCAAGCACTGCGAGAGTGTGGGCTAGGAGAAAAAGAAATTAAGCAAGTTGCAGGCAAAATTAAAACTTATGTTGAATTTATCGGTCCTCTTAAAGCAGATTCTTCCTTTTGGAATTTTAGAAGCAAATTAGAAAAAGTAGTTGAGGCTTTTTCTGATGAAGACCTAACATATGACGAATACCTTCAAGCCGCACTTGAGCAGCCACAGCTATTTTACCAATCTCCAGACACAATCGAATCCAACATCAGAGACCTAGTTAGAAGATTCGAACCAGAAGGACTTACAGTTAAAGCTTATCTTAAAGCCGCACTTGAGAAGCCACAGCTATTTTGCCAATCTCCAGACACAATCGAATTCAACATCAGAGATCTAGTTAGAAGATTCGAACCAGAAGGACTTACAGTTAAAGCTTATCTTCAAGCCGCACTTGAGCAGCCACAGCTATTTTACCGATCTCCAGACACAATCGAATTCAACATCAGAGATCTAGTTAGAAGATTCGAACCAGAAGGACTTACAACTAAACCTTATCTTAAAGCCGCACTTAAGCGGCCACAGCTATTTTACCGATCTCCGGACACAATCGAATTCAACATCAGAGACCTAGTTAGAAGATTCGAACCAGAAGGACTTACAACTAAACCTTATCTTAAAGCCGCACTTAAGCGGCCACAGCTATTTTGCCTATCTCCAGACACAATCGAATCCAACATCAGAAATCTAGTTAGAAGATTCGAACCAGAAGGACTTACAACTAAAGCTTATCTTAAAGCCGCACTTAAGCAGCCACAGCTATTTTGCCAATCTCCAGACACAATAGAGCAACATATTCACTTTGTGCAAGAACTTGAGAAAAGAGGAGTTATAAAAATTCCTAGCAAATATGGCTCAGTTCTAGAATGGTTACTTGCAAACCCAAAATATATGGCTTATGGCAGTGATCATTACAGACTAAAATTTTATTATGCAAAATTACTTGATAAACCGGCTGCGCTAAAAAATCTTAAAATGCCGAAGAAAAAAGTTATCTCTGAACTTGAGCAAGCTTTTGGGAGCATACACAGAGTGGAAAAAGGGAAAACCCTAATAGATTTTGAGAAATTGCATTCATTATATATAGAAAAATATAACAAGAGCCCTGCAGAAGGAGCATATCATGCTTATCTGTGGAATGAAAACACATAAAAAAAATTAGAAAAGTTTCAGTGCGAAAGCCTGTGCTATGTGCAGAGTAGCAGGGCCACGCGAGCTAAATGCAGGAATAAGAGATTGGCAAGATTTTTAAAAACTAAATTCATGCTTTTTCATGAGGGCATTATTTTTGCATTGCAATAGCCTTTATTTTAAGCCTTTGACTAAAGCTATTGCAAGCGCAGAGCCAATAGAGGAAAAGTTAAAAAAAGAGGGTGAGAAGGTTAAGGAAGCGCTTGTTGCATTTGTCGCTATCGAAGCTGGAGATGATGAAAGTTGTGTTGAGCAGCTTATCGATGAAATAATAAAGGTTGGGAAGCAAGTTAAGGCGAAGTGTTATGTTGTTTATCCTTATGTTCATCTCAGCTCAAATCCGTCAAGGCCTGAGCTGGCTTTGCAACTTTTGAAAAGTATTGAGGCAGGGCTAAAGAAAAAAAAGCTAAAAGTTGTGAGGGCACCTTTTGGCTGGTATAAAGAGTTTGATATTAATGTTAAGGGCCATCCTCTTTCAGAGCTAAGCAGGGAGATAAAGCCTAAGATAAAGCCGAGAGAGGAGAAAATTAGAGCAGAGGAGAAGGCTGGGGAGAAAGAGGAAATAAGCAAGGCGCTTGAGGCAGAGAAAAAAGCAAGCAGTGATTGGTTTATCCTTGATTTAGATGGAAATTTACATAGGATAAAGTTGAAGGGTGAAGAGCTTGTTGGTTTTGATTTTGCTGGCTATGAAAAGCTTGAGAAGTTTGCAAGATATGAAATGAAAAAAATAAGAGCAGTTCAACAAGAGCCACCACATGTTAAATATATGCGTGCTCTTGAGCTTGTTGATTATGAAAGCGCAAGTGATCCTGGCCACTTTAGATTTTATCCTAAGGGAAGACTAATCAAAGCCTTGCTTGAGCAATATGTAACAAGTCAAATGCAAGAATATGGTGCTCTCGAAGTTGAGACACCAATTATGTATGACTTCGAGCATCCAGCTTTGAAAGCTTATCTCCATAAGTTTCCTGCAAGGCAATATGCTATCATAACACCAAACAAAAAGGTCTTTCTGAGATTTGCTGCATGCTTTGGCCAATTCATTATGGCAAGCCATATGGGTATAAGCTATAAGGACTTGCCGCTAAAACTCTATGAGCTAACTAGATATAGCTTTAGAGTTGAGCAAAGAGGAGAGCTTGTAGGTTTAAGGCGCTTACGAGCTTTTACAATGCCTGATTGTCATGCATTATGCAAGGATCTTGAGCAAGCAAAAGAAGAAATGAGAATAAGGTTTGCACTAGCTAAAAAAATTTTGAGTGAAATTGGTTTTGATGTAAGCAAGGATTTTGAGCTTGGGATTAGACTTACAAAGGATTTCTGGGAAAGCAATGCTGATTTTGTTAAAGAACTTGTTAGAGCTTTTGGAAAGCCTGCATTGATTGAGATGTGGTCTTCTCAGTATTTTTACTTTATCTTAAAATATGAGCTCAATTTTGTTGATGCTCTAGATAAAGCCTCCGCTCTGGCCACAGATCAAATTGATACAGGAAATGCCAAAAACTATGGCATAACTTTTATTGATAGCGATAATAAAAAGAAATATCCAATCATATTGCATTTCTCGCCGAGTGGGAGTTTAGAGCGAGTAATGTATGCTTTGCTTGAGAAAGCTTATATGGATGAAAAGCTAGGCCAAAAGCCGAGCCTCCCTTTCTGGCTTGCTCCAATACAGGCAAGGCTAATTCCTGTTAGCGAAAAATATGTTGAAGAAGCTATAGATATAGCGAATGACTTAAATGTCCATTCAGAGCTTAGAGTTGATGTTGATGATCGCGATTTGCATGTAAGTAAAAAAATTCTAGAAGCTGAAAAAGAGTGGATACCTTATATTATTGTTATAGGCAAAAAAGAACTTGAAAATGGCATTTTTACTGTTAGAATAAGAAAGAGCGGAGAAATAAAAGAGCTCAAGCCCAGCGAGTTTAGAGAGATAGTGAAGAAGGAGCAAGGCAAAATGCCTTTCAGGCCTCTTCCGCTTCCGATGCTCCTAAGCAAGAGACCAAACTTTGTATGATTCAAACTTTACATGATTTATGATAAAAGAAAAATTTAATGAACTAAAGAAAAGCCAGGTATTTAAAAGAAAAGCTTTAAGTAATAGCTTGGGGCATCTTTTTCTTGTCTTTTGCATAACTGACTCAAGCTTCCAGCTAGAACAAATTGATTTTAGTTTTGGTAAACTTGATAGAAGAGGAAAATTTAATATAAAGTGTTTTTCACTTAAAGAAGGAAAGTGGCATTATAAAGAAAGCATCGAAGAAAAGCATTTCTTGCCGTTAAAGTTAGGCAAAGTAAAAGATGCGAAAGCTCTATTGCCAAAATTAAAGGAATTATGTGATAAGAGCGGAAAATTCATCTTTATTTTAATGAATGAAGATGGCAAGGAGATATATAGCATAACATGCCTTTCAGATTTTTTTATACACAAGCTTAAATTTGATGCAAAAAGCTTAGAATTACTTGATAAAAAGCAATACAGTATCTCAGAGCTTTTCATAATCAAAAAATAACATCAAAAGCTATTAATAAAATCAAAAAAAATTAAAACTCTTAAGTTATTATTTTTTATGATCCCTAGGAAGATTGGGGTTATATTTAATCCAAGAGCAAGATTGGCGAGAGAGGGCAAAATAACAAGGCAGAAACTTGAACAAATTATGGCTAGAGCAAGTCATGATTATTCTGGCAGCTCCGGCAGCTTTGATTATATCATAAGAAATATTAACTTTGGGAATGCTGATGATATTTATATGAAATTACAGGAATTTAAAAATAAAGATATAAACATCGTTGCGATTGCTGGAGGCGATGGCACTTTGCACAGAACAATAAGTCAAATTATTAGTTACCAAGAAATTGAGGACTACCCAAAGTATATCTCGATTTTAAAATCAGGCACACAAAATATCATAGCAAAAGCATTTGGTTTTGGTGATGCTTACTCTACACTCGAAGCTCTTGTTAAACCTGAAAATGAACTAGAAGTAATCGATGCTTTAACTCTTGAAATAAAAAAACTTAAAGAATGGGAGGAAGAACAAGAGGCAAGAGCTATATATGGTTTTAATTTGTCAGGATTAGCAATTGCTAATTTTATATTAAAATATCAGGACAAAAATGTTAAAGCATTTTTTATTAAAAAACCGTCAAAGGCTAAGATGTGGGCGTTGATATTAAAAGGAATTGTTTCAGGCATTTTAAATACAACTCTTTATAATGAAATTACAAAGCCAGCTAGATGTTCAATAATTCTTGATGATAAGGCTTTTATCGAGCTTTTGTATAATATCTTTGTAATAGGTTCTATTCCTGTGAGGATTGCCGGATTTAACATATTCGATGAGGCCAAAATAAGGGATGAAAATAAAATTGCTGTGATTTGTGGCTATGGAGGCATGAAAGATGTTTTTAAAGCGTGGCTTGGAAATTTTAAGTTTGGTGGACTTTATTATAAATATGTAAAAAAAGTTATGATAGAAGCAAAAGAGCCTTTATATTATGCTATTGATGGTGAGATTTACCACTTAAGTAATAATCAAAAGCTTCTCGCTAAACCAGGCAAAAAAATAAAAATAATCAGACCAAAATTGAGCAAACCGGAACAGCAAAACTAACTAGCTTAGCAACTCGGAAAGTTTTCACAAAACTTGCAGCAAGGGAAGAGGGAAAGGGAGAGGAAGACGAAAAGCTAAAAAGATCAAGAAAGCCAAGGAAGCAGAAGCCTATTCTTTTATAAAAACTTTTTCATAAATTGCATTTCTTTTCTTATTTTATAAGTAGAGCAATGAAGTGACTTGCTTAGTATTTCTGCTAGCTCTCTTTCTTCGCTAATTTTCTTTTTATAAAGTTGAATAAAAAAAGAAGGATAGCTATACTTTACAAATTTTTTTCTTCTATGGCTTGTATGGCTTGCATGTATGTTTGATGCGTTTGCATATGGCCCAATTGCAGCTAGAAAAGTATTAACATAAGCCAAAAATCGCCAATATTGCCATTTAATTATTCTATGCAGGAATAAATCAGCAAGGCTTAGCATTTCATAAGCTCTAGTTAATGCTTCTCCTTCGTATTCCTTAGCCACATTTTCATCTATCCATCTTATAAGCTCACTATGCTCCATATCAAGGTTCTCAAATATTCCCTCATTAAGGATAGTAGAATTAAATAAAAGTCTGAGAGTATCAAAAATTTTTTGTTCTTTGTCTCGAGAAGCAAGTTGCAAATAATCGCTAACTTCAGCAAGCAAAACTTTTTTGTTTTTTTCCCCTAGCGTCTGTAAATCGTTTATTGCAGCTCTCACATCACCTCTTGCATTAACTCCTATAAGCCTTAGTGCATCCTCATTAATGCTAATTCCTTCCTTTTTTGCAATTCTTTTTAAAATTCTCACTATCCTTTCACTATCTAAGGGTTTTATCTCTATCAACAAAGAATTTTTTCTAAGTTCAACAAATCTCTTGTCATAAGGATCAGAAGTGATTAAAATTATAGGGTAGCTTGAACTCATCAAAAGTCTTTTAAGCTCTTGTAGGCCTCCTTTATCTTCTTGCCCTGAAATTCCCTCAAGTTCATCGACAAGAATAAGTTTGCCTTTTTCAAATAGACTTTTTTGTTTTATTGCTTCTCCAACGACTCTTTTAATGCTTTCTTTATCTCTTAAATCGCTTGCATTTAACTCAATTAGCTCAAGCTTTAATTGATTTGCAATTGCATAAACTAGAGCTGTTTTTCCTGTTCCCGTCGGGCCATAGATTATACATGCATATAATCCTTTTTTTCTTATTTCTTCATAATTTTTAACAAAATTGAGTACTTTTATTTTTTCTTCTTCGAGATTTTCAAACTCACTTAGGTTTAATGGCCTATACTTTTCAGCAAAAAGTTCTTTAGTTCTTTTTGCTTCTTTTTCACTTGCTTCTTTTTTTATTTCGATATCTTTCATTCTAATTTATTTTATTTTTCTCCTTTTCCAACAAAAGAAATAAATGCAAGCAAACTCTCAAGTTGTATTAAATCGTCTGCACCTTCGACAAGCCTAAATTCTATTTCTGCCATTTTCTCAATTATTTTCATTTTTTGTTCGATTGGTATATCAATCCTCACAAGCTCTCTTTCCATCGCTTTTATTATATCAATTCCATAAATTCCTTGTCTCATCAGCATATTAATTAAAATTGCCTTTGCCTGCTCGAAATTTCCTTTTAGGGCTGTATCAATTAACTCTGCCATGTCTCGTGGCTTTACTTCAGCAACAATTTCATAAACTAGGCTCTCATCTATGTTCTTGCTAACACTTGCACATGTCTGAATTAAATTTATGACTCTTCTGCAATCCCCTCCACTTATCTCATACAAAGCTTTTATTGCTTCTTTGCTTATCTTTAATTTTTCATTCTTTGCTATCTTTTCAACAATTTTTTCAATTTCTCTTTGGCCAAGAAGCTTAAATCTAAAAATACTTGTTCTTGATTGTATTGGGTCAATTATCTTGCTCGAATAATTACAACTCAAGATAAAACGGCATGTAGAAGTGAAGTTTTCCATAGTCCTTCTTAATGCTTGTTGTGCTTCTTTTGTTAGGGCATCAGCTTCATCAAGAAAAATTATTTTAAAAGGCACATCACCAATAGCCTTTGTTCTTGCAAAATCCTTAACCTTTTCCCTTATCACATTAATTCCTCGCTCATCACTTGCATTGAGCTCAAGATAATTTTCTCGCCAATTCTTTCCAAAAAGTTTTTTCACCATAACTAAAGCAAGCGTTGTTTTGCCTGTTCCTGCCGGGCCCGCAAAAAGCAAATGAGGCATATTGCGCTGTTCAACAAAAGCCTTAGCTCTCTTTACAATCTCGTCCTGCCCATAAATCTCACTAAAATCTTGCGGTCTATATTTTTCAGCCCAAACAATATCTTCATAGCCTGTCTCTTTTTCTCGCCCTTCTTTTTCTTCGCTAACTTCTCTTTTCATTTTTGTTTGTTTTGTTATTTTGTTATTTTGTTTTTGTTTTTTATGCCTTTTGTTTATTTTAAAGCTTATCTTTCCTTTGTAAAATTTGTGCTATCTCCTCTTCACTTATCGAACATCCATAGGCTTTTGCACCATAAATTAGTGCATCAAGTCCTTCTTTATTATCTTCAAATCCAGTTTTCCGCTTTTCAAAGCCAATTATTAAAATCTCACTTGATCTAATTATTTTAAAATTTTTGTTTTTAAACTGTGATGCAATTTTCTGGTTTATGTAAATTTTTCTGTGCACTTTTCCCTCAATCAACTTTGCCAAACTTTCCGGATTCTCTAAAATCATCCTAGCAGTTCTTTCGTCTATAACAAGAGCCTTATCTTTCAGATTTAGCAATTCATAAAGTGCTATACAACTTGCTTCTCCACGATGAATTATTTTTATCTTTTCATTGTTTACATGAAAGATAGAATTTATTTCATTCAAGATTTGATCTGTTCTTTTATCAAGTTCCTTATCATTAATCACCTCAATTATCCTTTCCTCAACGAATTTTTTAATCATCAAAGCTCTTAGCTCATATTTTTTTATTTCTATCGGCACATTTACACATTCATTATAAACATCACGTGTAATGAGAAATTTTCCATCAAAGCCTATTTTTAATTCTTTCAATAGCTCAAGCATTCCAATCATGTTTAGAGTTATTATTGACGATGCATCAAATATCAAGGCTTTTCTTGCCTGAACTTCAGCAATTTTTAGCTCTCTCATGGCTTATTCAAAAAGTTCTCTTGCAATTTTTATTCTTTCAAAGATTGGCTTTGTGATTGTGAGTGGCACATTGGCAATTCCTGTTTGGCCTATATATTCTGCAAGTTCCCAAGGAGTTATGCCCAGAATTTCTGCAGTTTGGCCAAAACTTATTCCATGCTCATAAATTCTAGAGCCCTTATTAATCCGAGCTTTTCTAAAAATTTGTTCAACATATGCTCTTAAATGTCCACTGAGCTTTTCTATACTTTTAGTTATTTCGACAAGTCCTTTCCTAAAATCTTCAAATTTATTTTGTTTTAATGCATAATAACAGCCATCAATACTTTTTTTTATACTTTCAAAAAATACAGGCCAATCACTATATTCTCTATATTTAGGTCTCTCCATTATCTTTGAAATAGCATAAATAATGACTGCCATGCTTATACTTTCAGTATCCTGATAAATGCTAGCACTATGAATAGTAAAATTGCTAAGTTCTTTGATCTTTTGTGCATTTTCTTCTTTTATATATTGCCTTAGATTTTCAAAAATTTTCAGCAGGTGTTCTGGCTCCCTTATTGTAACTGCCTCATTCTCATCCCTTCCCTCTTCCCTCCCCTCTTTTTCTTCTTTTTGCATAGAAAAAAATAAAAATAAGGCTATATAAGCTTTTTTATGCAAATGATCAGCGCATCAAAAGCTGTAGATATAGACGAGATAGGAAATATAGACTTAGAGGAAAAAAAACTTATTAAGTTAATAAGAGAAAAAAAAGCAAGGCTTGTTTTGCTTCAGTTGCCTAATGGCTTAAAACAAAGAGCACTTGAACTTTCAAATTTTATAGAAAAAAACACAAAAGCAAAATGTCTTATTTGGCTTGATTCATGTTTTGGGGCATGTGATGTTTCAGTCATTCCGTCAAGTATGGCAAAGAAAATTGATATTCTAATTAGCTTCGGCCATAGCCTCTGGCCTTTCGAGAAAAAAATAAAGGCAAAAGAAATTGATTAAGCAACAGCAAACCAGCGCGCGCCGTCCTAGCCTAAAGCCGATTCCGACTTTCCTAACTCAACCAGCCCCCATTCTCCCTTAATAGCTTTCTCCTTCCTCCTCTTCGCGCTCAACAAAAAGTGTTGCAGTATTGCTGCTCTTTATTATTTTGTTTCCTTTCTTATCAATGTACTTTAGCTTTGCAGCTGGCAACTCAAGCCTGCCTTCATACTTAAGCTTGCTTAAGCATACATAATTTATCCTCTTTTCTTCGCCAGGCAAAAGCTCGCCGATTCTCCAATAAAGTTTGTTTTGTTCAACTTTGTCAGGCAAAGTAAAGCCATATTCATGATACTTCATTGATAAAGGCACTAAATCAAGCAAGGCAACATCTTTTAAAGGCGCTGTAGTTTTGTTTTTGATTGTTAAATAAACTCTAAGACCAAAGCCTGCCTTTGTCTTTATTTTCTTTGCTTCTTTAGTTATTGTTACATATTCACGTTTGCCAAAATAAATTGCAATTGCAATTATTAGCAAAATAATGAGTGGTATGATAAGCCAGGCATAATTTATTGTAACCTTAAATGACGCACTTTCTCCTGGCTCAAGTGAGCTTTGAAAGACATAAACATATTTTCCAGCGACTTTTTTTATTTGACTTGGCTTTGGCTTCGCTTTTGCAAAGGCTTTTTCAAAACCACCAAGTCTTATTTCAGCTTCAACATCAGCTCTGCTATTTCCAGCATTTGTCTTTTTAACCTCAATTGCCTTTCCTATAAATATTGTTTTCTCTTTGCTCTCAGTCAATATATTTCTATATTCAGAAAGCAAGATGATTTTTTCAAATTCATATTCGCCCTTGCCACTTCTAAGACTACAAGACACTAGCTTTTCTCCTGCTCGAGCTTTTTGCAACTTTTCCTTATTAAGCTCTATTTCAAATTCCTTTTCTTCATACCCCTTTAATGAAAGTTGCAACTCAGCCATACCATTTTTCAAAATTTCAGACTCAAGCTTAAGTGTTAGACCGTCGAAGCTAGCATCCAGATTATTTTTAACTTTTATTTTTATTTTTTCCTCCTCATTGCTTATGGCTGTAGGAAAAGTAAAGCTAAAGGCATCAGCCGCACTTACTATTGAAAATGTATATTTATCCTCGAAAGCTCCAGCAGAATTTTTTATGTAATAGGTATAAGTATATCTTCCTGGCTCAAGCGGCTTTTTGAGATAAAATTTTAATGTAAGCTCTTTTTCTTCTAAGCCATCAAAATGTACAGGATCTATTGGCGAGATAAAAACATCAAGTAGTGAAAAAAATTTATAATAATCAGAATAAATTTGTAAATTTTTTAGATTTAGCTTATATTCAATAGGTATATCAGGAAATTCAGCTATGCCTATAGCTCTAATTGGAGTCTTTTTAAAAATAAAGCCATCTAGTTGAGTTTGGGCAAGAGCAAAAGTGGCTAAAAACAAAAGTACTGAAAAGATTAATGAAAGCTCTACTGAAAGCACAATTGAACTTTTTTTCATTTAATTTTTTCTTATTTTCTCTTTAAAAACTTTTCTTTACTCGAGTATTCATTTACTAAAGTAGTCACTTACTTATTTAACTTTCTGAGCTTTTTAATGCTTCTTTTGCTACTTTAAGCTTAGCCTAGAATAGTAAACCTTATAAGTTTTAAATGTTACTATTTTAAAAGAATAATTCAAAAATAATTTATCAAAAACAAAAATGGTAGGGAAAAAAGGAATCGATTTAATAAATTATTTGAAAGCGAAAGGAATAATAAATTCCAAGCTAGAATCAGTGCTTTCTTGGATATATGGTTGTAGCATAAACCAGTTTTTGCTCTATGATTGCCCTTACTTTAGTGATGGGAAAAAATGTTGGTGTATAGAAAACCCAAAGAAAAAGTGCGAATATTCGATAAAAAAACTGCAGGAGTTTTATAATACTTGCTTAGCTATAAGAAAAAAGAAAAATAAAAGCATGAATGACAAGAATCTTGAAAAGTTAATTAAAAAAATAAAAAATTTGGAAAGAGATGTTTACTGTAGTTATTGGGATCTTCCTTCTTTTGAATATGATGAAAGAATTAGACGTTGTAAAAAAGAAATGGAGGAGACGGAAAGTTTTGAGCAGATGAAATAAAAGCTAATATTGAACAAATCGAGATAAAGGCATGGAACTAGGAAATAAGAGTGAATGAGGAAAGGAGTGAACGAGGAAAAAGAACCAAAAGATTTATTAAGGCTTTATGTATTAGAGAACATGGCAGAACAAAAAAAATATCAATGTGAGGCTTGTGGTTATGAATTTGTTTCCTATCGACAACCAAAGCTATGCCCTTATTGTGGCAAAGAAAATAGTGTTAAGCCTGTAAAAACTGCTGCAGATATTCTAGATGAAGTAGGAGAGGAATAAGAAAAAAAGAGAATAAGAAAAGAGAGAAAGAAGTAGAAAAGCATGAGCGTGCAGAGAGCCATAGAAAAGGATACAGTGGTATGTAGTTCAGTGGATCTCAGTGGTATATAGCTATAGTGTGTACAGCAAAGCTGGGCTTGTAAACCAAAAGCACTCAAAGTTGCAAAAAATTTCTTAATGCAAAAAATTTCTTAATGCTTAGTCTTCCCACACCAATTTCTTCCTCTTTTCTTAACTTTTTCCTTAATCATCTCTTAATTCTACATGCCCTAAGTCCAGAACAAACCAAGAACAAACAAGAACAAATCTAACAAAGAATAACAAAAAACAAAGAACAGAACAAACAAGAATAAAGAGAAAAAGAAAAAGAACAAAGAGAAAAAGAACAAAGAGAAAAAAAACAAAGAGAAAAATAACTAAAATAAAAATAATTGCACAACTCTTCTACTTCTTGCTTAATTCCTAGCTTACACCTTACACTCTTGCCTTTCTCTTATCTTCCCGTCTCTCCGCACTTCCCACGCTGCCCAAACCCAAACCCACACTATCTTCTAACCAAATTGGCTTTTGTTTAGCTGTCAATGTCCTTACTTGAATACTCTTATGCCGAGATCTTTTGATAGCTCTGCTTTAGGCTCCTCTATATATCGAGGCTTTCCCAAAACAAATGGGCTCTTTACACCTGTTATGATTGTTATTACTCTTACTTTTCCTTTAAAGTCCTTGCTTATCCTTGCTCCGATTATGACATTTGCGTCAGGGCTTAAGTGCTGTGTTACTAGTTCGCCCACATTATTAAGCTCTTCAAGCTTGAAGTCATCACCACAAGTAACATGGATTAATGCTCCATTAGCTCCTTTATAGTCTACATCGAGCAATGGATGTGCAAGTGCCATCTTTACTGCCTCTTCAACTCTATTTGCTGTATCACTTTGGCCTACTCCAATAATTGCAACATCACCATTTTTCATTATTGCTGAGACATCTGCAAAGTCAAGATTGATTAATGAAGGCATTGTTATTGTCTCAACTATGCCCTTTATCATCGTACTTATCAATTCATTTGCTACAGCAAAAGCCTGTTCGATAGGTAAGTTTCCAGCTATCTCAACGAGCCTGTTGTTGTCAATAACTATGACAGTATCACAATATTCTCTCAACTGCTGCAAGCCAAATTCTGCCTTGTCAATTCTTGCTCGCTCTGTTTCAAAAGGCATAGTTACTACACCGATTGTTATTGCTCCCATATCCTTTGCTATCTGCGCTACAATTGGAGCAGCTCCTGTTCCTGTGCCTCCTCCTTCTCCTGCAATAATAAAAACCATGTCTGCTCCTTGCATGGCTTTCTTTATCTCCGCAACACTCTCTTTAGCTGCAAGTGCACCCTTTTCAGGAAAGCCACCACAGCCCAAGCCCCTTGTAAGCTCTTTTCCGAGTAATATCTTCTCGTCGGCTTTTGTAACACTTAAATGCAATGCGTCAGTGTTCAATCCATAAACCTTTGCTCCCTCTATTCCCTTATTGTAAAGCCATGTTATTGCATTACACCCAGCTCCACCAACTCCAAAAACCTTTATATTCGCCTTTCCTGCCTTAAGTTCGTCGAAATTTATTCCAAAAGTCTTTGCGTGTTCTATTGCTTCTTTTGCCAGCTCTAACATTTTTTATTTAAAAATAAATTTAGTTTTTATCTTTTTTCAGCTTTTGGCTCTTTATAAATATTTTTGTTTTAGAGAATATACATTCAGTTACTACTTTTTTCTATTTTTTTGTCTCAGTTACTACTTTCTTCTCGCAATTTTTACTACTTTCTAGAGAAATTGTTAGAAAAATTTTCTTGTCTTATGGCTACAGCCTCCTTAAATTTTAAGAGTGAATCAACAACAAAGAGCATGAATCGCTCTGTAGATTTTAAAATTTCACACCCTGCACTTTCAATTATTATCGTGTGGCCATTATTATAAATTCTCGACTGATTTGTTCCACCATACTTTAGTAGGATGACAGTAGCATTATTTGTTTTTGCCCATCCATAATCATTAATCACAATAAAGCTCTTGTAAGTAGGCTCAGTGTAATTTTCATACCAAACTGCTACTTCACCCTTGACTTGAATAGCCGCCAAAAATTCGCCAAGCTTGTAAGAGGCAAGCAAAAGTTCTGAACAATTTTTATCGTCAAAAGCTTTGTCTATAGCGATATAAGTTAAAGCTTTTATTTCATCAACATCAAGCTCAATAGCTGTTTTGTCTTTTCTGTTATAATTTTCTCGAGGATCATTTCTAAGGAAAAGCCTATAAGTTATATTATATTTTGGCAAAAAAATTTCAGAATGATAAATCAAGAGCCTATTGCCATTTAGCATTTCACCAAAATCCTCAACGAGCCATTCAAGTCCAGCATAAGAGAAGTTCTCAATAATTTTAACTTTAGGCTTAGGCCTCAAAGCAAAAAATAAAACACTCACTATTAGTATTGCTATAACAACAAAAATTATTACTCTAACTATTAGCCTCTTTGTTAATCTCTTTTTTGGCTTTTCTCTTGTTTTTTCTCTTTTTTTGTCTTCTCCTTCTTTTTTCCTCTCTTCTTTTGCTTTTGCCATATTATAAGGCAAAGGTTAAAAGCTAAAAGCATAAAAGCTTTATTTTTCTTCTTTTTCCTCTCCCCCCTTTCTTTTTATTCTTTTATTTCTTTTTTCCTATTATCTTATAAACACTTGTGCCGCACACCGCACACTTTCCTTTCACAGCCCACACACCTGGCTTTATTTCTACTTCCTGTGCCTCAACGACGTCGCGCTCTTGCTTACATTTCATGCATCTTGCTTTATATTCTACCATTTTATTTAGTTAACTCTTAATTTTTAAATTTATCTAAAAAGTAGCCAAACAGCCAAGCATCAAAGAATAAATCAAAATTAAAAAATTAAAAAATTAAAAAGAAGGGCACTTCATTAGTTATGGACTATCGAGAGCTGCATGCAAAAGCTGAAGATTGGATTTTTGAAAAATTGAAGGCAAAAGGCCATAAAGTGCTAAAAGAAGCGGCAAAAAATCATGAGGTAGTTTTTGATGTTTATGATGCGAGTACAGATACAGCATATGAAGTGCTGACAGCCAAATTTTTTCGCTCAGCGCATGAGCAGGACGAAATGATTATTTACAAAATTTTTCATTATCTGCTCCTTGTAAGGCGGCTTAGATTTTATATTGTTAGCTATGACAGGCAAGAGCTTGAGCTTTTCCATAGGCTTGGCCTGGAGCATTGACATCTTTCTTCAGAAGGCTTGTTTAATAAGAAAGTTGGCAATTTGATCTATCATAGAGGCAAAAGCGCTTTGCAAATAGCAAACAAAATTTTTAATGCATTGGTTAAGTTTGCTCCCCTCGAGGAATGGATAAAGAAAGGAAGAAGAAATGCACCAGGACATAAAAAGAGTGATGTTGCCAGGCCATTTGTTGCTTTAACAAAAAAGCTAGGCTTGCCGAAAAATTTTCTTATTGGTTTGTGGCGAGATTGGAGACTACTTTGGGTTTGGCGCCTCGAATATCTCTTGCCACTGTGGCCAAGACGGAATGAAATTTTGAAGAAGGGAATAGGCCCAGAGCTCATGGCAAAAATTCCGAAGAGAGAATAGCCTGAAAAGCTTCAGAGCTTTGCAGAATTCCAAGCCCATCCCTTACAAGTTACCAATAAACATTAACTTTTTTCACAACACTTCCTTTTGATAGTGCAATTGTTTTGTCAAGACTTATTGAATTTTCAAGCTCGAGAATTGAGCTATAAAGTTGCCTTAGTTGTTCATAGCTATAAGCACTTTTTCCTTCATTAAATTTTTTCGCTTCTTCATTGTAAAATTTTATGCATTTGTCATAAAGCTCTATGCATTCAGAAAAAGCTGAAAAATAGCCATATGAGAGAATATTATGCTTAATGTATTTTATGCCGTCAATCAGGCTTTCACAGTCCAGCTTGCAATCAGGAATTTCCTCACTCGCTTTTTCGATAGCAATAACACCGTAGGGCTTTCCTTTCTCGATGTAAGCAATTTTGTCAAAGCCGCTTCCATTTTCATCACCAGTTGCATCAATATAAACGATGCCTCTATCTGTCTGAAATGCATTGAGCATGTGCCCAATACTTTCATTTTCAAATTCAATTTCTACAATGCCTACATTAATCCCGAGTAGTCTTGCATTTTTCCATAAGGTTAGTGCAAAGCCAGTGCAATCAAAACTTTCCTTGTCATAAATTAAGAAATTTGTGCCATCAAGCTTGAGAAAAGTTTTAAGCTCGGCAAAGCTTATATTAACTTTTTCTTTTTCCTTTTCACGCGTCAGATTTTGAAAAAAAGCCTCTAGTTGCTTGGATTCAGTTTTTAGCTTATCAATACTTAGCTTTAACTCATTGAGCTTTGCTTCCATTTCAGCTAGTTTTTGTTCTTTTTCTCGCAACTCAGAGCTTAGCTGATTTAGCTGTACTGTCTTTCTCACATTACTAAAAATCAAAAGCGCGAGAATAATAAATAATACAACAAGAAGAAAAAAATTAATTGTTAATTTGAAAATCAATGCCTTCTTAGCCTTCAGTGCCTTCACAGCCTTCACAGCCTTTTTCATTTTTTTCATTTTTTTCATTTTTCATCTTTGAAACTAAATGTAGGAAACTTAAAAACTTTTGGCAACCGAAAAGTTTTTAAATATATACTTTATGTATACACATGAAGGATATATTTGAAGGAATTATTTTATGCAGTGAGTGTGGGAGGAAAATGGAGAAGGGCTTTGTAGTTAGGGACGGCTTTAGGCTTAGATATGCACATTGCAATAATTGCAATGAGCGACTTTGGCATCCAGGAGATATAGCAGAATACAAGCATTTTAAAAATTTAAAGCAAAAAGAATTTAGAGTTAAGTTGAGGCTGGTAGGAAATAGTTATGCTGTAAGTATTCCGAGAGAAATAATAAGATTTATGCAAGCAATTGAAAGTAAAGTGAGGGATGAAGTTAGGTTAATGTTGGATGAGATGGGAAAGTTAAGTGTAATTTTTAGTGATAGCATAAATGCTAGAAATGCTGAAAATGCTTATACTGAGGAGAAAAGGAAAGGATTAAAAAGAAAAATAAAATTAAATATAAAATAAATAAATAAAATGACAGAGCAAATAAGTCAAATCAGGCTAAAAGTTGTTGAAGCATTGCAGGATGATGCCTATAAAGGGATAGCTAGAATAGATAGGGGTTTAATGAAGCAATTAGGCGTTAATCCTGGAGATGTGATAAGTATAAAGGGCCAGAGAGAGACAGTTGCTATCGTTGACAGAGCTTATCCTGTTGATATTGGCGAGCCTATAATAAGAATAGATGGCATTATAAGAAAAAATGCTAAAGCAAGTGTGGGCGATTTTGTTATTGTTAAGCGTGTAGAAGCAAAGGAAGCAGAAAAAATTACTATAGCCCCTGCACAAAAAGGCATAACAGTTAGAATGAGTCCTGAGTTGCTTAGGTCAGGGCTCATCGGAAGGGCTTTTGTGAAGGGAGATCTTTTTGTTCTTAGTGGCAGAAAAAGACATGCAATAGAGGATGATGAATTTGAAAATATTCTTGGAGCATTTAGAGAAGCCTTTGGAGCTTCGTTTGGTTTTCCTTTTACTTCTACAAGATTTGTTGTTGTGAATTTGAAGCCTAAAGAGGCATGTATTGTAACAGATAGGACTGAAATAGAGCTCTTGCCGAGAGCAGTTGAAATTATAGAAGAAAAAGTCCCAGAAATTACTTATGAAGATATAGGGGGCTTAGATGAAGAAATAAAGAAAATTAGAGAGATGGTTGAGCTACCATTAAAGCATCCAGAAATCTTTGAGAAGCTAGGCATAGAGCCGCCAAAAGGAGTTTTACTTTATGGTCCGCCGGGAACAGGCAAAACATTACTTGCTAAGGCAGTAGCTAATGAAAGTGAAGCCAATTTTTATAGTATAGCAGGGCCTGAAATTATGAGTAAATTTTATGGTGAAAGTGAAAAGCGAATAAGAGATATATTTGAGGAAGCTGAAAAAAGTGCTCCAAGCATTATTTTTATTGATGAAATAGATGCAATAGCACCAAAACGAGAGGAAAGTTATGGAGAAGTCGAGAGACGTGTTGTAAGTCAGCTTTTAACTATGATGGATGGTCTTAAGTCGAGAGGAAAAGTTATTGTTATAGCTGCTACAAACAGGCCTAATGCAATCGATCCGGCTTTGAGAAGGCCTGGAAGATTTGATAGAGAAATAGCTATAAATGTGCCAAATAAAAAAGCAAGATTAGAAATATTAAAGATACACACAAGAAATATGCCTCTTGACAAAGATGTTGATCTTGATAAAATCGCAAGCATTACGCATGGCTTTGTTGGAGCAGATCTTGCGGCATTATGTAAAGAAGCTGCAATGTCAACATTGAGGCGTGTTATACCAAGTCTTGATTTGGAGAAGGAAGAACTCTCCCCAGAGATTTTGGAAAAGTTAAAAGTTACAATGAAAGATTTTAATAATGCATTAAGACTTGTAAGGCCAAGTGCTATGCGTGAAGTTCTCGTAGAGAGCCCGAATGTTAGATGGAAAGACATAGGTGGCTTAGAAGAAGCAAAACAAGCTTTAAAAGAAGCTGTCGAATGGCCTCTTAAAAATCCAGAAGCATTTAAAAGGCTAGGCATAGAACCACCAAAAGGAGTTTTACTTTATGGTCCGCCGGGAACAGGCAAAACATTACTTGCTAAGGCAGTAGCTACTGAAAGCGAAGCTAATTTTATTTATGTTGCTGGTCCAAGTTTGCTTAGCAAGTGGGTCGGCGAGAGTGAGAAAGGAATAAGACAAGTTTTTGAAAGAGCGCGACAAGTTGCTCCTTGCATAATTTTCTTTGACGAGATTGATGCAATAGCGAGCAAAAGAGGCTATGATGTAAACAGAACAACAGAACGAATGTTAAATCAATTACTTGCTGAGATGGATGGCTTGCAAGAGATTAAGGGAATAGTTGTTATTGGTGCAACAAATAGACCAGACATTCTTGATTCTTCATTACTTAGACCTGGTAGATTTGATAAGCTAATTTTTATAGGCCCTCCAGATGAGGCATCACGATTAGAAATTTTGAAAATACATACAAAAGACATGCCTCTTGCAAAAAATGTTGATCTAGCAGCTTTAGCAAAGCTAACAGAGAACTATAGTGGAGCTGATCTAGCTGCTATATGTAAAGAAGCAGGCTTAGCTGCACTTCGCGAAAACATGAATGCTAAAGAAGTAAAACTCAAGCATTTCCAAGAGGCGATGAAAAAGATAAAGCCGAGCATAACAAAAGAAGAAGCAGCCCGTTATAAAAACATAGAGAAAAAAATCCGAGAAAGTGAGAGCAAAGGGGTTAGCTATACTGGATAAGAGCTAGCTTAATGCTTGAAGATAGAGACTTTGGCATCTCAAAAAACTTTATAAACACTTCTCTTTTTTAACTAAAATGCCAAAGCACAGCAAGCCGAGAGCTGGAAGTCTTCAATTTTGGCCGAGAAAAAGAGCAGCAAAGTTAGTGCCAAGAGTAAACTGGAAGCCTCTAGAAGAAAAATATGCAAATAGTGAGGCGAAGCCACTAGGCATTTTAGGCTATAAGGTAGGAATGATAGACGTAATTGCAAGAGATGAAAAGCCAACTAGCCTCGTGAAGGGTCAAGAAGTAGTACTTCCGGCAAGCATAATTGAATTTGCTCCAATGGCAATTCTTGCTGTAAGATTTTATAAAGGAAATAAAAACATTAAAGATGTATTAAACACACTTAGCCTTGATTACAAGTGGTTAAGTAGAAAGATAAAGGTAAGCAAAAAGAAAAAAAGTAAAGAAGAATTGATAAAAGAAATAGAAGAATGCGCCAAAGAGGCAGATAAGATAAGACTAATTATTTTTACAAAACCAAAGGTTCTTGGCTTTAAAAAGGCTCCAGATATTTTTGAAACAGCCCTCGGAGGAAGCAAAGAGGCACAGCTTGAGTGGATAAAGGCTAATATCGATAAAGAACTTAATGCAAGAGATTTATTAAAGCCAAAATTACTTGTTGATGTGAGAGGTGTTACAAAAGGTAAGGGAACAGCAGGGCCAATAAAAAGATTCGGTATAGGAAGAAAACAGCATAAGAGTGAAAAAGGAGTTAGAAGGCCAGGAAGTCTTGGACCTTGGAATCCAAGCAAAGTGCGCTTTAGTGTGCCAATGATGGGTCAACTCGGCTTCTTTAGCAGAGTAGAATATAATAAATATCTGCTTGATGTAGGAAATGCTAAAGAGAAATCAATAAATAAGAAAGGAGGTTTTTTACATTATGGTGATGTAAAGAATGATTTTGCAATTGTTAAGGGAAGCGTAGTTGGCCCAGCAAAGAGGCCACTCCTCATTACTTTTCCATTAAGGCCAAGTAATAAAGCCCTCAAACAAAATTATCAACTTGTTAAATTAAATTATTAAAAAATTAAGAAAGATGGCAAAGGCAGACGTTTTTAACGAAGAAGGCGAGAAGATTAGGGAGATGGAGTTGCCTAAATACTTTGATCTTCCTTATAGAGAAGATATAATAAATAAGGTTTATGAGGCATTAAAGCTTAATGCAAGAGCGGCTATTGGTAGATATGCACTAGCTGGAAAAGAGACAAGTGCAAGCGGCAAAGTAAGACATGTAAGGCGTCGCTACAGAACAGCTTATGGCAGAGGCATTAGCAGAGTGCCAAGAAAAATTTTGCTAAGAAGAAAGCCTCAAGGTTTTTATTGGGTAGGTGCTTTTATTCCGAGTGCTAGAGGAGGTTATCGTGCACATCCTCCAAAGCCTTTAAGGAGAGAATTAAAAATAAATAAGAAAGAAAAATTTCTTGCTTTGCTTTATGCACTTTCTGCAACTGCAAACAAAGATATTGTAAAAAAAAGATACAAAAGTTTGCAAAGAAGTTTACAGCGATTGAAGGAGCTACAGAAATCGGGAGAGGAAAAAATACCAAATCTACCAATTCTTCTCGACATAAGCTTGGAGAAAATTAAAAAAGCAAAAGAACTAAAAGAAATTATAGAAAAAGTTTTCCAAAATTTTCCAGCTCTAAAAGAGATTATTTTTAAAAAAAGAAAAGTAAGGGCTGGGAAAGGAAAGCTTCGAGGAAGACGTTATAAAAGTTCAGCAGGCTTGTTGCTTGTTGTTTCGAATAGCGAATTTAAACCTCTTAAAACTACAGGAATAGCAATAGCAAAAGCGTCTAACCTTAGCCTCAAGGAGCTTGCGCCAGGCAACATTCCAGGCAGACTAACAGCCTTTACAGTGCAAGGATTTAATGAGTTAAATTCAAGAATAAATGCTCAAGCAGAAAAGTTAAATTTAAAAATTTGATAAAAAAGCAAGGCCAAAATAAAAAAATCAAAATAAATAAAAAACAAAAACAAACAAAAACAAACAAAAATAAAAAGCAAACACGAAATAAATCAATCAAGGTAAAATGATATTAATAAAGCCGATATTGAGTGAGAAGGCGCTTAGGCTGATGGAAGCTGAAAATAAGATAGTTTTTGAAGTTCAACGTAATTCTAACAAGCAAGAAATAAAGCAGGAATTTGAAAAAACTTTCAATGTAAAAGTGGCTAAAGTTAATACACATATTCTAAAAGGGAAAAAAATTGCATACATAAAAATTAAGGAAGGCAAGGCTCTTGATATAGCGGCCAAGCTTGGATTGATTTAATTTAATTAAAAAAGATAAAAAGGAAAAAGACAAATTAAAAAAATGAGTGATTTTTCTTATATTTATATAGACGAAAGCGGTGATTTAGGCTTGCATGGAAGTAAATATTTTGTTATTGCTGCTATTGCGGTAAATGAACCTAAAATTTTGAGTAGAATAATTAAAAAAATAAGGCAAAGAAAATTAGAAAAGAAAATTAAAAAGTTAGTAGAACTAAAAGCAAATAATTCAAATAAAAAAATTAGGGAATATATTCTTAAAAAAGTAAAAAATTCAGATTGTAATATTTTTGCGGTTGTAGTGAATAAATCGAAAATTTTATCACAATTATATGAAGTAAAAGATAAACTCTATAATTATTTGTGTGGTATCCTTATGGATCGAATAATCCTCCCAAGATATAAAATAATGATCATAATAGATAAAAAACATACAAACACATTAATCAGAGAAGATTTTAATAACTATATACAAAAGAAAATAAAAAATAAAGATCCTGGTTTAAAAATTGAGATTTTTCATAAACCTTCTTATATGTCAAATGAATTACAAGTTACGGATTTTGTAGCTTGGGCTATAAATAGAAAATTCAGTTTTGGTGATAATTATTATTACAGCATTATCGAAAACAAAATAATAAACAAAGAAAATATGTTATTATGGAAATAAAATGTGGACCCAAGCTAGTTATAAAGTGAAAGCGTGCACCATTCCGGTACACATACCTAGCTTGGACTTACCCACAAATTATTACAGCTAAATGACTTAAAAACCTTTCGTTTTTAAAAATTGACAAATAACTGTTTCCAATTAGGAGTAAGTTGAAAGACTAATTTGAAAAAATCCAAAAGGGCATAGTTGAGGGGGCTAGTTTTGCTATTTGATGAGGAGCTTTATCTTTAAAGTTGAAAAAACTTTGAGTTCAAGAGATCTAATTTAAAAACACTAAATTTAAAAATAACAAAGCTAAGATAAGCTATGGGAAAAAGAATTATACAGAGAAAGCGAGGAAGAGGAACTCCAGTTTATAGAGTTAGAAGGAAGGCTTTTAGTATAAAGGTTGGCTATCCACCAATAGAGGGAAAAGGACAAATAATTGACATTATACATAATGCTGGACATAATACACCACTAGCCAAAGTAAAAATCAATGATGAAGTATTTTTTATTCCTGCGCCTCTCTATTCTTATGTTGGGCAACCTATCGAGATTGGCAAGGATGCTAGGCCAGAGCCAGGCAACATTTTGCCCCTCTCAGCCATTCCTGTTGGTACTGATATTTTTGCTATTGAGCTATTGCCAAACGATGGCGGAAAACTTGTTAGGGCGAGCAGTGCTAAACTTGTTAAAAAAGAAAAAGACAAAGCAATAGTGCTCTTGCCTAGCAAGAAAGAAAAAGAACTTTCACTAGCGGCTAGGGCTATTATTGGGATTCCTGCAGGAATAGGCAGAGTTGAAAAGCCATTCGTTAAAGCTGGAAATAAGTGGCATAAAATGGTGGCAAGAGGAAAACTTTATCCAAGAACTAGTGCAGTAAAAATGAATGCCTATGATCATCCATTTGGTTCTGGTAGAGGAAAACATAAAAAAGCGAAGATAGCTCATTGGAATGCACCTCCAGGAGCTAAAGTTGGCTTGATAAGGCCGAGGAGGACTGGGAGAAAGAAAAAATAAGTTGCAAGTTTGGCGTAGTGTTCACAGGCATAGTGTTTATAGTGTTGGCATGGTTTGGCTTATCGATGTTCAATGCGCATTGCTTATTGATTTTAAATTTTTATTTTTGCTTTTCATTTTTCTAAAAACAAATACAAAAAGCAAAATTTAAAAATAAGCTTAAATTAATTGAACAAAATATTAATGCACAAAATGGCGAAAGAAGAAAAATTTGGAGAGAAAATAGAAGCAATTGAATTTAGATTTAGAAACAAGACTCTTGAAGAGCTTAAGCAAATGTCTCTAAAAGAATTTGCTCAACTTGTAAAGAGCAGAGAGCGAAGAAGTTTATTAAGGCAGCTTGATCGGTATAATGCTTTTTTAAAACAAGTAAAAGAAAAGGCTGAAAAAGGAAAGCCAATAAGAACTCATTGGAGAGACGCTGTCATAGTCCCTGCAATGCTTGGCCTAACTTTTTATGTCCATAATGGCAAGAGCTTTGAGCCGGTTAAGATCAATGAAGAGATGCTAGGCCATAGGCTCGGCGAATTTATATTAACGAGGAAGCCTGTAAAGCACAGTGCTCCAGGTGTAGGAGCCACAAAGAGCTCGGCTTTCTTGTCAGTTAAATAAAAATTTCTTTCTATGATCAAACAATAACAAGCAAAAGCAGAAAATGATCGAAACAAAGAAAACGAGTGAAGAGAAAAAGGAAAAAGAAATAAAAGAAAAAGAAATAAAAGAAGAAAGAAAAAAAGAAAGAAAAAAAGAAGCAAAAGAAGAAAAAGAAGCAAAAGAAGAGAAGAAGGAAAAAGAAGAAGGGAAGGAGAAAGAGAAAGAAGTGGGAAAAAAGAAAGAGAAGAAAGAAGAGGAAGAAAAGAAAGAAGAAAAGGAAAAAGAGAAAGAAGGAGGAAGAAAGAAAGAGGAAGGGGAAAAAGAAAAGGAAAAACCACAAAAGTCTAAAAAAGAATTTGTTGTGGCTAGAGCTTATGACTTGCCTATCTCGAGAAAAGCTGCTGTTGCTATTTGTGATGTGATTAGAGGTAAAAGCCCTTATGATGCAATCAAGCTTCTTGAAAAAGTAATTGAAAAAAAGCTAGCAATACCAATGCTAGGAGAGATCGGGCATAGGAAAAGAGGGCATAGGCTAGGAAAAATTGCAAGTGGCAGATATCCTGAAAAAGCAGCAAAATTTTTTATCAAAGTTTTAAGGCAAGCAATTGCAAATTCAAGACAAGCTGGCTTTGATGATACTAAAATATATTTAAGTGTTGCAAAAGCTGATAAAGGCTCAACGCAATATCATCCAAGTAGGTTTTATGGCAGAAGATTTAAAAGAACTCATCTCTATTTTGAAATAAGAGAAAAATAAAAAAGAAAAAAGGAAAATGATAGAGAAAAAGTTTATTGCACTGAAAAAGCAAGAGCTAGAAATTAAAGAATGGATCAAAGCAAATTTTGATTATGTTAGTTCAATCAAGTTAGAAAGAACTCCGATAGGAGAAAAAATTATTATAAGGACAGCCAAGCCTTCCTTTGTTGGGAGATATGAGGCAATGGAAAGCATTATAGAAAAGCTCAAGAAAGATTTTGGCCTAGAGAATCCGCATGTTGAAATTCAACATATTGATAATCTTTTTCTTGATGCAGCGAGTGTTGCTGAATATATTAAAAAGGCCATAGAGCAATATGGCCCATTAAGCTTTAAAGTAATTGCTTATAGAGCACTAGACAAAATAAAGGCGAGTGGTGCACTTGGGGCAGAGATAAGGCTTTCAGGAAAATTGCCAAGCGAGAAAGCAAAGACCTGGCCATTTTCTTTTGGCTATTTAAGTAAATCTGGCGAATATAAAGAAACTCTCGTCGATAGAGCAAAAGCACAGGCTTTTACACCTGCAGGCGTTGTTGGGATAAAAGTTGCAATTTTTAAACCAGGGGCTAAAGTTCCAGACAAAATTGAAATAAAGCAGAATGCAGAAACAGAAGCGAAGAAAGCATGAGTTAAGCATGAATGCGAGCATGAGAACCAGCATGAGAACAAGAAAAAGTTTTAAAAGCCAAACACTTAAAAATTATATAAAGAGTTAAAATCTATGGCGATAATAAGAAAGACTGAATTGCAAGCATTAAGTAAGGAAGAGCTTTTAAAGAAACTTGATGACTTACAACTTAGCCTTATAAAAGAGAGAGCAGTAAAGCCCGGACAAGGAGCAAAAATTAAAATAAGAGAAATTAAAAGGACTATTGCTAGAATAAAAACAATTCTAAGATCAAAATATAATACTAAAATATAGCATGGAAGTTTGTCCTAGATGTGGTTTACCTAAAGCAGCTTGCATTTGTGAAAGTCTAATAAAAGAAAGGCAGAAAATAAAAATAATACTTGAAAAGAGAAAATTTGGCAAAAAAGTGACTATAGTGGAAGGCATAGCTGATATTGACATAAAGCAACTTGCAAAAATTCTAAAGCAGAAACTTGCTTGTGGAGGCACGGTTAAAAATAATGCGATAGAACTTCAGGGCGAGCATTTAAATAAAGTGAAGGAAGAGCTAATAAAACAGGGCTTTAGTGAAGAGCTCATAGAAATAGTGCAAAAATAGCAAAAGCAATTCAAAAATTAGAGAAGCAAAGATCATCGGCGCTAGCGAGTGAGAGGAAAGGATAGGAAGGAATAGAAAAAGAAAGGGAAGGAGAAAGGGAAAGGAAGAGAAGGGGAAGAGAAAGGGAAATGATAGAAAGAGAAAGGAAGAGATAGAATAAGAAAGGAAAGGAAGGGAGAGGAAGAGAAAGGGGAAGGAGGAAGGGAGAGGATAGGAAAGGAAAAGATAGAAAGAGAAAGAAACGAGAAGGGAGAGAAAGAGAAAAGGGGAAGGGAAAGGAAGAGAAGGGAAGAGAAAGGAAAGGATGAGTGAAATAAGAGGAGGATGATAAATACTAGCAAAGGGAAGCATGAAATAGAAGCAAAAATAAGCTAAAATAGTCAATAAAAAAAGTAAAATGGAAAAGAAATAAAATGGAAAAGAAGTAAAATGGAAAAGAATATTGCAGAATTGGCTAGCATTCCATATCAGACTCTTGTTGGTAAAAAGCTTGAGGTTTTTGATTCGTCGAATAAGAAAGAGATTGGAATTAAAGGCAAGTGTGTTGAGGATAGAGCAAATACAGTTGTTATTAAAACAAGGCATGGAGAAAAAACGATAATAAAAAAGAACGTTTGGTTTTTGGTTTATGTGGAGGGCTACAAAGGCTACAAAGTTCTTGTGGATGGCAAAAAACTTGTCGGCAGGATAGAGAAAAGGATAAAGAGGCAGTGATTTCTTTTTCGGAAAACTTTAAAAACTATACTCAATAAAAGAAAACATGGCAAATGCAAGTGGGGCAGATAGGCAAAGGGTGCATAAAGCACAAGACGTGCAAAAAGGAACGCAAGAGATGCAAGTATGCTTAGATAAAAAATGCCCTTTTCATGGTTCTTTAAGTGTTAGAGGAAGAAGGTTTGAAGGCAAAGTTGTTAGAAAAAATATTGTACAGAAAAAAGTTACTATAGAATTTGAGCGTTATCTTTACTTGCCTAAATATGAACGCTATTTGAAGCGATTTACAAGGATACATGCACATTTGCCAGATTGTTTAAGCTCTCTTATAAATGTAGGCGATACAATTGAAATCGGCGAAACAAGGCCTCTCAGCAAGACAATACATTATGTTGTACTAAAAAAAATAAAATAAAACTGAAAACAAAAAATGCAGCCTGTTAAAGCGAGAGTGAGCAAGGGTTTACATATAGGATCTTACCTAAATGTTGCAGATAATTCGGGTGTTAAACTTATTAGAATAGTCGCCATATGTGGCTCGAGAGGGAAAACGAGAAGAGGAAGACAGATAGGCTGTGGCGTGGCCGATCTTGTTAAAGTTAGCGTAAGAGATGGCCCTCTTGATTTAAAAAAGCAAACTCATTATGCTGTAATAATTAGGCAAAGAATGCCATATAGAAGGCTTACTGGTGAGAGAATTGCCTTTGAAGATAATGCATGTGTATTGCTTAAAGATGAGAAAGGAAATCCGATGGGAACACTTATAAAAGGTCCGATAGCAAGAGAAGTTGCTGAAAGGTGGCCTTTTGTAGCTAAAATTGCAAGCTTAATTGTATAAAATGGCGACTAATGCATGGAGTGCACATTGGAAAGCGAGTAAAAAACCTGGAAAACAAAGAAAATATAGATACAATGCACCACTTCACATCAGGCACAAACTTATTTCGGCAAACTTAAGCAAGGAACTAAGAAAAAAATATCAAAGAAGAAGCTTTCCTTTACGTAAGGGAGATATAGTTAAAATAATGCGAGGAAAATTTAAAGGAAAGCAAGCAAAAGTTGAGAGAGTTGATTTAAAAAATTTAAAAGTATATTTAGAGGGAATAGCTCAAATTAAACAGAGTGGCGTTAAAACGCCCTTACCTTTCGATCCTAGTAATTTGCAAATAATCGAGCTTGATTTGAGTGATAAAAAACGTGTAAGTGCTCTTGAAAGAAAAATTAAATCATAAAAGGAAAACAAAATGGCGCACAAAAAAAGGCTTGCGGCAATGAAAACATGGCCTATTGAGAGAAAGGCAAGTGTTTGGATAACAAGGCCCTTGCCTTCTGGCCATCCACAGCAATTTTGTATGCCAATCAACATTATATTACGTGATCTATTAAAAATAACGAAGACAACAAGCGAAACCAAAAAGCTACTTCAGTCAGAAAAAATTTTGCTTGATAACGTTGAAATTAAAGATTATAGAAGGGCAGTGGGCTTATTTGATAGACTTTCTATTCCTCTAATCAATAAATTTTATACAATAGTCATTACGAGGAAGGGCAAGCTAAAGCTTATTGAAATTTCAAAGGAAAATGCAGCCATAAAGCCACTCAAAATTATAAACAAAAATGCAATTAAAGGCAACAGACTTCAGCTAACTTTTCATGATGGCAGAACCATGATCGGATCAAATGAGTTAAATAAGTATAAAGTTAATGACTCAGTTATTTTTGATTTAGGCACAAAAAAAATTATTTCTCATTTGCCCCTAGTCAAGTCAGCCTTAGTTTATATAATTGCTGGCAAGCATGTTGGCAAAATAGGCCTTTATAGTGAGAGTGTGCTAAAAGGCTATGAAAGATATGGAATTGTTACCTTTGGCAGTGAAAAAACAGAAATTCCAATCAAAAATCTTTTTGTCATAAATGAAATGATTGTTAAAGAATTAGAAAATATAGATTAAAATGAGATAAATTAAAATGATGCGAGCCAATTCAACAAATACGATGCAGACTATCTTCATTGAGAAGCTTATATTGCATGCTACTACGAGCGATCAAGAAAAGCTTGAGCGCTATAAAAAGCTTCTAGAATATATAACAAATCAAAAGCCAGCTGGTGTCAGGGCAAAAAAGAGAATACAGCAATTTGGAATAAGGCCGGGGTTGCTTATAGGCTATAAAGTAACACTAAGAAAAAAACGTGCAATTGAGCTTTTGAAGCTTTTACTAGCAGCTTTAAAACATACATTGCCAGAATCGGGCTTGGGAGAAGGCTTCGTTAATTTTGGAATTAAAGAATATATTCAGATTCCTGGCATTGAATATCGACGAGATATAGGTATACTAGGCTTTGATGTTAGTGTTGTTTTAGCAAAAAAGGGAAAGCGGGTTATTTATAGAAGAAGATGCAAAAGTAAGCTCGGTAGGAAGCAAAGAGTCAGCAAAGAAGAAACAAAGAAATTTATGGAAGAAAATTTTGGAGTAGAATTTAAAAGCAAATAAAAAATAAAAATTAAAAATCAAAAACAAAAAGAAAAAATAAACAAAAAACAAAAAATAAAATAAAAAACAAAAAAATAAAAAACAAAAAAGCAAATGCCTGCGAGTGATTGGAGAAATCTCTTGAAGCAATTGAAAGCAAAGCCGCAGATGCTTAGACGCTTTTATAAATATAATAAGCCGAAAGATAGAAAGTTTGGCGTTGCAGCTTTTAAATGCACTCGCTGTGGCCGTTTTGGGGCCCATATTCATAAATATGGTATTCATTTATGCAGGCAATGCTTTAGAGAAGTGGCTGAGGAGCTCGGATTTAAAAAATATGGATAAAATAAAGAAAAGTAAAGAAAAGTAAAGCACAAAAGAAAAGTAAAGCACAAAATGGTGGTGAGAGATTGGTTAAGCAATGCGCTTAATGATATTATGAATTGCATTAAAACTGGAAAGTTTGAGACGAGAGTATGGCCTGTGAATAAATTAATGCTAAATGTTTTTGAACTTATGAAAAAGCATGGCTATATTGAAGAAATAAAAATTAGCCAAGAAAAAAATTATAAAATAGCTGAACTAAAAATAAGTAAAAAGCTTCATGAGTGTAGAGCAATAAAACCGAGATTTACTGTAAAGAAGAAATTTTTTGATAAATATGTTAGGCGCTATCTTCCTGCGAGAGATATAGGGTTGCTAATTGTATCGACTGACAAAGGTGTAATGAATTATCAGGAGGCTATAGAGAAAGGGCTTGGGGGAGTTCTAATTGCTTATTGCTTCTAGGAGAAAATTTAAACTTATGCGAAAATTTAAAAATATAGTGCTTTTAAATGCAGAATGAGAAAGGACATAGTAGAGAAAATAGTTATTGAAAATGTAAAGGTTGAGCTAGTTAAGAAGCCGAACTCTTACTTAATAAGAATTTCTGCCAACGGAAAACAGAATGAGCGGGAATTTAAGCTTGGAAAGAAAATAATAATGAGCATAGAGAATAGCACTTTAGTTATAAGTGCAAAGGCAGGAACAAAAAAAGAAAAGCGGCTTATTGAAACAGTAAAGGCGCATATTAAAAATATGATAAGGGGTGTTATCCAGCCTTGGGTTTATAAATTAGAAATTTGCTATAGCCATTTTCCTATTTCTGTAAGCATTGATGAAAAAGCAAGGCAGATTGTGATAAAAAATTTTTCAGGAGAAAAAGTGCCGAGATATGTGCAATTGTTGGAAGGCGTTAATGTAGCTATTAAAGGCAATATAATTGAAGTAAGCAGCATTGACAAAGAGCTTGCTGGAAGACAGGCAGCACTTATAGAAAGTGCAACAAAAATAAAAGAAAAAGATAGGCGCATCTTTCAGGATGGGATATGGATAATTGAAAAGGCAGGAAAGCCTGTTTAAACAAAATGCAAAATCCCGATTGAAAAATGGTTGCTGACGCATTAAAGGGAAGAGAAGAAAAAAAGAAAAGAAAGCCAACCTATGTTAGGAGTGATTGGCATAAAAGAAGTAGAATAGGAAGAGGGAGAAAAAAGCTTCAAGTTTGGAGAAGGCCAAAAGGAAGGCATAATAAAATTAGAGAAAGAAGGAGAGGAAAGCCAGCAAGGCCCGAAGTTGGATACGGAAGTCCAAGCTCTGTTAAGGGCTTTATAGGCGATTTAAAACCAGTTTATGTTTCAAGCCTTGATGAACTTTCAGGGCTCACAAACCAAAATATCGCAATTATTAATGGCCGTCTAGGAATGAAAAAAAAGGCAGAAATTTTTAAAAAGGCTAAGGAGCTTGGAATAAAAACAAATCTTCCAGAAAACTTTCTTGAGCAAGTAGAGAACTTCTTAAAAGAAAAAAAGCAAAAGCGAGAAGAATTTGAAAAAACAAAGAGAGAAAAAGAGAAGAGAAAGGAAGAAAGGATTAAAGAGGAAGAAAGGAGGGCTAAGGAAGAAAAAGAAAAAAGAGAGAGGGAGGAAAAAGAGAAAGAAATAAAAAAAGAGGAAGAGGAAAGGAAAAAAATTGAAATAGAAGCAAAAGAGATGCCTGTCACAACAAAAGGCTTGGAAAAGAAGGGGGTTGGCTATCATAGACAAGCCTTGGAAAAATAAGTTTAAGAAAGGAGCTTAAGAAAGAAGCAAACGAAGAAGCAAAAGATAAAAACAAAATAAAAAACAAATAAAAAAAAATAAAACAAAATAAAATAAAAATAAAATAAAAAACAATAAGCAAAAAAATAACAAAAAACAAAACAAAAAAATAAAAATAACAAAAATTATAGCAGTGATTCTTCCTCACTTAAACTCTCATTGCCCAGGTCAACCTCAACATCAAGAGCTTCGATTTCATTAATTAAGCTATCAATTTCATTTACACTTGCATTTAGTGTTTCAGGTGTCTCAGCTGTCTTAGCTTCTTTCTTGCAACCGCTTACAAAAATAAGTGTCAAAAGCAAAAAGAAAATAAATAAAGCAATAACTGGTCTCTTTGCCATTTTCGTCATTTTACTTTTTACTTTTGTGGTTTATTAACCTTTCGATTTTTATGCGCTTTACTCAGTTTCATTGCTTGTTTCGTTTTCTGCTTCAACTTCGCTTTCAGTTTCATTAGCTCCAGCCTCCTCTTCTGTCTCGGCTTCTGTCTCGGTCTCTGTCTTAGCAATCTCTGTTTCAGCCTCTTCAGTTTCAACTCCAGTCTCATTAACTTTTACCTCTTCCTTTTCTACAGTCTTAGTAGCTTGAGTTTCAGGCTTTATAGGCTTTGGAAGCCCTTTTACTTCAGCAATTATTTCTCTCAAAATTTCTCTCGCCTTCTTAAGCTCTTCCTTAGCTTCAGTTATTTTTTCATGAATTGCTCTCTCAGTCTCTCTTATCTCTTGCGCTGTAACATTCCCAGATCTTAGCTTTTCTTTAAGTCCAATCCAAAGTTCCTGTGATTCCTCCTTAAGTTTTTTTGCATTTTCAATAGCTTTATTAAGCTCATCTATTTTTTCACTTATCTCTTGTCTCTGCTCTTCAGTTATGTTTTGTTTTTCTAGAAATCTCTGTAACCTTGCCAAAATTGCTTCAGCCCTTTCCACTATCAATCCCACTCTTGCTATTTTTACCCATGTCATCTCTGTCTTAATCTTGCCTTTCCAAAACTCTCTTTGCAAGGCAAAATTTCTTATTCTTTCTTTTAGTTGTGTTGCAGTCATGCTTGGTGTTTTTGTTTTCAAGTTTTCTAAATTTTTTATAACTTCATTAATAGCAGCAACGGACTTAGCTTTTTCCTCTGCACTATAAGCTGTACTTTGCTCAACAATTGTTTTTACTGCATTAAGTCTTGCAATAGTGCTATCAATAACACTTGCAAATCTCTCTCTTGCAAAACTTAAAGCTGCCTCTTTCAAAGTTTCACATTCTGCAGCACTTGTAGCATTTTCTTTGCATGCCCTAAGTTGTTCCCTAAGCTGTTCTCTTAGTTGTTCCCTAAGCTGTTCTCTTAATTGATTATCAGCAAGCTTTGCCTTTACAGCCTCAACATTTACTTTTCTATTCACTTCATCGCTTGGCCCTTTGGCAAAGACAAAAACACTGAGCACACTGCACAACATCACTGCCATAACTAAAACTGCAAAAACTTTTTCTATTATTTTAGTTTTCATTTTTCATTTATTTTTTTATATTTTTATTTATTTAGCATTAATTTAGCCATTAATATAAAAGAGTACCTCCTCGATCCTATTTATTCTATACTTTTTCTCTCCTATTTCAACATAATCATCATTAAACTTTATGGCATCTCGCTTAATCAAGCTTTGTCTATGATTCAAAATTTCATATAAGTGATTACTTTTATAACTAGTAATTATTGCAAACTTTAATCCATCAATTAAATATAAATTAGTAATTTTATTTTCGTCTTTTATTTCAAATATCTGTGCTTTGGCTTTTTGCTTAGTAGCACTAAAATCCTCTTCATTCTCAACTATTTCAATCTCAATTTCTTCAATTTTCTCAACATCAATCTTATCTTCAAGCTTTCCTCCCATTTTGCACTTGTATTTTTTCTTTTATTTTATTAAAATATTCTTTGAATTTTTTGAATTTTTCAGCATTACTAAACAATCCTTGAACAATTTTTTCTATCCCATTATCTTTCTTGTATGCTTTAAATCTTTCTTTATAAGCATCGATTGGTTTTTCTATTCCATTCAAAATATTTTCAATTAATGTTTCACTATTTATTATCGTTTCATTTCTATCTTCCCTATTAATTAATATAAAATACGCTTGATAAGCTTCTTTTTCCTTTAAAGTTTTTCTAATCTCATTTAGCTTTAGCTTGATATCTTGCAAATCTTTCAAATTTTTTTTACTATAAAAGTTTATTTTTTCCATTGTTATTTTATAAGCCTTTGAAAGTTCATCAAGTAAACATTCTATCGCTCCTCTATCTTCTCCTGCATTAAGCCTTACTTCATATTTTTTGTTAAGAGAGCTCCCTGGAAATAACGTACTGTAGTCAAATTTATCGCTTTGGTTACTTTCATTTTCATTCATGCTTACATAGCCTTCATTCATTTTTTCAATTTCCATTTTCTTATTTCTTTTTTGTTTATTTTTTCTTATTTTTCTTATTTTAATGCAGAAATCATTATTTATAAATAAACTTTTTTTGCATTTTTAAAAAATGCTTTTTTAAGCTTTATTTCTTCAAAATTTGAAAAAGTTTTAAGGCAAAATTTAAATAAGGCAATTTTATTAATTCACATAGGAATTTTTACTTGTAGCATGAAAAGCAAAAATAATAAGTTAAGCTTTTTAATTTTTTTAGCAGACATTATCTTTATTTTTTTGTTTAGCCTGCATGGCGTGATAGGAGCTAAAGTTTATGGCTTGGTTCTTGATTATGGGCTAAACCCAGTAAATGCAATAGTAAAGATAAATTCAACGCCAGAACAAAGGCTGGTAGGAAATGGTAGCTATAGCTTTGATGTGCCTCCAGGAGTTTATAAGCTTGAAGCTTATTATAAAGAAAAAAATATTACTTATAGCGATTTTGAAATTTTAAATATAAGTAAAGAGGGCAACTATAGGATTGATTTAATTTTATTTGAAAGCGAAGAAGAGCTTTTTGGAAGTGATGAAGAGCTAAACGAGATACTACAAATACTTGATCTTGCAGAGAAAAAAGAAAAAAGGACATGGGCTTTAATTTTGATTATTGTTGGCATTATTATCCTTGCCGCAATTGTTATTGCAATAATTAAAAAGAGAAAGAAAAAAGAGAAAGGAAAAGAGAGAGCAGAAATAAAAAAGAAAAAAAAGAAAAAATCTGAAAAAGAAAAACAAAAGGAAAAAAGAGAAAAAATTCAAGCGGAGATAGAGGCACTCTTGAGAGCTCCTGATAAATTTAAAAAAGAAGTTATGACTATTCTTGAAAAAGAACGCAGAATGTTGCAAAAAGATCTTCGCAAGAGGCTTGGTGTAAGTGAGGCAAAGCTAAGCCTACTTATTTCCGAGCTCGAGGAAGAAGGCAAAGTAAAAAAAATAAAGCGCGGGCGTGGGAATATATTGATTTGGCAAGAGTGAATGTGGCCCCGTGGTCTAGTGGTATGACGTCGCTTTCACATGGCGAAGGTCCCAGGTTCGAATCCTGGCGGGGCCACTTTTAAAAAAATTTTTAAACCTAACTTATATTATTTCGAGAATGACAACATCTCACAAAACCAAAACACACAAAACACTTTACAAAATAGTATATAAAGAAGATATAAGTATGGGCGTGGAAAACGAGGGATATTATGAAGTGCTTAGAGATGGAAATTTACATGGTAAAAAATATAGTAAGAGGGCAATTATTGATCGCATAATAACCTTAGCTAAAAATAATGAAATCATTATTTTTGATAGCAGCATCCCAGAGTATGCTATTAACTATCTTGTTGGAATTGCACGCTATTATGGAAACCCAGAAATAAAATATGCTGATGATGATTAAACTAAAAAAATTAATAGAGTTATTAATAGAGTTTTTTTAGTAAGTTTTGCCAGCTAGCACAAAATAATCTGCCCTTTTGCCGCAAACAAGGCATCTCTCGGCTTTTACTTTTTTCTCTTCAATGATGCAAACAGCTTTTATGCCATTAGTGATTTCTTTTAGCTTTTCCTCACACTCAGAGTTTTTGCATAATGGGATTATGCCAGCTTTCTTATCTTTCACTGCCTTAATCAAGCCATCTATGCTATCAACTTCAACAAGTTTTTCTTCAAACATTTTCTTTGAGCGTTCGAGAAGTGTCTTTTGTATTTCTTCAAGAGCTAAATTAACTTTTTTAACTAGTTCAGAAATTTTTATAACCTCTTTCTGGCATGTATCACGCCTTACAAGCACTACTTGCCTGCTCTCAATCTCTCTCTGGCCAATTTCAATCCTGAGCGGAATTCCCTTTAGTTCCCAATCATTAAACTTGTATCCTGGCGTGTGCTCTTCTCGCAAATCAACAAATGCATCGAAATCTTTTAGAATTTTTTCTATCTCACTAGCTTTCTTTAGTACTTCTTCCTTATTCTCTTTAGTATAAATTGGTATTATCACAATTTTGTTTGGGGCGAGCTTAGGCGGCAAGATTACGCCCTTGTCGTCAGCATGGATTGCAAACATTGTGCCTAGCATTCTTGTTGAGATTGCATAAGTATTTTGATAAGCATATTGTTGCTTTCCTTCTTTGTTGAGAAATTTTATTCCGAAAGCCTTTGCAAAATTTTGTCCATCATAGTGAAAGCATGGCCCTTCTATAATCTTACCATTTGGCAATATATAATGAATTTTCCAACTAGCAACTCCACCAGCAAATTTTTCTAGCTCTGTTTTTTTACCAACAATACCATAAAGTGCAAGGCAATTTTCACAAACATCAAGATAAATATCAAGCAATAGCTTTCCTTCTTCCAAAGCTTCTTGCTCACTAGCAAGAACGGTATGAAGCTCATTCCACAAAAATTCGCGAGTTCTAAAGAAAGGTACAGGATGTCTGAATTCCCATCTCACAACATTGTTCCATTGGTTAAGTCTGAGCGGTAAATCTCGCCATGAGCGTATCCATCTTGCAAATGCAGGATACATTATTGTCTCTGATGTTGGCCTAACAGCAAGCCTTTCATTAAGTTTTTTATTTCCGCCATGTGTCACCCACGCCACTTCAGGCGAAAAGCCAGCCACATGAGCCTTTTCTTTTTCTAAAAACCTTTCAGGAATAAAGAGTGGGAAATAACAATTTTTTATCCCAAGTTTCTTGAAACGCTTATCGCATTCTTCCTTTATCTTTTCCCATATTGCATAACTTCTCGGCTTTAAAATCATACAACCAGAAACCTCACTATAATCAGCAAGATCTGCTTTAAGCATTAGTTCTGTAAACCACTCACTAAAATCATCTTTCTCAGCAGTTATTCCAAGCTCTTTTTTCTTTTTTTCCTTTGCCATTCTAACATTCACCCCATTCTAGTTATCTAACCCATTCTATTCTAACATTATTCTATTACACTACCAAGTTCGATTTCTTTTTCTGGCCCAACAAGCACAATCTTGCTTCTATCGCTATTAACAGCTGCAAGAATCATGCCTTCACTCCTAATGCCCCGAATTGTTGCAGGCTGGAGGTTTGTAAAAACAATACAGAGCTTGCCTTTAAGCTCATCAGGCTTATAATGCTGCCTAAGTCCTGCAACAAGCTCAACTTTTTTATCGCCTAAATCAACTTTTAGCACATAGAGCTTATCTGCATTAGGATGTTCCTTCACTTCAATTATTTTACCAATCTTTAATTTCAATCTTTTCCATTCATCAAAGCTTATTGTTTCCATCATACTTAATGCAACGCGAGGTTAAAAATTTTTGCATGAAAAAGCTTTTAGAGCTTTTAGATAGTTTTTTAAATTTTCTTTATTTTCTTTTGAATGCCAAAAGTCCAAAAAATGAAAAAAAGAGAAATGAAAAAAAGAGGAATTTTTAATATTATAGGCCAGTCTCTAAAAAATTATTTCAAAAATCTTCATGTTGCTCTGCCAATGCTTATATGGCTAGTTATTAGCGCTATCTTAGGCTTAATTGGCCTAGCAATTTTTATTGCAGCAAACAAAGCCGAAATATCACAGCTTGTTGCCTTGACAAGACCTGAAGGACTTAGCATAGAAGGACAAAATTCAATGGCAGCCTTAGCAGTCATGCCCTTGCTAATAAAAATTCTCATTGCATTTTTTATTTTCATACTTGTTAGTGCTATAATAGGCTCATTTTTCTTTTCTAGTATGCTTGTTTTTTCAAGAAACATTGTCAATAACAAGCCTGAGAAAAGCTATTTTAAGAATTCTTTTAGATATAGTAAATATTGGCTAAAGTTGATAGCTGTAAAGCTTATACAAGGAATTTTAGTGCTTTGTTATTTAGCTATTTTGTTTGGTCTGATTTTACTGGCAAAAAAACTTGCATGGCTTGTGCTGCTGCTAATAATAATTTTTGCCATAGCAGGCTATTTGCTTTATCTTTTTATTTTGCCAGCTCCTTATGGGCTTGTTTTTTATGATAGCAAAATATTAAATAGCTTCAAGATTTCAATAAAGCAAGTATATAGGAATTACTTGCCATTCTTGCTGCTAAACATTATTGTTGACTTATGCTGGCTAGTCTTTAGTATTGCATTTTCACTTATCCCTTTTGTTGGCAGCCCTCTTGTTTTCTTGCTTAACTGGCTTTTCCTCACTCCTTTCAAGGCCCTGCTTTTTATGCTATTTATGAAAGAGAGATTCGAATGGGAAAACTGCTAAAATGAGAAAAAAATTAGCTTAAAAAGTAAAAAGAAAAAAGAGCATACCTTTTCATGACTTAATGACTTAAAAAGAAGAAAAACAAAAATGGAAAAGAGATGGTATTAAAAAAGAAAAAATATAAAAATTAAAATATAAAAATTTAAAAATACAAAAATATTAGCTTAAAAAACAAAAAATGCAAAAAAAGAGTGCCATCTTATTAATTTTTCTTGTTTTGATATGCCTAGCTTTGCTACTCATTATAGCTGTTAAAAAATCAGAAATTACTGGGCTTGCTATTTATTTAAGCAAGCCGAGCTATGCAAGTAATGAGAGACTGAGTGGAAGCTACGAGTTAAGCTTAAGAGAAGGCGAGCTTATTCCTCTTGATAGCATTGCCTTAATCCAACTTGCAGATCAGCAAAGAAACTTGACTCTTGAAGAATGGCTCGAGCTAAGCAATGCTAGCTATCCTCTTGGCTTCGGAAGCTTTTATCTTGAAAATAAAAGCCTGAGCGGAGAAGGCATGGGTCTTGGCAGGCCAGGAAAGCTTATTGAGAAGCCTAGCATAAGCTTCAAGCTAAAAATTTTTGAAATAAGCCAAAGCCAAGCTAGTAACGAGAGTGAAGAGAAAGACACATTCAGTACATTCAGCGTAGGCAACATAGGGAACATAGGGGGCGCCTCAGTCTTCAACCCTATAAATCCACTTAGCTTTCTTTATTTTATTTCGGCCTTAAAATCACTTCTTGGCTTTACAATTGCAGAGCAACTTGAGGCAAGCGTAAGCGCTGACAAGCCTTTTATTTATGAAATACCGCCTGGCTATGACGCTGAGATTATCGAAGAAAGTATAAACATAGATGGCAGCCCAGCAAGCATAGAACTTTTACAAATAAGCAAGCAAGGCAGCATTTTAACAATAAAAACAAATTACACAATAGAAAAAATTGGCTTTGGCCCAGAGTTTCTTGGTGAGGCCTATACAATACCACTGAGCCTTGATGTGCTCAATCTGCAGGCACAAGATGGAACTCTTGAAATAAAGCTTGTTTATGCTAATGAAACCTTGTTCTATGATCAAGAGCAAATCACAACACAAGCAACCGCTGCTCCAGCCCAGATCCAAGAATTCCAAATCCAACAAACTTGCTACTGCGACTCATGCAGTAATTGCACAGCCCAGCTCAATAATCCTCTCTGCAGTGAAGTTCTGCTTACTGCTGACATAACAAATTTTGCAGGCACATGCATTGATAATCCTGAAAACTTCAGCAACAAAGTTTTTGATTGCCAAGGACATACAATAGATGGTGATGATAATGGAACAGATTATGGAATCTATTTAAGCGAAAAAACAAACAACACAATAAAAAACTGCATAGTTACTGACTTTTATTTTGGAATTTATTTCTATAATTCGTCAAACAACACCCTGGCAAACAATATTGCCAATTCAAATTATTACTTTGGGATTTATTTATATTCTTCCTCAAATAACACTTTAATAAATAACACTGCCAATTCAAATAAAGGGGACCTTTCTTATATAGGTAGTGGAATTCTTTTATCCTATTCCTCAAACAATACTTTAATAAACAACAATGCTAGTTTAAATAATAACTTTGGAATTGATTTATCCTATTCCTCAAACAATACTCTAATAAACAACACTGCAAGCTCAAATAGTAATGGAATTTATTTAGATTCTTCATCAAACAACACCCTGACAAACAACACTGCAAGCTCAAATAGCGAGGACGGAATCTATTTAGGCTCTTCTAGCAATAATAATCTAATATCCAACACTGCAAACTCAAATGGTGGGAGTGGGATTTATCTAGGTTATTCTTCAAGTGATAATATTGTAACAAATAATATAGCAAATAATAACTCTCGAGGAATAAATGTCTGTGGTGCAGTCAATTCAACAATAGCAAATAACACAATGCAAGAAAATGTTTATGTTGATTTGGAAGAATGTAGCATAGGCGGAGAAAATTGCCTAAACAACATATTTGAAAATAACACTTGTTCTGGTGATAGGCTTTGTGGGGTTTATAACTATCCTGTAAACTTAGTAAATCAAGAATTTTCAGATCTTATAATGTGTAATGCCACAGGTTCAAATATAACAAATGTAACTGTAAAAGGTTCGGAAACACTATTTAATAATGCAGTTAGAATATTTTTCTCAGATAATTTGTTAATACAAAACCTAACTTCTTCTGGGAATGCGATAGGCATAGCATTAGTTGGTTCAAACAATATAACAATAATTAATAGTACAGCCAATTATAACAATGGTGGTTTCCCATTTGGCTTGGTAATATTTGGTGGCGGTAATCATACAATTAATAATAGTGAGTTTAATTTCAATGGAGCAGGGATTAGGTTGTTAACTTCAAGCAACATTTTAACAAACAATACTGCAAATTCAAATATGTATGGAATTTATTTATCTTCTTCCTCAAGCAATATCTTAATAAACAACACAGCCCGAAATAACTCTGACTGGGATTTCTATTCAGAAAGTGATTCAATAGGCAATATAATAACAAATCTAAACATAGGCCCAATCGTAAGCTTTGAGGGCAAGGACATAGCATTAAGAAATGCAAGTGCTCCTGCGGCCGATCCTGCTGGATGGTATAATATTAGTAAATATGTAAATGCAACAAACAACAGCGCTGACTCGTGGCTTTTCTTGAATATAAGCTATGATGAAAGCGAGATAGACTCAGTTAGCGAGGCCAGCTTGCGCATTTGGAAGTATAATGACTCATGGTATAATGAGGGCTTCTATACTATTAATGGCGTTGATACTACAAACAATGTTGTTTATGCAAACATAACAAGCTTTAGCATATTTGCGCCGCTTGGAATTCCTCCTTGTTACTGTGACTCATGCAGCAATTGCACAGCCCAGCTCAATGATCCTGCCTGCAGTGAAGTTCTGCTTACTGCAGATATAACAAATTTTGCAGGCACTTGCATTAATAATCCTGAAAACTTCAGCAACAAAATCTTTGATTGTCAAGGACATAAAATAGATGGCGATGATAGTGGAGCTGATCATGGAATTGATTTAAGCGGAAAGACAAACAATACAATAAAAAATTGTGTGATTACAGACTTTTTTGAGGGAATTTATTTATATGGCGTGTCAAATAGCATTTTTACAAATAACACAGTTAATTCAAATAATTTGGCGGGAATTTATTTAGGTTACTTCTCAAGCAATAATACTTTAATAAATAACATTGTTAATTCAAATACTTATGGAATTGATGTAGTTGTGTGGTCAAACAACAACATCCTGACAAACAACACTGCAAGCTCAAATGATTATGGAATTATATTGCTTGCTTCATCAAACAACATTTTAACGAGAAATATAATAAAGAATTCAACTTATTATGACCTATATGTTGATAATTCCTCAGCCAATAACTCCATCTTTTTAAATAATTTCCTTTCTAAAGGCATTAAAGATGAGCTATATAGCTTTGACGAAGCTATTTCGAATTATACTATTTCCTACTCGCCGATGCACTTTAATGGAGAGGACTTTTATGAAGAAATTTATGCTATTCCTGCCGTTGGTTGTTATAATATAACTGCAGATGGACAGATTGTGAATGTTGATGGAGTAACGAATATAGACTTAATTTTAGTTAATGACAGTGCCAATCCTGCCTGTGGATGGGCTCCTGGCGGCTTGCGTGAGGTTTTTTGCCAGGGCTGTTATGGCCTTGGCATTACTAATTGTAGCATACTCGAGGCATTGCTTGGCTTGAATCCTGGAGATTGTCGCTATTTTAAGGCAAGCGCTTTTGTGGCTGGTGGCTATGGTAGCAATTATACTTGGAATGATAGCTTCAATGATAGCTATTATGTAATTCCTGGCTATACAACACCACCTTACTTAAACTTTAGCATTATTGGAACAACAAATGAGAGCTATAATGGCACAAATATATATTGTGTAAATAACAGTGGAAATTGGTATGATGAAAATGCTAGGCCTTTGAAGCTGGTTGATTGTGGCAAAGCCAATGTTATTTCAATTAGCATTTCTGGCTACATTGTTAATCTTGCATTTGTTGGCCAAGACTCAGCATTAAGCCCTGTCTACTATGATCTTTTCCTAGTTAATGCATCTAATCTATCTAATCAGAGCTTTTTGATGAATACAACATCAACATCATTAAGCATTGATCTTAGCGGCTATTCTGCGGGAACTTATAAAATTAAGATAGTTCCTTTTGTTCTTGGTTCAAGATATAATGGAACAATCATTTATAGTGAGCCATTTACTTTGGCTCCAGCTCAGCCTCCCCCACCTACGCCCCCACCTACGCCAACACCAAATCATGCACCAGAAATAATAGCTTATAAACCAGAAGATTTGAGCATAGCTATTCAAGAAAATGATAGCCTAGTCTTTTATGCTAAGGCAAGAGATGCTGATAATGACAGCCTAATAATGAAATTTTATCTTAATGACAATGAAGTAAATGAATGTCAAGATGTTGGGGAGGTAGAATGTGGCTTTAATTTCAAAGAGGCGAGTGGTAGTTACAGCATTAAAGCAGAAGTAAGTGATGGCGAAGCAAGTAATAGGGTTGAGTGGCAAGTAACAGTTATTAAATGCATCGACGAGTGGAACTGTAGTGAGTGGGGACCTTGCATTAATGGAACAATGGAAAGGAGATGTGTTAAAGTTAATCCTGAATGTCCTAGCGAGGAGCATAAGCCAAGCGAAAGCCAAGCCTGTGTCGTGCCAATAGAAAAATGCGTTCTTGCATATTGTGAAAATTGGTCTGAATGTAAGCTTGAAAGGGCTAGCTGGAAAGAGCTTCTTGCAGGAAAAATAACCTATTATGGCAAGCAAAAGAGAATTTGTTATTGCAAGGATGGTAGAAATTATAGTGAAGAGCAAGATTGTGTAGTTTATAAAGAGTTAAAAGTTGAGAAGGGCTTTGAATGTGGGGTTGTGCACTATTATGTCAAGGATAAGGCAACAAATAAAATACTAGCCAAAATAAAGATGCCATCATTTGAGAAAGGCCTTGATATTCACTTTGTGATAAAAGAGAGTGAACTTGGCTATTGCTGGTATTGCTTTGATGGCAAACAAGATTATGATGAAACTGGCATTGATTGTGGCGGGCCTTGCAAGCCTTGTGTGGAAAAACCAGCAGTTCCGGCTAAAGCTAAGAAATTCAACTATCTTCCTGTAATAATAATCAGCATTCTTTTTGTATCTGGGTTGGCTTGGCTAACCTTAAAATTGTTAAAAAAGAGAGAAATAGTAGCTATGAAACGCAAATTAAAAGAAATGAGCATTTTTAGGAAATAAGCAAAAAGGGCAATAACTTTATAAACAAAAAGACTTTTAATTTTAAAAATGAGTGAGAAGGAACTTATTTATGAAACAAAGGTAAAGCATGATGGAATTTTTGATTTTAAAGCTCTTTATGCTTTTCTCTATGACTGGTTTGCTGATAGAGAGTATTTTATAAAAGAAGAGAGCTATACTGAAAAAATTAAGGCAGAAGGCAAAGAAATAGAAATAAAATGGAAATGCTTAAAGAAGATTACAGATTACTTTAGGTTTGAGATAGAAATTAAGTGGAGAATTTCAAGGCTTGTTGACATAGAAATAACAAAAGAAGGAAAAAAAATTAAGGCAAACAAAGGCGAAGTTGAAATTAAATTTTCAGGCACACTAGAGAGAGATTATGAAAATAAATTTGAGACCTCTGCTTTCACTAAATTTTTACGTTCTGTCTATGACAGATACATTATAAGGACAAGAATAGAGCAAATGGAAGGAGAGCTAACAAAAGAGGTTATCGATGCCTCAAATCAAGTAAAATCATATCTTGTTCTTGAGGCTAAGAGGTAAAAGTTTTTAAAGATAAAGTAATTTTAACATAATTAAACAAAAAATACAAATGAAAAAAAGAAAAAAGAGGTACTTAGGCTCTATTTTAGGCATTTTATGCCTAGCTTTTATAATTTTTATTCCTGCAACTCAAGCTGAAAGCCCTATTTTAAGTGAGCAGCTTTTTCAATATAAGGCAATTTTAAATGAGCCTGTAAAATGGAAAAAAATCATAAATGCAAGCGAGCCTACAATAATAAAAACAAAACTGCCAAAAGAGGCTAGCAATATTAGTGTTAAAATTATTGATAATGAAAGCATCGAAGTATCTCCTGATCTAATAACAATCTACTCAATTGCTGAAGGCTTTTCTAGCTTTTTTAAAAAAATTATTAAGGGCCTTACTGGTTATTTGATAAATCTTGACGAGTTTTTTATTGATAAAAATGCCAATGAAGTTACTTTAGAAATAAAGCAATTAGCTAAGGCAGTAGAAATAGAATATTTCACTCCAGCGCCTTATGCAATTGAGCAAGTTGGAATTAATGAAAGCAGAAAGCTAATAACAATAGTTGGCCCAGAAACCTTGCACTATAGCGATGTTCTTGCATACACAAATCTGCCTGTGGAAGCAATAAAAGATGCAATAACACTTTATCACATTATTGACAATGACAAGGAAGAAGTAGCCTTTGAAGCTTTTGACAAAAATAACAATGGCCTGATTGATTATATTGAGTGGAACATCCCTTATTTAAGTAATCAAAGTTATGAGCTTGTGATAAATGAAATGGCAAGTGAGAATGGCACTACAAATGAGCCAGCATACAATGTAAGCGAGACGGAATATTTTACAATTGCTGAAGCTTGGCAATATAGAAGAAGCATAACAATAGATAACACAGCAAACTCAAACACTTTAACAGATTATCAAGTTTTGGTTATTTTAGACACTCAAAGCTTAATTTCTGTCGGAAAAATGCGTCCGGATTGTGGAGATATAAGATTTACTGACTCAGATGGTCAAACCCTATTAAATTATTGGCTTGAATCTGACTGCAATACAACTTCAACAAAGCTCTGGGTAAAAGTTCCTTCAATTCCAGCAAGCTCAACAGCAACTATTTATGTTTACTATGGAAATCCTTCTGCAACTTCAGCAAGCAATATTGCCAACACCTTCATTTTTGGTGATGATTTTGAAGACGGTGTGATAAATTCAGCTTGGATATTTCAACAAAATACAACAGGAAGTGCTACGTGGATTGAAACAGGGGGGCTATTACAACAAACAAGTACCGTGGACGATAGTGTAGGTAAACATGCGAAAGTTACTATACCAAGTGCAGACTATATAGCAGAAGTCAAAATGAGACCCGACACTTTTGGAAGTGATTACAGGATGGGTTTGGCTGGAAGAATTACTGCTGATAATAGAGGGTATAATTTGGTTATTACTTACGACAATCTAACAACGATTAGTTTTTTAGATGACCTTGTTGCGTGGGGAACAGCTGGTTCCGTAGGGTTCACCTTTACTACAGGAGTATGGTACAATTTCAAGATGGCCCTAGTTGGAAATAATCAATACGGAAAAGCTTGGCAGGTTGGAACTACCGAACCAGCTTCGTGGCAAGTATCCCAAGCTTGGACAACAAGAACAGATGCTAATGCGGGATTAAATGGTGGTTTAAATTCTGCCGTATCTTTTGATGATTTTAGAGTTAGAAAATACACTTCCCCAGAACCAACAACAAGCGTAGGAGCAGAAGATCAAGCCCCTCAAATTACTCTGAACGAACCGGCCAATAACACACAATTCAACAATATTCACGATATTAACTTCAACTTTACTGCTACAGATGATTGGAATCAAACATTAAGTTGCTCAATATATCTTGACTCTGTGTTAAATCAAACAAATAATTCAGTGCAAAATAACACATTAACAAACTTCTTGATTAATGGAATAAGTTATGGAGATCATAGCTGGTATATAAACTGTACAGACGGAAGCCTGAGCAATGTTTCTGCGACAAGGCACTTTACAATCGCAGATACGATTGCCCCTGCAATTCAATTTGTTCCTCTAACAGAAAGCTCTGGAAGCATAATAAACAGGAATTACATACAAATTAACGTAACAGCATCCGACTCAGGCATAGGTCTAAAAAACATAACAATCTACCTTTACAATTCAACCGATCTAATTAATTCAAGCAATTTAACAACCTCGCCATTATTTGTTAACTTTACAGGCTTGGCTGAAGGAACTTACTACTTTAATGCAACTGCTTATGATAATGCTGAAAATGCGAATTCAACTGAAACAAGAAATGTAACTCTTGATGTAACGCCGCCTAGAATTAGCTTTAGTTTGTCACGTAGATGGGTATATGTGGGAGAAAAAATAGAAGCAAGCTGTTTTGCAAGTGATAACCTTGATCCAAGTCCTGTCATATCTATTTCAAGAATAGACACTTCATCAATAGGCAAATTCACAGCAACATGCACAGCCAAAGACAAGGCAGGAAATGTAGCTATAGCAACAATGAGATATGAAGTAAGACATAGGCCTAGTAAAGGTGGTGTTTATGTACCTTCTCCCTCTGTATGTGGCGATGGCAAATGTGATTCAAAAAAGGAAAATTATTTGAATTGCTCACAGGACTGTGCTGCTCCTAGTGAGCCGCCTGAAAATGTAAGCGAGGATTTGGGCGATGTTGGGGAAGGTAGAGAATATGGGGGAAGTGGTGGATATGCCTTTAGGTTTAGGGTTAAGGGGCAGGAGCATGTTGGGCAGATAGGTGAAATAAGGGCAAATGGAATCACTTTATTCATTTGGAGCGATCCTATAAAAATAGATTTAATTATAGGTAAAGCTGTGCAACTTGACTTGGATGGCAATAATCTTGCTGAGCTTGAAATTTTGCTGGAAAAGATTGAAAATGACAAAGCATTTTTGTTATTGAAAGAATTAAAAGAAAAAGAAGAAATGCCATCTAGCATTGCTGTGCCTACACAGCCAACAAAGCAAGCAAAACCAAAGCTTATATGGTTATGGATAATTATAGGTGCAATCCTAATTGTAATAATCGTAGCAGCAATCCTTCGTAGCATTCGTAAGAAAAAAGTTTAGGCACCGCTATAAGTGAAGTTCAATTATTATATTAATAATAAAAGGAAAGATTACGATTACAAATGCAAAAATAAATAAATCCTGCCAGATTATTTAAAAAACTTAGACTGATGATAATTTTAAAATGGCATCTGAGTTTGTGGATTTTACTTTGCTAGAGAAAATAAAGAAAAAGAGGCAAGAGCGAGAGTTGCAAGGGCAAGGGTTTGGACAAGGACAAAGTAATGAAAGAGCTTTAGATGCGACAAGCGGCGAGAGCGAGAGTGGTAGTGGCAGTTTTTTAGGCTTTTCGAATTTAGCTGCATTTACTAGCCCTAGTCAAGGCAGCCAAAGCGAGATGCGAGAGGAAAGCACAGAGAGCATACAATATCCGCAATATCAAAGCAGCAATTTTGTCGAACAAAAACTTTTAGAGATTTATGAAAGGCTTAATGAAATTTATGAAAGTGTAGAAGAAATCAAGAGAAAACTTAAGAAAACTTAGAAAGGAATGAAACGAAAAGCAAAAGCACAAAGAAAAGCTAAAGAAAGTTGCGAGATGAAAAAACAAAATCATTTAATCGCAATTTTAGATTTTGTATTTTTTGCATTTTTATTTTTTATTGACAGGTTTACTAAAACTTTTTTAGCTGGCAGAGAAGGCTGCGCGCTGATTTTTTGCCTTGCCAAAGCAAAAAATAAAGGAATCTCTTTAGGCTTGCTTTCATCAGGCTTAATTAGATATTTAATAATAACCTTTTCTCTAGTAATGATTTTAATAATTTTTTTCATAAGCTTTTTTGGAAATAAAAAAAAGAAAAATCTTTTTAGATATGCAGCAATTTTTGCTCTTGCAGGCATTATTGGGAATCTCTTTGATAGAGTATTTTATGGCTATGTGATTGATTGGCTCTCACTTAGCTTGCTTGGCCTTTCATTTAATCTTGCTGATTGCTATTTATGGATTGCCTTAATTTTATGTGTGATCTTTTTGATAAAGAAGCAAAAGGAAAGAAGACCAAAGAAAAAAGCAAGCAGTTGGCGTTGGCATCAAGTGCAAACAACAAAAAAACCAAAGGTTTTTAAATAATTTTTGTTTTTTAAATTTATAATTGCTTAAAGCTACTTTAAAGCTTAGCTTTCATTTCAATTAAGCAAAAGCTAATTGCTTAACCATTGCTCAAAGCATCATCCATAATAGCTAAAAGCTAATTAGGTTAAGTTAAAGAAAGTTAAGAATCAAAGCTAAAAGCAAAAGCAAGAAGCTAAAAGCTTAAGCTGAAATAAAAGCTAAAAACAAAACTAAAACAAAAGTAAAAATAGCAAAAATGGGAAAAATAAGTCCTATATCGATAAAATATCTTATAAAAATAAAATTTACTGCAAATGGTATAGTTGAAAAGCCTGATGTGATAGGTGCAATTTTTGGCCAGACAGAGGGCTTACTTGGTGAGGAGCTTGAACTTCGCGAGTTGCAGAAAAAAGGAAAAATTGGCCGAATTGAAGCAGAAATAAAATATGAAGGAGAAAAAACTAGCGGCATTGTGCAAATACCAACGGCTCTAGATAAGACAGAAACCACGCTCGTAGCAGCTGCCATAGAAACAATTGACAGAATAGGCCCAACAGAAGCAAAATTTGAAGTTATCGAGGTTGAGGATGTGAGAGAAGAAAAAAGAAAATATATTGTAGAAAGAGCTAAGGAGCTTTTGAAAAAAATAACAGAAAAACTTCCTGAATCAAAAGAAATACAAGAGGCTGTAAAGTTAACTAAGAAAGTTTCTGAAATAAGAGAGATAGGAAAAGAAAAATTGCCTGCAGGAAATATTGAAGGCAAAGAAATTATAATTGTTGAAGGCAGGGCCGACGTTATAAATTTAATTAAGCATAATATAGACAATGTAATAGCGATGAATGGTATAAAAGTGCCATCAACGATAAAAAAAATTTCTAAAGAAAAAGAAACAACTTTGTTCATTGATGGTGATAGAGGAGGCTTATTGCTTGCAAAATCTGCACTAAAAAGTGGAGCAAAAATAGATTATATTGCTATAGCACCTGATGGTAAGGAAGTTGAGGAGCTTGTTGGAAAAGAAATTCTAAGTGCTTTGAGAAAGCGAGTTCCGGCAAGTGAGTTTATCGAGAAATACGAACTTAATAAAGGAAAACTAAGAGGAAAAATAAAATCAATACAAGAAACAGGAAAAGAGGAAAAAGAACAGGGCAAAGAACAGGGAAAAGAACAATTTGAGGAAAAAGTAAAGAAAAAAGAAAGAAAACCGAGGAAGCAGGCAATGAGGAAAGGAATAAGGGAAAAAACAAAAGAAAGGGAGAAAGAGAAGATAGAAAAAAGAATTGAAGAAGGAGAGGCTATCGAGGCTGTTATTGAAGCACAAAAGGAGATGCAGGCAGGAGAAAAGATAGCTGAAAAGACAGCTGAGAAGACAGCAGAAAAAATTGGTGGGAAAGAAAAAGAAGAGATATATAAGAAAATAAAGCCTTTTCTGGATGAGGCTAGAGATAGTGGACTCGCCTATATAGTGGACAAAAATTTTAGGCTAATAAAAACATTGCCTTTCAGAAATCTAAAGTTTTTGCTAAGAAAGTTCATAGGCTATTGTTTAATCGTTGATGGCTCTGTTGATGATTATCTGATTGATATTGCGGAAAGAAGTGGATTTAAGATAGTAGCAGCAAGAAATTTTATAATTAAGAGAGAGCATAGGGCTGTACTAATAAGCTTTTAATTTGACTTGTAAAGAAAATCTAGTAGAGCAAAATGAGAATCGAAAATTTGAAAGGAATTGTTGATATAGATGGGAGCTATGGAAGTGGAGGGGGTCAAATCTTAAGAACAGCTTTGGCATTAAGCATACTAACAAAAAAGCCATTCAAGCTAAGGAACATTAGAGCGAAGCGCAAAAATCCTGGCCTAGCAGCTCAGCACCTAGCATGTGTAAAAGTGGCGCAGCAGCTTAGTGATGCTTATGTGCAAAATGCAATGCTTGGAAGCCAGGAAATTCTATTTGTGCCAAAAGGAGTTATTGTAAAAGACTTAAGTATAGATATAGGGACAGCAGGAAGCATCTCTTTAGTTTTACAAACATTAATGCCGTGCTTAATCGAGCAACAAAGCTTTAAAGCAGAGATAATAGGTGGCACAGATGTTAGTAATGCCCCGCCAATTGATTATATTAAATATGTACTTCTCCCCTTACTTAATAAAATAGGTTACGAAGCAGAAATAACCATTGAAAGGCGAGGTTTTTATCCAAAAGGCGGAGGCAAAGTAACTTTTGTTAAGAATCCAGGAAAACTAAAATTCTATGAGTTTATTGAAAGAGGAAAGTTAATTGAAATAAGAGGAAATGTAGTTGTAAGCTCAAGCTTGAGCCAGGCGAAAATTGCAGAAAAAATAAAAACTTTTACAATGCAGTGGTTAAAAGCTGAAGCCATTTTTAAGCCACTCCCGATCAATATCTCTCTTGAGTATGTTGATAGCTACAGCCCAGGAGCTGTTTTAACATTATGGCTTATCACGCAACACTCAGTGCTCGGCGCGAGTGCAATTGGTGAAAGAGGTAAACCAAGCGAGGTAGTGGCAAAAGAAGCAAGTGTTGCTCTTAGCTCAGAGTTAAGTGGATCAGTAGATAGTCATGCAGCAGATCAGCTTTTACCTTTTCTTGCTTATCTTTGTGATAAAACCAAAAAGCAAATTTCATTGAAAACTTCTTTCATTACAGATCACACAAGAACAAATGCATTTGTTATAGAAAAATTTCTTCCTTTGAGTGTAAAAATCGACGAGAAAAAAGCACTCATAAGCCTTTCTCCACAAAAATACGAGAAAAACTTAATGTGAGAAGTAAAAAAATTTAAATGCTAAAAATATTTTTATAGTAGCGAGGTGGAGCAGCCAGGAGTGCTCGTCGGGCCCATAACCCGAAGGTCGGTGGTTCAAATCCACCCCTCGCTACTTTTCTTCTTAATTTTGAAAAAAATTAAAAAGGCGAAAAATTAGTAAAAATTTGTATCAATGTATCAAAAAATGAAAATTTATCTTGGATTTGATGATTCGGGAAGAGGGCCAGTGATAGGGCCAATGATAATTGGCGGAGTGGCCGTCAATGAAGAACAAAATTCTTTTTTGAAAAAGATCGGCGTAAAAGATAGCAAGTTACTCTCGCCGAATACAAGAGAGCGGTTAGCTAAGCAAATTAAAGAGCACTGTCTTGCATATACACTTGTTAAAACTTATCCTGAAGAAATAGATTCGAGAGAAAAAATGAAAATTAATTTAAATAAGCTGGAGGCAATAAAATTTGCTAAGGCCATAACTCAACTCTGGAGAAAGCTTTGTTTTCAAGCAAAGGGAAGCATAGAAGAAAGCCCAATGTTTGTTTTCATCGTTGATTGCCCATCTAACAATATCCCTAAGTGGAGAGCTTTGCTCGAGTCTTACCTTCCAGATGAGTTAAGGGATTTAATTAAGCAGAGAAAAATTGCATTGCTAGTAAAACATAAAGCAGAAAGGCATACTAGTGTAGCAGCTGCAAGTATACTAGCTAAGGAAGAGCGCGAGTATGAAATTACAAAGGTTAAAGCATTAATTGATTATGATTTTGGCTCTGGTTATCCTTCAGATCCTCGCACACGATATTTTCTTGAGAAAATTTATCCTAGCCCAAAGTTAAAGGCACTGGATGAAAAACTAAAATTTGTTAGGAAAAGCTGGGCAACCTATAAAAAGCAGTCAAAGCAAAAACAAAGTAAAGAGCAAAATCAAGGCCTGGAACAATCAGAACAATCAAAGCAGAAAAAACTTACGGATTTTTAAGATTCTAAAATAAAAGATTCTAAAATAAAAAATTTAAAAAATACAAAAATGCTTACCTGAATTAAAGATGACTTACATAAAAAAGCTCGTTATAGAAGGTTTTAAAAGTTTTGGGAAAAGAACAGAAATTATTTTCGATAAGGGCCTGAATGTTATTGTTGGACCAAATGGAAGTGGAAAGAGTAATATAATTGATGCAATTTGCTTTGTACTAGGACGACTAGCAATGAAAAGTTTGCGTGTTGAAAGTGCAAAAAATTTAATTTTTAAAGGAAGTAAAGCTTTAGCCAGTGCAAACAATGCAATTATTTCTATGACAATTGACAATTCCCAAGGTTTATTAAAAATAGAAAATGAGATCCCAAATGAAGTTACTATAACGAGAATTCTTAGAAGTGATGGCTCTAGTATTTATAAAATAAACAATAAGCCAAAAACAAGAAATGAAGTTCTTGAACTTCTTTCACAAGCAGGAATAAATCCATATGGCTTTAATTTGGTTTTGCAGAAAGAAATTTCTAGGTTTGTTGAAATGAAAAATGAAGAAAGACGTAAATTAATAGAGGATATAGCTGGAATAAGTGTTTACGAAGAAAGAAAAGAAAAAGCATTAAGAGAACTTGAAAAGACAGAAGAAAAAATTAAAGAAATTAAAGCTATACTTAATGAGAAAGAGCACTTTTTGAGAGAACTTGAGGCTGAAAGAAAACAAGCACTTTTTTATAATCAAATAAAAGAACAAGTTGAAAATTTAAAATTTTCCATAATAGCAAAAAAGCATGCCGAAAAAAGTGCTGAAAAAGCCAAAATTGAGAGTGCTTTGCAAAAAGAGTTATCAAGAAAAGCGACAAATGAAGCTAAGCAGAAAAAAATCCAAGAGCTAAAGGAACAAATAAAAAATAAAATAAATTTAATAGATTCTCACATAGAAAATCTTTCTGGTGTTGAGCTAAAAGAATTACAGAATAGCATAGTTGAAGGAAAAGCACAGCTTGCGAAGCTCGAAATAAGGCGAAATTCTTTGCAAGCTCAGGTTTTATCAGCTAATGAAAAAATAAAAAATCTAAATGAAGAAATTGAACTTGGCTTAAAAGAGCTAGAAGAGCTTAAAGAAAAACAGAAGCAATCGTTTAAAGACAAAAAGAAAGAGAAAATTTTTAGTGGTATTGATAGAAAAATAGATGAAGCGAAAAGGAGATATGATTATTTAAGCAAAAGATTAGGTGAAATAGAAAATGCTGCTAATCAGCTTTCTCTCGCCAAAGAGAGGCTCTCTTTTGCAAATAAAAATTATCTAGCTGTATGTGATGAAATTGCAAAAAAACAAGAGGCTTTGAATAATCTTAGAGCAAAGATTGTGAGCATCGAGGAAAATATCGATGATAAAATTAAAGCGTTAAGCAAAAAGATCAGTGAAAATGATGCATTAATAAAGAAGAGTGAGGTTGAAATAGCTGCATTTGAAAAAGAAATTGAGCTTGCAACGACCGAGCTTAATGAGCTAGTTAACTTGCAAATATGCCCAAAATGTAAGCGCGTTCTTGATGATGAGCACAAAAAAAAGCTTGAGGCTGAGGCTAATGAAAAAATTAAAGACATAAGATCGAAGATAAAAGTCATTTTGCTTGAGATTGATAAACTTAAGAATGAAAATTCTATATTGATTAAAGAAATTGAGAGATATAAAAAAGAGAAGGAAAAAGAGCTAGAAAATAGAATTATTAATGAGAAGATTAAAGAGCTAAGAAGTGCTATTGAAACCTTGATAGTTCAGAAAAAAGAGCTTTCTGCAAAGCTTGAAGAGCTAAATAGGCAAATTCCTGAGTTAGAAGCAAGTATAAATGCCCGCGAGCTCGTCGAGACTGAGCTCAATGAAGTGAAAGCAAGGCTTAATACTTATTTGCTTGAAAAAGAAAAAGTTAAAAAAGAAATGGATGTTGATAAACAGCTTACTTTAGAGGTTGAGCTTAAAGAGCGAGAGTTAGAAAATGCAAGAGATGTTCTTGCAAGAACTGAGAAAGAGAAAGCAAAGGCTGAAGAAAATTTGAAAAGTATAGAGGCTGAAATTCAGGAAATTACTAAGTTGTTAGAAGAGAGACAAAGCAAGCATGATGAAATTTATAAAAAATTTTCTAGCCTTATAGAGGAAAAAAATTCTTTACAGCAAAAAAATTCAGAGCTTGAGTCGCAGCTTTCATCTTTGCAAGGCGAGCTTTTTGTTATCATGAGCAAAATAAATGAACTTAATGTTAATAAGGCAAGAGTCGAGGCTGAACTCAAAGCTCTTGATGATGAAATCAATGCACTAGGCAAAAAAACTAAGGTAATTCGTTTGCCAATTGAAAGGCTTGAGGAAAAGTTAAGGAGAGCGCAAGCGAGGCTTGAGCAAATAGGCAATGTTAATCTTTTAGCTCTTGAAACTTATGAAAAAATAAAGTCAGAATGGAATGAAGTTAACGCTAAGCTTGAAAAGATAATTAAAGAAAAAGAAGAAATATTAAAGCAAATCGAGAGAATAAATAAAGAAAAGAAGAAAGTTTTTATGGCAATATTTGATAAAATAAATGCTCAATTTAGTGAAAATTTTATGAAGCTGAATTGGAAAGGTGGAATAGCCAAGCTTGTGCTTGAAAATGAAAAAGATCCTTTCGCAGGCGGCGTAGACATTTTGTTGCAAGTTGGGAAAGGAAAATATTTTGATTCAACAAGCTTAAGTGGAGGTGAAAAGGCTTTAACAGCTTTAGCCTTTATTTTTGCTATTCAACAACTTAGCCCTTATCCTTTTTATGTCTTTGATGAAATAGATTCTGATCTTGATAAACATAATAGTGAGCGAGTAGCAAATTTGCTTAAGGCACATATAGGAAAACATCAATGTATAATTATAAGTCATAATGATGCGACAATAAGCAAGGCAGATCTAATTTACGGTGTCTCAATGCAGGATGGAGTAAGCAAAGTTATAAGTTTAAAGTTGTAAGACAGACTTTTGCTGCCTAGCTTGTGTGCTGAATGCTCGCTCTGTATCGCGCGAATACGAACTAATAAAGAAAGCATTCCGGAAGCTCTCTCTCGTTAAATTCTCCTGCTAGATTTTGCAGCATTAGTGCTCTTGCTTCATCAAGCTTTTTAGTTTTTCCAAGCACATAGCCTAGCTTAACATAAGCTGTTTCAGCCAGCATGTCATGCAAATAAACTATTCCTGCTTGCTCAAGTTTTCTTGCAGTGCTATAAACGTAAGGATTTACAGAGCCATATATAGTCTGTGTTGTCATACAGATGAGGATTTTTTTACTCAATTTTTTTATTTTTTCCAGCCAACTCAATTTTCCTTCACTGCACACGTGCCCCATTCCTGTTCCTTCTATTACAATCCCTCTATAACCTTGCTTTGCATAAAAATCCAGAATGCTTGGATCACAGTTTGGATAAAACTTAATTAAAGCTACTTTTTTTTCAAAAGCAATATCTGCTTTTGCCCTTTCTTTCTTGTTTGGATCTTTTTTATTGTATTCACTAATAATCTCTATCTTGCCATCTTTGCTTACTCTTGCTAGAGGCAAAGCGTTTATTGGCCTAAAGGTATCTCTTCTCGTTGAGTGCATTTTTCTAGCCTTTGTGCCTCTAATTACCAAGCAAGTTTCATCATTGCTGCTCTCATGCCCAACAAGTACTACTTCTGCAATATCACTAAGTGCAACATGTGCTGATGCAATTAAGTTTAATATAGCATCGGTTGATGGTCTATCAGAACTTCGCTGAGCATAAGTCAGCACGACGGGCTTATTAATATTTTTTAACATAAAACTTAAGGCTGAGGCACTATAATGCAAGGTGTCTGTGCCATGTGTTATTATTATTCCTTCTATGCTCTCATCATTCAGCCATTTCTCACATTTTTTTGCTAAAATTTGCCAATGCTTATAATTCAAATTTTCACTAAGTGCAGAAAATGCAAAATCAATCTTTATATTTGCTATCTTTGCTATTTCTGGGACAAGAAAAAAAAGATTTTCAGGCTTCATTAGTGCACTTACTGCTCCTGTAGTATAATCAACCCTACTGCTTATCGTGCCTCCTGCAAGTATTACTGCTATGTTTTTCCTTGCCCTTGCCTCAATCTTAGCTTCAGGAAATCTTTCAAGCTCTCTTGTGCCTATTTTTTCTATGCCCTTAATATTAGACTTTTCTAAACCAATATTATATCCACTTTTCAACTTTAAGATTAAAAAGCCAGAAAGCGCTTCTGGCATAACTGTTCCCTCAACAATCTGGCCATCGTTTTTTGTTATTTTTACAACATCACCAGGCTTAAGTTTGAGCTTCATCTCAAGCTTATGCTCTGCTTTTGTTATTTTTTCTTTTTGCATAAAAAAATAAAAAAACTTAATTAATAAATTTTATTGTGACCTCACAGATTTAAAAATGCATTTCATAATTATTAATGGCTAATCTAATTAAGAGCCTGATTAATGGGCTGATAATAATTTTAATTATCATAATTTTTTTCTTCGCAGCTAATTATTTTAAAGAGAAAGAAGCCATTAATGCAAGGACGGTTGCTGAAATTGATCAAGAAGGCCAAGGAAGTGGTGGTGAGCAAATGACGGAGACATTTGAAAAGCATGTCGAGGGGCCAAAGATTGTGACAAAGATTATTGATGGTGATACTGTGATTGTAGAGGGCAATGATGTTAGGCTTCTTGGCATTGATGCTGATGAGCGTGGCTATCCATGCTATAAAGCAGCTAAACAAGCACTCGAGCAACTTGTACTTAATAAAGCTGTTTATCTCGAGTATTTTAATGAAAATACTGATAAACATGGAAGATTCTTGAGATATTTAATTTTAGACGGAGAAAACATAAATTTGAAGTTAGTTGCTGAAGGCCTTGTTGTTGCACGTGTTAGTGATGATCCTTACAAAGAGCAATTCATTCAAGCTGAAAAACAAGCAAGAGAGAGCAGGCTTGGATGTAAATGGAGCAATCTTAGCAGCATGAGCAATCATAGTTTAGATTGGAATTTGAGCGAGGGCTCGATATATGCTTGTGATGCTAGAAATTATATTGGCCAAGAGAAAGTTGTTGAAGGAAAAATTGTTGAAATATATAAGAGCAAAGCCAACACTGTATTTTTAAATTTTGAACAGCCTTATCCAACAAGCTGTTTTATAGCAGTTATTTTTTCCTCAAGCCTAAATAATTTTCCAAATATAGAAGATTATAAAGACAAAATAGTTAAGGTTAGTGGCTTAATTAAGGAATACAATGGCAGGCCAGAGATAATTCTTGAAAGTCAGGCTCAGATAGAAATAGTTCATTAGTTTGCAAATTGAGTAAGATTTATGAACACTGACACATTTTGTTTTTATGAAATTCGAAATCTTAGCAAGAAACAAGGCTGCAAGGCTTGGCAAGATAAAAGTTGCCCATGGCAGCTTTAAAACACCAATACTTTTTCCAATAGCAACAGCAGGAGTAGTTAAAGCACTAACAACAAAACAACTTAACGACATAGGCATAGAAGCAATACTTGCTAATACTTTACATTTATATTTAAAAAGCAATGTAGATTTTATAGCAAGGCATGGCGGTCTGCATAAGTTTATGGCTTGGGATAAGCCTATTGTGACTGATTCTGGCGGTTTTCAAGTTTTTAGTCTTGGTTTTTTCATCGAGCATGGGATAGGAAAAATAGGCTATTTCCCTGGAGAAAAATTTAAATGCAAGAAAGAACTAGGAAAGGTGAAGTCAGAATTGGGGGCATGCACAAAAGAAAAATTGGCTGATGTTGATGATGATGGCGTTACATTTAAGTCATTTATCGACGGAAGTTTGCATAGATTAACGCCAGAAAAAAGCATAGAAATTCAGGAAAAGCTTGGCTCTGACATAATGTTTGCATTTGATGAGTGCACATCAATTTTTAATGACTATAGCTATACAAAAGCTTCTCTTGCGAGAACACATGCTTGGGCCCTACGCTCGTTAGAAGCAAAGAAAAGTAAAAATGCTCTTTTTGGCATAGTGCAGGGAGGAATTTTCAAAGATTTAAGGAAGCAATCTGCAAAATTTATATCAAGCCAGGATTTTGATGGCATAGGAATTGGTGGTTTTCTCGGAAGAAATAAGCAAGAGATGCAAGCCTTAACAAAATATACTTTGAAATTTATTGATAGGACAAAACCAATTCATTTTTTAGGAATTGGCACTGTGGAGGATTTATTTTTTGGGGTAGAGCAAGGTATTGATATGTTTGATTGTGTAACGCCGACGAGGTTGGCAAGGGTTGGCTATTTTTTTCTAAAACCTGAAGATGGGGGCAAGCTAAAAAATAAGTTTAGAGCAAGTATTAAGAATGCAGCTTTTAAAAATGATCAAAAGCCTCTAAGCAAGCATTGTCAATGCTGGGTTTGCAAAAATTTCTCTCGAGCTTATTTAAGATATCTTTTTGCTGCAAGAGAGCTAACAGCTTATACGCTATTAAGCTATCATAATCTCTACTATTTCAAAAGCTTAATTGACGAAATTAGAGGTGCAATTCTCGAAGGAAAATTTTTGGCATTAAAGAAAAGGTGGCTTAAATAGCATATAGGCAAACAGGCAAATAGAATTTGTATTGGCTAAAACAAAATTACAAAGTTTTTAAATAAAAAATTATCTTTTATTTAAGGCCCCGTGGTCTAGTGGTTATGACGTTCGCTTGACGTGCGAAAGGTCCCAGGTTCGAATCCTGGCGGGGCCACTTAAAAGCTTAAAAAAATTTAAAGAGGCTGAAATAAAAAATTGAAAAATATAAAAAAGCAAAGGTAAAAATAAAAAGGCAAATAAAAGCAAAGACAAAGACAAAAAATGAAAAAGTGCGTTTATTGTGATGCGCAAATAAATGATGAGCGTGCGATTGATGTGTGTGATGAGTGCGGCAATAAAGTTTGGGGAGAAGTAATGTTTAGAACAATTGTTAATAACATGGAAAAAGCCAAGAAAAGGGGCGACTTGTGGCAAGGGTTAATTTCTGTTAATGAGGAAAAGGAAAAAAAGGAGAGGTGAGAGAAAGAAGTGGGGGAGAAGTGGAAAAAAGTGAGGAGAAAGTGAGAAAGAAAGAGGAGGTAGAGGAGGTGAGAGAGAAAAGTAAAGAGAGAAGAAATAGGAAGAAATAGAGAAAGGCGAATTGGGAAAAGAAAAGTAATAAAGAAAAGGTGAAACGAGATGAAAAAATTGAAAAGTGGAATGTGAGGAGGAAGCATGGCAAGTGGGTATGAGGAATGCGAGAAAGTAGTGAAGCGAATTTTTGTGCATTTTGCACTTTTGCAAGCAACATACTTTTAAAAGTTTTTAAAATTCTAAAGTATATTAGAGCAGTGCGCCGGTGGTCTAGTCTGGCTATGACACGAGCTTGCCAAGCTCGTAACCCGAGTTCAAATCTCGGCCGGCGCATCTTTAAGATGGCCAAAAGGAAAAATTTGTTCAATGTTGAGAAATACAGCTTGCCAAAATACAAAATTGAGGAAATAAAGCAAAAAAGGGCTGAAGAGTTAGGCTTGATAAATGAAAACCAAGAAAAATCAGAAGAAAGCAAAGGGAACAGCAAAGAGCAGCTTAGCATCGATGAGATTTGCGAAAGAATAAATGCAGAACTTGATGAACTTGACTCGCCAATGAATTTGATTGAGAGTGAAGGTATTGGAGAAATAAGTGCATCAAAGCTTACAACATATAAGGGCTGTCCATTTGCTTATTTTTTAGGATATGTTATGCATTTAAAGCCGCTACTAATGCCAGCAAGTATAAAAGCAGGATTGGCAATGCATAATGTCATAGCTGATTTTAATAGAGGCAATTTACTTACTTTAGAAGATCTAATCAATGGGCGAGAAATAATAGAAAATGGAAAAAAGAAAAAAATTTTAGGCTGGAAAGCGCGATGGTACAGACAAGTTTATTCAAAGGATATATATTTTGATAATGATGACCAACCTTATATAATTTTTAACAGTGGAAATCGATTATTAGAAGAATTTTATCATGAAGAAAAAAATAATAGCAATGAAAAGCTGCTCGTTGAGCATAGGTTTTGCTTAAATATAAATTTAAACAACAAGAGTTATCTTTTTACTGGAGTTTTTGATTTGATTGAGCACGATGGAAAGAAAGGGCATATAATTGATTACAAGACTGGAAGCATGCTTACAAAAATTACTGCCGATCTTTCAATTCAATTTACCATCTACAATCTTGCATACAATGAATTGCAAAAGCAAGGAATAATAAAGACTCAAGGTGAGCCAGAAATTGTGCTTTATTATTTGCCACTCTTTTCAAAAGATTCTAGAATATTCAAGCAGAAAACAAATCGAGATGCAATTGATATTCAATATTTAGTTGAGACTATTGAAACTGTTAATAAAAAAATAAGAGAGAAAAATTTTATCCCATTTATTGCATCATCGCAATTTGATCATTGTAAAAAATGTTCCTGGCAACTTGGCAATTTTTGTTATGATATTCTTAATCATAGAAATAAGGAAATTTATTCTAAGCTAATGAAATTAAAGAAGCGAGAGTGAGATGAGAAAATAAGAAGAATGAAGGTGGCAGGAGTAAAAGTAAAAGAAAGAAGGATAAGGGTGAAGAGATTAAGTTGAGAAGATTAAGTTAAGAATTTTAAGTTAAGAAGAATTTTAAGTTAAGAATTTAGGAGAAAAAATTTTAAAAGGCAAAGCTTATTTTTTTATCCCCGCGTAGCTCAATGGTAGAGCACTCGGCTGTAGAAGTTTGAGCAGCTTAAGCCAAGCTTAAGCATCAATGAAAACTGTTCAGTGGGTGCTCATTTTCGGCAGATACCGAGGTGTTGCTGGTTCGAGTCCGGCCGCGGGGACTTTTTATTATGCAAAATTTTATTATGCAAAAGAAAAAGCTTAAGGCTCCATTCGAGGCTCAATTTGAAACTTCATTTGAAACTTGGAGTTTGGAGGCTCTGGCTGAAAAAATAAAAAGATGCAAAAAGTGTAGGCTTTGGAAGACAAGAAATAAGGCTGTGCCTGGCGAGGGAAACGGCAAAGCAAGACTAATGATCATTGGCCAGGCACCCGGCAAACAAGAGGACAAGACTGGCAGGCCATTTGTTGGCAGGGCAGGATTTTTTCTTATGAATGCATTAAAAAAATTTGGAAAGAAAAGAGGTGATTTCTTTATAACATCAGTGCTAAAATGCTTTCCTCCAAAAAATAGAAAGCCAAAACAAGATGAGCTTGCAGCATGTTTGCCTTATACATTACAACAAATAGCAATTATCAAGCCTAAAGCAATTTTGCTTCTCGGCGAGATTGCAACTAAAGCTATACTCAAAAAAGATTTTAAAACAGTTAGAGGAAAATTTGTGAAATTTGAGGGAGGAGTTGGCATAAAAAACATTCATAGCATTTGCTTTGTCACTTATCATCCTGCAATGGCGATGCGTTTTCCAGATGCAAGAAAAATTTTCTTTGCTGATCTAAAAAATTTTTTTAAAAAATTAAAAAAATCAAATAAAAAATTAAGCCAAGAAAAATAGAAAATAGCTAACGTTAACACTATGAGTTGTACTTTTGTTGCTCCTGCCGCTCACCCTTCACTTCACTTCCCTTCCCCTCACTTCACCTCAATTTTACTGAAGCCGGTATAAGGCTGTAAGGCCTTTGGGATTAATATTGATTTTGTCTTTTCATCATAGCAATTTTCCACTAAGCATGCAAGGGTTCGCTCGATAGCTAGGCCAGTGCAATTTAAAGTATGAACAAAAATTCTCTTGCCATCCTTGAAGTATTTTATGCCAAGCCTTCTTGCTTGAAAATCAAGACAGTTGCTACCACTCACTATTTCTCTATAGCGCCCTTGCCCCGGAAACCAAGCCTCTATATCATAAGTTTTTGCACTTATCTTGCCTGTATCGCCACTAGCAAGAAGAACAACTCGATAAGGAATTTCTAAAGCTCTAATAAGCTCTTCGCTATTTTTTATTAGCTCTTCGTGAAGCTCCTTGCTTTGTTCAGGCTTACAAAAAATAAATTGCTCAACCTTATTAAATTGATGTATCCTGAAAATTCCTTTAGTGTCTTTGCCATGCGCACCAGCCTCTTTCCTAAAGCAAGGGCTTATGCCTACATATTTCAAAGGCAAATCTTTTTCATTCAATACTTCATTCATATGCAAAGCTGCTATGCTATGCTCACTAGTAGCAATCAAATATAAATCCTCTTGTTCAATTTTGTAAATTGCGTCAGCGAAAGTCTCAAAGCTAATAACCCCTTCGTAAGGCTTTCTTTTTATCATGTAAGGAGGTATTATTGCTTTATAACCTTTCTTTACTATCGCATCAAATGCAAATTTTTGCAAAGCCAGATTAAGCTCAGCAAGCTTGCCTTTCAAATAAAAAAATCTTGCCCCACTAACTTCACTTGCTTTCTCTGTATCAAGTAAGCTTGACGGCAAGATGTCTTGATGATGCTTAGTTACTTTTTTAGCCTCTCCCCAACTTCTTATAACTTTATTTGCACTTTCATCGCCAATAGGCACATCATCAAGCAGTAAGTTTGGAAAGCTATATTGCAATTCTTTAAGCCTTTTTTCTAACTCAGGGAGCTCGCTTTCAATGCTGCTTATAGCTTTTGCTATTTTAGTGCCTTTTTCAATTAATTTTTTTACTTCACTCTCTTTTCCAGCCTTCTTCAATTTACTTATCTCAACATTGATTTTATTTTTCTCTTGCCTTAATTCATCAAGTTTTTTCTTTAATGTGTTAAAAGCCTTATCAGTTTCTAGAAATTTATCAACTAACGTTGTATCCATGAACCTCTTTCTTAGCGTTTCCCTTATTAAATCAGGATTTTGCCTTATAAGTTTTGGATCAAGCATACTATGTTAAAACATGGCATTTTAAAGCATTCTGTTGCAATTTTGAAATAATTACAGCCAAAATTTTAAAAGCCTAGGCCTTATAAAATTATGCTCGGTTATGATGAAAAAAGGCCTTCAGCAAAAGATTATGATAAATTTATCGAGAGCTTTGTTGATGGCCTTAATAGTCTTTGCAAATATAAAAACAAAAAATTGAGTTTTATTGCCTATGGCTCATATGTTAATAAAAAAAATTTTGTTCCTGGAAGAAGTGATATTGATGCATTTCTTGTCTTTTTTGATAAGTTTGTAATTGACAAAGCTTTTCTTAGTGAAGTAGCAGAAATTTTTTCTTCTTCACTAACTAAGGCAATCCCTCTTCACTTCAGAGTTTTTGATATCGAAACTTTAATTGATGGCCGCTTTAACACTTTTGAACCAAGTTTCAAAAAAATAATTAATAGCGGTATAGTTCTTTTTGGAGAGGACTGCAGAGGTCTTTTTTGTTATGAGAGAGCAATTTTAGATGGGCAAGTACGTTTGCGATATGATTTACGTGATTCGAGATCAGGACTTTTTTATTATCAACACAGCAAAAACGAAAGAGCAATAATAGAGAATTTTTATAAAACTCTAGAATATTTAAGGCGAGTGCCTCAGAATTTACTATGCATGCTCGGCGAGTATTTTGATTGGGTAGAGGCATGCGAAGAAATTAAGCAAAGAGAGCAATTTAAGTTTAATCATAAAACCCTTGACAAAGTGATAAATTTGTTACTTAATCCGAGGCAATTGGATAAAATTTATAGAAATAAAGCACAAGTAATTGCTCTATGGAAAGATGTTGTGACTTGCTTTGAGGAGCTAATAGCCTCATATGTCCTGGCTTATCCGAAGTAAAAGCCTTGCTTTGAGACTACAAGACAAGTGGCTAGCAAGTGCTCAAGTGGCTATAATCAATAATCAACATGGCTATGAGCATAATCAAACTTGATAGCTTACTAACTAGCATAGCTAGAGGCATGCCAAGATGCTAAGGTTGGCAGAACCAAAATTCATAGATTCTTTCTTTTTTTTGCCTTTCTTCTTCTAACTCAATTTCGCTTTCTTTCTGTTTTTTAATTTTTTTAATTGCATCAAGCCGTACAAAGCCAAAGCGTTCAAATTGTACAATGTCATTAGGCTTTAGCCTTGCATTTTTTTCTAATAAGCCGCTCACCCATTCTCCGCTCGGCATTAAAACCCTTGCATTTAAATTGCCAACAGTAGGAAGCCAATGAATCATTTTAGCATTTAATTCCTTTTTATGCTCTAAGCTATGAAAATGAAGGGCTTCAGCTTTTTTATAAAAATTGAAAAGATACATAAATCTAAAGATTGTGCCATCCTTTGCTTTTCTTATTTCTTGATAATCGTCAAGACTTATGTAGAAGCTTTTATCAGTCCATAAAATCCTTTTGCCTAATTCTGGCTTGCTAGGATGTAAGGGCATAATAGCCTTTAAGTTTGGTGCATTGTGAATTTCTATTTCTACAGGATTCGGGATAAAAAAGAAGCGAGGGCTACTCTCGACGTATTTTTTATTGAAGCTATAAAGAAGTTCAATAGGAACTGTTACTTCACTTTGCTGTAAACCAAAGCTCAAACAAAATTCTTTTACTGCTTCTGGATTAATGCCTCTTCTTGCAAGACTTTGCAAGCTCCATGTTCTTGGGTCATCCCAGCCAAAATAAACACCACTTTTTATTTCTTTTTGGCTTTTACTTTTGCTAAGTTTTAGTCCTCTTATTCTAAGCAAGCCTGTATGGATAAACTCTGGAAGAGGCCATCTAAAGATATTAAAAATAAATTTTTCCATTTCTGTTTCTATCATAAGTTCTTTGCCCCTTATTATATGTGTTATTCCAAACAAGTAATCATCGACTGCCCATGTCATTTCCATCATGGGCCAAACTCTTGCTTTTCTCTCAGCAAAGGCAGCCCCTGCTTCCCCTGCTTCTTTACCTTCTTTGTCTTTAGCCTCTTCACTCCCTTCACCTACTTCCGCCCTTCTCTCAACTCCTTCAAGTCCTGCATCAAGCCCTGCATCAAGTCTCGGATGCAGTTTTGAGCTGAGCCTGAAAAGAACTCGATCTCTGAAAGCAGGATTTGGATGTTTCATGCTTGTTTTTAGCCTTAAAACAGCTTCTCCTTCCTTGTATTTTCCTTCTAGCATGGCTTTCCACTCAGCAAGATTTTTTTCTACGCTAAAAGCTCTATGCTCGCATTCTATGCCTTTTTCTCGATTTTTTCTTAATGTTTCAGCATCGCAAAAACAAACATAGGCCTGGCCAAGCTCAATTAGCTTTTCTCCATACTTATAATAAGTTTCCAGCCTATCACTCTTGTAAATTATTGGCTCTTCAAACTTTATACCAAGCCATTTTAAGCCAGATTGAATAAGCTCGTAAGCTTCTTTAACAATAACTTTTTCTTCACTCCCTATCGTATCGTCTATAAAAAGAAGGAGCTTTCCTCCATATTTTCTTGCAAAGTAATCATTTATTACTGCCGCTCTTGCATTGCCTATATGCAATGGTCCACTAGGAAAAGGCGCCAGTCTCAACACAACTTCGCCCTTAACATTCGGCAACTCTAACCTTCTTTCTCGTTGCTTTTCTGGTATGAGCACTTTCAAGCCTTCAAATGCTTCTTTTTGCTTTTCTAGGCTCAGCTCGTTGATTTCATTAACTATCTCAACCACTTTTGGCATAACATCAGCTATCTCACTCTTTTCAAGGCCATGCCTAAAAAGCTTAGCAAGCACTGCATCAGCTCTTGCCTTTCCATCATGCAATATAGCATTCTCTAGGGCATAAGCCCTTATCAACATTTCATCAATCGTAGCCATAAAAATATTCTATTTTGCAGGGTTAATAAAGCTTTCTTTACAAAAGCTTTACAAGTCTTATAAGCTTTGTAAGAAGCTTTGCAATTTTCTGCAATAATTTTTGCAAAAAGTTAGGGAAAGAAAAAATGAAGAGAAAAAGGCATGAAATAAGAAGAAAAAAATAACGCTGAATTATATTATAATCCAAAAGCAATTTTAAAAAATAAATATTAAAATGAAATTTTAAAATTTTTTTAATTAATTCCTTTCCTTTTATCGTTTTACGTCGAAAAAAATAATAAACTAGAAAGATTATTTAATTGAGAGGGGTTTAGAAAAATGCATTAACTGCAAAATATATTTTTTAGTTAGGGGTTCGAAAAAGACACAAAAAACATACCAAAACCTATCGAAGACTTGCCAAGAGCGAGTTAATTCTAAAGTGGCATCATAAACTTTATAAACCAAAACATAAAAAAGCGAACTTTTTGATTGTGCAAGCGAAAGCTTTTTAAAGCCTCAAAAACTCATATCTCACGCTAAAAGTATCAAGTTACAAGCATAAGCAAAAGCTAAGTTAAAAGCTAAAAGTGCTGAAGCTTGTGCTTGTGCTTTGATGCTTTTGGCAGGGCGAGCTTAGCTAAGCATATGAAGCGCTGCAGCGAAAATAGTAGTGATGGAAAGTAATTCTTCAAACTAAAAACAATCAGCTTATGCTACCTGCTTGCTGCCTCATAGCAAGCAAGCCTTAAAAAAGAGGCATAGGTTGCATAAGCTTAAAGGGCTTACTAGCATGCAGAAATGCATGCAAGAGTAAGCTCGAAAAATTAAATTAAAACTAAATTAAATCAAAAAAGAGGATAAAATGAAACTGAACTTAAAAAAAGCAATTCCAATTTTAACTAGCGCTTTGCTAGTTGGTAGTAGCTTTGCTGCTGCCGCAATCTCAAGTGTTGACCAGTGGAAAAGCTTTGGCACTGATACAGCAATAGTTTTTGGCAGTGATGGTGCAGCTGTGGACTCAGCTGCTGCCGGGATCTTGGGCATGGCTTTGCAGGCTGCTTTGACTGGCGTCTCAGCAGAGCCAACAATCCAGGGCGAAGTGATAAAACTAGAGAAGAGTGGTAATAAGTATAATCTTAAGGAAGATATGAATGATGTATGGACAGGCTCTCTTGATGGATCAGATTTGCCTACTTTGCTTGCAGATGGTAAATATGAAGACAGTGAAGGAACAAATAAAAACAAGGTTACCTATACACAAACGTTAACCTTAGGAAATAATGGAGTGTTAAAGTTTGATCAGGATGATGACCTTGCACCAAATGCTGGTATATACTTAGTATTTGATTCAGGAGTCAACGTTTTTGAATATGCTTTAGAATTTGATGATGTTGTTGAATATGATAATAGTGGCTCAACAGAAGCCTATGACGACTTGGTTCCTACTACACTAAAATTCCAGGGAAAAACATTCACAATAACTGATGTGAAGCTTGATACTAGTAGCCCCAAAAGACTTAAAGAAATTACAATGCAGTCAGGTGAGACTGCAGTTTGGCTAATGGAAGCCAATCCAATAACATGGCGCAGTGGGGGAAAAGAGTACAAAGTTGAGCTTGTCGATGTGACAGAAAAAGAAGATAGCTGTGGCATCAAAGTTAATGATGGTTCTGTAGTATGGATTGATGTTGGCGAAACCAAAAATGTTGGTGGTTTAGATGTTGGCGTGATAGACGCTAAAGCTGTTCACCAACAGACAGAAACAAACGATGCATGTCAAGTAAATCTTGGGGCAATTGAATTCAAGATTGTTGAGGGAAAAGAGGTGGAAGTGAATGGCGTAAAGATAGATGGAAGTTCTGGTGATATTTTAGAAACAACAGCTGGTCAGTGGGAAGGTTTCAAGTATAGCTGGGCGCCAGAGGATGATACTTACTTGCCTGCAAAGGATGGCACAACAGAAATAGTTGATCCTGTTTTTGGAGGATTCAAAATTAAATATAATAGCCATGTAGCTAAGACAGAAGAAATAAAAGTTGATATCAGTGGCAGCAAGGGAAAAATAAGCTGGAAAAATGAAGATGGAAAAGTAATAGAGTTGCCTATCACATGCCAAGGTGGCTGTGATAATGCAGCTGATAAAGTATGGTTTGCTAG
>JAWBVE010000002.1:0-103959 GCA_038840695.1 Candidatus Pacearchaeota archaeon
CAGAAGAATTGGATAGAGAAAGTTATGAAGAGCCATTGCTAGTTAAAAATTTAATTGAAGCAATTAAAAGAATTAACCAAGATGTTAAGCTAACAGAAACTGACATAACTAAAGTTATTAGCGAACTTAAAACAAAAATTCCTGGCTCAGAAACTGCCAAAAAAATCTTGAGTTTTTTGAAAGAAGGCGTGCCAATAAAATTGGAAAAAACCAAGGAGTTAAAATACATAAAGCTGATAGATTATGAAAATTTTCAAAACAATGAATTCATAGTTTCTAATCAAGTGAAATTTAGGGGGAGAGAATCAATAAGAACAGATATAATTCTTTTTGTTAATGGCATACCATTAGCTTTAATTGAGTGTAAAGACCCAACAGATCCTTCTGTTTCTTGGGAACATGCTTACAGACAAATAAAAAGTTATGAAAAAGATTGTGAAGAGCTTTTCAAGTATGTTCAGGTAGGGATAGCTGCAGAAGAAAAAGTAAGATATTTTCCAATAGTTCCTTGGTTGGAGGAAGTTAAACCTGAAGTTTGGAGAGAAGAAGGTAAAAATGAAATCAATTCTATTGTTGAAATGCTTTATCCTGTTAAGATGCTTGATTTAATCAAAAATTTCATTTTTATAAGAACAGAAAAAGGAAAAATAACAAGGGTTGTAGCAAGATACATGCAATACAGAGCTGCAAATAGAATTTTTGAAAGGGTAGTAAATACTTTACAAGGAAAAGAGAATAAAGATAAAGGGCTAATTTGGCACTGGCAAGGTTCTGGAAAAACTTTAACAATGATTTTTGCTGCTTACAAGCTTTATACAGAAAAACTTTTAGAAAACCCGACAATTTTCTTCATAATAGATAGAATTGAGTTGCAGGAACAACTGTTTGAAGAAATTGCTGCCTTAGACTTAGGAATTAAACCAGAAAAAATTGAGAGTAAAGAAGAACTTAAAAGAGCTTTGCTTCATGATGAAGGAATGGGGAAAAGAGGTTTTATAGTTACCTTAATTCATAAATTTAGTCAAAAAGATTTGTTAGATGTTCAACAATTTTTAGAAAAAGAGTTGAAAGGGAAGGAATCTGTATTAACAAGAAGAAATATCATAGCTTTTGTTGACGAAAGTCATAGAACACAATATGGTGCTTTAGCTGCTCAAATGAGGGAAATATTGAAGAAGGCCTTCTTCTTCGGTTTTACTGGGACACCAATTTCTAAAAAAGGAAGAGATACTTTTGTAATTTTTGCTTACCCTAAGGATAAAGATTTGTACTTGGATAAATACTTCATTAAAGAATCTGTAGAAGACGGTTTTACCTTACCTATTTCTTATCAGCCTGCGCCAGACATGTTAAGATTAAATAAAACGCACAAAAGACAATTCAAAGAGTTCTTAGCCCAAGAAAAAGAAGAGATATCTGTTGGAGTAAAAATTCTGATGGAAAACAAAAAGAGAATAAAAAATATAGCCCAGGATATAGTTAAACACTTTAAAGAGAATGTAGATGGTAAGTTTAAAGCTATGATAGTTGCAGCAAGCAGGAAAGCTTGTGTTCACTACAAAGAAGCTTTAGATAACTTAATCCCTCCAGAATATTCAGAAGTTGTGATGACTTACGAAAGAAGCGACCCAAAGGAAATTTTAGAATATTTAGAAAAATTAAAGAAAAGATTTGAGAAAGAGCCAGATGAGATCAACAAAGAAATTATTAGGAAATTTAAGGAGGATGAATATCCAAAAATTTTGATAGTTACTGATATGCTTCTAACAGGGTTTGATGCACCAATTTTACAAGTTATGTATTTGGATAAGCCTCTGAAAGGTCATAGATTACTTCAAGCCATAGCTAGAACAAATAGGCCACTTCCAGAAAAAGCTAAAAAGTGTGGTTCAATCATAGATTATGTAGGGGTGTTAGAAGAGATCAATAAAGCTTTGGCATTTTATTCCAAAAGGGAAATAGAAGATTTAAACTACGGCATTAAAAGTTTTAGTGATTATGAAGCAGAGTTCTTGCAACTTGTAGAAAAAATGAAAGAAATAATTGGCGATGTTAAAGTAAAATTTGATGACAGAGAATATTTCAATAAAATAATTCTTAATCTTATTTTAAGAAACAAAGAAAAAGAATTTTTAGAGATTTTCAAAGAATTAAGAAAATCTTATGAATTTTTAGGCCCTTCACAAGTTAAGCTTGAGTACAAAGAATACTTTAAGTTTTTAACAGCCCTTTATACTCTTTACAAAAAAATGAGAGGAGAAGAAGAAAATATAGAAGAATTAAAAAAAATTTACAAAAGGATTGTTGAAGAAATATACAGAAGTACTGAGTTTGAATCTATTATTAGGTTCCCTGAAATAAAAATGAACGAAAATTACATAGAAAAAATTGAGAGCAATCTTAAAACTACAGAAGCCAGAGTTTTTAACCGACTTACTGTTATAAAAAATATATTAAAAGAAAAACCGCACATCCCACTTTATGCTTCTATCACTGGCAAGGTAGAAGAATTAATAAACAAATGGAGAAATAGAAAGATAAAAATAGAGAAAGTCTATAAAGAATTAATAAACATTTTTATAGATTTAAAAACAATTGATGAAAAAAAGGAAAAACTAGGGCTTGATGATGTAGAGTATAGCATTCTTTCCATTTTAGAAAAGAAATTTAAAGAAAGAAAAGATCTTGTTGAAAAAGTTAAAGAACTTTATAAGAAAATAAAACCAGAATTATTTAGTGGGTGGGAGTTTCAGATGTCTGTAATTAGCAAGATCAAAAGAGAAATAAAATTGTTTTTGATAAAAATGAATAAATTATCTAAAAAAGAAAGAGATGACTTATGTGAAAAAATCATCCAAACCATTAAAAATTATTAGTAAGATTGAAAATATGAGAATTGCATATTTTGTTATTAGGAAGGATATTAAATATCCAAGATTAGAGTTTAAAAACAATCTTCTATATCTAATAATTCCAAAAAATTTTAAAGATTTCGAAAACATAATTAAAAAGAAAGAAAAGTGGATTTTAAAAAAACAAGAATTAATAAATAATTTTTTAAAAAAAAGTAAGCCCAATAAATTCTTACTTTTCGGCATACCTATTGATGAGAAGGATTTTCGATTAAAATTTTTAAATAATCCTAAAAATAATAAAAAAATTAAAAATTTTTTAAAACAAATTCTCCTCAAAAAAATTAAACCAATAGTAGAAGATTATTCGCAAAAACTTGGTTTAAATTACAATAAAATTTTTATTAGAAATCAAAAAACAAAATGGGCAAGTTGCTCTTCCAAAAATAATTTAAGCTTTAATATAAAAATACTTTCTCTTCCTGAAAGTTTAATAAATTATTTAGTTTTTCATGAGATGGTTCATTTAATCGAAAAAAATCACAATGAAAAGTTTATCTCTCTAATTAAAAAAGAATTTCCAAACTACAAAAAAATGGAAGAAGAACTCACAAGATATTGGTTTATCTTGAATAATAATTATTGGTGGAAGAAACTTTCCTAATTTTCTCCTCATTATTTTTTATCTATTGCATCAACAAAATTTTTAAATAGAGTAACTATAGAATGAACACAAAAGATGAACACAAAATTGCATAAAATGCGATCCTTTTATATAGCATCAAAGGAAAGAAGCATTGATGAAATTATTGAGGAAGCCTTTTGTTTTCTTGAGGATTTGAGTCAAGTAGAAATATTCCGCAAGCATATTGGTAATAAGTGGTGTGATGGTGATTATGGAAGCATAGATTGGTATGAGGAAAAAGCCTTTGATGAAAAAAGAAGGCAAGTAGATGTAAGTAAATTATGGGCTTTATTGCGAGAAGAGCCATGGCAAAGTAATCTGCATTATGAACTAATGATTCTCGAGCGAGATTTATATGATAAGGGAACTAATTTTATTTTTGGCTCCACTAGACCAAAGATTCTACAATATGAGAAAATGTTTTTGCCTGACTACAACAATGGAAAGCCTGTTATATGTGGGATCATTATTTCAACTTACCGAATAAAAGAATATGGCAATAGATGGAAAGATGCCTTTTTTGGTATTTTATTGCACGAGTTAGGCCATTTTTATGGACTTCCAAGCTTTAGTAATCCAAATTTTGTTTGGAGGGGGAGTTCTCTTGACACAGGACACTGTAACGAGAGGCTATGCATAATGGAACAAGTTAACATACCTGGCAGACTCGATTTGCTTGATAAAGTAAAGCTCTTAAAGCTAAGAAATGAAAAATGGTTTTGTAGATATGACTTGACAAAGTTAAAAGAAAATTTGAAAATGCTACGAGGTTATAGACCATAGGGGGCTTCGACGTAGCTCTAGAGCTGCGAAATTCGAGTAGGCAAGCATCTAGTTTTATTTAATCGCTGTACTTTTTTAATCTGATTTCATTTTCTTTTAAAAGACCCTTCTTTCTTAATTCGTTCAGTTTTTTCTCATCTAGCATTTTAAAGCCTATTTTTTGATGGGCACGAACTGAAGCGATATTTTCTTTCCTGATTGTAGCATATAAAATTTTGAGATTATGTTTTTGTGCAAGTAAATCTTCAGCAGCCTTTACAATTCCCTTGCCCATAAACTTCCAGCTTTCTTATTATTACATAAAATGACATAATAAATGCCATTATCTGCAAGCGAAATTTCCTCCCATCCTTTAAGAGTTTTAGAATATTTTTCATCAAACTTATCAAGAGTTACTTTCATAGTAAATGAAAAAATGAGCAGCTATTAAAATTTATTGACAGAAAAGAAAAAGCATCTTGATGAGGGTGAAGCCAATTAGGCTTCCAAAAATTCTAAGTTACACTCAGCTGCCCTGCCTTTGCTGCTGAAGCGATAGCTTTATAAGTTCACAGCTTTTTTTGTTGCATGCTAACAAAGAAGGGAGATTTTATTGAGCTCGAGTTTACGGCAAGAAGCAATGAAGGAGTTTTTGATACAACAGACAGCGAGCTTGCAAAAAAGCTAGGCTATAGCAAAGAGGTAAAGCCACTCAAACTTATTATCGGAGAAGGGATGGTAATAAAAGGGCTTGATGCAGAGCTTGAGGGCAAGGAAATTGGTAAAGAATATAGCGTTGAAATAGAGCCAGGCCTTGGCTTCGGCGAGAGAAAGCAAGAGCTAATAAAAATAGTGCCCCTAGCTGGCTTTGAAAGAAAGCCTCGAGAAGGCGAAATCCTGCTTATTGAAGGAGTTATTGCAAGAGTGGCAAAAATTGAAAGTGGCAGAGTTACTCTCGACTTCAATCATCCTCTTGCAGGAAAGAGATTGCATTATAAATTTAAAATTACTAAGCTCATAACCGATGAGGTAGAAAAAGTAAAGGCAATACTTGATTACTTCGGGCTTGGCTATGATGTAATAGCTGAGGGGGGAGAAATAAAAATTAAAGGAAAGCCGAACAGACTTGTTGAGGAGCTTATTAAGAAATATATCAAGGTAAAAGTTAGTTTTAATTACGGTGCAGATTCAAGTAGTAACAAAGGATAAAAAAGATTTTAAATAGAAAAAAAATTCATTTAAGATGGAGATTATTGCTGATAAAAGTGCTGTAAAGGAAATTGATAGGGAGCTTGAAGAGTTGCTAAAACTGAGGCGCGAGAGAATAAAGGTTTTTGGAGTTGGTGGAGCTGGAAATAATACGATAAATAGAATGGCAGAGATTGGAATAAAGGGTGCAGAACTTATTGCAGTCAATACTGATGCACAGGACTTGCTTTATACAAATGCAGACTATAAAATACTCATAGGAAAAGAGACAACAAAGGGGCTTGGTGCAGGCAGTGATCCAAGAATAGGAGAAGAAGCAGCTAAGGAAAATGAAAATGAAATAAAGAAAAAGCTAGAGGGAACTGATCTGCTCTTTCTTACTTGTGGGCTAGGAGGTGGTACTGGCACAGGAGCCGCTCCTGTAATTGCTGAGATAGCCAGAAAGCAAAATATTCTAACTATTGCCGTCGTAACATTGCCTTTTACTATAGAAGGCAATAGACGCTATGAAAATGCAATGATGGGCTTGGAAAAGCTAGAGAACAGTGTTAATACGCTAATTGTTATACCTAATGATAAGCTACTTGAGCTAGCCCCAGACCTGCCATTACAAACAGCATTTAAGATAGCAGATGAAATACTAACAAATGCGGTTAAAGGAATTACAGAGCTTATTACAAAGCCTGGACTTGTAAATCTTGATTTTGCCGATGTTAAAGCAATAATGCAAGAGGGTGGCGTGAGTATGATTGGGGTCGGCGAGAATGATGGCTCAAATAGAGCGATTGAGGCTGTTGAAAGAGCTTTAGAAAATCCACTCCTAGATGTTGAAGTTAGCAACATAAAAGGAGCTTTAGTTAACATAGTTGGCGGCCCTGATTTAAAACTTGATGAGGCAAAGAAAGTGATAGAAAGAGTTAGTGAAAAACTTGGTGAAAATGCTAATCTTATTTGGGGGGCACAGATAAGTGAGGATATGGGAGGAATGCTTAGAGTATTGATAATTGCGACTGGTGTTAAAAGTCCACAGATAAGTGGCTCTTCACAATCGAGAGAGAAGAAAAAAGAATTCCTAGATGAACTTGGCATCGAAGCGATTGAGGGAGAATAAGAAGTTGGTTCAAGAGATAAAATGGGCAAAATAAAGGATTTTTTTGTGCAATGCATTAGAGTCTGGAATTTGACGAGAAAACCTGAGAAGGAAGAAATAAAAGTAATCTCTAAGGTCTCAGCAATAGGCCTGCTTATCATTGGCATTATAGGCTTTGTTATTGGCCTAATTATTGAGTTTTTACTAAAACTTTAAAACTTTAGAAAATAAAAAAAATTAAAAGCATAAAAAGCAATAAAAAACAAAAGACAAAAAAGCATAAAAAAGCATAAAAAAGCATAAACAAAAATGATATTTGTTGTAAAGGTTACAAATAATAAAGAAGAGCAAGCGGCTGAGTTAATAGCTCTAAATGCAAAGAAAAAAGAAATAACGATATTTTCTATTGCTAGTCCAAAAGACCTCAAAGGCTATCTTTTACTTGAAACAAACACGAAAGAAAATGCTGAGCTTGTAACTTATAAAGTGCCTTATGTAAAAGGAATCTTAAATAGAGTTGTGGAATGGAATGAAGTTGCAAACCTATTCAGGCCTCCGAGTGAAATAATGAATATTGAGGAAGGAGACATCGTAGAGATTACAGGTGATGCTTTTAAGAATGAGAAGGCAAGAGTAAAGAGAATAAATAAGCAGAAAGGTGAGGCTGTAGTTGAACTTCTTCAGGCAGCTGTGCCAATGCCAATCTTTGTTAAGCTTGACAATTTGCGCGTCATAAGAAAGGAAAAGCCGCAAACAGGAGAAGTTGGGGAGGTTGCTAAAGAAGGCTAAAAAGTAAGAAGAGCTTAACAAGCTAAAAAAGAAACTCAAGATACTTAAATCTTTTCTCAAGTTCTTTAATAATTCTCGAATCAAGTCTCATTTCTTTCACTGCCTCATCTGCTCTAGCCCTTAACTCATCGAGACTTGAATCAACAAAAGCCCCCTTGCTATGATCAAATTTCTCTACCCTAGCCTCTAGCACATTTGGAATTAAAAAAATATCCTTGCCAAGTACGAGTTCGCCTTCAACAATTTTATCATTAACTTTATACTTTAACCTAATAACTCTTTTCAACTTCTCAAATATCTCTTTCCTCTCAACATAATCCTTTAGCTCCCTTATTAGCTCTAGGATATCTTTTCTTAAAAGCTCGAAATCCTTTGCTGAAATTTTTTCCTTTTTTTCTTTTTCTCCTTTTTCTCTCTCAGCTTCCTCCCTAACTTCTTTTGCCTCTTTTTTCTTTCCTTTCTCTCTTTTTTCTTCCTTTGCCCTCTCTTCAACTAGCTTTACAAATCGCTTAAAAGCATCAACACAAAACTTACTTACTACTCCTTTTTTCATAAGATCTCCTTCAATGAGTTCGGCCCATTCTGCCATGCTCTTCTCACCATAAATTCTCTTTAGTAAAGCCTCGAGACTTGCGCTAAGTTCTTCTATTGCCTTTGCCCTTGCTCTCTCCTCTAGCTCAGCTGCAAGCCTCTTCAATCTTGCAATGTAGGCATCAACTTGCTCAAGCAAGAAATCAAGCTCTTTACCCTTTATCTCTATCTTTTCCTCGTGCTCATATTTTTTGTAGATTTCAACAATTCGCTCAAGTATGTCAATATATTTTTTCTCAAGTAGCTTTTCTTTATCGACAAAAATTTCTTTCATAATCTTAACAGTCTCTCGAGGAGTTGGTGGGGCAATTCCATAAAGCATCAGCGTTGCCTGACTCGGAGTTATTACCCCCCAATATATGTCTTCTGTAATAAGCCCTCCAAGCTTTTTTCTTACATTCTCAGTAACTTTTTCACCGAGTGACATAAACATTTCAATAGCTTCTGGGCTTGGCTTTATCTTGCCCATTTTTAACAAAAGTTTCCACGGCATAAAAGCCCCTCTATCATAAAGAGGTACTCCATCTCTAATAAAAGTAAAAATGACTGGATGAGCTTCCTTGACAGCTTCCCAAAACTCTGTCAGAATATAAACTTGTGGGCTTAGCTTATTTTTCGCATTTGCTCTTTCATTCGCCTCAATAGCATAACCCCAAATAATGCTTCTAAGCCTTTCCTTAAGCTCAAATCTGCTTAGCCTTTTTACATCAGTATCATCAATCACAATGAAAACATCCACATCACTTGTCTGGGTTGCCTGGCCTCTTACTATCGAACCAGCCAGCACATATGAGACAACATACTTTTCAAATTTGCCTAGTACCATCATCTTATGAATTGTCGCAACTCGTAATGCGCCGAGAATGCCACTATCATGAATAGGAATTGCCATTGCAATAGCCTCAATAAAATCATACTTTCCATCAAAACATATTTCCCATAGCTCTGTCGGAGTAAAGAAATGGAACCAAAGTTTTGGTTTTATCTCTGCACTAATCCTGATTGCCTCATTTACAAGCCTTGGCAACTCTTTTGCATTTTCTTCAGGAACAATTATAAAAGTATGCCAAATGCCCTCTTTGCTCCTTTTCTTTTCTTCTGTAAGCTTTGCTATCTCACTTTCTTCCATATTTTCCTCTATTACTTTGAAAGTAAGAGGAACTGCTAGGCCTATTGCAGAAATAAAAGGAAATTGTTTTAGAATTGCCTCCTTAAATTTCTCTCCCGCTTTTTTGCCTCTTTCAATCTCTTGCTTTAACTTTTCACTTACCTCTTTAAGCTTTCCAAGCATCGCAAGTTGTGCATAGTATTCTTCTTTTTCCTTCTCTCTGCCCTCTCTGCCCTCTCCACCCTTCTCACTCTCCTCCTTGCCCTCTCTTCTTTCTTTCTTTTCTTCTTCGGCAAAATTCTTATTTTTCTCTTTCATTTTTTCTTTTCTTTTTCTGTTTTTTCTTCTTTTTTCTTTTCTCTTTCTTTCTCTTTCATTTTTTTCTTTCTTCTTTTTTCTTTTTTTCTCTTTTTCTTTCTTTTTTTCTTTCTTCTTTCTTTTTTCACTATTTTAAGTTAAAAAACATTAAAAAATAAAAAAAGAAAGACTTAAAAAGCTTTGTAAAAAGATTAAACGGGATTTAAGCAATTTAAGCAGGGCTAATTGTTAAGCCTTTCTCTGTTTTTTCTCGGTAAATATATTCTGTGCTTATTTGTAAAATTCCGAGAGCTACTTCATCGCCGAGCTTTTTCTTGCAGGTTACTGCCCCAAGTCTTGCATAGCCTGACAGGCCCTCTATGCTACTAAGCCCTTCATTAAGCAAGCTACAACTTAGCCCAATCCCTCCATCATTTATTGTTATCTTTACTATATTCTCTTTTAACATCTCGCTTGTTCTCCCTTCCACTATGCCATCACAATTGGCACTAGGCATATAAACTTTGCCCTCTCCTGCATTACCAATAATAAATTCAACTATAAGCGTGTTTCCTTCGACTCTTTCTGTTAATGAGCTTATCCTAATAGGGCCTATTGAATTGCTATTATCTTCTATTTTCTCGCCTGTTAAAGAGCATATGGCACTACTTTGCTTGGCTATACATAGCTTAACTTGTGTATTTGTTGCATAGCTATAACAGCTTTCAAGGAGCATGTTAAGAAGGAATGGGCTCTGAAGTGGCAAATCGCTATATACATTATTGCCAAACATTAGTCTCTCAGAAGCCCCACTGGCTAGAGTATTTGAATTTTTGAGCTTAGCTGTATAGCCCTTAACATTTGTGCCCAATCCCAGCAAATAAAAACTTGCCTTTTGTGGAGGTATTGTGTATGCTCCTACATTTTGTGCATCAACATAGATAGCAAATTTCTCGCCAACTGTCACATTTGAGGGAGGCGCATTTTCAACAAACACAGTCTTGAGACCAAACGCTGGAGTTTCTTTTTTTGTCTCTTTTTTACATCCAGCAAAAAGGATAAGCGCGAATATTGCGAAAAAAGTTAAAATAATGAAAAGCCGTGGCTTTTGCGCACGCTTAGATGTCTTTTTTATTCTCGCCTTCTTCATTGTCTAGTTTTATCTTTTAGCTTTCTTTTGCTTTTATTTTTTTATTTTTTATCTTTTTTTATCTTTTGATTTTTTATCTTTGTTCTGCTCCCCTCTTTTTTACAGCTATGCTGAAACTTCTTTCTTCCTTAGCTATATATCTTAAATTTATTATGAATGGAATGCTTGTCTGCTCTCTTGAAGTTGTTAGTGCAGAACAGCTTATAAAGTTTTCTTTTTCAAGATTGATAAGGGCCGATTGACTAAATTGCTGCAATGATGTTTGACAATTAAGGCTTAGTGGCTGAGCAGAAAGGATTAGTCTGATGCTATTATTTTTTCCTTCACTCTCTATCACAGCATTTCCAAGCTTGCTTAGTCTTAGCTCTAGGAAAATTTCGTAATTATCTGCTGAGCTTGCATGGACGCTCTTTTTAATGTTTAATGATAAAAACTTATCGCCAAAAGCAAAGCTTTGCTCTGTTGGCTCTGGATAAGTTAATGTCGTTGTAAAGAGGCTATTTTGCATATATTGAATTTCGATTGTAATTTGTGGCCTAAAATCAAAGCCTGCAGGAATTTTTTCATAGCTATAGCTTGTGCCTCTTTGTGGGAAAATAATCCGTTGTGTGCCAGGAATTTGCTTATCAGCCATTTTTGTAGAGCCCTGAACACTAAAGCCTGAACATTCTCGCTGCATTATGCCGCCATAATAATCTGCTATATCATCAAAAATGCATATATTTCCACTCTTGGCATCTTCATCATAATTAGTAAGCTCTATGCCTATTTTAAAGGGCTCACTCTCTAGAAGCTGTTGGCCTTCACTTGCATAGCCTGCCCCGCTAATCAAGCCTATTTCAAAGCCAGACTTTGCTGCTTGCTGTGGTTGACATCCTGAAAAAAAGCCCAAGCCAAGCAAAAAAATTGCTACAAACAAAAAATAAAAAAGCTTTCTTGCTTCCTTCGCTCTTGCGCTTTTCCATCCCCTTTTACCCATTTTTCTTTTTGTTATTTTATTTTTTTATTTTATTTTTCACTTTCTTGCCTTTCACTTTCTTGCCTTAAGCTCTTTCTCAAACTCTTTCTTTAAAACATAAGATGCAGCAAAACTTATAATTCTTTGCTCTAAAGTTGGTGTTGCATCGCTCACAACAAGCTTACAGCTAAAAACACAGCCCTTTTTATCTTTATTCCAACATTTCTGGATTTTTTCCTTGCTAACAGCTATCTCCTTTACTTGCTTGCCATCAAAGCTACAATAGATGTTTACATCAGGAGAGCTTTCTGCTTTGATATATTTTATCTCCTCAAGCTCAAGATCATAGCCAGGACTTTGCCTTAGCAAAAGAAAGAAATCATATTCGCCATTGCTAAGAGGCATATCTGATGGCATTTCTATTTCAAGCCTATATGGACTTTCAGATGCTTGTTGTAGGCCTTTTTTTTCACTAATTTCTTTCCATTCGCTACTACTATAAATTTTCCAGCCAAGACTTGCTGCATAGGGAATTCTAAAACCTATGACTAGCCTCTCACTTTCATCTCTACTTGCTCCCTGGCATCTGAAGCCAGTGCTTAGCTCTCGCTCTGATCTCGGAATTACAAAGTAATCACCTCTTTGATAGCTCTGAAGTGCAACAACTGTAAGTGATTCATTGTTAGACTTTTTATAGCAATAAGGATAAAGAGTTAAATTTTCTAGCCTCTTGTTACTAAGTTTAAGGCCAACAAAAAGATCTATTTGGCCCTTTTCAATATAATCATCGCTATACTCCAAAGAAAGCTCAAAGTCAGGAGTTGTTAATTGCTGCTGTTGAGTTTCTTCGCCGAGCAAGGGACAGCCTCCAGGACCACATTTCCACAATTCAATTAGAGGTGAAAAAGCCCACTTAAAAAAGCCTCCTATGTTAATGCCTAGCTGTGGAAAACTAAATCCGCTTTTAACAAAAAGCAAAAGAAAAAGCGCTATGACAAAAAACAAAATTGCTAGTCCAGAGCTTTTTGCGCCATAATGAATAAGGCCTGCAACAAGGCCAATTAAAAAAATTAAAATTGCAAGCAGCACTTTTCCTGTAAAAAAACTTGCCCCAAAACCTATGAGAAGTCCAATCAAACCAAAAATAGCTAAACTTGCTATGATGTTTTGCTTGTGCTCCTCTTTTTCCTCATCTGGCATGTTTTCATAAAGCTTTTAATTATAAAAACTTTCCTATTTAATGCAATACGAAGTTCCGAGCTATCGAAAGACGAGAAAGGAAAAAAGGCTTAAGAGGAGGCTAAGAATTTATAAAAAAGGTGGAATTTGGAGAAGTAAAAAATTTGGAGAAAACTAAGAATGGGCTTCATTGGCTCTTTTAACTCTTTCAACTTAATTATTTATGTTATCATAGCCACTTATCTTCTTATTGCTGCAGTAATTGATATAAAAAAGAGGGAAGTTCCTGATTGGCTCAGCTTTAGTCTTCTCTTTATTACTTTAAGTTATGTAGCCATAAAAGCACTCACTGACGCACTCAGCTTTGACTTTATTTTTGCAACTGCAATTGCTTTTTTACTTGCTTTTTTAATTGCAAATTGCCTTTATTATGCTAGGGTCTGGGGGGGCGGTGATTATAAGCTCTTCCTCGCATTAAGTCCTGCACTTACTAGCTTCTTCTCAAGTTTTATTCTTAATGGCTTGCTTATTGCATGTATTTATGGCTTATTCGCAGCACTTTACATCTTTTTTAAAAAAAGAAAGAAAATTGCAAAAAAAATGGCAAGAGAGATAAGCAAAGTCTCTTTTGCTGGGCTAACATTTTTATCATTGCTAATAGCTGGCATTTTACTTGGAGCAAGCCTTATTCATGAAAGCATGCTTGCGGCTGCCCTAGGCATTATTTTTGTTTTTTTTCCTTTGCTCTATCTCATAATAAAGTTTGCTGATCGTGAGATGATTACTTTAAAAACTCCTCAAGAGCTAGTAGAAGGTGATCTGCTCGATGGAGAGCTCAGAATCGAGAGAAGGCTAATAAAAGGAATTCTCGGAAAAGAGGAAATAAGGCTTATAAAAAAGGCAGGAAAAGCTGTTAAGACTGTTCGGATTAAGGAAGGAATTCCTTTTGTTCCTGTTTTCCTTCTTGCTTTTTTACTTGGCAAGTTCAATTTAATGCTAGCTATGGTATACGCTCTTTTATAAACCTCAAAATTTCCTCTATCTTTTCATCTGCTTTTGTTCTTTCTTCTGCCTCCTTTTTCTCTTCTCTTCCAGCAGGCTTGCCTTCAATGATTGGAGCTATTTTTTGTTGGAATTCCTCGAGCTGTTCCCTACTAACTTGGCTCTTGCTCCATCCAAATTGCACGCCATCACCTTCTTTTCTCGGTATTAGATGAAGGCAAAAATGCTCAAAACGCTGACCAGCTGCCGGCTTTTCACTTAGCACAAGATTAAAGCCGCTAAAGCCAAGGCTATAGAAAGCATTTATAAGCTTCTTCAAGACTTCAACAAGCTTGCTTATTGCTTCATCACTAATTCTTTCTTCGTGCTCTCTTGCAATAATTATTGTATGCCCAACCATAGCAGGATAAGCATCAAGAAATGCAATGAAGGCCTCATCCTCATAGATCTTTACAACATCAACAGCGCCAGCTCCAACCGCACAAAAAAAACATCCCCCTCTCTCGAGCCTTTCCTTAACAAAAGCCTCTAGCTGAGAATCACTCATAGAGGCTATTTGTTGCCTCAGCATAGCTTTTTGATGCTCTGGCAAACCAGCTTGCTCTATCTCAGCCAATAGCTGCTCTCTCAGCGATTCCATAACATAACTAGATTTCTTGCTTTATAATTTTTGTTCTATAAACGCTGATTGCTGCTCTGATTTGCATGTTCTAGCCGACCAAGCCTGAAACAGAAATGGCTGCGAGGGCTGAGAGAGCTATAATGCTGATTAAAGCTGTTACAAAATAAAGCAGCATTGCTCGCCTTAAGCCAAGTGCAAGCTCATATTTTTCCTTTAGCCTGTCCTCTCCTGCCTCTATCATGACTAGGGCTTTTGTTAAAATGAAGATGATTTCGATCATATAAATCCCTACTATAATTTGAAGAGCATATGGCGGAATCATAACAGAGACATTGAAAAGCTTTGTTATTGTTTCTGCACTAATCCCAAACATAACACTTTCTGTAACTTGCTCAGTCATAATTAAGCCAAGCAACTGATTTAAAATCTGAGTTATCATTCCTGCTAAACCAACAACGATTGCACTTAACAGCGGTGCAAGAAAAACCATATTACTTCTCATTCCACTCGTTATATCAGCAAGCAAGTCCTTTAGTCTTTCTCCAATTGAGTGTATGTTTTTAACATATTGACTTATGCTCATCATTGCTCGAGCTGCTGCCTGCAAGCCTTTTTTAACACTTTCTATGAGAATAGACATTGCAGTCATGATTAGATCTGAAGGAAAATACTTGATAGCTCCTCTCTCGCGAGAGAAAATGGCTTGTTCAACACTCATACCAAATTGCTGTATGTTAAAGTTAACATAGCTAAAGAACTCTCCCGTCGGAGTTCCTTTAAGTGTTGCCGCCACCCTACCAAATGCAATCTCAGCTGGAATGCCATCAGCAAGCCTATTGCCAAATTGAAAAAGACTAGAAGCAAATTCTTTCTCGAGAGCTTTTGTTTTATTTCTCGTCTCGATAAGCTCTTTTGTTTTTTCTTTATAAACTATGCTAAAGAAAAGTGCTATCGAGAGAGGAACAAACAAGCTTAAAATTAAAGCAAAAATGCTAAAAGGACCATTTATTCCTGTCTCTGTCTTTTTATAATCAAAAAGTTTTAAATTAGCTAGCTGGCCACCAAGGCCAAGCTCTGAAAGATTATAATCATGCTGCAAGCCTAAATAAGTTGGCAGAGGGGTTAGGAAGAGAAGTGGAATTATGCCGATTAAAAAAAGAGGGAAAGAAAGCAGGAAAGCCTTAACATAGGGCTTTTTACTTATATATTGAGCATATTTTGGATTTCTCTCAAGAAGTTCTGTCTCACCATAGCCACCAGGTCTCTTACTCAAGATTGATATAGTCATATAATAGACGAGAAATGGTAAAATCAAATTGAAGATTATTGCAACGTGATACCACTTTAGTGCTCCTTGAAGCAAAGTGGAGGCGAGAGGAAGAAGAGCAAGGCCAAGTGTTGGTAGAACTATGCCAAGCATATAAAGATTTGTTATGGGACTTTTTACATCATGGGTGTAATGTAACATCTTTTCAAAAACTCCATCGAGAATAACTTCAAGCGATTTTTCAAGAATGGCTATTCTCCTCGCTTCTTGTGGCTCATAAAGGCTTGACTCGATAAGATGGAATGCTTCGATAAATTCAAGGCTAAAATCGCGCCAACTTTCCAAATAGCTATCTAGTGAATCCTTGATTGTTGAAAATTTTCCAGTCTCAACATCCCAAAAAACCTTTTTTAAATCAAGTGCAAGAGGTGGTTGTAAGTGATCAGAGGCAAATTTTATTGCTCGCTCGAGATTGGATGTATGTCGCATATAAACAACTATGTAAAGAATACAAGGCACCATCTGACTACTTGCCTTTAGCCTTAGCTGCAATGCAAGATTTTTTGGTTTAGTGCTCAAATAATAATAAACAAAAAGCCCAAAACTAATTAAAAGAAAAGCTATTAGAAAAGCTTGGCCGATTGTAAATCCAGTAAAGGATATGAGAAATACAAAGAGAAGAAGTGTAAAAATGAAAATAAGAATAAAGCATGAAAATGCAAAGCCTGCAGCTTGTTCTGGAGTGATGTTAAGATGTGCAATCTCGATAGCTTTTTGAAGTTCTGTCCTTGCTTTTTGGCTAAGCTTTGGTTTTATGAAAGAAAACCTTGTGACAGCCCTTTCATAGGTTGAAAGCATTGGAAGTGCTTCTTCCTTAAATTTAAGATATTCCACACTTTCCTTTAGCTCAGTTCTTAGTTCTTTTTCAATAATGGCTGAGTATTTTTCGATTATTTCCTTTTCACGTTCACCCATGCTCAAATTGATCTCAAATTCTTTTCACCTCTTTTTTTAACCATTCTTCAAAGCTTGGCAAAACATATTTGGCTAGGGGCAGGCCTATTTCTTCTCTGATTTTATCACTTATGTCATGAAAGATATTGTTAGCTTTCACAACAAACTCTGCCTCAAGCAGCTCTGGCCTGCTTGCTTTTTTTGCATAGTCAACCAAAAGTTGCTTTGTCTGTGCTCTTAGCATTATGTTATCCCAAACAGCATCCCAATTTCCTGCCCATCCTCTCACATTTGCCGCTATTGCCTTAATTACCTCGCTCTCGCCATTCAGCAATTCTGGTGTGGCCTTTAGCTCATCAGTTGCTACATCATATTTTAGCAGATCAACAAAACCTCCTTCGAGGCTAGGATCCAGTTTCCAGTGCTTTCTTACTTCTGTGAGCTGCAATACTCGACGCCATCTATGTAAGCCATCAGGGCTTTTTATCGGGTTGGCAATTAAAATTAAATCGGTTGCTTTAAAGCTGGTTGCAGGTACTTTTAGGTCATTAACAACTCTATCAAAAACACCGTATGGATTTGCACCATGAATAGTGCCAGCAACAACATTTGCAAGAGCCCCTACACGCATTGCCTCATAAAGTGCTAGAGCCTCTTCACTTCGTACTTCTCCAATAATCAAGGAACTATCGCCAAGTCTCAAGCTTGTTCTTATCCCATCAGCTGCACTAACTTCTGTGGTTTCTCTAATGAGAGCACTTCTTACTTTCATGCGCAGTATATCATAGCCAAGCCTCCTTATGCTATCTACTGGAATCTCAAGAGTATCTTCAATCACAATAATCCTATATTTCGGCATTATCTCGAGCATCAGTGCTCCTAGCAAACTTGTCTTTCCAGAACTTCTCGTTCCTGCTATCAGCATTGTTCTCGAACCATCAATTAAAAAGCTCAGAAGGCCTGCTGCAAGTGAATTTAACATTCGATTTGACATGAAAAGAGGCAATGTCCAGGGCTTCTCTCTATGCCTTCTAAAAGCATAGGCAAGGCCGTAAGGGCTTAGAGGCTGTTGTATTATGGCCACTCTAGCTCTAGCACTCTCTACTTGAAGCTCTGTATCGAGAATAGGATTAGCTTCATCGAGAGGTCTTCCGCTTATCATTCTAAACTTTGCTGCCCAGCTATTAACATCCTCATAGCTTAGATATATATTTGTGTCACACTCATCATAATCTTGATGTCTTACAAAAACGCAATTTTGGCTTGCTGGAGCATTAACTACTATATCCTGAAGTTTTTCATCTTGAAGCAAAACTTCGAGAACACCAAAGCCAATTGTTGAGCGAACAAGTATCTTACTTAGCTTGATTAATTGCCTATAACTAAGGTTTAGCCCTCTGTCTCGTGCTAGTTCACTTAGCAAGTCCCTCGAAATATTAAAGAAAATTTGTCTTATTCGTTCTGGATCTGTAAATTCCTCTTGCTTTGGTTGATGTTCAATCAATACATTTCGCGCTAAACTAATTAGATTTGCCTGGCTTTCCTCAAGCACATATTCTGGAGGAGTTAAATGATAAAAATATTTTGTACTTCCAGGAAGTTTAAATATGGCCACATATGCTCTGTCATTAATATCTCCTATCTCATATTCTTCTATAATCTCGGCCTCTTTTGGCAAAGCAGAAATGAGTTTTGTAAAAACAAAGTTTGGCACAATTATTGGCCTAAAAAATTCATCATAAATAGCCCTACTTCCAACTTTATAGCCTTCAATTCTTTCCTTAATTGCTGAAATAAGTTTTGTCCTCTCGAAAAGCTCTAAAAGCTTCTCAAGCAGAGCTATATAATGATTCTCACATATAGCACTACATCCTGTCTTACCCCTTCTCATTTTTTCTTCTCTCAAAATACGCCTAAGCTCGACATAACAACCAATCGGATCTCTCTTTAGCAATGTAAGGAACAAATATCGCATCAGATCTTGCTTGCGCCCAAGACAGGCCTTGCATGTAAATGGTGCGAGAGTTTTTGGTGAGAGCACTTGAATTTGGCGAAGAGCATAGTTATGCAATGAAACAAAATCAAAAAGAAGAGAAAGTTGAGGCATATCGTATATGTAATTTTTAAATTGAACAAAAATAAGCTTACTTACTGCAGGATTTTCAAGCAAGATATCAAAGGCTTTTTCCATTGCAATTCCATCTCTGGCTATATCTGGAAGTGTGTAGGAGGCAAAGTAATTGATATACACTACATTCTCACCAGCTTCCCTAACCACTTCATAGCTATATGGCTGGCCTGGCCTAAATTGTGGCATATCTAACCATTTTGCATAAATTTAAATAATCCTCTTTTCTTTATATAAAAAAGTGGGATATAAAAAATTATGCAATAAAAAACAAAATGCCAAAAGAACAACGGACTGACATTGAAAGCTTTCTTACTCAACTAATGCAAAGAATAAATGAGATTGAGGAAAGAGAAAATACAAATAAGAATAAGATTGATATGCTTAGCTCCTCAATGCTCGAAAGAGGGAAGAGGACAGATGAAAGCATAAGGCTGATTCGGGAGGAGCTAAGAAAACTTGCTGAAAGCATTGAAAAAATTTCTCAAAGAGTTGATTATATAATTGCTGAAATGCCGAATCTTGCAAGAAAAGAGGATTTAAGCAGCATTGAGCGCTTTATAGCGCTTTGGCAACCTCTTCAATTTGCAACTCTTGAAGATGTTGATAGAGCAATAGCAAGAGCAATTGAAAAAATAAAAGAGGAAAATGCCTGAACTTGTTGATGTTATAAACGAGTTGAAAAGATATGGCTATAGCGATGATCAAATAATAGCCTATTTACAACAACAGGGCTTTAGTCCAAAAGAAATTCTCGATGCGATAAATAAGGCAAAGGTGCCAAAAGAAAAGGAAAGGGAGGAAATGCCAAGCATAATGGAGGCTCCTCCTGCTCCTACACCAACTCCTACACCAACTCCGACGCCAACGCCAGCTCCTGAAGTAACAGCGCCAACAAGGCCTGAAGTAATGCCCATCATGCCTTATACTACAGAAATTCCACTCACTCAATATCCCCAAGCCCAGCCAAGCTTTGACATAGAGAGCATTGAGGCAATGATTGAGGAAATAATCGATGAAAAGTGGGAAATGCTAAAAAGAAGAATTGGTGATCTCGAAGAGCTTAGAAAGCAAGTAGAGAGTAGAATGGTTAGCATAGAGGATAGGCTAAAAAGACTTGAGCTAAGCCTTGACAAAATTCATTTGCTAATTCTTAAGAGACAAGAGGAGCAAGTTGCTGAGATAAAAGCTGTCGGCAAGGAAATAAGCCTGCTAGAAGAAGCCTTTAGCAAAATTCTTAAGCCTCTAAGCGAGAATATAAAAAGGTTAGAGGAGATTAGAAAAGAGCTAAAAAAATAAAATAAAAAGCCTATTTCCATTCTTTTTTCTTATTCTCTATTATTCTTCTTTCCACATTCTTCTACTCTCTTTTTCTTATTTTCTATTCTTTCACTTCTTATCTTTTACTTTTACTCTCTTATTCCTTTTCTCTTTACTCTCTTCTTTTTCTCTCTCCAAAAAGAAATTCAAAGAAAGACTCTGCCATACTCTTTTCAGGTGGTTTTTCTCGAGAGAAAATTAGTATTAAAGCAATTGCTATTATAATAATCACAAGTGGTGCAAGAAAGGAAACATAAGGATAAAGCCAATGAAGTCTAAATTCAAAAGTTTTTACAAGTATAGCAATTATTGCAATAATCACCACTATAACAAAAAAAATCCCAACTTGCTTTGTGATATCTTTATTTACAAAACCAAAAAGAATAACCATTGAAAGAAGTATAATTAAAGCTATCGAAAGATGTGAAAAAAGCTTTGCCATGATAAGGCTTATTTGATAATTTGTAAGTGCAAAGAATGCTATTGCAAGTGCAACAATAACCCCTGCTGCCCTAACCTTTTGAAATATTTCTAGCCTAATTATGATTGCATAAACGAGTGAGAAAATAAGTAAAAAAGGCAAGAGTACAGTAAAAAAGCCTATCTGCTGAGCCAAATAAATGAAATTATTAAAATCAAAATAATAAACCATGTTTCAGCAGTTTTGGTTTTATTTATTTTTGTTCCTTTTTGTTTATTTTTTGTTCCTTATTTTTATTTTTATTTTGCGCTTTTAATTTTTAATTTTTAATTTTTATCTTTTTTCTCGCTACCCTCTATCTTTTATTTGCCTTCTTTTGTCTTAAACCCAACAACGATTACTGTAACTGCAATAATAATAACCAAGAAGATAATAAATTGAATGAGCTCTTTTGAAAGCCAGGTTGAGATTTTTTGGAAAACACCAAAGATATTAAGAATAACTATAATGCCTGCAAGGACAAGAATGCCTGCGATAATATATTTTAGTTTTCCTCCTCCCTCTTTAGAATAAAATTCAATTCCAAGCATTCCAAAAATAAGCATAAGACAAAATGCAATTATAACAAGAGTAGCCACTATTGGGATTATAACTGAAGTGATGTTAAGTAAGGTTGGAACTCCGATGAAGAAGAAAGCGATTGCAATAGAAATAAGCAAATGGGCTTGCTTATTCTCGCCGAGTAGCTTAATTTTCTCCATAATTGCATAAGTTAAAACCCAAACAAAAATAAATGGTAAAATAATATTTGCGAGGAATTGAGTTAGTTCAGATAGTTGATATGCCATCTTAGCTATTCAAATTCTTCCTCTAGCTTTTCCTCGCCCTTCGGAGCTATTGACTTACTTATAACCATTACATCACCTATTGCCCTCACATAGCTATGAGGCACTATAATTCCTTTAGCCCCTCCGAGCTGAGCTGCAAGAGCTGAGCTTCTTGCCACTTTTATCTTCCATGATTCAATCTTGTTGTCAACTATGTTAAGCTCCTCAACCTCGCCAACAAGCTCACCTGCATCAGTATAAACAGGAAGTCCAATCACTTCACTAACACGTTTAAGCTTTAACATTTTATTTTTTATCTCTTTTGAGTTTAAATTTTATTTGATGATTTATTTAATTTTTTAGAAAGCCTCTATTTAAATATTTTTTGCTTGCTATTGAAATTAGTAAAAATGGTTTTGCTTCTAGCTAGTGGCTTTTTCTCAATGCTCGAAGCAGAGAGCACAGATTTCTAAAGATGTGAGTTTATTTCAAGATAGAAAAGGCTTCGCTAGTTTAGCTAGTTTAGTCGCCCCACAGATAAGCATGATATGCTCCTTCTGCAGGGCTTTTGCTATATTTTTCTATGTATAATGAATGCAACTTCTCAAAATCTATTAGGGTTTTCCCTTTTTCCACTCTGTGTATGCTCCCAAAAGCTTGCTCAAGTTCAGAGATAACTTTTTTCTTCGGCATTTTAAGGTTTTTTAGCGCAGCTGATTTGTCAAGTAATTTTGCATAATAAAATTTTAGTCTGTAATGATCACTGCCATAAGTCATATATGTCTGGTTTGCAAGTAACCATTCCAGAACTGAGCCATATTTGCTAGGAATTTTTATAACTCCTCTTTTCTCAAGTTCTTGCACAAAGTGAATATGTTGCTCTATTGTGTCTGGAGATAGGCAAAATAGCTGTGGCTGCTTAAGTGCGGCTTTAAGATAAGCTTTAACTGTAAGTCCTTCTGGTTCGAATCTTCTAACTAGGTCTCTGATGTTGAATTCGATTGTTTTAGGAGATTGGCAAAATAGCTGTGGCTCCTTAAGTGCGGCTTTAAGATAAGCTTTAGTTGTAAGTCCTTCTGGTTCGAATCTTCTAACTAGGTCTCTGATGTTGAATTCGATTGTGTCTGGAGATTGGTAAAATAATGATGGCCGCTTAAGTGCGGCTTTAAGATAAGGTTTAGTTGTAAGTCCTTCTGGTTCGAATCTTCTAACTAGGTCTCTGATGTTGAATTCGATTGTGTCTGGAGATCGGCAAAATAGCTGTGGCTGCTTAAGTGCGGCTTGAAGGTACTCGTTATATGTTAGGTCTTCATCAGAAAAAGCTTCAATCACTTTTTCTAATTTGCTTCTAAAATTCCAAAAGGAAGAATCTGCTTTAATAGGATCGATAAATTCAACATCAGTTTTAATTTTGCCTGCAACTTGCTTAATTTCTTTTTCTCCTAGCCCACACTCTCGCAGCGCTTGGGCTATGCGTGCTTCAAGGTCATAGCCATAGCTTCGAGATTTTGCCATACTACTTTTGAGTGACTATGAATTTATAAAGTTTTGCTTATGCTTTGCGAGAAGCGAGAAAATACTTAAAAATGATAAGCAACAAAGTTGCTAAATTGCTAGGTTACTTTTTTCGTCGAATCCTGGCTAAGTAACAAGCGTTAAATTTATAAATTGATTGAGCATAAGAAAAGTATAATGGAAGCATACTATCACTGGATGAGTACCTTCAATTAAGGTATGATTTAGGCTCATCTAGTGATAAGTGGAGATAAAGAGATTCTAATTTCAGTTAATTCCAGTTGATCCTGCTGGAGGAGGCCGTTATCCAGCTTGGACTAAGCCATGCAAGTTCCTACACCTAGAATTTTTTCTAGGTGGGAGTGCGAACTGCTGAGTAACACATAGCTAATTCGCCCTTAGGAAGTGGATATCCTCGGGAAACTGAGGGGAAGCCACTATAGAAGAAAGGTACTGGAATGTCCTTTCTTCGAAACTTTCCTAAGGAGAAGGCTGTGGCCGATTAGGTAGTTGGTGGTGTAAAAGACCACCAAGCCTCTGATCGGTAGGGGCCTTGAGAGAGGGAGCCCCCAGAAGGGTCCTGAGACACAGACCCTAGCCCTACGGGGTGCAGCAGGCGCGAAACTTCTGCAATGCGCGCAAGCGTGACAGAGCAAGCTGGAGTGCTCTCACTTCCGTGGGAGCTTTTGCAGTCTGTAAAAAGGACTGCGAATAAGGAGTGGGCAAGACCGGTGCCAGCCGCCGCGGTAATCCCGGCGCTCCGAATGGCCTCCGCGATTATTGGACCTAAAACATTCGTAGCCAGCCTATCAAGGCTTTTGTAAAATGATAGAGCTCAACTCTATCGCTGGCAAAAGCTACTGATAGGCTAGAGGCTGGGAGATGTAGCAAGTACGACCAGGGTAGCGGTAAAATGTTTTAATCCTGGTCGGACTCACAAAGGCGAAGGCATGCTACAAGAACAGTCCTGACGGTGAGGAATGAAGGCTAGGGGCGCGAACTGGATTAGATACCCAGGTAGTCCTAGCTGTAAACGCTGCCCACTAAGCATTGTGCCCTCTTCGGGAGGGTGCAGTGCTGTAGCGAAGGCGTCAAGTGGGCTGTCTGGGAAGTACGGCCGCAAGGCTGAAACTTAAAGGAATAGGCGGGAGAGCACCACAACGGGTGACGCGTGCGGTTTAATTAGACTCGACACCGTGAACCTCACCAGGAGCGACAGCAAAATGAAGGTCAGTCTGAAGGGCTTACCTGATGCGCTGAGAGGAAGTGCATGGCCAACATAAGCCTGTGTCGTGAGATGATCTGTTAAATCAAGTAACAGGCGAGACCCATGTTGTCAGTTGCTACTCGATGAGAGGGCACACTGACAAGACTGCTCCTGCAAAGGAGAGGAAGGAATGGGCGATGTTAGGTGAGTACGCTCCGAATCCCCTGGGCTACACGCGCGCGGCAATGGCAAAGACAATGGGATGCAATGCCGAAAGGCAAAGCTAATCCCTAAACTTTGCCCCAGTTTGGATTGAGGCTTGCAACTCAGCCTCATGAAACTGGAATCCGTAGTAATCGGACTTTAGCAGAGTCCGGTGAATACGTCCCTGCTCTCTGCACTCACCGCCCGTCAACTCATCCAAGTTGGGCTGGGATGAGGCTCGAAAGGGACGAATCCTGGCTCGATGAGGAAGGGTAAGTCGTCACATGGTATCTGTAGGGGAACCTGCAGATGGATCAAAACTCAAATCTTTATCTTCACTTATCACTGCTAATGGGCCTGTAGTTCAGTGGTAGAATGCTTCCCTTGCACGGAAGAGGTCAGGGGTTCGAATCCCCTCAGGTCCATTTATTTTAGAAAATGAAATGAAGATGAAATCCATAAGCAAGGCGCTTATGGATGGATGTCGATAAGGATGAGACAGCATAGTAAAGCGGTTAGAAGGCACTATGCTACTAGGTGGATGGCTAGGCTTAGTGCATTGGGCGTGGCAAGCTGCGAAAAGCTTTGGGTAGCCGCATGCAGGCTTTGAACCAAAGATTCTCAAGCCACTCCCGGAATTGAAACATCTTAGTACGGGAAGGAAAAGAAAACAAAACGTGATTTCCTGAGTAGCAGCGAGCGAAAGGGAAAGAGGACAAATCGAATTTCTTGCTGAAAAAGCAAGAAAGATGTGAGGTTGCAACTCTAGGGCAAAGCCTGCCTTCTCGAGTCGAAGTTGCCTGGAATGGCACGCCATAGAGAGTGAAAGCCTCGTAGACAAAGAGAAGGGGGCTTATTCCTAGTAAGTTGAGTAGGGCTTCCTGGATTGGAAGTCTGAATTTGGCTCAACTAAGAGCCAATCCTAAATATGGCACTAAGTCCGATAGCGCAATATGTAGCGAGAGCGAAAGCTGAAAAGCACCTTTGGTAGGGAGTTAAAAGACCTGAAACCTAGTAGCTATAGTTGGTTACGGCGCTTCGGCGTCGTAACGTATGTTTTGAAAAACAGGCCAGGGAGTTATGGTAAATGGCGAGGCTAAGCTAAATGCGGAGCCGTTGCGAAAGCGAGTCCGAAAGGGGCTACAGTCATTTGCCATAGACCCGAAACCAGGCGATCTAGTCGTGGATAAGGTGAAGGCTACCTAACGGTAGCTGGAAGCCTGAACCGGTGTTGGGCTTACCACTCGGATGATCTGCGACTAGGGGTGAAAAGCCAATCTAGCCTGGCGATGGCTGGTTCCCACTGAAATATACCTGAGTATAGTCTCATAGCGCTAGCTAGCGGTGTAAAGCTACGGATTGGGTGCTTAATGCGTTTGCATTAGGTATCCTGTCCAACTCTGAAACTGCTAGCAGCATGCTATGGGAAGCAGGGGTAGCGGGTAAGCTGCTATTCCGAGACGGGAACAACCGAGACTTAGGTTAAGGTCCCAAAATGCAAGCTAAGTGTGACGTAAGGGGGTCTTTAGCCTAAGACAGTAGGGAGGTAGGCTCAGAAGCAGCCATCCTTTAAAGAAAGCGTAACAGCTCACCTACCGAGGCTAAAGGCACCGCAAATGGACGGGGCTAAGCTTGCTACCGAGACCTAAGTCCTACCAGCTTTGGTAGTGAGGTAAGTGGGCATGCTGCTTGAGAAAAAGTTCTCTCGTAAGAGAGAATGAATCGAGCAGCAGAGAAAATCCTGGCTTTAGTAGGAGCAAACTTGCATGAAAAATGCAAGGGCCGAAAGGACAAGGGTTCCTTGGCAATGCAGATCAGCCAAGGGTTAGTCTGGACCTAAGGCATACCTTAACCGAGTATGCCGAAGGGAAAATTGGTTAATATTCCATACCATATCTTTTCAATGAAGCTTAAACTTGGTTCTAGCTATTCTCAGCGTCTTCCGCAAGGAACGCCCTCTGGCTATAGGCTTGGGGAGTAGTGTAATGCTGAGAACCGAGCTAAGGCTGGAGGCGAAAGTGAGAAGATTGCTAGGACCTCATAAAAAGGTTTAGGCTAAGAAAAGATATGCCAGTACCCAGAACCGGTACAGGTGTCCTGGCTGAGAAGGCTAAGGCCTTAAGGGTCAAACTAGGTTAGGGAACTCGGCAAATTGGTCCTGTATCCTCGGTAGAAGGGATGCCTATTCTTGTGCTTAGAATTGCTGAGCGCAAGAGTAGGTTGCAATAACAAGGACTGCACGACTGTTTATCAAAAACGTAGCCAGCTGCAACGCAGAAATGCTTTGTAAAGCTGGTGAGGCCTGTCCAGTGATGGTGTCTGAAGCCTCTTTACAAGGAGGTAAAGGCCCATCAAACGACGGGGGTAACTCTGACCCTCTTAAGGTAGCGTAATGCCTTGTCGTCTGAATGGCGACGTGCATGAATGGCTTAACGATGTAGTCACTGTCCCAACCTAGAACCCTCCGAACCAACTATCCTGGGGAAAGGGCCAGGGACCCCTACTGGGAAGCATAGACCTTGTGGACCTTTACTGCAGCCTGTAGCTGCTCTTTTTTGGAGGGAGCATAGCATAGATGGGAGCCATTGAAGAAAGGCTTTCGGGTCTTTCGGAGGCAAAGCTGTAATACCATCCTCTCTTCAATGGGGAGCTTACTCCTTCTTCGGAAGGAGGACAACTATTGGTGGGCAGTTTAGCTGGGGCGGTTCCTCCTGAAAAGCTATCGGGAGGGCCCAAAGGTAAGCTCATTCACCTCGGAAAAGTGAAGTAGAGTGCAAAGGCAAAAGCTTACCTGACTGCATCTCTAGTAAGAGATGCAGGAATGAAAGTTTGGCTTAGCGAACCTTGATGTGCCTTTTAGTGGGGCCTCAAGATAACAAAAAAGGTACCCCAAGGATAACAGGCTCGTCGCGCCCGATAGTTCACATTGACGGCGCGGTTTGGTACCTAGACGTCGGCTCTCCCTATCCTGGCTGTGCATAAGCAGCCAAGGGTGCCGGAGTTCACGCATTAAAAGGGATCGTGAGCTGGGTTAAGAACGCCGTGAGGCAGTTTGTTTGATATCTAGTAGGGGTGCTGTAGCCTGAGTGGAAAGAAGTCCTAGTACGAGAGGAACGGACTTCTGGAGCCTCTGGTTTGGGGTTATCCTAACAGGGTACGCCCCGAAGCTAAGCTCTGGTGAATAAGCACTGAATGCATCTAAGTGCGAAGTCACCCGCAAAAATAGGCTACTAAGGCCGCCATAGAAGATGGCGTTGATAGAGCTCGAGTGTAAGTGCCAAGGCAACGAGGCACTCAGCTTCGAGCCACTAAAAGCCTCACTCTTCTAACCTGCTTTACTATGCTGTCAATTTTGCTTAGATTTTGCGTTGACTTTACGTTGTCCTCAGAAATCTTTTTAATATCTTCACTTTTATTCTTTTATGGCCTATCAGCCAAAACAAGTTGAGCAAGAGATTTTGAGATTTTGGGAAACTGAAAGAATATTTAAGTTTGATCCAAAGAATAAGAAAAAAATATTTTCTATCGATACTCCGCCGCCAACTGTTTCTGGCAAGATGCATGTAGGGCATGCTTTCAATTATACAAGCTTTGATGTGATTGCACGATATAAGAGAATGCAAGGCTATAGTCTTTTCTTTCCTTTTGGCACTGATGATAACGGGCTTGCTACAGAGCGGCTAATAGAAAAGCTAAAAGGTGTTAGAGCAAAAGAAATGGCAAGAGATGAATTTGTTGCACTTTGCCTAAAAACGCTTGAAGAGATAAGGCCTGCCTTTGTTGCCGATTGGAAACGAATTGGGATGAGTTGTGATTTTGAGCTTTTTTATTCGACAATAGATAAACATTGTCGAGCAATAAGCCAGAGAAGCTTTATCGAGCTTTATAAACAAGGAAGAGAATATAGAAAAGAGGCGCCAACAATTTGGTGCCCTGAATGTCAGACAGCCATAGCTCAAGTGGAATTAAAAGATAAGCAGCTTGAGTCAACATTTAATGATATAGTCTTTAAGGTTGATGACAAGGAATTAATAATTTCAACGACAAGGCCAGAACTTTTGCCTAGTTGCGTTGCAGTCTTTTATCATCCCAACGATACAAGATATAAGGGGCTAAAAGGAAAAAAAGCAAGAGTGCCTCTCTTTAATTTTGAAGTTCCGATTTTAGAGGATGAAGGTGCTGATCCTAACAAGGGAACAGGTATTGTTATGTGCTGTACTTTTGGTGATGTCATGGACATAGAATGGTGGTATAAGCACAAGTTGCCACTAAAGATAAGCATTGATAAGGATGGAAGGCTCAATGCTAGGGCTGAAAAATATGCTGGACTTACTGTGAGTGAGGCTAGAAAGGCAATAATAGAGGATCTAAAAAAGGAGGGACTGCTAAGAGGACAGAAAAAGATAGTGCATACGGTTAATGTGCATGAACGCTGTGAAACGCCGATTGAGTTTATTGTAACAAAACAATGGTTCATAAAATATCTTGATCTAAAGGAAAGATGGCTTAAATTAGGAAAGCAGCTTAAGTGGTGGCCAGAATTTATGCGTGTAAGATATGAAAATTGGATTAAAGGGCTTAAATGGGATTGGTGCATCTCAAGACAACGCTATTTTGGAATTCCTTTCCCTGTCTGGTATTGCAAAAGCTGTGATGCTGTCATTCTTGCAAATGAAAGCGAGCTTCCTGTAGATCCTCTTATTGATAAACCACCTATAGAAGCTTGCCCAAAGTGCAAGGCAAAAGAGTTCATTCCTGAGCAAGATGTGCTGGATACATGGGCAACCTCTTCACTAACTCCGATTATTGCTATCGAGCTGATTAATAAAAGGCATAAGCTCTGGAAAAAGCTTTTTCCGATGAGCTTAAGGCCGCAGGCTCAAGACATAATTACATTTTGGCTTTTTAACACAATAGTCAAAAGCTGGCTTCATTATAAAAGTCTGCCTTGGAAGGAGGCAATGATAACTGGTTATGTGCTTAGTCCTGAACGAGAGAAAATGTCAAAGAGTAAAGGCAATGTCGTCGAGCCTCAAGCGCTAATAGAAAAATATAGTGCTGATTCGCTTCGATTTTGGGCATGCTCTGTTAAGCTTGGCGAGGATCTTGCGGTTGACGAGAAAGAATTTGTTTTAGGGCAAAGACTGATTACAAAGCTCTGGAATGCTGCAAGCTTTTTAAAGTTAATTGACAAGCCAGAGCCCACGCCATCAAAATTAAAGCTAATCGATGCCTGGCTTCTCAGCAAATTAAATTCCTTGATTAAGGAATGTACAGCCTATTATGAAAGCTATGAAATAGCTAAAGCCAGAAATTTATTGCTTAACTTTTTTTGGCATTCATTTTGTGATAATTGGCTTGAAATAGCTAAGCATAGACTTTATGCAAGAGACAAGAGTGCTTTATGGACTCTTTACACTGCTTTCCTTGCTATTCTAAAAATGTTTGCTCCAATAATTCCATTTATCACTGAACATCTCTATCAGCTTTACTTTAGGCGTTTTGAAAAAGTAAAGAGCATTCATATAAGTAGGTGGCCTCTTGCGAATAAAAAATTCAAAAACAAGAGCGCTGAGGGCTTGGGTGATATTATGCTCGATATAGTAGGTAAAGTAAGAAAGGAAAAGGCAAGACAAAAGAGATCACTTAAGTCAGAAATAATTTTAGTGGTGGAAAAAGAAAAAATAAAAAGGCTTAGTAGGCATAGCGATGCTATGGATGATTTGAGAAGTGTGACGGCGGCTAAAGAAATAAGGAAAGGAGAAAATTTTGAAATTAAATTCTTGTAGTTTTCTTTGTTCTATGGAGGAGAAGCTCTTTAAATTTAAAAAGCTCGTCGAAGAACTTCAAGGCTATAGAGGCAGACACACAGAACTTATTAGTGTTTATATTGCTGCTGGCTCGAATATATATGCTATAGCTAATCAACTTGAGTATGAAAAATCGATGGCAGAAAATATAAAGAGTAAAACAACAAGACAAAATGTGATAGCTGCCATTGAAATGATTTTAAGACAGCTCAAGTTTTACAAAAAGACGCCTGAAAATGGGCTTGCAATTTTTGCAGGTAATGTAAGTAGAGAGGAAGGCAAGCCTGATTTGAGAGTATGGGCTATAGAGCCTCCATTCCCTCTCTCCACTAAGCTCTATCATTGTGATCAGAACTTTTTTCTCGAGCCACTTAAAGAAATGCTCGAGCAAAGAAAGGAGCGAATTGGCTTGCTTGTTATTGATAAAAAAGAGGCTACTCTCGGCTTACTTGAAGGAAAAAATATAAAAAGGCTTCTTTATTTGAGTAGTGGCATACCAAGCAAGATCAGAGCTGGAGGCCAAAGTGCAGCTCGTTTCGAGAGACTTAGGGAAGAAGCAACAAAGGAATTTTACAGAAGAGTTGCTGAACATTGCAAGGAGTTTTTTCTTGACAAAAAGATTAAGGCCTTACTCATCGGAGGGCCTGGCCCAACAAAGGAGGAATTTCTTAAAGAGAGTGAACTTATAACAGAGATTAGAGAAAAAATAATTGGAATTAGGGATATAGGCTATGCTGATGAGCATGGTCTCAAGCTTCTCGTCGATGAGAGCCAGGATTTGTTAGAGAGTTTAGAGATAATGGAAGAGAAAAGGCTCCTAAATGAGTTTTTTACTGCTCTCACAAAAGAGCTTGCTTGCTATGGAATGGCAAATGTGAAAAAAGCTCTCGAATATGGTGCTGCTGCAAAAGTGATTATTAGTGAGGATTTTGAGGGTTTTAAGGAAAGCAAGGAAAGCATGCAAGAAATAGAGCAACTTGCAAAAAGCTCTGGCGCAGAGCTGCATTTTGTCTCAAGCCAGACACAAGAAGGCCTTCAATTTAAAAATATTGCTGGTATCGGCGCTATTTTAAGATTCAGATTAAATGAATTTAAAGAAAGTTAATGAAGAAAATTAAGGAAGTGAACAGCTAAAAATTTAAGGCAAAAAATTTAAACTAAGGAGAGATTTCTTTTTATGGATGAAAAAACAAGGAAAATAGAAGCACTTCTTTTTATTGCTGGGCGCTTTTTGAATGAGGCTGATATTGTAAGGCTTACAGGCATTGATCCGCTAAGCTTGCGTGAAGCAATTAATGAGTTAAGAGAAAGATACAAGGAATCAGCACTTGGCTTGACTGAAATTGAAATAGACGGAATAAAGCATTATAGAATGGAAGTTAAGGATGAATATAAACAACTAGCCTTAGGCCTTGCCACAAAGCAGGAATTCAGTAAGGCTGAACAAGCTACTTTAGCTTTAATAGCCTATAAACAACCAATTAAGCAGAGTGTAGTGGTTAAAATAAGAGGAAACAAGGCTTATGAGCATATAAAAAAATTTCTTGCCTATGGACTTATTAATGCAAAGCCGCATGGCCACACAGCAATCCTGAGCCTAAGCCAGAGGTTTTATGAATATTTTGAGCTGAAAGGCAAAGAAAAAGGCGAAGAGAAAGAGCAGAAATTAAAAGAATGAAAAAAAGGGAGAAAAAAGAAAAAAGGGAAAAAGAAAGGAGAAAGAGCGACAAAAAAGAAAAAAACAAAATTCAGAAAATAATTTTAGCTTTTTTGTTTTTATTTGCGCTATCATTTTTCATTTGGCAACATTCAACCTGGGTAGGTTGGGATTTTCAGGCTTATGTTTTAAATGCAAAATACTGGTTTAATGATGGAAATTATTTTGAGTGGGCAAGACCACCATTAGTTCCTCTGTTAATAGGCCTGTTCTCACTTTTTGGATTAATAAGCTTGAAGGCCTCGGAATATATTTTTATAATTTTTGTTGTATCGTTGCATTTTTTCTCATCTCTGAAATTTGCAGAAAGATTTAAATTAAACAAACTAATTTTTTATGCAATTTCACTCTCGCCTTTTCTTCTAATTTTTGGGATTATAGAAGGGACTGAATTACTTTCTCTAGCTCTCTTACAACTTTTTCTTGCATTCATAAATACAAAAAAAGCTCCTCTCTTCCTTGGACTAGCTTTTTTAACTAGATATCAGAACTTAGCCTTTTTACCTTTACTTCTTTTCACCTCAACAAAAAATTTGAAAGAAAGCTTGAAAGAATTTTTAAAGAGCGCTTTTATATTTTTGCTTGTAATTTTTCCTTGGTTTCTCTTTAATTTTCTCGCAACAGGAAATCTATTCACAAGTTTTATGGACAGCTATGCACTAAACATCAAATTCAGAAAATATGCCTATCAACCTTTCAGCATAAAAGATTTTATTATTGTAGCGAACTATCTTTTGCCATTTTTTATTCTTGGCCTAGTTGTTAAAGGCAAGGAAACGTTTGGCAAAAAACAAGAAAGCAAGGAAAAACATAAAAAACGAGAATATTTGCTTATGTTAATTTTTTTTGCTTTGGCACTGTTTAGTTATGCAGGCATACCTATAAAATTGCCGAGATATCTTTTTACTGCTCTATTACCGATTTTTTATTTTTCAACCAGTGTTTTTGAAAAAAAGCCTTGGCTTACTATCTTAATTTTATTTTTGAGCTTTTTTCCAGCAATAGCAATTCAGCTTGAAATAAATAAACATCTTATACCAAAGGAGGCCTATCTTAACATTATTAATGAGATTGGACCTTACATCTCTGACTGCGCTCTTTTATCAAATGGTTATATTATGCTAAATTATTTAGATATCAAAACAGGAATACATCCAAGAAAAGAGTTGATAAAAAGAAAGCTAGATGAAGGGTATAGAATCCTGCTTTTAAAAAATGTAGCAGAGCCTGATTATGTAAAAAATGAAACTTTCTTGCACCAATTTCCTATATTAAAGAAAGGAAAGGATTATATTTTGCTCGGAAATGAATCACTATGTGCGCCTACAAAAAAAGTTAACCAAAGCTATCTTGAATCAATAAGCGAGTTTTATAAAGTTGTTTATAATGAGACTTTCTCTGTCTCTTTTTATGAATTGCTTTTTACAAATAAGAGTGGTTAAAAAAGAAAATAATTTAAATTCACTAGCTATTTATTCAAATGCAAACACCAATCCATATTATTTTGCTTGTACTATTTTGCGCCTTACTAGCTGCTACGGGGCAGCTCTTTTTTAAGTTGGCAGCAGCTAAATTTTCATTAAATCCGCTAACATGGATAAAAAATCCTTTCTTTATTTTTGGCATAATTATTTATGCTGTCTCTGCCGTCCTTTTTGTTTGGAGCTTAAAAAATGGAAATCTCTCTATTCTGTATCCGCTTATTGCAACAAGTTACATTTGGACAATAATCCTTGCAGCAAAAATATTGCATGAGCCTTTCCCTCCTTTGAAGTGGCTTGGGATAGCGTTAATAATTATCGGAATAATCATAATAACAAGATAAAATGAATGAAAAAATTTCAATTATTGTTCCTGTTTATAATGAAGAAAAAACAATCAAAGAAATAATTATGAAATTAGTTAATGTAAAATTTCCTATAGAAAGAGAGATAATCATAGTCAATGATGGGTCTAGTGATAAAACTGAGGAAATATTGCGAGAATTAAAAACTCTAAAACTAGAAAAGATAAAGATTGTTTCTTACAAGAGTAATAGAGGCAAGGGATATGCTGTAAGAGCAGGATTAAAATACGCTACTGGAAGTATAATTGGGATTCAAGATGCAGATTTAGAATATGATCCTAATGAATATCCTAAGCTTCTTGAACCAATTCTAAAAAAAGAATGCAAAGTTGTCTATGGCACGAGATTTAATAAAAAAAGTAAAAAAAATATTTTTTATTATGGAAACAAGTTTTTATCCTTAATTACCTCTTTACTTTACTTTTCATGGGTAAGTGATATGGAAACATGCTATAAAGTGTTTCGACGTGAAATTCTTGATGGGATAAAATTAAACTCTAACGGATTTGAGTTTGAGCCAGAAATAACTGCAAAAATATTAAAAAAGTATAAAATTAAAGAAATTCCAATTAATTATTCCCCTAGATCAAAAAAAGAAGGAAAAAAGATAAGGATAAGGGATGGAATAAAAGCGCTTTTTACTTTAATCAAATATAGATTTATTGATTAAAATTACTTCAGAAGCTCTTTAATGTTCTGCTTTTCCTGATAACCTTCAAGAACAACATCATCTACAACAAGTGAGGGAACTTGTTTTATTCCATATTTTGCTCGCAAAAATCTCGAAGCTGGATTTTTTGATTCAAAGCTAAATGCAAAAACATAAACAGGACTTCCTTTTTTCCTTTCATTATATTCATAAACTATCGTATCAAGAATTTTTCCTTGATCCTCCGAAGCTGAACTATTTTCCCTATTTGAGTAAAAAAACAAAATTATGCTAAAATTCTTGTTGCATTCATCTTTTATTTTCTCGAGGAACATCATTGTCTTTATTTCGATGATTTCATAAATCTCTTTAGTCCTTAAAACCTCTTTATCATTTTTACCCTTTTTTCTTTCTAAGGCTGTTAATTTTCTTCCTAGCTCAACTTTTTCTTTCCATAACTCATCCTCATTTATTTCACATAGATCGCTTAGCATTCTTTCCCTAACCTCTAAACCAATTATGTTATAGAGCAGCATTTCTTCCGATTCCTTAAAACTTTCCAGCCTTAAGCTGGCAATATAATTGCCCAGCAAAAAGCCTAGCAAGAGTATAATGATAGCTAGAATTAGTGAAAATATAATTAAGTTTCTATCGCTGCTCATTAAAAAGTTAGCCTAGATAAAAATAAAAAGGTTTCGACAATCCTATACTATGAAACTTCCTGCGTTACCGCCAGCCATAATTTATTTTATCTTTTTTGTAGGATTCTTTTTGGCATTTTTGTTTATTTTTCTAATATTAAGAAAAAAAGAAAAAATAGAAGTAGAAGCAATAAGTGATGATGTCAGCTTTATTATTCCTGCAAAGAATGTACAACATTGGATAAGAAAATGCCTTTACAGTGTAATAAATCAGGATTATCCTGGAAAAATAAATATTGTTGTTGTAAATGATGGCTCAACGGATAACACGCAGAAAATTGTTGAAGAAGTCTCGAAAAAGATAAGAAAAAACAAAAGCAGAAGAATTTTTTTGCTTAGCAGAGAAAGCCAAGGCAGGAAGGTTTTTGCTGTTAATCATGGCCTAAAATTTGTGCTTGAAAAGCTAAAAACAAAGTACACTGCGGTTCTTGATGCTGACTCATTCATAGATAAAAATGCACTAAAAGATATGCTGCCAAGACTAAAGGGCAAAACAATGTGTGCTATATGCCCTATTGCTATATACAATCGAAACAAACTTCTCACGAAGCTGCAATCTATCGAGTATACAATGTCATACTTCTTCAAAGAACTTCTAGGAAAAATAGATTCACTATGCATAACCCCTGCATTTTCAATTTTCAGAACAGAATTTTTTATAAAGCATGGAATGTATGACATAAATACCATCACAGAAGATTTTGAGATTGCACTCCGCATTAAGGCAGCAGGATATAATATTGCTATATCAAACTTAAAAGTTTACACAATTGCGCCAGAAAAAATTAGCTCGTTAAGAAAACAGCGCGTAAGATGGGGCTATGGAGAAATTCAAAATTTTTTTAAATATAGCCATTTATTATTCTCAAGAAAGCATGGAATGTTTGGGATTTTCTTTTTTCCTGTAATCTTTGCTCTTGGCATAATAACTCTTATACTAGGTTTTTTAACTTTAGTATATATAATCATTAGTCAAATAGTAAATTTGGCGCATTATATAAGCTTAGGGTGGAGCCCTAATCTGGCTTTTAAGATAAATTTGTTCTCATTAAGTCTTTTTTTTGCTGACCAAAAACTTATATTTATCCTATTTTCTTTAATAATTACCTCATTCTTTTTTATTTATTCATACCAATACCGGAAAGAAAAAATAAATTTTTTTTATTTTTTAGTATATGTATTTGTTTATTCTTTTTTTCTTGCGCTTGTTAGGCTCGAAGGAATTGTAAGATATATTTTTAAAATTAAGACAGGATGGTAGTAAAATCAAACAAAAAAAATTTATAAACCAGAAAGGCATAGCTTTTCATGGCATTTATTTGTGATGATTGCGGACTTGAAAGGCTTGATGAGGATAGGCATGAAGTGATTGATGGCATAAAAATAAAATCTGTCTGCTCAGCATGCCTTAAGCCAAATCAATTACTCCTTAGCCAGCCAGACAAAGATGAGATCGATAGAAAGTTGCTACTTGCTTATAGGCCAAAACGCTTTGGTGAGCCTAAGCTAAGCTTAAAGCCAAAAACGCCAGAGGATGAATTTAGAAGGAGATTAAGGCAAGCGAGAATTGAGCAAGGGCTAACAGTGCAACGACTTGGTGAACTTATTAATATAAATCCTCGAGATCTAGAGTTGTTTGAGAAGGGTTTTAAGGAAGATATTTACATAAGAAAAAAGCTGATGGATTTTTTTGGAATTTATCCGGCAGGAGTAGTAAAAAAGGTTGAAAGATCTGCAGAACAATTGCTAAAAGAAAGTGAAAGCGAGGAAATTGATATAGAAAAAGAATTTGAGGAATTTGAGAAATTTGAAAATGAAGGCAAAGCTTATTAAAGAGGAAAAGGACTTGCTCGAAATAGAGACTGATAATTTGACTATTGCTGAATTGATTAGAAAGCAACTTTGGAAAAATAAAGCCACTATCATTGCTGGCTGGAAACAGTCCCATCCAACAAAGCCGGCTGTGCTGACAATAAAGACTAAAGGAGATGCAAAAAAAGTTCTCAAAGAAAGCATTAAAGAAATTCAGGACGAGCTCGAAAAAATAAAGACTGCTGTAAAGAAAGCTAAAGAGGATTAGAAAAAAGAAAAAGCAAGATTACTGGGCCAGAAATTCTAAAAGTTCAACAAAGTTAAATTTAAAAAATTTAAAAATAAAAAAGGAAAAAGAGAAAAAATTAATGGCATCCATCTAAAATGAAGCGCTCAAGTCGAAGATGGAAAAAGAAAGGCCAAATGAGGTGGAAGTGGCAAAGAAAAAGACTTAAAGAAGAAAAGCGAAGAAGAAAGCAGATGAAAGAGAGAGTGAAGTAAAAAAATAAAAGGCTTGAGCTTTATATGACTCTTGATCTTTTTTTGCTTAGCCTCAAAGGCTATACTATAAGTCCTTCTCTTTGTCTTACTCTCCTTTTCTTCTAAGTTTAAAGATTTTTAAAGTATACAGGGCTTTTTAAATTGTGGATTGCGAAGTATGGGGCGGTAGCTCAGCCCGGGAGAGCACTCGGCTGAAGACCGAGGTGTCGTGGGTTCAAATCCCACCCGCCCCACTGCCTTTATTCAAGCCGCTTAAAATGCTAAAATGTTGCTCGATGCTTTGCTTATTCTAATTTCAGCCTTTTTACTTTATTTTTTGTGGCTTTCATATACAAGAGCCTTTGGGGCAGAATATGTAAGAACACCGCCAAGCCAAAGACGCCTTGCAATAAAAATGCTAAAACTAAATAAAAATGATGTTTTCTATGATCTTGGTGCAGGAACTGGCTCAATGCTTATTGAAGCATCGCGGCGAGTTAAACTTGCTATAGGTATAGAAATTGATCCGATAAGGGCTTTAATAGCTTATCTAAGAATAAAAATGAAAAAAATAAAAAATGCAAAGCTAATTTACGGCAATCTTTTTAAAATTCATTTCAGCAAAGCGACAAAGCTCTTTGTCTTTCTCTCAAGAGAAGCGAACGAAAAACTTGGGAATAAGCTAAAGCAAGAGCTAAGTGAAAATGCCATCGTTGTTTCATATAAGTGGCCAATAAAAGGCCTAAGGCTGATTGAAAGAAGGGGCCGCCTCTATTGCCACAAGGTTTAAAAATGTTTAATGCTTAAAGATAAAATGAAAAAAAGAGGGAGCAAAAAAAGCAAAAATAAGAAAGCTGCCTTCGAAATGTCGATTACGACGATAGTTATTCTCGTCATAGCCATGATAATGCTAATTCTCGGTATAATGCTTGTTAGGAAAATTATGTGCGGTGGCATGAATATTGCTGAAGAAACATTGCAGGGAGCAAAGAGCCAGATTAGCAAATTATTTTCAGAGCAAACAGGAGAGATAAGATGCGCTGGCAGTGCCGGATCAACAATTGTAACAATAGTTCCAGATAGACCAAATGTTGTTGGATGTTTATATTCCCCTGATGTAACTACTACATATACATTAAACATTCAAGATGCTAACTTTAAGCCTAAACTTGGAAATCCTCAAAAAGCTGACCTTTGGTTCGTAACAAAAACAAATACAAAAACTGTAGTTGCAGGAAGTTCTGATGTTGGAGGAGTTATAGTAAGGCCTCCGAAAGGAACTCCTGCTGGTGATTTGATTGTTACAGTCGAAATAACGAAAAGCACGTCGCAACCAGGGGAAAAATATACAGATACATTAACATTTGAAGTTAAAAGCCTTGGCTTCTTGAGAGAAACTGCTTGTTAATGCTTTGATTAAATTTTTAACTTCTTAAATTTTCTTGAATAATGCTAAAGCTCTATAACACGCTCAGCAAGAGGCTTGAAATATTTAAGCCACTTAGAGATAAAGAGGTTAGAATTTATTCTTGTGGCCCGACTGTTTATGATCACCCGCATATAGGCAACTATAGAGCTTTTGTTTTTGTTGATTTGTTAAAGCGTTATTTGCTTTGGAAAGGCTATCGAGTTAGGCATGTAATGAATATAACTGATGTCGATGATAAGATAATAAAGAAAGTCAATGAAAGTGGAAAAAGTCTGAAAGAAATAACGCGCTTTTACGAGGCAGAATTTAAAAGAGGCCTTAAAGAGCTTAATTGTATTCTTGCTGATTTTTATCCTAGAGCTACAGAGCATATAGCTGAGATGCAGGCCTTAATACAAAAATTACTCGATAGAGGCTATGCATACTTGAGTGAGGATGGTATCTATTATGATATCTCAAAGTTTAAGGACTATGGTAAGCTTTCTGGGCTAGATATTGCTAAGCTAAAAGCTGGCGCGCGAGTTGCTGTGCAAGAATATAGCAAAGAGCAGGCATCTGATTTTGTGCTTTGGAAGGCTTGGCGTGAAGAGGATGGCTCTATATTTTGGCAGCCCGAATTTGTGATTGATGGCAAAAAAATAAAAATAAAAGGCAGGCCAGGATGGCATATTGAATGTAGTGCGATGAGCATGAAATATCTCGGAGAAAGCTTTGATATTCATAGCGGTGGCATTGATTTAATTTTCCCACATCACGAGAATGAAATTGCTCAGAGCGAGGCTGCAACCGGCAAACGGTTTGTCAAGTACTGGCTTCACAATGCCCATTTGATTGTTGAAGGCAAAAAGATGTCAAAAAGCCTTGGCAACTATTATACATTAAAGGATTTGTTGGAGAAAGGCTATAATGGGGCTGAAATAAGATATGTGCTGCTTGCCTGCCATTATCGTGAGGAGCTCAATTTCAAATTTTCTGAGCTCGAGGCTGCAAGAAGAAGTATTGGCCATATAATTGAAACACTTGAAAGACTTGGCCAGGTTGGGAAGAAAGAAGTTAGAAAAAAAGGCAAAAAGAAAAATGAAGGACAAGGTGCGGAAGGTGTGGCAGATCTTATAAAGAAAGCGAGAGAAGAATTTGAAAAGGCTTTTGATGTCGATTTAAATGCTCCTAAGGCATTAAGCGTTTTCTTTAGCTTTATTAGAGAAACAAATAAGCTAATCGATGCAGGCTTGTTAAATAAAAAAGAGGCAAAGTTGTTGATGAAATTTATTTATGAAATTGATAGGGTATTTGGGATTGGTTTTGAGAAGTTATATAAAAGTAAAAAAAAGCTTAGGATTCCGAGAAAGATAAGAGAGCTTGTAGAGAAAAGAGAAAAAGCAAGAAAGGCTAGAAATTTTGAATTAGCTGATAGGCTAAGGCAGGAGATAAAGGAGCTTGGCTGGTGGGTTGATGATACGCCCATCGGGCCAAAAATAAAAAAGCTAAGCGAGAATTGAATAATATGAAATGATATGCCCAAACTGTAAAAAACAAACTTTAACTTCTGATCTAGGAGCAATAAGTGGTAAGTGGATATGCAAGAATTGTGGCTATAGCGGACCAATTGCACTAGAGCCAGAACAAAAGTTCAGGCGCTTTCTTACAAGCAATGGAGTTGTTGTGCTTTGTGGCAAGAGTGCTGAGCAAAATGAGTTACTAATAAAAGATTTTACAGCGCCGAATGAGCTAGTAGTTCATACTGCCCTGCCAGGAAGCCCATTTTGTGTGCTAAAGACGGAAAAGCCAAGGCTCAAAGATATAAAGGAAGCTGCAAGCATTTGTGCATGCTTTAGCAAACAATGGAAAGCAAAAAAAAGCTCTGCTTGCGTGCATGTCTTTTATGGCAGAGATATTTATAAAGAGAAGGGCATGCCACTCGGCACATTTGGTGTAAAAAAAATTGCAAAAGAGATGAATGTAAAACTAGAGCTCTATGTTAATGTTAATAAAAGCAATAAGCTATTTGTGGCACCATACAAAAGCAAAGTTATTGCTATACTAAAGCCTGGAAAACTTACGAGGGAACAAGTAGTTAAGGAAATATTAAGGTTTTCTGGGCTCGAGATTGAGAATCCAGAGCTGATTCCGAATAATGCGGCTATAATTAAGAAAGGAGAAAAGAAAGAGGAAAAGAAAAAGGAGAAAAGGAAAAATAGCAAGAAATGAGAAAATTTGTGAAAGCTGTGAAATTTCAGTTAGGAAAAGCAGGATTGAGCAGTGGATTTATTGAAAATCTAGCAAAAAGCTTTAAAAAAAGAGATCTCGTTAGGATTAATGTCCTTAGAAGCCATTCGAGGGATAGAGAAGAAATAAAAAAAGAAGCAAATAAAATTTGTTCAGAGCTTAGGGCAATAATAGGAAAGGACTTTAAAGCAAGAATAATTGGCTTCACAATCATAATAAAAAAACAATAAAACAAAAAAAGAAAAAAAGGAAGGAAGAAAAAAAGAAGAAAAAATAAAAAAGAAAAAAATAAGAAAAAAAGAAAAGAAAAAAGTAAAATGGCAAAGGTGCTTGATGTTGAACCACAAAAATTTATAACTGAGTTAGCAACAAAGCTAAAAGGCATAAAAGAGTTTGAAATGCCCCAATGGGCAATGTTTGTAAAAACAAGCTCTGGAGCTGAAAGGCCGCCATTAAGTAAGGATTGGTGGTATTATAGAGCTGCGAGCATCTTAAGAAAACTCTATCTAAAGGGCACTATAGGAGTTTCAAGATTGAGAAGATGTTATAAAAGGAAGAAAAAAGGAAAGGCGTGGCCTGCTAGGCCCTATCTTGGAAGTGGCAAGATAATTAGAGAAATATTAAAGCAGGCTGAAAAGGCTGGACTTGTGGAAAAGCTAGAAAAGCCAAAAAAAGGTCGAGCACTAACAAAAAAAGGTGTAAGCTTTCTTGAAGGCCTGGCAACTGAAATAGTAAAGAAAAAATAATTAAAATGAGCAAACAAAAAAGTTTTGAGCTAAAAATAAGGCTTTCAAAGTTAGGCAAGAGAACAAGATGGGCACCTATTTTCTCTATATTAAGAAAGCATGGTCTTGGCAAGAGAATTCATCCAAGCCAGCTCACAAGAGTAAAGAGGCATTGGAGAAGAAAAAAAATAGAAGAAAAACAAAAGAGATTTGAAAAGAGAAAAATAAAATCTGGAAAAAAGCAGAAAAAATATTAAGTAAAATATAAAAATAAAAAATAGAATGGAGGAGAAAATTTTTGTTGTAAATCTTGCAAAAGGATGGAAAAAAGCGCCTTATTGGAAAAGAGCAAAGAAAAGCATTGCATGGCTTAGAGAGTTCGTTGCAAAACAAATGAAAATTAAGGCTTCGGATGTTAAAATTGATGGCTGGCTAAATTCTGAGATCTGGAAAAGAGGCATCTCCAATCCGCCGAGAAAAATTAGAGTTAAAGTAATAAAAGACGAAAAAGGAATTCGTGTTGAGTTATTTGAAAAGCCAAAAAAAGCAATTAAGGCTGAGAAGAAGGCTATAGAAAAGGCAAAGAAAAAAGTTGAAAAAGAAAAAAAGGAGAAAAAGGAAGAAGAAAAGGAGGAAAAAAAGGAAGCTGAAGAAAAAGCGAAAACTGAAAAGAGAGAGGAGGAAAAAATTGAGATTGAAGATGATGCTAAGGAAGCGAGGGAAAAAGTAAAAAGATGAATGAACAAGTAGTTGAAAAAAGCGGGATTGTTTTCTTGGATAAGCCGTATGGCATAAGTAGCCATCATGCTACTCAGCTAGTAAAAAAAATTCTCAATGCAAAAAAAGCTGGCCACACAGGAACTTTAGATGAGAAAGTGACTGGGCTATTGATTGTGCTCATAAATAAAGCAACACGGCTTGCATGGCTCTTCAATCTTGACAAAAGCTATGTCGGAGTTGCAAGGCTTCATGCTGATGTAAGCTTAAATAAGCTAAGAGCTTCTTGCAAGAGATTTATTGGCAAAATAGAGCAACTTCCGCCGCGACGTTCTGTTGTTGCAAGAAAATTGAGGCAGAGAGAGATTTATGAATTTAAAATTGTTGAAAAAGCTGGAAGAGATTTTCTTTTTAAAGTTAGGTGCCAGGCCGGTACATACATAAGAAAGCTTATTCACGATCTTGGTCAAGATCTTGGCGGGGCTCATATGCTCGAGCTAAGGCGAATTGCTATTGGGCCATTCAAAGAAAGCTCTGCTGTTACACTTTATGAGCTAGAAAAAAATCCTAAGCTAATACCTGCAGAAAAAGTTCTGTCGAGGATTTATAAAAGCGTAGCTCTAAGCAAGGCCCAAGCAAAAAGATTTTGCAATGGTAGCTGGATTTGGCTAAATGATTTAAAAGTTAAAAATGTGAAAAGCTTAAAGGAAGGGGAGATTATTCTTACATTTTATAAAAAAAAGTTTCTTGGAATTGGAATAGTTCAGGCTAGCCAAATCCGGCCAAAAACTATACTCTCTATCTAATTTTTATAATCTCATACGAGTCAGAATAAACTGCTATCTGTGCCACTGGTACTTCCTCACCTTTTAAAGGATCCTTTTTATATACTACTGGCAAGCGATTGCCCTCAATTTTTTTCAATTTTGCTTCATCCCCAAAATATTCTCTTACTATTTCTGTAAGCTTCTCTTCGAGGGAACTGAATTTTTTTCTGTCCATTAAAAAAATACGAATTTTTTGTAATTTATAAACTTTTTCAAATAAGAAAAATAATAAAAAAATAAAAAAGAAGAAAAAAAATTCTGCGAAAAACTAGTAACTTAGCCTCAACTTGATAACTTGACAACTTGACATTTACCACTCCTCATCAAAGCTTTCTTCTTCGCTCTCCTCCTCTATATCAAAATCCTCTTCCTCGTTTTCTTCTTCCTCTTCTTCCTCTTCTTCCTCGTTTTCTTCTTCAGCCTCTTCTTCTTCCCCTTCTTCCCAGATATCTTCCTCAAAATTCTTTTTTGCCATAGCCTAACTTAAAAAAAGCCTTTTTAAACTTTACGGCAGCTTTTAACTAACTTGTTGGCTAAGTTGTTTGGGCTAGCCCTTTAACTTCTCTTTTCACTTTCAGGCTCTTTCTGCTCTTTTCCTATTTTAGCTTGCTTTTCTTCCTTTTCTCCTCCCAACTTTATTCCTTTCTCTTCAAAAAAGCAAGATTTGCACAACACTCTCATTCCTTCTCTTGGCTTAAACGGAACTTTTCCCGGTTTACCGCACTTCGAACAAGTTATTTTGTACATTTGCCGAGCAAATTTTTTTCCAAAACCTTTTCTTTTAGGCTCCATATTATTTTTCTATTATTTGTCATTTATTTGCAAAGAATTCTTCAGAAAACCCAAAGAATTCTTTTTTGTCTTTTTTATCTTTTTTTATTGCTAGTGGCTTTATAAATCTATCTTTATAAATCTATTTATGCTTGCTTATTGCTACTTTGCTGCTCTGCCTATACTTCAAACTTTGCTTATATTTCAAAATAACATTTTTAAAAAAAGCATTTTTTTGTTATTTATGAAAGAATTAATAGCTCTCTTCGATTTAGATGATACGCTTGTTGATTATGCAAAAGTTCTGCGCAAAGATTTAGAGAAAATGAGATGTCCTAGTGAGCCTAAAATTAAATATGTGCATGGCAAACTTCCACGCTATATTAAGAAAAGAATAAATTTTATCAAGAGCTCTGAGGACTGGTGGGCAAATCTCCCAAAAAGAAAGCTTGGTTGGGATATTTTGAAAGTAGTCAAAAAAATGGGATTTCGTGTGATTATTTTATCTAAGACCCCTGAAGTTGGTCCGCCGGGCTTTGGTGGTAAAAAGCGATGGATAGAAAAAAATCTAGGCAAGGAGACTGAAGTAATTTTAGCTTCAGATAAAGGACTAGTTTATGGAAAAGTATTAGTTGATGATAGCCCAATATTTATAAAAAGATGGCTTGCGCATAGGCCGCGCGGGCTTGTTATAATGCCTGCCACTTCTGAAAATAAAGGATTTACTCATCCACAAGTGATAAGATATAATGGAAAAAATCTCGAGCAAATAAAAAAGGCTCTGAAAAAAGTTAAATTAGTTGCTTTAAAGCGATAGGCAATTGCTAAGTTTTAATCTAACATGCTAGACTTTAAGCTTGCTGAATTCATTAATCAAATTAGTCCATCGATGAGCAGTGAAAGGCTAATTGAGCTAACTCTAGAATTTATTTATAAAAAATTTGGACTTGCTGGCTATAGCTTTAATTCAATGCTGAAGGGAAAAGCAACAAGCAAAAAAGCAATTTTCCTATTTAGTAATTTAATGCTTGAGTTATTCTTTAATAAAAAACCATCACACAAAGTGACTAAAGAGATTGAGCTCATTCTTGCGCTTGCAGAAAAATTTGTTGCTTATGCTGAAAGCCTTCAACGCTCGAAGAGCTTTGCAACAACAGATAGGCTGACTGGGCTTTTTAATAAGGCTTATTTTATGGGCATCTTAAAAAATATGAAAGCAAGGCGTGAGCACTTCTGCCTTGCTCTTCTCGATCTTGACAATTTTAAGCGATTTAATGATAGATTTGGTCATCAACAAGGAGATGCATTCTTGCAAGAGCTTGGCAAGATAATAAAAGAGAATCTAAAGCATGGCGAATTTGCATGTCGTTATGGTGGGGAGGAATTTTGCATAATTTTAAAAAGTAATCTAAAAGAGGCTTATTTAAGAATTGATGCACTAAGAAAAAGGATAGCCAACATAAATGGAATTATAACTGCATCAATAGGCTTGGTTGAATCAAGTGATAGCTATGACTTTACTGAGATTGTGAGAAAAGCTGATGAATTAATGTATAGGGCAAAGAAAACTGGTAAAAATAAAGTTTGTATCGAAAGTAAGAAAGAGGGCTTTTTTTCGAGAATAATTAGATTAATAAAAAATAAAAACTTAAAACAAACCTAAAAATTAAAACTTAGCTGTCTTTGTCGCTGGGCCTCTAGACTTTCTAAAATCTTATTAATCAAATTGTAGAGATTCTTTTTTGTCTTTTCCATTTCTCCAGCTAGTAATTTGTACATTACATTATGAAGATCTTCTCTTATTCCTTTGTTGCATGTTGTTGGGCTAAATTCTGAGAATATCACACTGTATTTTGCCTCGTAAAGAATTGCCTTCTCGTGTAAAGGTAAACGACTATTCTTTGAACACTTTGGTGAGCAGAAGACATAATCAGTTGATACTCCTATATCTGCGATTGGCTTAGCCTTTCCACGGCTGCGACTACCATAGCCGCTATACCCATAGCTATACTCAACAACTATGCTTAAATATTCTGCAGGATTGCAACAATTGGGATTTTGGCATTTTATCTTGCTTTCAAAATTATCTAAAGCATAAATTATCTTTTCCATTCGTGCCTTCCATCTATCTGGAAGATTTCCATTTTCATAAAGCCACCTAAAGCTTGGATAGTCAGTAACTGCGAGTTGCTCGAGAGATTTTCCTCGCCACTTACCAGATCTAAATTCTAAAATATCCATAATAAAAAATAGTTTTAAGATTTATAAATTTATCTTCTTTTAAGTGGCAAAAGCGAAAGCTGCAAATAAAGGCTATAGCTCAAGCTCATCAAGCTTTGTTCTGACTTTTTTATAGAGCTCATCAGTAATATGAGTATAAATCTGTGTTGTATCAAGGCTTTTATGGCCAAGCAGTACTTGGATTGTTCTTATGTCAAGGCCAGATTCAAGCAAATGGGTTGCATAGCTATGCCTAAGCTTATGAGGAGTTACTTTTTTCCTTAGCCCCAGGCTTTTTGCAAGCTTGCTTAATATTTTTTGTATATTTCTTGCTGTTAGTGGCTTTTCCTTTGAAAATACATAAGCCCAGCCCTGTCTTGCTGAAAGCCATTCCTTAAGCTCCTCTCTAAGCTTTGAGGGCAAAAAAATACGCCTTTCTTTATTCCCCTTTCCTATAATGACTGCTTCACCCTTTTCAAGATCTAGTGCAGAAGGCTTCATGTTGACAAGTTCACTAACACGCATTCCAGTATAATAAAGCATCTTAATAATTAGTGCTGACTTCTTTGTTTTTGCAGCACTAATCATTTTGCTAATTTCATCTCTGCTTAGCACTTCTGGAAGCCTTTCTGGCTTTTTTGGCCTTGCTATATTAGCCATTAGCTCCTTGCCAACAAGTCTTGAAGCAAAACGAACTGCTGCCATTGCCAAAATCATGGATGAATTTGACTTATCAGCCATACTTGCAAGCCATGCCTTAACATCATCCTCACTTATTTGCTCTGGCTCCTTTTTGCAAAAATCGAGCAGCTTTGAAACAAAGTAAAGATAGTTTTTTATTGTAAGCTGGCTTTTCTTCTGTAGCTTAAGCTCTGTCTCAAGCTTTCTTAGGAATTCCTCTTTTTGCATTCAATATAAAGCGAACTCTTTTTAAATTTTTTGAAAAGCCAAAACAAACATCAAGAACTTTCATGTTCGTCTAATCTTTCTTATACGAACTTTTCAAGCTCTTTTTACAGCTTCTTGCGGCTTGTTTTGGTATTTGCATGCTCGTCGTGCTCTGCTTGCAAAAATTTTTCAGCAAAAATTAAAAGTTTTAGCCTCTTTTAGCGACTTTGCTTGATTTTAGCTCTGCAATATGGCACTCTTCAAGATATTTTACTTGCTTGCCAATCACAAGGCCATGCTGCCACTCACTTTTTTCCGGCTACTTTCTAGCTACTGCTAGACTTCGTTTGTAGAGCTTTAGACCTACTACCAAACTTTTATTTCCAACTTCTTAAACCTTGGATCTTTCTTAATTTCACTCACATCTAAACCTTGCGGCGCTATCCTTGCCTTACCTTGCCTTACATTGCAAACAAGAAATGTTGAGCTAGTTAAGTCAGTCATAGGGAGTGATGTTATAATGAATAGATTTGCTGATTATTGACAAGGCAGGATAGCTTGCCGTTTAAGTCACTAGTAAGTGATAAAAAGGCTTTTTTCTTTATGTTAAAAGTTTTAAGCAAAGATTAAAAGTTTTTGCATCAACCGAAAAATTTTTATTCTTTTAAAATGAATATAATTATGTAAGAGGATGGGCTTGAATATGGAAAAAGGACTGGAAAAAGAGCTTGATAGAAGTGAACTTGAAAAAATACTTGAAAGCTATAGAAGGCTAGGAAGTATAAATAAAACTGTAAAGGAAGTTAGACACAGTTATCATACCCTTCAGAAATATTTTAAAGATGAGCTTGAAAAAATAAGAAAAGAAAGGCAGGAGGAAAAAGAGCAAAAAATTATTAATGCTTATAAAGAGCTTGGACAGATTAAGAAAGTAGCTAAATTGCTTAAAGTAGATAGGAAAACTGTAAGGAAAGTATTAAGAAAGCATGGAATTAAGATAAAGCGTTGGAGTGGTGCGCGTTCTCTAAGTAAGGAGGAGGTTGAAAAGATAATAAAAACCTATGCTGAATTAGGGAATACTAAAAAAACTGCTAAGGCCTTAGGCCATGCTCAAATTACTGTAGCCAAATACTGTAGAGAGCACTTTGAGTTAAACAAGATAAATAAAGTGAGAAGAAAATATGATTGGGAAAAAATAAGGGAGCTATATTATAAATATGACAGGCCTAAGGATGCTGCAAGAGAAATTGGTTGCTCACCAAAAACTGTAAGAGAAGTTTGGCACAAGTTTGGGCTACATGTACAGAGAAAAAAGCCAAAAATTAATGAAACTGAAATTTATAATATAAAGAAAAGATATTTTAATGGAGAAGGCATAGTAAATATATCGCGTGATCTAAAAAGAAGGACAGATGTAATTATGAAGTACCTTAATTGGACTCCTTTGAGTGAAGGTTTGATCTTTTGTTTTTATGATAATGGAGATAAAGTAAAGAAAAGCATAGAAACAGTCACAAACATAATAGAAAAATATGCTGAATGCACAGAAAAAATTTATTCGGATAGGCCTGAGTATGAAAAATATTACAAGATTGCTAACGAGATTTTTCCAGGAAAATTTAAGGAAATACTAATCATTTCATTCAAAAAAAGAAGCGATGAGGGCTTGGAGGAAAGGATTGAGAGCTATATAAAATTCAGACAATTGTGCTCAGAAGTAATCAATTTTTTTGCACGAAACAACATACAACTTGAGCTTTTTACACAGGAAATTTCTAAAGCAACTTACTATACTCTCTTTCCTGAAGCATCTAAAACCTTTTATGAATTTGATCAAAAAGGTGAAGGTGTTGAGCAGAGCATTTAAATTGCATTAAAAAGCATAAAAAATCATAAAAATTTTTAGTAAAATTTATAAACAGAGATAATTTTTTATGTTATGTTTTTTAATTTTTTCAAAAAAAGAAAACTTGAAAGCGAGATTGAAAAATTAAAGGAAGTAATGAAGAATTCTTTTTCAAATGTAAAGGATGATTTAAATAAAATTTCCAGTTGGATTTTTTATTTGAATGAAAAAGATAAAGATCTCGACGAGAAAATTAGCAAATTACAGGAAGAAATTGAAGAAATAAAAGAGCTGCTAGCCTTTTCGTCAGGGGCGTTTAAACAGGTGTTTAAACAGGTGTTTAAACACCAAACAGCTGTTGAAGGTGTTCAAACAGCTGTTCAAACAGGTGTTCAAACACCAAAAATTAATAAAAAATTAACAAAGTTAGCAACAAAAAATATAATTTTGGAAGGCTTAACATTAATGGAAAGAGCAATTTTGTGGGTATTGGCAAACACTGACTTAAAGCTAAGTTGTGAAGATATCGCAAGAGTGCTTGGAAAAAGTGAAAACACAATAAGAGGACAACTAAATAGCCTTAAGTCAAAGTGGCCACAGCTAATAAATGAAATAATTGAAAAAAATGGAAAAAAGAGATATTATATTGATGAAAGAACAAAAGAGCTTATTTTTAAAATAACAAAGACAAAAATTAAAGCTAAAATAAAATTACGTTAAGCTAAGAGCCAAGAAGTCAAAAAAGTTAAAAAGCTAAGAACAAAAAAGTAAATTAAAGCGAATTTTTTAATGCAAAAAACAAAAAAGTGAGAGTTAAGTTTTAGAAGCTAAAAATAAAGAGCTAGAGAGCTAAATTAAAAAATAAATTTAAAACGAACTTTTTTGAATAAAAAATTAAAGCTACAAAGAGTAAGGCTGAGAGCAATGTCTACAAACTATGTAATTAAACGAACTTTTTGAGAGAAAAAAGCAAAAAGTGAGAATTAAGCAATTTGAAATGCTGAAAGAATTTTGAAGTATAAAGCAAGTTAAAATTTATTCGGTTAAAGGAAAAAATAGATACTAAGCATTCTTTAGGCATTCTTTAAGCATCCATATTCTTCCATGTCCGCTTCTATTTTCTTATATCTTCTCTCTAGCTCTTGCTCAATTTTTTCATAGTCTGGCTTGCTCATTTTAGAGGCTGATTTATGAATTTAGTCGAGCTGCTCAAGGGCTTCGAGGCTTGATATCTTTAATATTTCTCTCGGAATTGAAAGAAAAACTTCCTTGCTATGATAGCATTCTTTCTGAATTGGAATGCCTTTAAGAATTAGCCTATTTACAAGGTCTCTAACAGAACTTGGAGCAAGGCCTGTTTTCTCTGCAAGGGTTTTGTAGCTTATCTTTAAGCCTGCCTGCTGCATAGAATAGATAAGCACAAATATCTCAAATTCTTTCTTTGTTAAAGATTTAAAACGCCTTGCAAGGATTTTTTTATAATTATTAACCATATGCTCGATTTTTTCGAGCTCAGCTTTGTTTTCTTGCTCTTGTTGCTGAAGAGGGCCAAGGCTTTGTAAATGCTCTTGTTGTTCTTGTGACTGTTGCCCTCGCTGTTGTTGCTGCTGTGGCTGCTGTAGTTGTTGTGGTTGCAGCTGTTTCAATTGCTGTGACTCTTGCATTTCTTTAAAGGTTTTGGCTTGAATTTCAGAGTTTTGTTGGTTTTGTTGTATAGTGGAGATTGGCGAAAGGTTCGTTTTAATTTGACGTAGGATTGACGTAGATCTGTTGGAAATGTGTTGGAAATGTGTTGGAACCCCTTCATTTCCTTTGGAACGGCTGAAATAAGGCTTATTTCCTTCAATTTTTTCTTTATTTTGCATAGGAAATAAAGGTGTGTTGGAAATGTGTTGGAAATGTGTTGGAAATGTGTTGGAATTTTCCAACACATGTTTATACGAACTTTTCAGCATATTCTTAGCAATTTCTAGTTCCTTCTTTATAGTTTCTAAATCCCTTCGCATCATAAGAAGTTCATTAAAAATAAAATTAATATCTTGCTTCACAGCCGCAAAAGCTTTCTTTATTTTTTCTTCTTCCTTTTCCATCTATTCTTTAGATTGCTTGATTTTATAAAGCTTGCTCTGAGGCTTGGCTTAACCAAAAGAAAAAGTAAGGGCCACTGGACTCGGTAAAAGAGTGCCTCAAACAAATTGACCCAACTTAGCCTGTCAATTTGTTTTGAGGTTATCTCTTTTGCGCCATACTTAAGCTTAATAGGTGCAGGCTTCGTATGGTGAGTCGCAGTCCAGTCACCATACTGCTGGTGGTCACCTATCAGAGGCTGTATGGTCGCGCTCTTTTCCAGAGCACCCGATATGCCTGGCCCTTATTTCTTTTAACAAAAAAGAATTTAAATCCTTTTGCAATCACTACAAAAAGACAGACTTAAAGCACCTAAAACCATGCAAAAAAAGACTAGCTAGCTATGCTAAACTACTTGCACTTAGCTTTTTGTATGCAAAATAGGCTTTTTCTGAGAGAGTCCATTTAATCTTTCTAGTAAAATTGCTACTTCTCTTAACAATGGCAGCCTTTTCAAGCTCAAGAAGCAAGGCCTTGATGAATTCTTCATCTCTTGCAAGCTCTCTGGCTATTTCTGCTGTAAAAAGGGAGTGTGGAAATTTTTCAAAAAGTAAAGAAATGATTGCCTCTTTAATTTTAGTTATTTTTTCTTGGCTTATTTTAGGCATGAAAAATTGATATTGATCTTTTTAAAATTTTTATTCACTTTTTCAGTTTTTTATTTTTCATTTTTTCTCAATAGCCATTGTGACGAGAGGGCTTCCAGGGAAAGCGATAGAGGTATCGGCAAGAGCAATGATATAGCCTGAACACTTACTATAAAGAACTTCTTCAACATCACCCAATACATTTGTTATTTCAACGAGTGGTGTACCTTCTTTGACAAAATCGCCGGGCTTCACAAGAAATTTTACAATTCCACTCTTATTACTACTCAGCTCTTCTAGTAGCTCTAGTCTATGCTCTGTCCTTATCTTTGTCTCAGAGCACCATTCTTCCTCAATTTCTAACATGTCAAAAGCAGCAAGCATGTTTTTAATCCCTTTAACTCCTATTCTAACAAAACTTTCATGAATTACGGTAGGACCCCCAAGCTCAACTGAAAAAGCCGGAATCTTGGCTCGATTAACAAGAGCCGCTGTTAAGCTTTTATCAAGTAAGTATTTTGTATAGCCAGGCACTTCTATGTCATAAACAACTGTTACACCAAATCTTTCAGCAAGCCTCCAGCTTTTTTCAACTATTCGCCTTGCCTTTAAGCCAATGCCCAAAGCGCGATCAATTATAATATAAGGGATCGAATTGAGTGTATCAGAATGTAAATCGATAACAAGACTTGGTTTTGTTTCAGTGATTGTCTTAAAAATCATCGCAGCTATACGCTCTGTTGTACTACCATTAAGGTCTCCAGGAAAAGCTCTATTCAAGTCATTTTCGTCATAAGGATTTTCACGCCATTTCATTTCAAAGCCAAGAGGATTAGTAATTGGGAGTGCATAAACAGTTCCTCTCTTTAGCTTTTTGGTTTTAAATGAATTAAAAAGTCTATGAATTACTTCTATGCCAGTTACTTCATTGCCATGAATGGCTGAGGTGATCCAAATAACTGGGCCTGGCTTGCGTGCTTGTTCATATAGTAAAGGCAATCTCCGCATCGATGAATCGGCTCCTCTAAAAAGCCTAATAAATGCCTTTTTCATAGCCTCTGAAAATTTTTTTAAAATATAAATTTTTCCCTAAAATTTCTTTGTTTTTCTCTATTTTTTGAAACTTATTAAAATTTTTTAACTCTAAAGTTCTAGCTTTTTTCATGCCAAACGAAAACATAAAGCTGATAGAAAAGCCGAGTAGTAAGGAAGAATTACTTAGCATATTACATCCTCTAGTTAAAGAGTGGTTTTTTTCCAGATTCAAAGAATTTAGTTTGCCTCAACTTTATGGGGTGTTGCCAATATGGAAAAGACAAAATATACTCATAAGTGCTCCGACTGGAGGCACGAAAACACTAACTGCCTTTCTTGCCATAATAAATTATCTTGTTGGCCTTGCAGAAAAACATGAGTTGGAAGATAAAATCTATGCACTCTATGTTAGTCCTCTTAGAGCCTTAAACAATGACATTCTTGTCAATCTTAAAATACCCCTCACCGAAATAGCACAGCTTGCAAGAAAAAAAGGAATTAAGCTGCAAGAAATAAGAATTGGTTTGAGAACAAGTGATACGAGCATAGATGAAAAAGCGAAACAGCTAAAGAGGCCACCGCATATTTTAATAACAACTCCAGAGAGTCTTGCAATAATCTTAAGTAGCAAAAGATTTATTGAAAGACTAAAAGCTGTTGAATTTGTTGTTGTAGATGAAATACATGCATTAGCAAACAAGCGAGGGGCCCATCTAAGCTTGAGCCTTGAACGGCTTAGTAATATTTCAGCAATAGAGCCTGTAAGGATTGGCCTAAGTGCAACAATAGCTCCTCTCGAGGAAGTTGCAAAGTTTTTAGTTGGCTATCACTGGAATCCTGCCAGCAATAGCTTTGAACAAAGGCCTTGCTTAATAGCTGATGCAAGATTTGCTAAGCCGATTGAAGTTAGTGTTTTAATGCCGACAGGCTTTTTTGAAAATGCTGAAATACAAAGTACAAAGCTATATAGCTTAATGAATGAGCTCATTCAGAAGCATAGCACAACGCTTATTTTTACAAATACAAGAAGTGGAACAGAAAGGGTTATAGAGCATTTAAAAGAACGCTTTCCAAGACAATATGAAGCAATTGATGGAAGTGGTAGTAGCATTGGTGCACACCACTCAAGCCTTAGCAGAAGGCTTCGCTTTGAAATAGAAAAAAGGTTAAGAGAGGGAAAGTTAAAGGCGATTGTGAGCAGCACTAGCCTTGAGCTTGGCATCGACATAGGCTTTATTGATCTAGTGCTTTTGCTTGGAAGTCCGAAAAGTATTGCAAGAGCAAGTCAAAGAATCGGAAGAAGTGGTCATAAGCTTCATGAAAAAGCTCGTGGCATTTTCTTAGTTCTTGATAGAGACGATTTGATTGAATGCAGCATAATGGCTAAAAAAATTATTGAAGGAGAAATTGATAAAGTGCAAATTCCAAAAAATTGCCTTGATGTGCTATGCCAGCATGTTTATGGAGAAGCTATAAATAAAGTATGGCACGTCGATGATTTTTATAGGCTTGTGAGGCAAAGTTATTGCTTTAATGGCCTAAGCAAAGAACAGCTTCTAAATGTGATTTCATATCTTAGCGGGCAATATTTTGGTTTAGAGCAGAAAGGAATTTATGCTAAAATATGGTATGATGAAAACACAAGACAATTTGGCAGGCGTTCAAAGCTTGCAAGAATGCTTTATATGACTAATCTTGGTGTTATTCCTGAAGAAAGCTATGTGAATGTTATCATAGCAGTGCCAAGAGAAAGAAAGGATGAAAAAATAGGGGTTATTGATGAGGCTTTCCTAGAAAGACTTAAGCCGGGCGATGTTTTTGTGCTTGGTGGAGAAAAATATATGTTCATGCATGCAAGGGGCATGAATGCCTATGTTAATGCTTCAGTAAAACAGCCTCCAACTATTCCTAGCTGGTTTAGTGAAATGCTACCTTTAAGCTTTGATTTGGCAAGAGCCATAGCACAATTTAGAGCTTTAATGGAACAAAAGCTAAGACAACTAAACAAAAAAGAAACAAAGGCATCAATAATAGAATGGATAAAAGCTTATTGTCATTGCAATGAAAATGTAGCTAGAGAAATTTATGATTATTTTTATGAGCAGTTTTGCTATGCTGAAATACCTCACTCAAGAAAACTTTTGATAGAGCTTTATAAAGCTGTAGATGGCAAAAAATATTGGATTTTTCATAGCTTATATGGCCGACGTGTTAACGATGCATTAAGCCGAGCTCTCGCTTTTTTAACAGCAAAGCTAAGCCATCGCGATATTGAGATAGGAATAAATGATAACGGCTTTTATCTAGCTAGCTATGATCAAATCCAGGTTGAAAGAGCTCTCGAGGCTTTAATAAAAAATTGGCAAAAGCTTGAGATGATTTTAAATGAAGCTATAGAAAAAACTGAAGTCTTTAAAAGAAGATTTAGGCATAATGCTGTTAGAAGCTTTTTAATTTTAAAAAGCTATATGGGAAAAACAAAGAGTGCTGGAAAACTACAACTTCAATCTGACATGCTTTACAGCTCTGTAAAAGCCATAAGCCCAAATTTTCCTGTAATAGCTGAAACTCGACGTGAGGTTCTTGAGGATGTTATGGATATAGCGAATGCAAAGCTTGTTCTTGAACAAATAGCAAGCAAAAAAATTGAAATAAAAAAGATAACAACAGACCTCCCAAGCCCCTTTGCCCTTAACTTAGTTGCGCAGGGCTATCTTGATTTGTTAAAGATAGAGGACAGAATTGAATTTTTGAGAAGAATGCATGAAAAAATCTTGGAAAGAATAGAAAAGAAAAAGGGCAATTAAAGAATTAAAGCAATCAAAACAATTAAAATAATCAAAAAATCAAAAATCGAACTGAAAAAAGAAAGATAAAATTAAAGATTTCTAAACTCAGCTTTAGCTCCTTTACCTTCTGTCAAGTATCGATATGCTTGTAAAGCTGCTATAGCGCCTTGGCCAGCAGAGATTATTGCCTGCTTAAATGGCACATTTGTACAATCCCCAGCAGCAAAAACGCCTTTTTGAGATGTTTGGCATAGATTATCAATAACAATTTGGCCAAGAGCATCGAGCTTAACAAAGCCTCTGAGCCATTCACTTTTCATCTCAAAGCCGAGCTCAAGGAAAAGGCCATCAACGCTTAACTTACTTTCCTTATTACTTTTAACATCTCTCACAGCAATGCTCTCAACAACATTTTTTCCCTCTATTTTAGTAATTTCACTATTCAACAAAAATTCAACATTCGCTTTTTGTTTTAATTTTTTTAAACTTGCTTCATCAGCTCTAAAGAGCTCTCGCCTATGAATTAGATAAACTTTTTTTGCTATCTGTGAAAGCTCGAGAGCAGCGTCAATAGCACTATTGCCACCACCAACAACGGCAACTACTTTATTTTTATAAAGAGGTGCATCGCAAATAATACAAGTACTAACACCTTTTCCTATAAAAGGCTCTTCGCCTATGCCAAGCTTCCTAGGACTCTTGCCAAAAGCAAGAATAATCGCTCTTGCCTTAACTTTATCGCCACTGCCACTAGCCAATTTTAATCCAAATATGTCTTTTATTTTCTCTATTCCTACAACCTCATCAAGTATAAAATCTGGGCCTAAAGAGATTACTTTATTATAGATATTTTTTATAAGTTCACTTCCTTTTATTTTCTCAAAACCGGGATAATTCTCAATTGTGCCTGCCGCATTTAATTGCCCACCAATGTCGCTAGCAATTATAACAACTTTAAGCTCTTTTCTTCTTGCATAAATTGCTGCTGTCAGGCCTGCAATGCCCCCGCCAACAATTGCTATATCATAAACTTGATCAACTAGGCTGCCCCTCTCCGCCTCCTTCTCCGTCTTCACCGTCTTTGCCATCTTTACCATAAAAAATAAATAAAACCTCTTATTAAAAAGTTTTAGAATTTTTATTTTTTAGTCTGTTTTTAATTATTACAAAGTAGCTAAACCAAAAGATTTATAATATACTTTAACATTTTATACTATGGACTGGTTATCACTTGGCTTACTTGGAATTTTTTTAGGCGTTTTCCTTTCTTACTCATTTCTACCTATATCGAGTGAGCTGGCACTAATTCCTGCAACAAAGCTTTATCATCCTATCAGCATTTTTATTATTGCCTTTCTTGCTGCGAGTATTGGAAGCTTGATTAATTATTTTATTGGAAAGCATGGAATAAGAAAATTGTTGCCAAAACAAAAAAAGCTAATGAAAGCTGAAAAAATCTATGCAAAATATGGCATACTTGCTGTGGCACTTTTATCCTGGCTGCCATGGATAGGAGATCCAATAATAATTGTTTCCGGCATGCTAAGAATGCCTTTCTTGAGATTTTTTCTCGCTTCTTCTTTTTCTAAATTTTTATATCTTGGCATGTTAATACTGATAGGAATAAGCTTGTTATGAGTGTTTAAAATGGAAGCTTTAAGATGGAAATTCAAATTAGATTAGAAAAGCCTGAAAAGTTTAAAATTCTTGAAGGAATTTATTTAGTAAATAAAGCATTGTGGCTTGAAAAGCTAAAACTTCTTGCGATTGCTGATTTACATATTGGCTATGAAGAATATCTCAATGAGCAAGGAATAGCAATACCGAGACAACAGCTTAGCATAATGAAAAAAGAACTAGCGCTACTTCTCGATTCGTTAAGGCCAAGGCAAGTAGTAATTAATGGTGATCTTAAACATGAATTTGGCGAGATAAGTAAGCAGGAATGGAAAGAGACAAATGAAATTCTTGATTTAATTTTGGCTAGAGCTAATGTTATTCTTGTTAAGGGCAATCATGATACAATCCTTGAGCCAATAGCAAGAAAAAAGGGCTTAGAAATTTTTGATTATTTTTGTGCCGATAGCATTTGTTTCATGCATGGGCACAGGATTTTTGACGAGCCTCTAAAAAAATCCAAAACTTTAATACTAGCACATATTCATCCTGCAATAAAGCTAAGAGAAGGGATAAGAAGTGAAAAATACAAGTGCTGGCTCGTCGGGGCCTGGAAAAAAAGGAATGTCATAATTATGCCGAGCTTCCTTTTTTATATTGAAGGGGCTGAAATTTTAAGCTCTGAGCTTCCACTGCCAATTAGCCCAAAAAACTTTTCTGTTTTTGCTATCGAGGATAAAATTTATAAACTTGGAAAACTAGAAAAATTATGAGTAGTAAAGAAGAGCGAGAAAAAGAAGAAAGAGCGAGAACACGACAACTAATAAAAGAGGCAGAAAAATTCTTAGAGGAAAAAGTAGGTCCTCTTGTAGGAGGAAAATTTCATGGGATTGTCAATGAAAAGGTATTAAAAGAATATAAAAAAAATGCTGACAGTAGAGACTACAGAGAAACCACACAACTTGCTGCTCGATATTTTAATGAAATAGATCAATACATTACCCCTGAAGTATTAAAGTTAGAACCTAATTTTTATGATCGGTTAATAAAAACAAAAAAAATTTTAGGAAAAATAGCTGTTTGTTGAAAAGAAAGGATTTATTTCTAAAAAACATAACAAATACACTCTTGCTCGTTAGCTAATTCTTTTATAAAAATTTTTTTATTACCTTCTACATGAGTTATAGTCCAATCATCGAATAAAAGGCTTGAAGGTAATACTTCCTCTTTAAAAATATAGCATTTATGCTTCATTCTTTTTTTAATTAATTCATTTACAAAATATCTTCTGTGGGAATCACCTATATGAATTATACTTGTGTTTTTTTTATTATACTTATTTTCAAAATTTTCATAAAAAGGTTTATCAATCCCGAATGAAACACCTTTTTGAGGCAATATACCAATTACCTCTATATTTTTATTTTCTTTATATTTTCTTATGACTTCGAGTACTTCTTCATAGCAGCCACAACATTTTTTCTGCAAAAAGTCTTTCAGTTTTTGTTCGTCTTTTAGAATTTCATCTGCATTCTCATCAGGCTTAAATACTTCAGTAAAAAAATCAATTTTTTCATTAAGATCAGCAGTTATTAGTTGATATAGTTTAAGTGCAATTACTTTCTGGATTTTTTTACTAAAGTGATTTGTATCTGACAATATATATATCATACAGTAATATGATTAAAGGGTTTTTAAATTTTATCATTTTAAAATAAAAACAAAAAAATCTTTAAAGCTATTTCTCTTTTATTTTATTTATGCCGGCGTGGCGGAATGGTAACGCGCGCGCCTCGAGAGCGCGTGCCCGAAAGGGCTTCTAGGTTCGAATCCTAGCGCCGGCGCTTTTAGTTTTTTATAGAACACAATTTGACGTAGATTATAATAATATCTTATATTTTTACTTCAGTTTTGGCATAGGTAAATGATAAGGCAGCCCAAGTTGATCTTCAATAAGAAGAGCCTTCAAATTGCATTTAGTCAAGATAAAATTAAAAATTAATTTTGAAAGCTCTTTCTCTTTTTTCCATCCTTTTAAAATTTCTTCTGCTCTCTTCTTCTCTTCAGCATAATTAAGATAACCAGCAAGAATTATCTTCGCATTTTTTTCATAATCTAATTCGAATTCAAAAGGAAAAACTAAAACCTTTTTATTCTCAATTTTTAACTCAGATTCTTCCGGATCTTTTAAATTAAGTCGTGCTGAAACTTTCACATTCCCTATTCTTTGTTCTCGCTCTGCAGAAATTTTTGTAAAAAATATATTCAATATAGGCATTTTGTTTGTTTTTTGTTTTGTTTTTTTATTTTGTTTTTTATTTTGTTTGTTTTTTGTCTTTTGTTTATTCTTTGTTTTTATATCTTATGATTTTTATGTATTTTTAAATTTATTCAATTCGATTTTCCTTGCCACTTAAACGAATTGTGTCAGCCTTTTGTGTTAGCTTTCTTGGTTTAATCTAGTCTATATCAAATCCTGTTCATCTACGACAACGAAATCGCTTATTGCCATAACAGAACTCCATGAAATGAGAAGTTCTTTATTTTTTGTCTGTTCAAGATTTAAATTTAAAGCATATGAAGTAGGGTTTGTAATAACCATCTGTACAATTTCTCCTGTTCTAGTCTCAAAAATTAAATCTTTAATTGTTCCTAGCTTTTTACCTTCTTTTGTCACAACTAACTTGTTTAGAATTTCGTCTGGCTTAACTTTTCCTGCCATGATTTTTCTATTTTTCAGTCTTTAAAAAGTTTTCTATCCTCCTTTGATATTCTTTTTTTACATATTTTTTGTTAAAGTGATAAAAATTTTCTTTGCTTTAGCATCCCCTTTATTTCTTTTGGAGAAAAATTTAAAAATGGGTTAAATTTTTCTGTAGGCTTGATAGAAAAAATTTAAAAATTTTATTGTTTTATAATATATATTTCAACGATGTACATAATTAAACATTATTTTTTATAATACTATTTTTTTATCCACACTTTTACTATTTATAACATTATGTTGCAGCTATTCAAAAGAAAAATAAGGGTTTTTTTAATTTCTTATGGAAAAAAGATCTCAGCTTTATGAATAAAAAATTTCGACGTAACTTTAAAGGAGTTTCCACAGGAAATATAGCAGGCAGATACTAATATTAAATTTCAATAATCTTTAAAAAGCCTAGAATTTGTATGGCATTATGAATTTTAAACTTGACAAGATATTTGACAATGTAATAAAAAAAAGCATTTTCCAAAACAAGTCAGTTTTACTTTCAGATCATACACCTACTACAATTTTGCATAGAGAGCAACAAATAAAACAGGTAGCAAAAATACTTTCATGTGCGCTTAGATTAGAGAAGCCAAGCAATCTTTTTATTTATGGCAAAACAGGAACCGGCAAAACACTAGTCATAAAATATATCATTAACGAATTATTAAAAAAAACTAAAGAGCTTAATTTGGCTTTAAATATAATTTATACGAATTGCAAATTAAAAAAAGTTTCAGATACTGAGTATAGAATAATAGCAGAACTTATAAATTTGCTTGGTAGCAAAGTTCCAGCGACAGGCTTGCCTACAGACCAAGTTTATAAAAAATTTATTGAGCTAGTAGATGAAAAGCAGCAACTTTTGATTATAGTACTAGATGAGATAGATGAAGCTGTAAAGAAGATTGGTGATGCTTTCCTATATAATTTAACAAGGCTTAATTCAGAGCTCATAAATTCCCAAATAAGCCTTGTTGGGATAAGCAATGATTTAACTTTTCTTGATTCGCTTGATCCTCGTGTTAAATCAAGTTTAAGTGAGGAGGAACTAGTTTTTCCACCATACAATGCATTACAACTTCAAGATATATTGAGAGAAAGGGCAAAAAGAGCTTTCAAGAGAGGAGCAATAAGTAAAGGAGTTATTGAAAAAATAGCAGCGCTGGCAGCAAAAGAGCATGGTGACGCAAGAAGAGCTATCGATTTACTTAGAGTAGCTGGAGAGCTTGCTGAGCGAGAAGGAAAGCTAAAATTAACTCTTGACCTTATTGATAAGGCTATCGAGAAGATAGAGAGAGATAAAATTATTGATTTAGTAGAGACACAACCAAGGCATCATCAGCTAATACTTTTTGCTATAATCGAGATGGCAGAAAAAAAGGAAAAGGAAAAAATTTACACAGGAGATATTTATAATAAGTACGTCGAGCTTTGTCAAGAGCAAAGGCTTGAGCCCCTAACTCAAAGAAGAGTAAGTGATATAGTGGCTGAACTTGATATGTTAGGCATAATCAATGCCCAAGTTATAAGCAAAGGCAGATATGGCAGAACGCGAGAAATAAAAATAAACTTACCTCAAAGCCTAATTCTTAAAATTAAATCAATAATAAACCAGGCATAATGGGGGTGGTCAATATTTTTTTGCGGGAAGGTTTCTTGCTTCAGCCAGATTTAGTGAATTTTATTGATGAGCGCGAAGCATCCGTTATTTTAGAACTTTTAAAAGCAATAAAAGCACCAAGAGTTATTTCGATGGCATTTCTCAAACAAAATCTAGCTTCATTGATAGTTACTCTTAATTCTTTTCTCGAACTAGGAAAATTTGATAAGGATATGATCTATAATATAAGGCAAAAACTAAATAAAATAAAACGGGCAAGCAACGAAGAAAAAAAAGATAGAGAAGAAAGCGAAGAAAAAGAAAAAAGAGAGCAAGTTAGCTCTGAAAAAGATTGTCTCCTAACAACAAAGATTAATGAAGAGATAATAAAACCAAAGAAAATTGAAGTAAAGCATTTTCTTGCCTTTTTTAAGCATAGATATGAATGGTTTAAAGAACTTCTTCGAGATAGGAGAGAATTAACAAACTTAACATCAATTGATAAATTGCCAATAAACAATCAAAACGTTTCGATAATTGGGATAGTTGCTGAAAAAAGAGAAACGAAAAATAGAAATGTAATCTTAACACTAGAAGATGGAAAAGGAATAGTAAATGTTCTCATAAATAGAGATAGGGCTGTTTATGAAAAAAGCAATGAAATTGTGGAAGACGAAGTAATCGGAGTGAAGGGTTTTGGAAATCGAGATATTATTTTTGCTTCGGACATCATTTTTCCCGAGGCAATAAATGTCAATAATAAAAGTTGTGCTTTAGATAGCAACATACTTTTCATTTCAGATACACATGTTGGAAGTGATAAATTTCTTGAGCCGAATTTAAGAAAAGCGATTAGGTGGATTAACTGTGAGGAAGGAAGTGAGAAGCAAAAAGAAAAAGCAAAAAAAATAAGCCATATTTTTTTTGTAGGAGATATTGTTGACGGCGTTGGTGTTTATCCTGGTCAAGAGAATGAACTTGAAATAAAAGATATTATTGAACAATATAAGGCAGCTTATGAGATATTTGATGAGATAAGAAAAGATATAAAATTAATATTCATTCCTGGCAATCATGATGCAACAAGATTAACAGAGCCGCAAGTTTTTAATAGCTTCTCTAAACCACTTCAAAAACTTGAGAATGCAGAGTTTTTGCCCAACCCAACTTATTATAGCATTTATAATTATAAGCTCTTGCTTTATCATGGCTATAGCTTTGATTATTATGCAAATAGTGTTTATAGTCTAAAAGCAGCCAATGCTTATGCAAATCCAGAGCATTTGTTAAAGTTTTTTCTGAGAAAAAGGCATTTAGCGCCAACACACGGCTCAACAACGTATTCGCCAGCAGACGAAGATTTTTTCATAATAAAAAAAATCCCAGATGTTTTTGTTACTGCACATATTCATAAGTCAGCAGTAGGTTACTATAATAACATAGCTTTAATTTCCGGCTCTTGTTGGCAATCGAAAACCCCTTATCAGGAAAAGTTCGGCCATGTTCCAGATCCCTGTAAGATTCCGATTTTTAATACAAAAACAAAAAAAATCCAAATCATTGATTTTAGCTAAAATGCAAACTGCAAAGTAAAATGGCAACAAATATTGCAATTTTTGACGGCGATGGTACACTTTGGAAATTTCCGAATGAATTTGGAAGTTCATGGAGCTTAGTAGAAAAGATATTAAGTGACGAAGAACTTAGACTATGGAAAAAGCGAAGTAGAGAATTCCACGATAATTTTGAGCGGAGAAATGATAAAGAATATGAATCCTTTTTAGAAATTCAAGTTAAATTATTGCAAGGAAAGCCGTGCTTAGATTTAGAAAATGTAAAAATACCTTACAGAGAAGGTGCTAAGGAGCTCGTAGAAAGACTAAAGCCAAGTTATGATATCTACATCGTTAGTGCAGGATTTTATGATGTTGTTGAAAAAGCGGCAAGAGAACTTGGGGTAAAGCATATCTCAAATGAGATAGAAAGAAAAAATGGCTTTTATACTGGAAAAATAAAAAAAGTTGTAAGTCCTTTTAATAAATCATCTTTAATAAGACAATTAATAACTAGTTATTCTAGTCAGACGAGCCAGCTCCTTCTTTTCTATGATGAATATGACTTTGATATTCAAAATTTTGAAGCTAACATTGGCAGCGTTGAGAGTATAAAAAAATTTTTGATTGTTGAGGATGAAAAAAGCAAACAAGAAAAGCAAGAAAGCAAGCAAGAGAAGCAAGAGCTTAGCAAACATAAAAAGATTCAAAGCCCCTCAAACTCCTTAAGCAGTTCTTGCTTTACTTTTGTAATAAATAAATTCAGCCAAGCATATGGCCATATATTTAGCTAAAATGAAAAAAATTGAGGAGCAATTTCAGAGCTATTTCCAAAGTATTAGAGAGAAAACAGAGATAGCATATGCTATAGCAAACGAGGCAAGAAAACAAGGCAAAGATCCTATGAAAAAAGTTGAGATACCTTTAACAGGTGATCTTGCAGAGAGAGCTTGTGGTCTTGTTTCTATTTTACATCCTCAACTTAAAGATGAGAAAATCGAAAAAAGAATTAGAGAGCTTGAAGCACAATATGGCTTTCTTGAGCTTGGAACAGCATTAAAGATAGCCGAAGAGATTGCAAAACAAAAGCATTGTAGATTTTCTTCTCATCTAGAAGCACTCGAGGCAGCCATAAGGTTAGGGATAGCTTATCTAACTCTTGGCGTTGTTTCAAGTCCAATCGAAGGCTTCATTAAGCTGGAGATAAAAAAGACTAAAAGTAATCAAGATTATCTTGCAGCTTATTTTGCAGGACCCATTAGGAGTGCAGGAGGCACCACAGCAGCTCTCTCAGTAATTATTATAGATTATCTTAGGCAACTTTTTGGTTATGCTAGTTATGATGCCACAGAACAAGAAATTAAGAGAGCTATTACTGAAATTTATGATTATCATGAACGTGTTACAAATTTGCAATATTTACCATCAGAGACTGAAATCGCAACTATTATTGCAGGCTTACCTGTTCAGGTTGACGGTGAGCCAAGCGAAGAGATTGAAGTAAGTAATTACAAAGATCTTGAGCGAATAGGAACGAACAGAATTAGGAGTGGTTTTTGTTTAGTAATAGCGGAGGGCATAGCTGCTAAAGCAATGAAGCTAATTAAAAAAATTTCTAAAGTGAGAGAGCAAGGGATAAAGCTCGATGGCTGGGATTTTTTGGCAAAGCTTCAAAGAAAAAAATTGAAGCAAGAGAAGCATGAAAAGCAAGAAAAACAAGCGAGAGAGGAACAAGCAAAGCAAGAAGAAAAACAAGAAGTAGAAGAGAAAATAGCACCTTCCTTTACTTACATTGAAGATATCGTCGCAGGTAGGCCAATCTTTAGTTATCCTTCGAGGCCTGGAGGCTTTAGACTTCGTTATGGTAGAACACGAACAAGTGGCTATAGTGCAATGGCTATAAATCCAGCATTGATGTTTTGCATAGAGGATTTTCTAGCTATTGGAACACAACTAAGAACAGAGAGGCCAGGAAAATCGTGCAGTCTCGCAACATCAGATGTTCTCGAAGGACCGATTGTTAAACTTAAAGATGGAAGCGTCATAAAAATAAACGATGTTGAGACAGCTTTAAAGTATAAAGATAAAATTGAGCAAATAATTTATTTAGGCGACTTACTTGTCAGCTATGGAGATTTTTTTAATAGAAATCATCCACTGATGCCTTCAGGCTATGTTGAGGAATGGTGGTGGTCAGAACTTAAAGAGAAGCTGGAAGAAATAATAAATAAAGAGAAAAAACTTGAAGAAATAAAAAAGGCACAGGAGTTACTTCAAATAGAAAAGTATTTTGGCTATTTTAATATTTCTTTTAAACAAGCCGTCGAGCTTTCTTTACAATACAAGGTTCCTCTTTATCCTAAATTTATTTTTTTCTGGTCACAAATCGATTTAAAAAAATTGAATGAATTATTGAAGTGGATTAGCAGCAGTCATTTTACTCAAGAGCTCAACTTTGTTTTGCCTTATTTAAAGTCAAGGCGAGAGGAGCTTCAAGAAGCTAAGCAAGCTCTTGAACTTTTAGGAGTGGAGCATTTTGTTGGCATTGAAAGTATAGTGATTAAGGAAATAGAAGCGAAAGCATTTCTTCTAAATCTCGGCCTCTTGAGAGCGAGAGAGCTAGAAAAACTAGGAAGAGAAACAAGTGAAGAAACTGAAGAAACCAAAGGAAATGGAAAAATCAATATGATAGAAGAAGTGAATAAGCTTATCAAGGAAAGGGCAAAGGAAACAGTAAAAATATTAGCAGAAATGTTAGCAGAAAAATCCAAGCCATCAGCAAAAGAAGTTCTTAAAATTATCAACAAGTTTTCAGAATTTGAGATTAGAGATAAAGCTGGCACATGGATTGGAGCAAGAATGGGAAGGCCAGAAAAAGCCAAGCCAAGAGTGCTTACGGGCCAGCCAAACGTGCTTTTTCCTGTTGGCGAAGAAGGAGGAAGGCTAAGAAGCTTTGAATCAGCAATCGAAAAGAAATTTATCAAGGCAGAGTTTTCTGTCTTTTATTGTCCAAAGTGCAAATCAGAGACCATTTACTTTATTTGTGAGAATTGTGGTAGTGAGACAGAGCAACGTTATTGGTGCAATGAATGCAATAAAAGCTATCAAAGCAATGTTTGTTCAGCACATGGTCTTCTAAAGCCTTATCGAAAGTGGAAAATAGATATTAATCATTATTTAGAAAAAGCCATAGAAATGCTCGGCCTAAGTAAGCAGGAGCTTCCTGCAATTATGAAAGGAGTCAGAGGCACGAGCTCGGAAAGCCATGTTCCAGAACATCTTGCAAAAGGCTTGCTTAGAGCAATATATAATTTGAATGTAAATAAGGATGGAACGATTAGATATGATGCAACAGAACTTCCTTTAACTCAATTTAGACCACGAGAAATTGGAACTTCTGTAGAAAAGCTAAGAGAACTCGGCTATAGCACAGATATTTATGGCAACGAATTAGTTAATGATGATCAACTAGTTGATATCATGCCTCAAGACATAATCTTGCCGGCATCAAGTCAAAGTCTTGATGAACCAGCAGACCAATTTTTGATGAGAGTTTCTAAGTTTATTGATGCATTATTAGTTAAATTTTATAAGTTAAAGCCTTTTTATAATGTAGAAAAAAGAGAAGATCTTATTGGGCATTTAGTTGTTTTTATAGCCCCACACAATGCAGCAGGAACTGTGGCGAGAATAATCGGCTTTAGCAATACGCAAGCCATTCTTGCTAGTCCTTTTTTACATGCAGCTGTTAGACGCGATTGTGATGGTGATGAGGCTGGCTTTATGTTATTGCTGGATGCCCTCTTAAATTTTTCTTTTAGTTATTTACCATCCCATCGCGGCTCTACACAGGATGTTCCAATAATAATAAACTCAACAATAAAACAAAATGAAGTTGATGATATGGTCTTTGATATGGAAAGCACTTATCTTTTCCCGAGTCAATTTTATCACGCCACTTTAAGCTATAGTAGTCCTGAAAAAGTTAAAATCCCGCAGGTAAAGGATAAGCTCTCTCGTAAGGAGTCTTTTATAATTCCTTTCACTCATCCTACAAGTAGCATTGATATTGGCAATAAATGCTCAGCCTATAAAACTCTCTCAACTATGGAAGAAAAAGTGCAAAAGCAGATGGAAGTTGGAGAGAAAATAAGAGCTGTCGACGAGAGTGATCTTGCAACACTCATAATCACAAGACATTTTATTCGCGACATACGAGGCAATTTAAGAAAATTTTCTTCTCAGCAATTTAGATGTTCAAAATGTAATGAAAAATATAGAAGGCCTCCTCTTGCAGGAAAGTGCCTAAAGTGTAGCGGCCCAATTATTTTTACAATAGCCGAAGGCACAATTAGAAAATATCTTGAACCAGCAATTTCTTTAGCCAAAAAATATAATATAGCCCCTTATGTCAAGCAAAGTCTCGAGCTAATTGAGTCGAGCATTGATAGCATTTTTGGCAAGGAGCAAAGCAAACAAGAAAGCCTGCAAAAGTGGTTTAAATAAAACTCGATGAAACTCGTCTTCCCTCTTCTTTCCAAGCGAAAAGTTTTTAAATAGTTGTTACTTTTAAATAGTATCCTTATTTTTTATTAAAATGGGAGAAAAAATATTCAAAAAAATTGGCAAATATCTTGTACCTTATTTAGTTGCCTCTATGATTAATGGCGCCATTGTTAGCGATACTTATGCAAAACGAGCAAAAAACACAAAATTTGCAGAACAAGTGATGAAGGAAGCTAACACTTGGTACAACTTAAATCAAGATTATGTAGAGAAGTATCGTCTAAACTCATTTTTTCCAGCCTTTAGAAGAATGGAGGAATATCGTTCTTACATAGAGCGTGCAGCAAAGGAAAGTGGTTTAGATAAGTGCATATTGATGGGGCTAATAGCTGTTGAGTCTCAAGGAATATTACGTGCAAATTCATATGCTAAAGCTGGGGGGCCTATGCAATTGTTAGTAGGTTTTGCAAGAAAGCTCCGTATACCAATGACTAAATGGGAAGACCGTAGGTATAGTGTAGATTCAATACCCCCAGCAGCAAAAAAGTTAGCAGAGCTTATTGAGGAATATGGCTTAGTTGACGCATTAATAGCTTATAATGCCGGGGAAGATGATGCACAAGAAGTTGATAATATTGAAAAATGGAAACACAAGCGAAAATATATCCCTCGCCAAACAAAGGATTATGTTCCGAAAGTTATGGCAGCTATAAAAGCATGCAGGATTTATGAAGAGCAACGCAACAATAGCATAGTAAAAGTAAAGCCAGGAGATAATTTATTAAAAATTGTGGAAGAATGTGAAGAGAGAGGATTCGACGTGAATTTGCGTAAAATAAAGCAAATAAATCATATAGACAATCAAAACAAAATCTATGTTGGCCAGACAATTTATTGCAGTGGTGAATATAATAAAGACATATATGCTAATGCAAGAAATTATCGTGTTGCACGGGGTGACAATCTAGAAACGATAGCAAGGAAATTTGGAGTAAGTACTTATGATATAGTGAAGTTAAATCCACAGGTGATAGATTGGTCAATGCTTAAGCCAGGAATGGTTCTGAGAGTTCCAAAACAAAGAATCCAGGAGGCAAGTCAAATAAGGAATAAGCCAAGCACCAAAACAATCAAAAAATCAGCGCTAAATCAAAACCAACCCAAAAAAATCAAAACGCCACCTAGGCAAAGGCGCAGCGCGGCCTACTACAGAAGATAATAGCCAAGCACAGGAAGCACTAGGCAGCCCATTAAATGTATTCTTCTGATCTCTTTAATGTTTGGTATTAAACCTATAGCAAACGCTGTGGCAAGTACAAAAAGGCTGAACAAGCCAGAAATAGCTATGTTCATTGCCAAGACAAAACTAATTACGAAGAAGCATAGGAGAGAATAGTTTATTTTTGTTATGTATTTTGAGAAGAGCTTTGTTAATGCTAAGCAAAGAGGAACGCAAAGGCAACAAACAATTAATGAAACTGCAATCAGTAGCACTAAATCATTTAAGCTTATTTCTTTTAGGATTTGCTGGATTGCTACTCCCACACCACTTCTTGGCTTTGATATGAGTGTTGCTGTAACAAAACTAAAGAGCATCACAATTGTATTAATACTGCCGACAAGAATAAGAAATTCTTTTGTATTTAGTCTGCCGAGCAAATCAGAGCCTATGATAGCTGCTTGGCCGGGTCCGACGGCTGGATAAAAAGAGACAAAGCTACTAGCAATGAGGCCTGCAGCTAAAGGCCTTACCTTTTCTCTAAACTTCAAAGGAATTTCTCTTGTATGTTGTGCTCGTAGTTTTACTTTATTTTTTATACTCAAAAATAAAAGTGGTAAACCAAAAAGACCAGAAAAAAGAGGTAAGAGGGGCTGGGAAATCACTTTGAGATTGAATGTAAGAATGCCAAGTGAGCCAGACAATAAAAAGACAAGCAATGCTAAAAATATTTGCCTTTCTTTTAAAATTAATAAAGTGGAAAAAGCAAGAAGCACAAAAGGAACAGAAATCTTAATGCTAGGCCATGCAAGCGGAATAAGCAAAAACATTAAAGGCAAGAGTGCTAATGCAAGAAAAAAGCCATAGAAAGAGCCAATAAGCGTTAGCTTTACTGCATAAAAGCCATAGCCTTTAAGCAGCAATCTATGACCTGGAAGCATTCCTAACGCACTATCATCATTTGGCGCGCCGAGAAAAATGCTTGGGATAAAATCAAGGAATGTATGAGTTATTGCCATTGCAGCAAGAAAGCAAGCAACTAGGAGAGGATTCTTTACACTTATGCTCATTGCAAGAGCAGCTATGAGATTTATATGTAAGCCAGGAATTAGTCCAGTAAAAATTCCTGCAAGAATGCCAAGAAAAGTGGCAAGCAGCAAAGTTAAAAATGAGCTTAGTAGCATGTTGAGCTTACTAACTAAGCCAAGACTTTTTCAGCCTGAATTTCTTTTTTTCCTTTATAAAGCTTTATTTTTCCTAAAACTTCAATGCTTTGATTTTCTCTTAAGCCAAGCTTCTCAAGCCTTTCATTTACAACCACGTTAATACACTCACTGCCATCACAAAGCTCAAACAAAGTAAGCTCATCATAGCCTTTTATCCAAGCTATCTTGCCCCTAACATCAACCCAATCATCTATACCCTTGCTTAGGGCTTCTCTGATGGAAATCCTTTCTGGATTTAAGCTATTACTTAACAAAAAAAGCACAACAAGCCCTGCAAAAGCTCCAATTAGTGCTGCCTTTAGCATAGTGGCAATTTGAAAAATTTAATTGCATTTTCATCTGTTGCTCTTTCGATTTCTTCAATGTTCAATTTTTTTATTTTTGCTATTTCTTCTGCGACAAGAAAAACATTTGTTGGCAGGCCAAAAGCCTGGCCCTGCTGTGCAAACCATGGCGAGTCTGTCTCGAGCAAAATTTTGTTTAGCGGCATATCTCGAGCTATTTTCTTTATATCTTTAGATCTTGCTATTCCTGGCCCTATCGAAATCCACCAGCCATTTTCTATGACCCTCTTTAGTAGCTTTCTTTCTGAGAAAAGATGTAGAAGAACAGCCCTATTTGACATTTGTTCTTGCTCAAGTAGATTTATTACTTCCTCACTTGCATTCCTTGAATGAATAACAAGCGGCTTGTCAAGCTCTCTTGCCAATACAATAAATTTTCTAAAAAGCCAGGCTTGCTTTTCTCTTAGCTCAGTCTCTTTTATCCAATAAAAATCAAGGCCAGTCTCGCCAATAGCAGCAATCGAATCTCTATTAACTTTAATTTTTTCTATGAAGCTTTCTATTTCACTAGGACTTAGTTCTTTGATATACTCTGGATGTATGGCGGCAGAACAAAAAACAAAACCTGGCCAGCTCTTAGTTAGCTTTAAACTAAGTTCAAAATCGCGAGGATGTGAACAGCAAGTTATGACAGCTTTTAACTTGCTTTGTAACTCTTTTATTATCTCATCTCTACTTTGATCAAATTCTGGCTGCTCAAGATGGCAATGACAATCTATCATTTCAAGGAAAAAGCAGAAAAATTTAATAATTTAATTGTGTTTTAACAAAAATGAAAAAACGAACAAAAACAAAAGCAAAACAAAAAATCAAAGGAACTGATGAAAGAATGATGAAAGAAAAATGATGAAAGAAATATTTATGCTTTGCCTTATTATTTTATCAATTCTTTATGCAAGTTTTTTTCTAAAGCGAGAATGCAGAGAAGAGATTAAAAATTTTAAGAAAAAAATAAATGCAAAGAAATTAATGATTGTCATTCAAATTTTATTTTTTTTGTTTGGCGCGACAATATTAATTTTTAATGTAAAATTTTTTTGGCTTATTGCTTTTCTCCTTCTTTCTGTTATAGGAGAATTTTTTAATAGCTACCAGAGTTACTCAAGTTACTCGAGCTCGAGCTTAAGTTATTTAAAATTTTCTTTCTTACTCTTTTCTTTTCTTGCGCTATTTTTTTTATCTCAAAGTCTAAAGCCAATTTTGACTTTGATTACAATAATTTTTAATTTAATTTATTTTTCACTTTCTTAAATTAAACCTTCTCAAAATCAAAACTCAAACTTTCAAAACCTCTCAATTAATTTAGTCTGAGCTAAATCCTAAATCCTTTCAAGCCCATGTAAGCCTAAAATTTTGAAGCAGCTTTTGATTATTTCAATGCTGAGCAGAAGTAGTGCAATCCTTCTTGTTTTCTCATCTTTTTTAGCTTTTATTATTGAGCAATTTTCATAGAAATCGTTAAAAGTCCTACAAAGAGAATAGAGATAATGTGCAATTAATACAATGTTAAGGCCTTCTTTTGCCTTCTCTAAAGTGAAAGGAAATGCAAAGAGTGCATGAAGAAGTCGTGCTTCTTTTTCTTCTAAGCTATCCAGTTTTATTTTTTTTGGCTTTTTTTTCAGCTTCAATTTTTTTAAAATAGAAAGAGCTCTTGCAAGAGTATAGTTAAGATATACAGCCGTATCTCCTTCTAGCTTTATTGCTCTTGCTATATCAAAAAGAACATTCTTGTTATAGTCTATTCTCGCTATTGTGTAGCGAATTATGTTTGATGCAAGCATTTCAATTTGCTTCTTGCTTAATCTTGCTTTCCTTTTTTCGCTTTCTTCTTTCAGCTTTTTAGTTAATTCATTAAAAAACTCATCAAGCAAAATGAGAGTGCCAGCACGAGTTGACATTTTTGAAATTCCTTCAGCACTTTGAAGCAGCACCATACTGTAATGAATTGCTCTAGGAGGCTCGTAGCCAAGCTTTCTTAAAATAAAACTTAGCTCACTAAAGTAAAGTTTTTGATCCTCGCCAAGAACAATTATATTCTTACTTGCTCTAGAAATTTTCCAGATAGTGTAAGCTAGATCTCTCGTTAAGTAAAGAGTAGTGCCATTTGGCCTTGTCAATGCAACAAAAGGCTCTTTCATTCCTTTTTCCAAGCCACTCCCTCTCAAATCAAAAACAATTTTTCCTTCGCTATCTTTCATACCCAGTCCTTTCTTATAAATTTCATCAACCAATTGCTTTGCCCTGTTTAGAAAATCAGACTCATAGTCAAAGTAATCAAAGGTTACACCAATTTTTTCTAAAATTGCTTTTTGGCCAGTCACAGCATTTTTAACAATCTTTTTTATTTTTTTCAAAACTTGCCAATTTCCAGCCTCGATTTTTTCCAGTATTTTAAAAACTTCTTTTTCAAATTCCTTATCTTTTTCTATTTTCTCAGCAGCCATTTGATAAATCTTGAGCAAGTCAGCAAATTTTTCATTGCCTTTACAAAGCAAAGCAAGCATTGCTATCTGTTTTCCTATGTCATTTACATAATAGTGCCTCTCAACATCATAGCCACAAAATGTTAAGAGCCTCGCTAAACAATCTCCAATTATTGCATTTCTTGCTCTGCCAATATGAGGACTTGCGTTCGGGTTTATGCTGGTATGCTCTATTAGAATTTTTTCTTTCTTTTCTTTTCCTTTATCGCCTTTTCCCTTTATGTTTTCCTCTATAAACTTTAGTTTTTGATCATTTTTTATAGTTAAGTTAACAAAACCTCCTACTTCCTCTATTTTTTCAATGCCCTCTATTTTTCTTAACTTCTCCTTTAATTTTTCAATCTTTTCTTTATCCAGCCTGAATATAGGAATTGACAAATCACCAAATTCAAAGGCAGGAACTTCGAGGCTAAGGCCGAATGAATTAACTATCCCGACTATCTGCTTTAGCATTAAAAATAAAATTTAAATGCTTTAAAATGTTTTTTGGCATTTTAGGGATAAATTTTAATAACTAGAAGTTTAGTATTTTTATGTGCGGTATAATTGGATATATAGGAAATAAGCAAGCCCTGCCTATTTTGCTTGAAGGGCTAAGAAGAGAAATTTATAGAGGGTATGACTCGTGCGGGCTTGTAGTTTTTGATGGCAAGCAAGTAAGTTGCATAAAAGCTGTTGGCGATATTATAAATTTAGAAAAAAAAGTCGATGAGGAGAATAAAAATAAAAAAATAAAAGGAAATGTTGGTCTTGGCCATTGCAGATGGGCAACTCATGGCGGAGTTACAGAAATTAATGCGCATCCACATTTTGATTGTAAAAAAGAAATCTATGTTGTTCATAATGGTATAATAGAAAATTATGCTCAGTTAAAAGAAAAGTTAATTGCTGCAGGGCATAAGTTTGTTAGCGAGACAGATACAGAGGTTATAGCGCATTTGATAGAAAGTTATTTTGATAATTCTGATAAAAGCTTAGAGGATAGTGTTAGAAAAGCACTGAGAGAGATCAAGGGCACGTATGGCTTAGCAGTAATCTCGACTAGAGAGCCGGCTAAGATGGTTGTTGCTCGACTTTCTTCTCCTTTAATGCTCGGTATTGGTCAAAATGAAATTGTTGTGGCATCAGATCCAGCAGCAATTCTAACTTGCACAAGGCAAGTAATAAACTTGGATGATAATGAGATAGGCGTAATAATAAGGAATAGAGATGGCAGCATTGATTTTAGCATACTTAAAGAAAAGAAGATTGAAACACTTGATTTGAGCCTTGAGTCCATAGAAAAAGGACATTTTGAGCATTTTATGTTGAAAGAAATTTTTGAAGAGCCAGAGGCTATTGAAAATGCGATTCGTGGGAGAATTATTGTTGATGAGGGCAATGTTAAGCTTGGAGGCCTCGACTCTGTGCAAGATAAGTTAAGAGAAATTGACAGCTTTATCTTAGTTGCGTGTGGCACTTCATTTTTTGCTGCTAAGCTTGCTGAGCTTATTTTTACAGAGTTTGGAATAAATGCGAGAGCAGAGCTTGCATCAGAGCTACGCTATAAAAGCATTCCTTACAGCAAGAGCACTGCAGCTATTTTTATTTCACAGTCTGGCGAGACAGCAGATGTGCTTGCTTGTTTGCGCGAATTTAAGAAGAAAGGTATATTAACACTTGGTATTACAAATGTGGTTGGCTCAAGCCAGGCAAGAGAAACAGATGCAGGAATTTATATAAGGGCTGGTCCAGAAATTGCAGTAGCTTCTACTAAAGCATTCATAGGACAAGTTGTCGTTTTATTGTTACTTGGCCTTTATCTTGCTAGATCTCGAGGAATGGATATAATTAAGGGAAGAGAAATCCTCACAGAGCTTTTAAAAATTCCAAATTTGGCAAGACAGGTTTTAAGTCAAGCAGAAAAAATAAAAAAGCTTGCTAAAAAATATAAGAAATTTAAAAACTTCTGGTTTATTGGAAGAAAATATAGCTTACCGATAGCTTTAGAGGGAGCGTTAAAGTTAAAAGAAATCTCCTATTTGCATGCAGAAGGCATTGCGGGCGGCGAACTTAAGCATGGCTCTCTGGCTTTAATTAATCAAGATTTTCCAACAATCGCCATAGCACCTTACGATTCAGTCTATGATAAAATTCTCGCCAATATAGAAGAAATAAAAGCAAGGCATGGACCTATAATCGCGATAGCCACTGAAGGTAATGAAGAAATTAAGAAAATCGTGGATGATGTGATATACATTCCAAAAACGCTAGAGCTATTAACTCCTATTCTTGCAGTTATACCATTGCATTTATTTGCTTATTATATGGCTAGAGAGCTTGGCAAAAACGTCGATAAGCCGCGAAATCTTGCGAAGTCGGTTACCGTTGAATAAAAATGAAAGTAACGAAAGAGCGCAAAAAATTAATTTTTGATACAAATTGGCTTGTTTACTGTGCAAAAGAAAAAAATTTTGAAAGAGTTGATTGGCTCCTGCATTTATATGAATGCTATATTTTAAAAAAAACCTTTGATGAAATGAAAAGCATTCATAGCTGGTATAAAAAGAGGATTGAATTAATGATAGACTATTTAGAACAAAAGATAAAGAAGCACGAGCTCCTATTAATTAAAAGTGAAAGAGATGTTGATAGCTCAATACTTGCCCTCGTCAAAAAAAAGTTTGCAGACGCTGTTGCAACCTTCGATTCAGAGCTAATAGAAAAAATAAAAGCTGTTAATCCAAAAATAGAAATTATTGAGAAAATAAAAGTTTAGTCTAAGCCAAAAAAATTTAAAAAAGGTATTTTTCTTAAAATAAAATGTTCTATATAATTGATGTCGATGATTATGTAAGGGTAGCTCCGGAAAATTTTGGTTTGCCAGTAAAAGAGGCAGTACTCAAAGAGTTGGAAAAGGCATATAAAGATTGGATTGATGAAGAGATAGGAACAGTGATAAAGGTAATCGATGTAACAAGAATAGGAGAGGGAATAATCATTCCTGAGGATGGAGCTATTTACTATGATACTAGTTTTAAGTTACTTGTTTTTAAACCAATTCTTAATGAACTTGTCTATGGCAAGATAGAACAAATAACTAACTTTGGCGCATTTATGAGCTTAGGCCCACAGAGCGGGCTATTACATATAAGCCAGGCAATGGATGATCAAGTTAGTTTTAGCAAAGCTAATAGCTTACTTGGAAGAAATACTAAAAAAAGTTTAAGGAAAGGCGATTTGTGCTTAGCAAGAATTGTTGCGATAAGTTATAAAGCAATGCCACCAAAAATAGGCCTAACAATGCGCCAGCCAGGACTTGGAAAACTTGAGTGGATTGAAAAGGAGAGAAAAGAAAGAAAAACAGAAGCAAAAGCTGAAGTAAAGAAAGGAGAAAAAGAAAAAAAAGAGAAGGAAAAAGAAAAAAAGAAATAAAAGAGAAAATTAAAATAAAACAAAACGAAAATAAAAAATGAAAAAGGGCTGTAAAAAATGTAAGCAGGTTTTTGAAAATCTAGAGGTATGCCCAGAATGTGGTGAAAAATTAACGCAATCATGGAAAGGTTTGCTTATTGTTGTTGATCCAGAACAATCAGAAATAGCAAAGAAGCTAAACATAAAAAAAGAGGGCAAATATGCAATTTTAATTAGATAAAATAGTTGATTAGATGAAATGGAAATTTTAAAAAAGCAAGTGGCTGAGAATAAACTAATGCATAGGAATGATGTTTATTTATTAATTAAATCAAATGTAACTCCAAGCAAAAAAGAGCTAATTGAGGAAATTAAGAAAATATTTGGTGTAGAGGAAAGAAGGATTGATCTTAATAGGATTGAAACAAAATTTGGCAGTCACGAGGTTGTTGTTTATGCCTCTATCTATGATAGCGAGGAATGGCTAAAGCGATTTAAGAGAGGAAAAAAGAAAGAAAAGGGTGAAGAGAGCAAGGGAGGCAAGGAAGGTGAGGCTAAAAGTGGAGAAGGAGGAGAAGGAAAAGAAGGAGAAAGGCAAGAGAAAAAATAAAAAAGCCAAAAGTTAAAGTAAAAAATGGCAAAAGAGGGCAAAAAAAAGAAAAAGAATAAGCCGTCAAGCAAAAGATGGGAGAAATATCAAGGCGGGAAGCCAAGATTTTGTCCGAGATGTGGACCAGGAATAATTCTTGGAAAACATAAGGATAGGCTTTATTGTGGCAAATGCCATTATACAGAATTTGTAAAGGGCGAAAAGAGCTAAGCTCATAAGAAATTGAGCTGATTGGCTATGAGTATTTTTTAAAACCCTGCCAGAGGTTCAAGCCAAACAAAGACTCGGCCGAACCTCTGGTGGGGAAAAAGAGGTGATATTATTTTAAAGTAATTAATATTTAAAAATTTTTCGGTTACTTCAAAGTAACAATAAGAAGTGGATAGAATAGAAAAGCAATAAGCGGTATGTAGTAGTATATTTTTTTCAAAAATAGCAATTTTGTATAGAAATACTTTTAAATTTGCTGGCTAAGGAGTATAATGGTAGAGATGAATGTGACGAGCGATATTATGCTTGAAATAAATAAGAAGCTTAATCATTTCTTGAGTGATGAAAGAAGAATAGAATTTCTCGAAAGCTTATTAAAAAAACAACTCGACAAAGAAACTAAAAAGGCTATTTGTTTAAAGATTTCAGAGCTTTATGAAAGAAAAAATCTTGTTAATTCTTCACTTCAATACCTTATACAGGCTGAAATTTTGACTGATAAGTGGGCTGAAAAACTTCCTCTATTGATGAGAATTGCCAAAATATTTGTTAAGCTTTTTGATTTTATGAAGGCAGAGGAATACTTTAAGCAAGCTATTGAGATAGCGCCTCTTGGTGAGGTGGATGCCTTAAGACAGGAGTATATTAATTATTATATTCAGGAAGCTCAGGCATATGAAGAAAAAGGCCGCCCTCGAAAAGCAATAAAATTCTATGAATTTTTAGCCAATAAAGGAATTAGGAGGCATGAAATGTTTCTTAAGATTGCAGATCTTTATGATATTGCAGCAATGCCCCTCGAAGCAGGAAGATTAAGAAGACAGGCACAGCTAGAGCTCGAGGCTGAGAGAGAAAAAAGTCTCAAGACTATTGAAAAGCAAAGAGAAGAAGAAAAGCGTGCAGATAGGTTGTTATCTGACTAAAAATTTATAAAGCCTAAGTGGAGTACACTCCAAAACCTAAAAAATTAGTAATAGTGTCCGAAAAACCAACAGATCTCGTCAATCCAAATATTAGATTTGAATATGTTAAAATAGAAGGCCCATATGTATGGTTTAAAATAAATGAACTGCCTGAGCATATACGCAATGCAACTGACCTGGCTAAAGATTTTAATTATTTAGACAAAAAATCTGAAGATAGATATAAAGAAGTAGGGTCCTCAGATATATATAGATGCAAAGGGAGGTGTGAACGAGTAGGAAATTTAATTAGAAAGAAAGAGAGCTTATTTGTTAAGGCCACAAGGAGAGGCTTTGGAAATGAAAACACATATTTCACATTTGCGGGAAAAAGCAACGGATATGATGTTTTTGAAATAAGAATACCACCACACGTGGATAGTTTGACAGAACTCGTAAAAGAATTTAATTATCTTGATGTTGTTGAAAATAATGATAAATATTACCGTATAAAATTTGAAGATGTGTTGAATCCAAAAACTGGCAAACCAGTTGGAGCACGAATTTTTAAAAATCAGCGCGTTTATATATTAGCCAAACCCAGAAAATAATTAGATGCTAGTTTTGTTTTATGCTTATTCGATTTTAAATTATAAGCATAAAAATTTAAATTTAAAGAACAAATTTATGTAATTTAATTGTGCAAAATATTTACAAATATCAATCTCTTAAATAAAAATCGTTAAAAAAAAAATGAACATTGAGGAATTAAAAAAAATTCAATTTGAGCATGAGGAATGGCTCAGGGAGAGAGAGATCTATAAAAGGCTTTTTGCACGAGAAGGAAAGAAGTTTTATTTTCTTGATGGCCCACCATATGCAAATGATGTGCCTCATATAGGCCATATAAAAAATTTTATTATAAAGGACTTAGTTTTAAGACAAAAAGCAATGCAGGGCTATAAGATTTTTTTTAAGCCAGGCTTTGATACGCATGGCTTACCAATAGAGAATGCTGTCGAGAAGAAGCTAGGGTTAAAAAGCAAGAAAGATATTGAAAACCTTGGCGTTGATAGATTCTTAAAAATATGCAGAGAGAATGCAACTCTTAACAAAGATTTATGGCTTATTGTCTATAAGCTCTATGGCTTTGTTTTTCACAACATCGAGCCATATCTAACTTATAATAATTCCTACATTGAAAGTGCATGGTGGACTTTTAAGAGACTTTGGGAGAAAGGACTTGTTTATAAAGGCACAAGACCTGTTCATTTCTGTTCTCATTGCGGAACAAGCCTGGCAGGCTATGAAGTTACAGATAGCTATATAACATTGAAGGATCCAAGTATCTATGTTCTTTTTAAGTTAAAGGAGAAAGTAAGAGGAAAAGAGGCTTATATGCTTGTCTGGACAACTACTCCCTGGACTCTTGCAGCTAATGTTGCACTAGCTATAAGAGAAGATGCAGATTATGCTCTTGTTCAGCTGAGTGATGGCAGGCATATCATTTTAGCCGAATCACGACTTGAGCTTTTATCTGAGCTCGGCTATGCTTTCACGCTTATAGAAAAGTTAAAGGGAAAAGAGCTTGTTGGCTTGAGTTATGAGCCTATCCTTGACTTGCCAATCCAAGCAGAGCTCGAAGAGATGAAAGCAAAAAATCCAGCAATTCATACAATCATTGCAAGCATAAAAATGTTGAAGGAAAGAATAGCTAGCAAGACTGCTGCAAAAAAAGGCATAGCGACTAGCGAACTTTATGAGGATTTTGTAAATCTTAATGAGGGAACTGGCATAGTTCATACTGCGGGTGGCCATGGCAAAACAGACTATGAAATAAGCTGCCACTACAATCTGCCTTCTGTAAGTCCTCTCGATGATGAATGTAAATTTGATGAGAGGGCAGGAAAGCTTAGAGGAAGCTATGTTAAGGATGCAGATAAGATAATTATAGCTGAGCTCGAAAAAGAAGGCAAGCTACTTTTTGCTACAGAAATAAGCCATACCTATCCAATATGCTGGCGTTGTAAAACACCTTTAATTGTTAAGCTAAGTGAACAATATTTCATTAGTATAGGCCCTATAAAGCAAAAAATGCTCGACGAGATAGAGCGAGTTAGATGGCTTCCAGAATTTGCTAAAGAAAGAATGTTTAATTGGGTAATCAATGCAAGTGATTGGAATATAAGTAGGCAACGCTATTGGGGAATCCCAATGCCGATATGGCAATGCAGCAATCCTGCTTGCAAAGCTACAAAAGTAATTGCTTCATTCAAAGAGCTTGATGAAGAGATGCGCAAAATTAACAAGAGTTTAAGCGAGAGTTTTGATTTGCATAATGCTATAAAGATAAAGCTTAGTTGTGATGAGTGTGGCTCTGAGATGGAAAAGGTGCCTTATATTTTTGATGTTTGGTTTGATTCGAGTATTGCGGCATGGGCGAGTCTTGGCTATCCTTATTATGATGATGATCTTTTTGATACTTTATGGCCTGCCGACAGAATAAATGAAGGCCAAGATCAAATCAGAGGATGGTTTTATGCTTTGCTTTTTTCAGGAGTTGCATGCTTTGGTAGGGCCCCTTATAAAGAAGTAAGCATGGTAGGCTGGATCGTTGATGAAAAAGGCGAAAAAATGTCAAAAAGTTTAGGAAATGTTGTTTATGCAAAATCAGCTGTTGAGCAATTTGGAGCAGATTTGCTTAGATTTTATCTTCTTTATGATGCCCCACCGTCAGGCATTCAAGCAATAAATTTGGAAAATGTAACAAAGGAGCCACTAAAATTTTTTAATACACTCCATAACATATGGAATTTTTATGCTCAAATAGGCCCTGCTGAGAGAGCGAGTGAGGAGATAGAGGATAGGTTATTTTTATCAAAGTTAAACAGCCTAATAAAAAATTACACAGAAGCCATAGATAATTTTGAATTAAATACAGCATTAAAATTGCTTTATGATTTTGTATTGAATGATTTTAGCAGGACTTATATAAAACTTGTTAGAGAAAAAGCAGCAAGGAAAAAGCTGCTAATAAAAAAAGCTCTGAAAGAGATATGCAAGCTGCTATGCATTGTAAGCCCTTTTTATGCGGATTGGCTCTGGCAAAAGCTAAGAGAAGAGAGCGATGAGGAAAGCGTTGTTCTCGAAAAATGGCCAAAGTATAATGAAAAGCTAATCGATTCTGCGCTCGAAGAAAATTTTAAGTTGATTGAAAAAATTATTGAGGCAGGGCTTGCAATTAGGGCAAGCTCGAAGCTAAATCTTAGATGGCCACTCAATGCAGCTTTTATTTTTACTGATGATGAAAAAGCAATAAATGCGGTTAAGCAATTCGAGGAACTTTTAAAGGCTCAGTTGAATGTTAAGAGGCTTGTTCTTGCAAGAACAAAGGATTTAAGGAGCAAAGATGAAAGCGTCCAGGTCTTAGTTGGCCTTTTCATAGCTTTAAGCAAAGAAATCAGCAAAGAACTTCTTGCAGAGGGTTTTGCGAGGGAAATAGCAAGACATGTTCAGGATGCAAGGAAAAGATTAAATTTAAAAAAAGAAAATGAAATTGAATTAGAGCTAGTTATGGATAACGAGCTTCTTGCTCTCTTGAGAGAGTATAAAGGAGATAGCTGGATAAAACAAAAAGTAAATGCAAGAAGCTTTAGCATTGCTCTAGAAAAAAGCCCAAAGAAGTTTGATTTTGAAGAAGATATTGGAGTGAGGGAAAAAGTGATTGGAATAAGAATCAATAAGATCTAGCATCAGTAACATCTAGTAGCATCTAGTGTTTAGCTTAGTTTAATTCCTGCCTCATTCTTTAATACATCGCCAAAGCCACTACCAATGCCATAGCCAAAACTATAAAAGCCAAAGCTGAAAAGCTTTTTTATTTGTTCAATCAAGGAGCTTGGCTTTGTAAGCTCGATCAGTTCTATGCTTTTATTTAACTCTTGCTCTAGCTCAGCTTTAATCTCATCAAAATAAGCAATCTTATCTATAAGCCCTTTCTCGAGTGCTTCCTCAGCAATAAAAAATTCACCGTTTGCAAGTTCAAGAGCCCTTTCTTTACTTATATTTCTATTTTCTGCAACTTCATTAATGAAAGCATCATAAATTAGTTGAAGCTTTTTTTCTAAAAGTGCCCTTTCGCTTTCAGTTATATGCTTTAAAGGATTGGCCATTTCTTTGTAAGCCCCTTTTGTTAAATTGATATAGCTTATATTATAGCGCTCAAGTAAGCCTGCAAACTCAAGATAGCTTGCTGTCACACCAATGCTACCAACAAGAGCCATGCTACTTGCATAAATTCTATCAGCAGCACTCGCCACAAGATAAGCCCCACTTAGGCCTTCTTCATCAATATAAGCTACTACTGGCTTTGTTGAATTTGTCTTAAAATTTTTTATTGCACGCTCTATTTTAAAGCTCGATACAGCAGAACCGCCTGGCGAGTCAATATAAAGCAGCACTCCATCATAGCTTTGAGCTTTTTTTATTGCACTAATTATTTCGTCAGGATTTGATGTTTTTGTAAAATAAAAGCCCTCTTTAGCTATTGGCCCTTCAAGCCTTATCACAGCAATGCGCGCTTTTCCATGCCTGCCTTGCCCGCCTGCTAAGTTTGAAGAGGAAAGAATAATTAAGACAATCAGCGCTATAACTAAAATAAAAACCAAAACAGCTAAAAGTCTTTTTTTCTTCTTCATTAAATCTTAAAGTTGCCTGTTTTTAAATCTTGTTCCATGTTATTGCAATTATTGCTATTATTGCAATTATTACCACTATTGCTGTCAAACATCTTTAATAATTATTTAATTCTGCTAGCTTTCTTATGCTATAGCCTTTTTTGCATATTTTTCTATTATTTTATCAAACTTGCCTTGCTTGTATTTTCTTATTGCTATGTACTCCCCGAAGTCAAAGAACTTGTCGATGATTGGCTTATACTCTTTTTCTTCTTCTTCGATTTGCTTTAAGACATATTCCTTACCTCTCTTAATTGTAGTATTTATTAAATACTGTTTCTTGTAGTAGTAAGGAAGAATAGTTGAGCCAATCACAATCCCTGCACCCATACCACCAACTATTCCTAAGAGCACATTTTCAAGCATTTTTTCAAGCATTTTCTCTTGTTTTTATTTTATTTTTTTTATTTTTTTTATTTTATTTTTTATTTTATTTCCTGTTTTTTTGTTTTTTTGCGTGCCAGAGTGAGCGCCAGGGGTGGGACTCGAACCCACAAGTCCTTTCGGACGCAGGATTAGCAATCCTGTGCCATACCATTAGGCGACCCTGGCATTAAGAATAAAGCTTTATATTTTTTTAAGTTTATCTATTCAAAAAATTTAAAAATCTTTAAAAACAATACAAAATATTAGCAAAATATATAAAAATTAAAAATAAATTATGAAAAAAGCTATGAAAAAAGAGGTGAAAATTGAATTTTTTTTATTTTTATTAGCTGTTGTAATCCTCTTTATTTTTACAAGCTCATTAATATATGCTGAGATATGCGAGTGTGATAGCTGTGGAAGTTGCAAGAATGCATTGAATAATGCCAGTTGTACAGAGGTAAGATTAACAGCAAACATAACAAATTTTGCAGGAACTTGCATTGATAATCCTGAAAATTTTAACAACAAAATTTTTGATTGCCAAGGAAATACTATTGATGGTGTCGGGAATGGTTATGGAATTTATTTGGATAACAAACAAAACAACACAATAAAAAATTGTATAATTACTGACTTCCAATTTGGAATCTATTTAAAATCTTCCTCATCAAACAACACCCTGACAAACAACACTGCAAGCTCAAATAGTTATGGAATTTATTTAGATTCTTCATCAAACAACACCCTGACAAACAACACTGCAAATTCAAATATTCAAAGTGGAATTTATTTATCTTCCTCATCAAACAACACATTAATAAATAACACTGCCAATTCTAACGTTAATTATCATGGGATTTATTTATATAACTCATCAAACAACAATAACTTAATAAATAACACTATTAATTTAAATAATCAAAGCGGAATCTATTTAGGATTTTCACATAACAATATATTAACAAACAACAATGCAAGCTTAAATAATCAGTATGGAATTTATTTATATTCTTCATCAAACAACATCTTAACAGATAATGTAGTCATCAATTCAACTACCAAGGATGGAATTGAGTTATATAACTCATCAAACAACATCCTGACAAACAACATTGCAAGCTTAAATAATCAGACAGGAATTTATTTATCCTATTCATCAAACAACATCCTAACAAATAACACTGTAAACTCGAATCGTAATATTGGGATTGCTTTGGGTTATTCCTCAAATAATAATACTTTAGTAAATAACAACGTAAGCGGAAATGCCTATAGAGGAATTTCTTTATACGATTCCTCAAATAATACTTTAGTAAACAATACTGCTAATTCAAACGGGTATGGAATTTATTTATCTTCTTCAAACAACATCCTGACAAATAACACTGCAAACTCAAATTATGATGGAATTTATTTATCTTCTTCATCAAACAACATCCTAGCAAACAACAATGCAAGCTCAAATAGTCATGATGGAATTTCTTTATATTCTTCATCCTACAACACTTTAACGAATAACACTGCAAGCTCAAATAGCGAGAATGGAATTTATTTATATAACTCATCAAACAACACCCTGACAAACAACACTGCAAGCTTAAATAATTATGGAATTTTTTTATATTCTTCATTAAACAATAATTTGACAGATAACATTGTTAGTTCAAATACTCTATATGGAATTCGTTTAGATTCTTCATCAAACAATAACATTTATAATAACTTCTTTAACAACACAAATAACTTTTATTTTGAGGGAACAAATATAAATAACTGGAATATAACAAAGACGCCTGGAACAAATATAGTAGGAGGGCCTTATATTGGCGGAAATTTTTGGGTAGGATTTAGTGAAACTTGCACAGATGCTGATGAAGATGGGATTTGCGACTCAAATTATACTCTTACTCAAGACAATGTCGATTACTTGCCTTTGACATTCTATTTTAACAAAGCGCCACAAATAATTTTGAATGAGCCAGCAAATGGTACACAATTCAATACTCAAAGCATTAACTTTAACTTTACTGCTATAGATGATTTAAACGCCATGCTTAGCTGTTCAATTTACTTAGATGACACGTTAAGACAAACAAACTCAAGCGTACAAAACAATACTTTAACTAATTTCTTAATTAGCGGAATTTCATATGGTGCTCATAGCTGGTTCATTAATTGCTCTGATGGAAGCCTAAGCAATGTAAGCGAGGTAAGATACTTTACAATAGCCACGAGTGGTGGTGGAGGCAGTGGCGCAGGCGGAGGAGGCGGCGGTGGTGGTGGTGGAGGCAGTGGCGCAGGCGGAGGAGGCGGAGGAGGAGCTGGCAGCGGAGCAGCAGGCGGAGCTGGCGGAGGAATGCCCCCTGTTTGCGGAGATGGAATATGTGATTTAAGTGAGAATTACTTGAATTGCCCACAGGACTGTGCTGCTCCTAGTGAGCCGCCTGAAAATGTGAGCGAGGATTTAGGGGATATTGGAGAAGGCAAGGAATGTGGAGGAAGTAGAGGATATGTTTTTAGGTTTAGGGTGAAAGGGCAAGAGCATATAGGGCAGATAGGTGAAATAAAATCAAATAGAGCAATCTTGTTTATCTGGAGCAGTCCTATAAGAATAGATTTAGTTATGGGCCAAGCAGAGCAAATTGATTTAGATGGCAATAATCTTGCTGAGCTTGAAATTTTGCTAGAAAAGATTGAAAATGGTAAAGTGCTCTTGCTATTGAAAGAATTGAAAGAAGGAGAGGAACAGGAAAGAGAGGAACAGCCTAGTGTAGAGCCTCAACCAGTGCAGCCACCACAACCAAGAGCATCTGCATGGGTATTAATAATCATAGCCGCTATAATTCTAGTTGTAATAATTGTAGCAATAATCATTCGCAGCACACACAAGAAAAAGCAAAAGCCTAAAAGCAATCAACATTAAAATAATTGCAATAGTGGAGAAAGAGTCAGCAAAGAATTCGGGAAGGCAAAGCTTGGCTTTTGCATTTAGTTTTTCTGTTTTTCCGATTGCATGCTTAAACTTAAAAAATCAAAACAGAATTTAATTAAGATGAGGTTTATCCTTACTTGCGATCCAGGCTTAGAGGATATAGTTGGGCGAGAGCTAAAGGAAAAAATAAAAAGTGCAAAAATTTTAGGTAAGCTTTTGAGCTTGCCAGGAAAATTGTTAGTGGAAACTAGATTCAGTCAGATCAAAAAACTTTTTTCTTTAAGGTCTATTCATCATATAGCAAAGCTCATATCTTCTTTTCAAATTTCAACTTTTGATAGGAGTGCATTGGAAGAAATAGCTTTGGAGCTTAAAAAAATAAATTTTTCAGAAATTTTTAAGAATAAAAAGAGTTTTAGAATTACTTCACAAAGGGTAGGTTTACATTCTTTCACTTCCATTGAAGTTCAAAGAGTTGCCGGCCAGGTCATTCAGGAAAAATATAAACTTAAAGTTGATCTCAAAAATTTTGATGTTAACTTAAGAGTTGATGTTTTTGGAAGAGATGTTTTGATTTCTTTACACTTAACAAAAGAATCTTTGTACAAAAGATTTAAGCTTCCATTTGTGCATCCAGCAGCGATAAAGTCAACCATAGCTTATGGTCTAATAAGGATTGCAGATGTAAAAGAAGGCGAAGTTGTTCTTGATCCAATGTGTGGGGGGGGTACAATTCTTTTGGAGCTAGCCGATATATTTAAAAACAAGATAAAAATTTTTGGAAGTGATATAAATGAAAAGTTTGTTGAAGGCGCTATTAAAAATGCAAAAGCAAACAATTTGGAAAAATTCATAAATTTTAAGGTTTTGGACGCAACAAAACTTGAGCAAGCCTTTGAAAAAAATTCAATTGATAAAATTATTACTGACTTGCCCTATGGAGTAAGGATGAAGAGAAAAAACTTAAAATCTATCTATGAGAAGTTCTTAGTTTCTTCCTATGAAGTATTGAAGGATTACGGAAGGATTGTGGCTTCAACTTTAAGAGCAGACTCTTTCAGAATTTTTGTGCTAAGAACAAAAAAATTTAAAATTGTAGAAGAAAAAGTCGTAGAATCTGGTGGTTTATATCCACATATTTTTGTTCTAGAAAAACTCTAGTTCATGAAAGGCTCTAGTTTATTTTAAATTAAGCCTACTTTCTACTGCATCAAGAATTTTTTTTAGCACACGAGAATAGCCCTTTATATCTGGAATTTTGTAGTTAGAAAAAGCTTTTACAAGATGGCCATCTATGCACCAGCCACAATTCGGATTTGCTTCCATAAAATAAGGCCTATCATCTTTAAATCTAAAATCAAATCTTGCATAATCTCTACATCCAAGCTTATTGAAAAGATAGGCTGAATAATCCTCGAGTTCTTTTCTTAGCTTCTTTGATATTTGTGCCTTTCTTGATGATGTTTTTTTCCAGTCCTCTGACTCAGGATCCCATTTTGCACTAGCTGTATTAAAACTTGTTGCACCAAAGACCTCTTCTATGAGTTTAATTTCTAAGTTATCACCATTTCCAATTATTGCAGCGCTAATTTCTTTGCCAGGCAAATACTCCTCTATGAGCAAGGTTTCATCTCTTCCTAGAGCGCGGCATTTTTGCCTAATATTTTCAACTTGCTTAACTAATTCGTCAAAATTTTTTACTAGGCTTTTCTCATCTATGCAAAAACTTCCATCACCATAATTCGGTTTTACAAAGGCGGGAAAATCAAAAGGCAAAGCCTTAATCTCTTGTCCTGGCGTGAGTAAAAGGTGTTTTGTAACAGGAATATTAGCATATCTAGCTATAGCCTTAACAGCCCACTTATTGTAACAAAGCAATAAGCATCTTGGGCCAGCACCGCTATAGCGCAAGCCATAACTTTCAAGCAATTCTGGAATGAATGCCTCTTTCTCAGGATCATTTTTCAAGCCCTCATCACAAAAATTTAACACAAAATCACAATTTGTCTTAGCTTCATCAAGCTTTTTTTCTAACTCATCGTGCCTTCCTTTTTGATAAAACCCATTTCCTTCTTTGATATAATCAGGAAAATATTCAAAGTTATAACCTTGCAAGAGGCTAAGAGCTTGCTTTAGTTGCCAAATCACTTCGAAGTCCTCTGGATTAAATTTGTTTCCTTTTTTTACAGGATCAGGGTAGCTAGCATCTCCTAGCAGCACTAAAACATTTTTTATTTTTTTCTTTCCCATTTTGCTATAAAGTAGCCGAAATTTATAAATTTTATTTTTTTACTACTCAAAAATTAAGTAACAATTAAAAAGCCAAGAATTGGTTTAAGCAAGAGCATCATTATATTTATAATCTAAAAAAGCAAAAATAATCATGCGAGAGTTTGTTTATTTTAGCAGAACAGCATGGACTACTGGCAATTTCAAAGATTTGATGAAAGCTGGAAGGCTTGATATAGCTTGTCACACAGTCATTATGGCTTTTTTTATTTCGAGAGCAAGAAGACAAGATGTAAGGTTGCATTTATTTTTTTATGGCCCTCCTGATCCGCCAAAGCATATTATAATTGGCCCAAGAGCACCAATAAGTAAAAAAGATATTGGAAGTTTATTTAAAATTATACTCTATAAATATAAGCCGGGCAAGCTTACAGAAGCTCTTGAGGATTGCTTCATTGAAAAGCGGAGCCTCATAGACTTTATCGAGTCACTTGCACAAGAAGGTAGGCATATTTATATTTTAGATGAGAGAGGCCAGGACATAAGGCAGGTTGAGATAGCGGAAAGCCCTGTCTTTATTTTTGGTGATCATCGTGGCTTGCCGCTTAAAGAAAAAAAGAGACTAAGCAAGAAAGCAAAAAAAGTTTCACTCGGAAAAGTAACTTACATGGCTAGTCAGGCTCTAGCTATCTTGCAAAACGAGCTAGATAGGAGGGGGCTTTGATAGAAACAAAGGAAAAAAGAATAAAGGAAAAACAAAGGGAAAAAGAAAAAGAATTTAATAACAAAAAGTATCTAAAGGGATAAGAGAGATAAGTTGGCACATAATGAAAAATAAAAAAGCAAAATAAAAAAGTAAAATAAAAAAAGAGAAGGAAAAAGGATAAAAAAGCGACAAAACAAAGCAAATAAAAAATAAAAAACAGCAACAAAAAACAAAAAGTAAAAAGCAAAAAAGACAAAAGTAAAGATGGCGAGAATTGATGAGATAATAAAAGAAAGACTAAGAAAGATTGAAGAACTTAAAAAGCTTAATATAGCCCTTTATCCATACTCTTTTACTAGAACTAATTTTGCCTCAGAGCTTCAACAGAGCTTTTCAAAGCTAAAGCCTGGCGAGAAATCGAGCGTGAGAGCCAGTATTGCGGGCAGAGTTATGGCAATTAGGCTTATGGGCAAAATAAACTTTGCAACTTTGCAGGATGGAAGTGGAAAAATTCAAGCAGTTATTCAGGAAGATGCAATTGGAAAAGAGCAACTTAATTTTTTTATTAAATATATTGATGTTGGGGATATCATTGGTGTGAGCGGCTATGTTATTAGAACGCAGCGAGGAGAGCTAAGTATTTTGGCAGATAGAATAGAGATCCTAAGTAAGGCACTTTTACCTCTTCCTGAAAAATGGCATGGCTTAAAGGATGTAGAAGAGCGCTATCGAAAGCGTTATCTTGACTTGATAATGAATACTAATGTGAGAGAAGTTTTTATTCAGAGAGCAGAAATAATAAATGCTATTCGAGAGTTTCTTAATGCAAGGGGCTTTGTTGAGGTAGAAACCCCTCTTTTGCAGCCAATTTATGGCGGAGCTCGTGCAAGACCATTCATAACAGAGCTTCACGAGCTGCATATGAAGATGTATCTTTCAATTTCGCCAGAGCTTTATCTTAAAAGGCTTGTTGTTGGGGGCTTTGAGAAAGTCTATACTATATGCAAGAATTTTAGAAATGAGGGCATTGACAGAAGCCACAATCCTGAATTTACGATGCTAGAGGCCTATTGTGCTTATTCAGATTATAATGATATGATGGCACTCTTTGAGGAAATATGGGTGCATGTGTTAAGAAAGCTTGGAAAAGAAGAAAAGGAAAAGCTTGAATATCAGGGCAATTTGCTTAATTTCAGAAGGCCATGGCAAAGGCTAACAGTATATGATGCATTGAAGAAATATGCAGGGCTCGACGTAAAAAGCATGACTGATAAAGAGCTTTTAGAGAAAGCCAATGAGCTAAGAAAAGAAGCAAAACTCGAGCCAATTCCTAGAGGCACTCCTCGAGGCTTAATTATAGAAGAACTTTTTAAGGAAGTAGAAGACAAGCTTATCCAGCCAACACACATAATTGATCATCCAAAGGAAACAACGCCACTTTGCAAGGAAAAGCGAGGTGATCCAGAGCTCATCGAGAGAAGTGAGCCTTATGTTGCAGGTCTCGAAGTAGGCAATATATATTCAGAGCTTAATGATCCGATATTACAAAAAAAACTTCTTGAAGAACAGGCAGCATTCCTGAAAAAGCAAGGCTTTGTGCATCCTATCGATAAAGACTTTATTGAAGCTATAAGCTATGGCATGCCGCCTTGCGGGGGCCTAGGGCTTGGCATTGATAGAATGGTAATGATCCTAACAAATCAGCCATCAATAAGAGATGTTATTTTGTTTCCTTTTATGAAGCAACTTTAGTTACTTTAAAATAGTTAAATTTTTAAAATATTAAACTATAAAAATTTATGAAAAAAATAAAAAAAACTATAAGAAAGGCAACAGCAATTTTTGCAACTCTTTATATGCTTCTTATGCCTGTCTATGCCTATTCAAAAAACGAGACAAAATCAAAGGAAGAAAAAGTAGAAATAATGCCAGATCTCTGTTTATATTGTGCCTTTATCTTAGGAAGAAACTGGAATCAACTCTATGAAGAAAAACAAGATAAAGATAAAAGCGAGAACATAAAATTTCTTTATAATTATTTTAACGAGCATCCATTAACTAGAAAATCCTTGCTTGCTGGCATGTTATTTGGTAAGGAAGATAAAGAAAGTTACAAGAAAGGATTGTCGATGATAGAAGACATTATTAATGAAATTAAGCGATATAAAAATGATGATTGGTTTTGGGAAAAAGAAATGATATTTTTTTTAAAGCAAGAAGCAAATGCATACTTAAACTTAGAAAATCCTGATAATGCAAAAAAAGCTATAGAGGAAGCATTGAAATTGGCTGAAAGAATGGGAGATAGCAATAGATATGAAGCATCCTTTCGCGATGCAATTAAAAGAGAATTAGAACTTCTCTTAGAGTTAATTAAACTAATTAAGAAATCAAAAAATCCAATAAAAAATAATTTTTAATTTTTTGTTTTAGTATTTTTCTCTCGATGCCTTTTTGATTAAGTTCTTCATTTTGAGTTGACATTATATAATAGTAAACTTTTTAAAGTCATAAAATACTTCATCTCATGAAAAAAATACTAAGAATACCAGTTATTTCAGCTATTGTTTACTCACTTTTATTTAGCCCACAATTTAACGCAATAGCGCAAGAAAAAGCAGAAAAATTAAATGATGCACGGGCTCCTGGATTTGCTTGTGATACAGCATTTATGTATTATGGAAAAAAGAGAATGGCGAAAGAGGAAGAAAATTATATTAGAAAAAAGCTAAAAGAATGGAATGAAATTGAGAAAGAAGCCTTTAATGTGTGCTCTCTTCTTGCACAAGAGAAATATGTTGAAGGAATAAAAAAGTTAGATGAATTCATTGAAAAATATGAAAAAAATTATAAAAAAGATGGGTGGTTTTTCCCAATAACAATGATGTATTTCCTTAATCAAAAGATTAATGCAACTTTAATGCTAGGAAAGAAAGATGAGTGCCTAAAAACAGTTGAAAAAATGAATCAAACAATGCGAGCCATGAACCCAGAAGAGATAATTGAAGAAACGAATCAAACACCGCAAGCCACAGGCCAAGAAGAGATAACTCTCGATTTAATAAAGGGATTTAAGGAAATCGCTTATTCATTTAAAAATCTATTAGAGTCAATTGTTGATTTATCAAAAGTTCAGTGCGAAACGCTTTTTATTTCTGAAACTGCTGAGTGAAAGATTTTACTTCTTTGCGAAATTTTTATAGCAGAAACATAAAACTAAATAGAAATAGTATCTTTAATTTCTTTTATATTAGTTAATAAAAGCGCCCTAGTATTTTTTCTTTCTACAATCGTGTTAGTTTTAGTCCATGTCAGTTCACCAACTTGCTTTCCTGCCAATATTTCTGCAATCATCTTTCTTACTTGATTAAGTTCTTCATTTAGAACAGGATATGTTGTGACTTTGATATTCTCTTTTTTTATTTCAATTTCACATGCATAATTTGGATCGTTAGCTTTAGCAATATTAATATAAATGTTGTTTTTAACTTCATTCATCATTTCTTTTGGGCTCATCCCCCACGTTGTTTCTTTTGTAGGAATGGCACAGCCATTCTTTTTACCAAATAATTCAACCCAACTCTCTTTAGTAAATTTTGCCTCCATCTTTTTTTTGTTATTTTCTTCAATGTATGTTTCAAATTTTCCATAGGCCACATCATAAATTACTGTTCCATCAGGAGCTTCAAAGATTCTATAATAAGTTACACTATCAAAATTATATATATTCCTCATTATGCCATTTCTCATTGCATTACCTATGCTTTCATTCGCTTCTAATAATTGCTTTTCTAGTTTTTCTTTTTCGCTCGGAAGGGCCCATTTTAATTTTTGTTTAATGTTTTCTAATTGTATGATACTTTTTTCTAATTCTTCTCCTAAAGAAAAACTTATAATGATAGAATTTTTATTTTTGGAAGAAATTTCTGCTGTATCCCCTCTTCCAAAAGTAATTTTTACATTGGTAGCAAAAATAGCCGAATTTTCTAACTTATTATTTAATATTTTTCCAATCATGCATCTTCCTTTACAATTTAGTTTTCCTTTCTTAAATTCAGTGTAGCCATCAGTACCTTCATTTAGTTGGAGAGGTTTTTCTATTGTTATATTTTCTTTTTGCATATAAATTGCATCAAATTTTGTTAATATGCTAGCAATTCTTTCACTATAGCATAATCTTGTTTCCTCATGTCCTTCTTCTGCGTATGGTGCGGTAATGCATGCACTTCTATTTTTTTTTAATTCGTTTGCAAGATCTTTCAAATATATGCGGTCACTACCATAGTAAAAATAAGTTCCTTCTCTTGATTCATAAAGCAAAGGAAAATTTATCTTACCTCTTTTTTCATCATAATTTATTCCGTATGCATCAAAAATTTGTTTAGAAGAGGGATCGAGTTTTTTAATTATTATATAAGGATCTTCATATTCCCCATCCTGCTTTATAGACATTTCAAAATCTAGAAATAATTCTCTTGCTAGCTGCTGAGCCATAGCTGGTTTAGGCGAATTAATTAAAAAAATAAATGTAAGCACAATAAATATGCTTATAACTTTTCTCATTTTAGCTCTGTCACGAACCGCCATATTAAATATTTATCGTTTAATTTTTGGCTTGAGTTTAGCAAAAACCAGACATGTTCTTCTCTGTATAGAGTTTTTGTTACTGGCACTATAGTCAAATTTATCCCTTCCTCAACAGCAATTCTATCAATGCATTCAATGCAAAGATAGCCAGGCATCTCATCTGTTTCATTTTTGTATTCATTAACAAGTTTTGAGCTAATATCTAAAAGGCGCAAAATGTCAAGGGCCAGAGAAAAATCAAAATTAACTAAGCTGCTTGCCTTCTCTTTCATTATTTTTAAATCTTTAATATCTACTTGCAGTTCTTTTTCTTTTAAATAAGCTCTTGCCTCAAAGCTACTCGCCTTCATTCCTTCATAAGGCAAATTTAGACATTGCCTTGTGTTATTATTTATCCAATTCTCAATTTGAATTTCAACAACACGTTTATGCGGCACAAGTAGCTTGCCATCTTTTAAATAAAAAGCGGTGCTTTCATCTAAAAAATTAATACTTTCGCTTGGCAGCTTATAGTAGCCACCTTGCTTAGCTATGAGTGGTATTCCTTCTTCGAGAAGCTTGGCCTTTATGCACTCAGCCACATAACTTTTTGCAAGATTAATTTCTTCTTCAGAGATTTTTGCCTTTTTTGCATGCTCTGAAACAAAGTAGCCAAGGGCTATGATAGCAATTATTAGCGCGGCTATTACAACATAAAGAGCTATCTGAGCTCTTCGAGCTCTTTCGCTTTTGGCCTTTGCTTTTCTAGCTCTTCTAGCATTTTTAGCTTGCATTTGAGTAAATATTTAAAACCCAATTTAAATATTTTTTTTTATGGCGCTCGTAGTTAAGAGTAATTTAAAAAAAGTTTTGCCAGAAGGGATGAGGCTTGCAAGTGATTTTAGCATTGAGCTTGAGAAAAGGATAGAGGAATTAATTAAGAAAGCTGTTGAGAGAGCAAGAGCAAATCATCGAACTACAGTAATGGCTCATGACTTGTAAGATTGCAAGATGGCAGCCAAGATAAAAGGGGCAAATGCAGAGCGTGAACTTTTTCACTTGTTATGGCGGAGAGGCTTTGCTGTTGCGAGAGTTGCAGGGAGTGGCTCAACAAGCAAGCCTGCATGCGATTTAATAGCTGGCAACAAACAAAGAAAGCTTGCAATAGAAGTTAAGGTTTGTAACAATGAGGCTAAGTATATTAGCAAGGCTCAAATAGACCAGCTTCTAAGCTTTTCAAAGATCTTTGGCCTGGAGCCGCTCATAGCAATAAAATTCCTGCGTCGAGGCTGGTATTTTTTTAACATTGGCTCGTTAATAAAAAAAGAAAAAGAATATTTGGCCAGAATTGAGTATGGCTTGAGGTTCGAATAGTTTTTGAAAGTTTGAAAATTAGCTTGTAGATTTGTTTTGAGCTCTAGCTTACAAAAGACGAAAGCAAGGATAAGCTTTTATATTTTTAAGCTTTAGCTTAAAGATGAAAGAGGCACTTTTTTATAGCAAGAGTGAAGGCAAGATTAAATGCCTGCTATGCCCGCATGGCTGTTTTCTTGGCGAAGGGCAAAAAGGAAAGTGTGGGGTTAGAAAAGTTATTGGAGGAAAGCTTTATAGTTTAGTCTATGGTAGGCCCTGCAGCATTGCTCTAGACCCTATAGAAAAAAAGCCCCTTTATCATTTTTTGCCAGGCGAAAAAGCACTTAGCATAGCAACCTTTGGCTGTAATCTTTTCTGCTTGCACTGCCAAAATTACTCAATAAGTCATGAATTTCTCGAAGCAGAAATAGAGCAGCTTGATTTCGTCGAGCCTGAAAAAATAGTTGATAAAACAAAGGAACTTGGCGCAAAAATTATTTCCTATACTTATACTGAGCCCACAATATTCTATGAGTATATGCTTGATATAGCAAAACTTGCTAAAAAAGCAAGGCTAAAGAATGTTATAGTGAGCAATGGCTATATTAATGCAGAGCCACTAAAAAAACTTTTGCGCTATATCGATGGAGCAAATGTAGATCTTAAAGCAATGAGCGATAGCTTTTATTTAAAGATATGCAAGGCAAGACTTGAGCCAGTGCTTTCAGCTTTAAAAATCATGGCAAAAAAAATTTGGCTTGAAATAACAAATCTTGTCATTCCTGGCTTAAATGATAAGGAAGATATAGATAAAGTCATAGAATTCGTGGCAGGGCTTGGCAAAGATATTCCGCTCCACTTCACAAGATTTTTTCCAATGTATAAGTTAACCGATAGGCCACCAACACCAGAAAGCATTTTGCTTGAAGCAAGAAAAAAAGCATTAAAAGTGATTAATTATGTTTATGCAGGAAATATAGCTAATATTGAAACTAATACAACTTATTGCCCGAAATGCAAGGAAGCATTAATAAAAAGAAGCAGCTTTTATGTTATTGAAAATAAAATTAAAGCTGGAAAATGCCCCTTCTGCAAGACGCCAATTGCAGGAGTTTGGAAATAGCTTTTTCATTCTTTTCATTTTTCCTTTTTTGCTTTTTCTCTTTTTTATTGCCTTGCACGGCAGCAATCAATATTAATGAAATAAACTGCAATCCTGAAAATCAGACCTATGCTGATGAATACATTGAGATTTATGGCTATGCTGGTCTTGATCTTGAGAATTTTACAATTTGTGACAGCAACAAATGCAATTCTCTAATTAAGTATAAAGCTGAAAATTCGAGCTATTCATTGATAACAACAAACCAATCAAATTATAAAGATATAAATGCAAGTGTTTATTTTGTAAATTCGACGCGAATTGGAAATGGCTTGAATAATGATGGCGATTGTGTTTATCTTTATTATCAGAACTTTTTGATTGATGTGGTTTGTTATAGTGGCACAATACAAAAAGGCAACTCATGGCAGCTTTTTAGTGGCTCTTGGCAAAAATGTAGCTTGAGCCCTGGAAGTGGAAGCGAGAATGTTTGTGAAAGTGGCCAGGGCAGCCAGGGCCAAAATCGGAGCGAAAGCCAAGGCCAAGAAGAATTTTCTATTTTTTATCCATTAGCAATCTTAAATAAGGAAAGGCCTTTTGTTTTTGTGATTGATGCAGCCAATAAGAGCAGACTTTATGATGTTAAGATAGATATAACTAGCCAGGATGGCAAGAGATTGAGTGAGGTATGGAATGAAAATACTGGAGATTGGCAATCAACTTACTATTATGTAGAAAGCTTGAATCTTTCAAATAAGTCATTTATATTAAAAATAAAGAGCAATTTTACTGGAGATGCACTTGCTGAAGTAAAAATAAGAGATGAAGCAAGTTATTTTTTTCAGGTGAAGGTTGTTGATTATGCTTTGAGTGGCGAAGGGGGCGAAGGGGGCGAAGAGGGTGAAGTGAGTGGCGAGGGAAGTGCTGAGAGCCAAATAAAAATTCTTGATTTGCAAGAGGCAGGATGCGAAAGCATAAAAGTTAAGTTAAGAGTTTATCGAGGGAATACGAGAAAATATGCTGTCTATGTTTATGCCTTTGACAAAGAAAAGGGCAGAGAAGTTAGTGAAAAAAGCATTTTTTATGCAAATACAAAGTATGTTAATTATACTTTGACAATTCCAATAAAGCTTAAAACAATTACTGAAAGCAAGAGCTATTGGATAGTTGCTGAGGGCTTGGATGAAAGAGATGAAGAAAAAATTTTTATCCAAGCATGTCAAAGCAACAAAACCCAAAGCAGCCAGCCTAGCCAGTCCAGCAGAAGCGAAAGTAGCAAAAGTAGTACTAGCAAAACCGAGCAAAACAAAGAAAGCAAAAGAACTTTCTATTTTGATACTTTCGATGTTAGCATAAATGATATGAGCTTTGATGGTAATGAATTAAGGATAAATGCTGAAATAAGAAATAGAGCAAGCGAAAGAAATTTTTTTGTTTGGAGTTATGTTGAGCAAGGCAGCGCTTGTATTTCTTGTAAAGTAAGCAAGGAAGAAAATGCAAAGCAAATAAGCATAGCAGAAAATAGTAGTGTCGAACTAAGCTTAGAAAATAACCTAAGCAAGACTAGCAAAACTAGTGAAACTAGCGAAGTTGCTGAATCCGAGCAAGCAGAGTTCGAGCAAGCAGAGCTGCTCGTGAAGCTTGGTGTGATGCCAGAAGATGAAACAAGCAGCGAGCTTTCTTTTGTTTTTCCAATTGAAGGCAGCTCAATTTTGCCTTCTTCTTCAATTTCTACTTCACCTTTTACTTCATCTGAAATTTTTGAAAGCAGTACAGTCAAGCAGGGCAAAGCAGCAAGTTATCTTTTGATTGCAACATTTTTGCTTGTCTGTGTCTTGATTATATTTAAAAGAGAAATTATTTAAAGGAAATTTAGTTTGTTTGTTATGGCAAATGAAAAATTGCGGGCAATCTTAGTTTTTGAAATTGTTGGCAGACCTAAAGAATTCATCGAAGATGTGATGAATAAGTTTTTGGATAGAATTAAAGATTACAAAGGCGTCGAGCTGCTAAGAAAAGAAGTTCTTCCAGCAGAGCCATTTCAAGCTAAGAGCCAAAATATCAGCATCAAAGATGTTTTTTCAAGTATTGCTGAATGTGAATTTTTTTTCAAGGATCTCGAGACTTTGCTTGGCTTTATGCTTGATACAATGCCGGCGAGCATAGAGATAGTAGAGCCATCAGAGCTTACACTTGATTTACCAAGATTAAATGCATTTATAAATGATTATTTGACGAAGATTCATCAGTATGACGATGTTTATAAAAAACTAAAGCTTGAAAAAGAAATCTTGCTGAGAAAAATAGCTGAGCTTGAAAAAAGTCAAAGCAGAGATAAGGAAGAGAAAGTTAGCAAAAAATAGAAATAAAAAAGATCAGCCTAGTTCGCCTTAGTTTGGTCTTAGTTTGCATTTGTTTTTATCTTGCCTGTTAGCTTGCTGGCTTGACCTCAAATTTTGTTTCAGGTTTTTTTGCAGCTTCCCTTTCCTCTATTCTCTTTATTACTTCTTCGATTTTTCTTTGTTTAGGCTTTCTTTTTATTGTCAGAATTATTGCAGCTGCCAGCACTATTATTGCTATTAGCACAAAAATTAAACCTAAAAGCTTTTTTGATTTTGCTGATTTTGCCTTGCATTTTCCAACACAGCAAGGCCCTTGTGCAGAGCTTTTCAGCGTTCCATCACAAACTTCATTTGCTTTACAAATAGTTCCATTCAGCTGAGAGCAATTTAACAGCACAAAGCCTTCAGCCCCTGTTATTGCCTGGCTTAATCTTACTTCAATCTCTTTCTTATAATTTACTCCGTCAATAATTCCTTCAATTGTTATGCTGCCTTCATAGCTTTGCATTACACTAGGAGTAAAGCTTATTATTATTTCTTTTTCTTCTCCTGGCTTAAGCTCATTTATTATTGATGGCTCAATGCTCTTCACAACACCAAATAAACTTGCAGAGCTCCAAAGCAATATATTTTTTATGCTTTTATTGCCAGTATTTTTTATCTTTATTCTTGTCTCGCTTGTTTTGCTTAAATTAAGCTCAATTTTTTCGACAGTTTCTATTGTAAGCTCTTCAGCTTTAGCTTCAGTTTTTTCTTCTTTTTTTGTTTCAGGACTGATTTGCTCAGTGCTCTCTATGACTGGGCCCTGAACCGTTACATTGCTCACATTTTCCTTTGTAATTTCAATGATTAAAGGTATTTGGTAGTAGCCGCCGACATAAAGCACTTCCAGCTTATCATTTACATAATTTACTTCAGCAGCTATGGCTGGAACTCCAATTAGAATATTTTTTACTTGATTTGGCTCGAGAGTAAGAGTATAATTTAAATTTAGCAGCAAATTTCTTAGCAAAATTTCTCTCGCCACTATACCATGATTGCTTAGTGAGAGAGTAAAATTTTGGCCTGTTTTACTTTTTATCAATGCAGGCATTATACTTATTGCAGCCTCTTTCTCAAAAACAAAATCAAGACATGCAGCTTTGTCTTTTATGCCTAGACTATAGAAATTTGATTTTGCCCAATTTTCTATCAAGCTTTTTGTTGGTATGCCTTTATAGGCTAAACAGCTAAGTTCAGCTTTTGAAAAGCCAGCTTCAGCAGGCAAGGAGCCATCACTTTCTTGCTTACTTAATAAAAACTCTATGCTTTCAGCATTGTTCAGCCATGCAAGAGCAATATGCTTTATTAAAGCCTGACTTGTGCTTTGTTTTAGCCAGGCCTCTGCCAGGCTTTCCACAACATTATTTTTTATAAAAGCAAGTTTTGCTATCGATGTTAGCACTATGTCATCATTAATCCCGCCGAGAGCTTTGCTTAAGCTAAGCCTTATAAACTCGATGCCCTCATTATCTCTTGTCAAGCTTTTATTAAGTGCATAGCTCCTTGTTATTCCAAAATAAACTTTTGTCAAATTTGCTTCTATCTTGCTTAAGTCCTGGGCACTTGCATTTACAATGCTACTTTCATTACTTTCATTTAACTTATAACAATCAAGACTTAGCTCTAGCTTACTTGCATTTAGCATATTAAGATTAAAGCTTTTCTCTCCCTCAGCCAGAAATTCAGCAATGGTGCCAGAATTATAACTGCCAGAGCATTTGAAATTATCAATGCTTCTTACAATTAGCCTAAAACTTCCAAGATTGTTATCTTGTATTGCGAGGAGATAATTTATTAATTTTGTTTTTTGTAGAAGCCAACTTTCATTTTCGCTTGAAAAAACAAGCAATGCGAGTGCTTTTTCGAGATCATTAAAATGATCTACTCTATTAATAATTTCAGCAAGTGCTTTTTCATCCTGTACTTTGTTGATTCCACTTACTGATTGGCTCGCATAGATAAGCTCTCTAGCATTTAAAACTATCCACTTATCCTTAACTTGCTCAAAAATGCTTGCATAAAGATTGCTTGTGGTTTCCCTAATTATTATTTCTTTTTGCAATATTTTAAGTCCTCTTGCAGTCATCAAAGAAATGCTCAAATTATATCTGCCAGGATTTAAGTTAAGCATTGCATAACCAAAATAATGAACTCCTCCCAACATCGAGCCAAAAAAAGATGTGTTTATTCTTTCAAAATAAAAATTTATTGGCATTGTTAGGCCCTCCTTCATTATTTTTACTTCTCTGATTGATTCAAAATTTCCATTCACTTCTAGCTGTAAGGTTTCATATGGCAAGAAATCTTGTTTGTTCAGGATGAGCTCAACATCGTCGTAGCTTTCTTGGATGATGTAAGCAGCTAGGGCTGCCTGTGATGTCTGCATTTGCACTGTTTGAAATTGCTTGTAGGAAGAAAAAGTTATTAGAGGAATCAAGATGAATAAAAAGAAAAGGGCGATAATAAAGTTAAGGTTTAGTTCAAAGTCAGAATTTCTTTGTTCTTGCATGGCTTGCATGGCTTGTTTGGCTTGTTTAGGCTTCTTAAATCTAACTCCAGCCTTGCTTCTGCTTCTAACTTTTCCTTTCATATTTTATCTAGCCAATTAACATTTCTTTTTCTTTGCCTTTTTCTTTTTCTTCGCCATTTTTTAAGTTTTAAGTTGTTTAGCTTTTTTTATTTTTTTATACGTCGCGAATATGTGGCGAATATGTCGCGAATAGGTCGCGCTTCCACATCCTCACACATCAGCTTTTTTCAGTGAGCTTCTTTATTTTTTCAATCGTTTTTGCAAATTGCTCTTCGGCTCTTGTTTTTGGCTTGGCTTCTTCCTTTAGTGCCTCCTTTTGTGCCTCCTTCGGCGCCTCGACCTTTTCTTTTGGAATTGGCTTCGGAAGAGCAGGAAATGTTGGAAGAGGCCTTGCTGTTATTGGTGGCATTGGAGCTGGCCCTGGCCCTGGCCCCAGCCCTGTCGGCCCCATTGGCCTCGCAGGCCCACCAACAGCACCTGGAGCAGGCCGAGCTTTCTTAATTTTTATTTTGCCAGTTTTGACAAGATAAAAAAGAAGGCCACCTAAAGCTAATATAATTAAGATTATCAAAAATACAATCCAGCCCTTACCCTTAGCCTTACAAGTTCCCACACAACAACTTTCTCCGCTTCTAACATCACTTGCTCTAATTTTCTCACCTTCACATTTTTCATTAGCCTCACAAATCTCTCCTCCCTGACTTGCACAATCCTTTATACAAGTCCCTACACAACATTTATTTGTGTCGAGGGCCTTAACTAAATTTCCATCACATCTCCAGCCAACTCCTTCACACTTCTCACCTCCAAGCTCTGAGCATTCTTTGTTTGGCACACACTCGCCAATGCAACACTTACCAAGTTCCTCTCCTCTACAAGTTTCACTTTCAGTACAAACATTCCCATTTATCTCAGCACAGCTTTGACAGGCAATAGAGCAACATTGTATGCCTTCATTAGGCCTTGCATCAGTTGCAGGAATTTCATAGCCAGGACTACAGTATTCATCATTTTCCTGATTACATAGATAGCCATATTGCTGCTCACAGGTTTCTTCAGGAGCAACGCATGTGCCCTTACAACATTCTCCTTCAGCCGCTGTTATGCTTGTACCATTACATTGCTGATCACCACTACATATTTGGCCAGCTATTAGAGGATCATAACAACTTAAGCTGCTTGTTGCTATACAACATTTTGCTCCAGCACAACTTTCACTCAATTCAGGATTTTCGACATAGCCTGCAGGACATTTATCAACTTCACAACTTCCACCAGCGGCCTCACACGCATTAGCCGCTATCTCAATTGGCACAGCAACTGCCTTAGGCCAAAAGACATAGAGCAACATTGCAGTATCTCTAACAACCGCGCTACATCCAGGACATTGCCAATAGCCTGCAGGATTTTGAACATTAAGCAAATAATGCCTTGTTTTGCTCGAGTTATATTCTGCATAAGAATTTTTTATTAGGGAATAGCCATTTATGGCTGTATCATAGGATTGGCCAAAGCTACTAAGTGACCAATAGCCCTGCAGTGACATTGCTCTTAGGACTTGCTTTCCATAGCCATAATCTTGAGTTATTAAATAAAGCCAGGCATAGCTGTTTGCAGCTTTATTGGCTTCTGCCATTATTTTTAAATAAGGAAGCAGATTTTTGTATTCATCTCTGCCTTGCTCTTTCAATGCATAAGCAGCTATCGCATTTGCCTCATAATCACAGCCTCCACCAGGATCAGCCAAGCATCTAGAGATATCCTTTATGCTTACATCAATAAAACTCCCACTCTCGACACTATAACTTATATCAGCAACATACCAAACATTAGCACTTGGATTTTCTTTATAAAGAAAACCCACTTTATAAGGCTTTGATTCACTCACCTCACACAAAATTTTATAATCAGCTTCATAGCAATCTTTGCTGTGGCTTATCGCAACCCAGTAGCCTGCAGAACCTAGGCAGCCGCTTCCACTTACAGCAACACTTTTATTTTCATAAATAGTTATGCCCTGCCATTTTTCGCTTCCGATAACATAGCTTATATTGCAGCTTGCATTATAGCCTCTCTCAACATCAAGCTGCAAATACCAATAAATATTAGTAAAAAGTGAGGATTGATTGAGGAGCCACTCATCAAGCTTGTTTGCTTCTAGGCCAAGTCTGCTGTAAAGTAAAGCTGCTAGTGCACTTTCTTTAACTCTGCATTGATTAGCAGTAGTGGTTGTAGCTTGCCCATAGCAATATGGACTGCCTACAGGATAACCTCTTTTTTTTAATTCTGTCAAGCCCTGGCCTTTAAGCTCAGCCTTATAACTTAGCGCAAGAAGAGCAAATTCGTGATCCAAAACAGAAAGACCTTGCCATTTTCCTCTCGTCGCATTTTCAAGCCATTTGTATGCATTCTCTACTTGTTTTGTCTCATTGATTGCAGCACTCGCCAAAGGTAAAATTAAAAAGAGTAAAAAAAGCAAAACCAAAAAGATGCCAAAATTTAATGAATTTACTAATGAATTTCCCTCTTTTAGTTTCATTATAAATTTAGCAAGTTATTATTTAAAATGTTTTCTATGTTTACTAAGCTCTTACTTTTCAATTACTTTTCAATTAACAATTTCGATTTTATTTTTTATAATTTTATTTTTTATGCTTTCTCTTTTTTGTTTTTAACTTCTTCTCAATTTTTCTCAAACGCTGATGCTGCCTTTTTTCTTTTCTATTCCATTTCTTCTTCCTCCTTCTTTCTCCCTCTTTTTCCTTTTTTCTCCACTTTCTCTTTTTCTTCTTGCGTTAAAGCTTTGAGTTTTTTTATTGTGAATGTGACAGGATTTTTGGCTTGACTACAACTTTCACCGAGGATTCCGATGTCACGATAATAAATATTTGCTTCGTGATTTGGAGGCAAGATTATCTTTGTTTGTTTTTTAAACCATTCCAGCTGTGTTTTAATATAGCCTTCTCTGAGTGGCTTGTAATTTTTTTCATTCCATTCTTTAATTATGCGCTCAATTTTTTCGAAATCTAAACCGAGAGCTCTAAAATAAGTAATAAGCACAAACAGTGCACGTTTTCTGCCATCTTGTTTTATTCCAGCAAGTGCATTCGCTATGCAATCACAATAGGCCTCTTTTAATCTTTCGCTCTCTTCAGCCCTAATCTTTATTTCTTGTCTCTGAATTTGTAGCTTGGCTTCAGCATCAGCTTCAGCAAGTATGAATTTTTCTTTATCTTGCCAGTCAAGAGCATTTAACAATAGTTCTCTCGCTTCCTCTGGCTCAGGCTCTGGC
>JAWBVE010000003.1:0-86999 GCA_038840695.1 Candidatus Pacearchaeota archaeon
ATGCGATTCTGCCCAAAATGCAAGAAAGAAGTTGCGTGGCAAGATGTGGCGCATGGCTTTGAGATAAGGAAAGGCGAGTGGAAAGTTTTTACAAAAGAGCAACTTACAAAGCTAAAGCCACCAAAATCAGAGCAAATAGAGCTTATCGGCTTTACAAGCGCTGATCACTTTGATCCTATCCTTTTCTCTAGCAATTATTTCATTGTGCCAGAAGGAAAGCAAAAAGCATATTTTTTGTTTCGCGAGTTACTTCAAAACCTTGCAAAAGTTGCGCTTGCAAGGATAATTTTACATAACAAAGAGTATATGGCAATAATAAGAGCCTATAAAAAAGGCATGCTTCTAACAACCTTGCACTATCTTTATGAGCTACGTGATATCAATGAACTTAAGGAGTTAGAAGAAAAAATTGCCATAAGCAAACAAGAATTTGAGCTAGGAAAAAAGCTGGTTGCAGAACTTCTTATCGAGCCAGAGCTTTCAGCTTATAAGGACAGATATGAAGAAAAGTTGAGGGAGCTCATTTTAGGAAAAGTTGGGAAGGAAAAAGAGAAAGAGCTGCCAAAACCAGAGAAGCTTCTCGAGGCATTGAAGCTAAGCATAAAGAAAAGACAAGAAAAATGAAAAGACTCGATGGAGCATTAGAGCATGAATTCTATATGCAAGAGCCAGAGCTCTCTAAGTACAGAAAAGGAAAAACAAAATATATTGTAATTACTGGCAGCGTTATGTCTGGCGTCGGAAAAGGAACTTTTTCAGGCTGCTTAGCTGCTTTACTTGCATGCCATGGCCTAAATATTTCACCATTGAAATTTGATGGCTATCTTAATTATGATGCAGGAACGCTAAATCCTTATAGGCACGGCGAGGTTTTTGTCTTGGATGATGGCACAGAATGTGATCTTGATTTGGGCTCATATGAAAGATTTTTGCATAAAGATTTAAGCAAAGATAATTATCTGACTGCGGGAAAAATTTTTAAAAGTATTATTGAAAAAGAGAGAAAAGGAAAATTTCTTGGCAGAGATGTGCAATTTATTCCTCATGTGACTGGCGAAATCAAGGCTTTTGTCAGAAAACTTGCACTAAAAACAAATGCTGATATAGTATTAATAGAAGTAGGCGGCACTGTTGGCGATATAGAAAATTCTTATTTCATTGAAGCAATGCGCGAATTAAGGCATGAGGAAGGAAAAGAAAATGTTTGCTTTATTAATGTCACTTATATAATTCAGAGCCATGCTTTGAGTGAACAAAAAAGCAAGGCAGCTCAACTAGGCTTAAGAACATTAATGGGGCTTGGCATACAGCCAGACATTGTTGTTTGTAGATCAGAATTTCCAATTGATGAGAAAATAAGAGAAAAGATAAGTATTTATTCAAATCTACCACTTCATAGAATTTATAATCTTTACAACCTGGACATTTATGAAATTCCTCTGATGTTAAGAAAATTTGGGATTGATAAAGAGATTTTTAAAATTTTAAACATTAGAGGCAAGAGGCATAAATTTATTGTAAATTTTAAAAGATGGGAAAATTTTGCGACACGCATAAGAAATGCAAAAAAGGAAATAACAATCGCGATTGTTGGAAAATATACCTATGTGAAGGATTCCTATCTTAGCATAGTGAAAGCATTAGAGCATGCATCAGCATATTATAGTGTAAAAATAAACATAAAATGGATTGAGGCAACTGATGTTGAGGATAAAATTGCTAAAATCAAGGCTCGACGCGGAAGCATCAAAGATGTTGATAACTTCTTAAGAGAAATGCTAAGAGGAGTTGATGGAATAATTGTTCCAGGAGGGTTTGGGAAGAGAGGCATAGAAGGAAAGATTGCCCTAATTAGATATGCGAGAGAAAAAGGCCTGCCATTTCTTGGCTTATGCCTAGGCTTGCAGTTAGCTGTTATTGAATTTGCGAGAAATGTTTGCGGCATTAAAGATGCTAATACAACGGAAATAGCTAGCTGTGCCAATCCTGTAATTGATATAATTCCAGAACAAGAAGAAAATTTAAATTCAGGAAATCTGGGTGGGACAATGAGGCTTGGGAGTTTCCCAGCCAGGCTAAAGCCAGGAACTTTGGTAGCAAGGCTCTATGGAAGGCTTCTAGTTAATGAGAGGCATAGGCATAGATGGGAAGTGAATCCAAAATATGTAAAAGTCTTGGAGAGGCATGGTATGATAATAGCTGGCATATATGAGAAAAGAAATTTAGTAGAGTTTATAGAATTAAGCAGGCATAGATTTTTTGTAGCCACTCAGGCTCATGCAGAATTTAAATCTAGGCCATTCTCTCCTCATCCTTTGTTTTTGGGTTTGGTGAAGGCCTGTCTTGAGAGGAATTTAGAAAGAAAAAATGAAATTGGTTAGACTAAAAAGAAGTTTTTATATGCGAGATACGCTGAAAGTAGCAAAGGCCTTGCTTGGAAAATATTTTGTTAGACGTTATAAAGGCAAGTTAATGATTGGCAAGATTGTTGAGACAGAGGCTTATATTGGGCCATATGATAAAGCATCGCATGGCTATGCAGCAAAACCACAGCCTTTGCGGGAAAAACTAAAAATACTAAAGCTAGCATTCCCTCGAATAAGAAAGCATGTTAGCAACAAAGAAAAATTTATTAAAAAATTGCTTGAAGGGAAAGGCAAGATAACTTATAGAAACATTGCTGAATATTTGCGAGGAGGTCATGTTTATATCTATTTAATTTATGGAAATTATTATCAATGCAATATCACAACGTCCGAAGAAGGAAGTGGCGAGTGCGTGCTTATTAGAGCTGCAGAGCCAATACTTAATTTTCCGGGAGCCAAGGGTCCTGGGCTCTTTTGCAAAAACTTTAAGCTTGATGCAAGTTTTTATGGTGAAGACTTATGCAAAAGCAAGCGTGTTTGGATTGCTGAAGGAGAAAAAATAAAGCCAAATCAAATAGTAGCAGCTAAGAGAATTGGTATTGATTATGCAATGGAATGCAAAGATTTGCCATGGCGCTTTTATATAAAAGATAATCCTTGGGTCTCTAAAAAATGAGAAATGGTAAAAGTATGAAGGATAGCATGAGGAATAGTATGAAGGATGAGGATAGCAGGAATGGCAAGAATAGCAAGAGTAAGGGCAATAGCAAATGCGATTGGAATGGAAGTGGGACAAATGTTATGCTTGCTGAAATTGGGAGCAAGGCTGATCTTGGCTTAGAGGGCTGGATTTATGAGCCAAAGCTCGACGGAACGCGCGTGCTGGTTTATAAAAATAAAGATAGGATAAGATTAATAAACAGAAGGAAAAACGATATCACGTATCGTTATCCTGAACTTGCTAAGATTGGCAAGAATATAAAGGCAGGAAGCTGTGTGCTTGATGCAGAACTTGTTGTGCTTGACAAAAGTGGAAAGCCAAATTTTAATTTATTACAGCAGAGAGAGCAGCTTGATAAAAAGCTTTTGATTGAACTAAGAAGCAAGCAATTTCCTGCTACACTCTTTGTTTTTGATTTGCTTGAAGTTGAGGGTGAGAGTTATGTAAATAAAAGGCTTTATGAAAGAAAAGAAAAGCTTAAGGCACTCATTCGTGAGTCGCCTTATCTTGTGCTATGTCCATATACAACTAAGGGAAAAGAACTTTGGAAAAAAGTTGTTGAGCAAGAATTAGAAGGAGTTATGGCAAAACGTCTTGATTCAATTTATGAATTTAAACGCTCTCGCAACTGGTTAAAAATAAAAAATCTAAACACAATTGATGCAATAATTATTGGCTTTACGCGCGGCAAAAAGGCGAGAGCATCAAGTTTTGGAGCTTTGTTACTTGCAGCTTATGCAAAAGCTTCCAAAGCTAAAAAGCCAAAACTTGTTTACATCGGCCGTGTTGGGACAGGCTTTGATGAGAGCATGCTTAAACAACTTTTAGAGATGATGAAAGTATTGAAAACAAAGAGGCCGGTGCTAAGTAAAGATGAATTGCGTAAGGTTTATCGAAAAGTCGCAAAGAAAGCAACAGAAGAAATAAGCTGGGTAAAACCAAAGCTCATTGCAGAAATTAAATTTCTCGAGCTAACAAAAGATAATGAGCTGCGCGCTCCTAGCTTTTTGCGCCTTCGCTTTGATAAAAGATTAGAGGAATGCGTGATATAGATTGTGTGATAGATTCACAATGGGACGCTAATCTTTATCAACAAGCCTTACTTTTTCAATTTCAAAAACAAACTCATAATCGCTTCTCTTAACTTTTTTTCCCTCAACCTCTAGCCTTTTCTTAAAGAGAGGGCCATCAATTGCAAGGGTTTCTGCTTCGCCACCTTCAAAGCTCATATTAAAACCATACTTTTTACTTGCCTCGTTTAGCTTTTCTAAATCATTCTCGTCAATAACTTTTCCTAGATAACTTTCATCAATGCCCTCACAAAAAATTCCAACAATTATAAACCTGATTCCATAATCGAGCAAGCTTTTCATGTAGTTATATTGATTCATTTGCCAACTTGGTGCAAAATGCTCCAAGCCATATTTTGCTAAGATTTTCTCAATGTTTTGTTTTTGATAACTACTTGCAATTGCGCCACTCACGACAGCCTCTATCTTAAAATTTTCTCTTGCCTTTTTTATCGCCTTTTCTAAGTCAAAAAGCTCTCTATCTTTTTCACCACTCGTTTTTTTTACTATAATATGCTTTATGCCAAGTGCTTTTGCAACAAAAACAGCATGCTTTGCATTTATTGCATGAAACATCCATGATGCAGGGTTTTTTGGGATCATGATTATGGCAACATCAATATCATAGCTGGCACTTGCTTTATGAAATGCAAAAACACTGTCTTTGCCTCCAGAAAGCAAAAGCGCTGCTTTTTTCTTTTTTCTTTTCTTTTTTTTATTCATTTGAAATTAGATTTGGCATATTTACATATTCAACAAGCTCTCCGAGCTGTTCAGGTCTTATTATTAAAACTTTTTCAATTTTTGTTTGCATTTCTAGGCAGCATTTTTTGTAATGGCCTATGCCCTTAACTGTATCAATTATAATTGAATCAAAATAATTAGCTATGCCTTTCTTGCCAATAAATTCTTGTGCTTCTCCAATCTTTTTAGTTGTTATAACAAGGCCGATCTTATATTTTTCTTTAAGCTTTTTGATATGCTCAGCTTCTTTCTCAATGTTTTCAATTTTACTCTCATTATCGCTAACATCAAGAATAAACCCTTCGATAAATCCTTCAATGGTCATTTTATTTGATGCTAAGTGTATTTAAATTTTTTGAGTAGAAAATTTCGAAAACTTTTTAAATTCTAGAATGATAACAAAAGCAAACTAAAGGTAAAAAAATGAAAATGGAAGAAGAAACTTTGGAAGAAATAATTTCGAGTGGTTTGTCAGAAAAATTGTCAAATGAGGTAAAGATAATGGTAAGAGAAACTTATGAATACTACCAAGGAAATATACAAGTAATTAATACTATTAGAGAGGTAGCTCATAAAACAAAAAATAATGAGAATGCTATTGCTAAAACTGCCAAAACACTGATGCGTTATGCAATGTTCGAGGGCTGGGAGAAAATTGCTAAAACCATTGAGGATACAGTATGTCAGACAAATAATGCTGAAGCTGTAACTAAAGTTGCAGAAACATTAGGGCGTTATGCAGGATTAGAAGGATGGGAAAATATAGCTAATGCTATCACAATCACAATCCACGAAACAAATAATGCCAAAGCTGTAACTACAGTTGCAGAGGTATTAGGGCTTTATGCAAGATTAAAAGATTATGGTGTAAGTGTGGCTAAAATGATTGCAAATCCTAGATGGTGGACAAGAGAAGCTAAAGCTGCTAGAATTATAATTAAAGCCGCAAATACATTGAAGCTTTATGCAGAGTTGAAAGGTTGTGAAAAAATAGTTGAAACTATTGCAAAGCTTGAATATTGTAATAGTAAAGCTGCAAAGCAGGTTATTAGTGCATTAGGACAGAGTAATGTAGTAGAACTTATAAAGCATTATCAAAGCTCAAGAAATTGCAAGGAGATAATTGAAGCCATTACAAATGTGGCATTTTGGACAGAAGATGCTAATGCTGTTACTAAGGCTGCAGAAGTACTAAGGCATTATTCAGGCTCGGGAAGTTTGAAGGAGATAGCTAAGGCTATAGGAGATGTGGCATTTTGGACAGAAGATGCTAATGCTGTTATTAAAACTGCAGAAATACTAAAGCTTTATTCACACTTGAAAGGTTATGAAGAGATAGTTAAGGCTATTAGGTATAAGGCATTTGAAACGCAAGATAGCAAAGCTGTAGTCAACCTTATCAATGCCTTAAAACAAAAGATTATACTAGAAGTTATGCAGCTTTATCAAAGCTCAAAAGATTACGATGCGGTAGTTTATGCTATCACAAATACAGCATATACAGAAAATACTGATGCCATAATCAAGGCTGTAAAAACACTAAAGCTTTATGCAGGATTGAAGGATTGGAAGAAGATAGCATGGGCTATTGGAGATGTAGCTTTAGAAATGAATGCTGAGGCAGTAGTTAAAGCTGCAGAAACCTTAGCGCTTTGTGCAAAAGATTATAACAAATACATAAAAATAGCTAATGCAATTAGTAAAAAAGCTGAAATTGATGTTCAAGAAGTGATCGCACTTTGTGAGGAGTATCAGAAAAAATGGAAAAAAATGGGAAAACAAAAGGTTATCTAATCTCTAGCTCACTAATTTTAAAATATTTTTTAAAAAGTTCTTTGAGCAATGGTAAATTCTTTTTTCCTTTGCCAAGCAAAAAAGCCTTGCTTATTCCTGAATTTATTGTTAGCTTTTGACCACTTAAATTTATTCCTTTTATTGTATGGGGAGCTACAAGCCTATTAACAAACTTTGTGATTGTTTCTGCGTCAGTATTTTTTGGCATTGCGAGTATTTTAACATCAGCCTTTAAAAATCTCGAAAGCTCTTTTATTTTTTTCTGTTTTTTTCTAAATGCTTTTATTAGCATAGGATTTACCATAAAAACTATCGATTTATTAAAGTTGAAACATTCTATTGTTTTTATTCCTGTAAATCTCTCGAATGCAAGTAAATAGCGGATTTTTGCTGCATCTATTTTTGATAACTGCATTTTATGCATTTCTGAATTTTGCTGCTTTATTTGCTTTATTTTTGATTTATTTTAGCTGTGTTAAGCATCCAATGGTAAATGGTTTTTTAAATTGTTCAGCAAGCTCTTTTTTTGTTTTCGAACTTTCAACGATCTCGATTTTTGCTGCTTTTGCAAGCTCAATTATTTTTTCTTTCAAATTTTTTTCAAGATCCCTAGCAAGAGTAATCAGTTTAATTGCTTTCGGGTCTTTTTTAATAAGCTTTATTGCAACTCTTGAACCAAAAATAACTTTTTTTTCTTTCATTTCTTTCATTTTTTCTTTATTTGTCTCATTCCTCGCATCTTTTGTTTTCCTGTTTTCAATCTTTCCTTCCTCTTTTCTTTCCTTCCTCATTCGCCCTTCTTTTTGCTCTTTTTGCTCTTGTTCTTGTTCGCCCTGTTTTTCTTCTTTCTTCATCTTAGCATCTTTTATTTTTTAGGTGGCATTGCTAAGGCATTCATGTCAGTAACTTTAACAAGAAGTCCTGGCAGGCCTGTTCCAACTGGAACAGGTTGATTTAGCATTACATTTTCTATCACACTAATCATCTCATCTCTTATTCCAGCTAACGTGGCTCTTACAAATTGTCGTATTGGAATTTCAAAGCTTGCTCTAGCCAATATTGATTTTTTATCTTCTATTATTCCAGTTCGTGTAACTCCTTTTATTTCGCCAGACATTGTCATAACATCAGCAACAAGCTTTATATGCCTTTCATTAATCTCTATGCCTTGTTTTTTCAAAACATTTTTTACTTCTCTAATTATGCATTCTCTTGCAGCCTCTATACCAAATACTTCTGCCATTTCATATATATCATTTGTAATTGTTCTATCAGGATCGACGCCCTTTACTTTTATTACTTCCCTTAGATTGCTTCCAGCAGTCAATATAACATAATCCTTTCCTCTTTTTGTAATAAAAATTTGCGTTATATCAGGAATTCCGCCAATGATCATACTTTTTAATTTTTCTTTCAATTTATAAAGATCTGAAAATGGTTTTGTTTTTTTCTTTTCACTTGCTTTTTCTATTTCAGTTAATATAATAGTATTTTCTTTTACGCTTTTTCTAAAGTCTTTAATCTTTATTGCATCCATAATTTTTTCTATTGTCAAGCCCTTCTCTCTTGCTGAAGCTTTATCAACAACAATCTGAATTTTTCTATTAGCATAGTCTACGAGTATTTCACTTGTAACATCTTTGAGAAGAATTTGCTTTATTCTTTCAGCAATTTTTTTGGCGCCATCTTCATTATTATGCTCTTTATCTAAATAAACTTCCATTTGTGGTGTACTTGGCCTTTTTCTTGCATCAAAGATCTCTATTAGTCTTGGTAAGCCCACAGTGATTTGCATTTCACTTACACCAGCAAAGTGGAAAACATTTAAAGTCATTTGAGTTGCAGGCTCACCAAAGCTCTGGCTTGTTACAACGCCGATTGCTTCTGCTGGCTCAATAGTAGGATTTGGCCTATGTGCTTTACTTACATCAACTCCATCTTCACCATAGATAAATTGCACTATTCTGCTGCCGCTATCTCTAACAGTGCCATCATATTCAACTCTCAAATCTTGTAATGCATTTACAAGTCGTCTATATAGATAGCCTGATTTCGGTGTTCTTAATGCAGTATCCATGAGTCCATCTCTTCCTGTAATGGCATTAAAGAAAAATTCATATGGATTGAGACCACTATAGTAGCAACTTGCTATAAAACCTCTTGCCTCAGGACTTAAATCGTTTTGCTTAAAAAGGCTTAACGTTCTGTTTCTATAGCCAATGTTTATTCGCCATGCCCATAAAGCCTGTTGTCCAACAAAACCACTCATCTGTGTTAAATTTAAGATATTGCCAACAGCACCACTAGTAATTAAAATATTGACTGGGTTAGAAGGCTCAATATTTGCCTTAATTATTTCTCCAATTTCACTTCTTGCCTCATTTAAAATTTGGATTATTTTTATTTCTCTTGTTTCCTCGAGCGTTTTGCTAGGAATTATATCTAGTTTTTTTTGCGCTGCTTGCTCAATAATTTCATTTACTTTGGCATAAGCCTTCTTTATTATCTTTTGGCTCTCATCAGAAATTTTTGTACTAGGTTTTATATCAGAAACACTTAGTGAAAAGCCATGCTTAGTTACATAATCAAGGCCTAAACCAAAAATTTGTTTCACTATTTTTATTACTTGGTCTCGAGGCAATATTTTGTCGAGCTCTTTTATAAGCCCTTCTTTTTCAGTGCCAATTGAATTGCTATCAATAACTCCTCTCATAATTTTGCCATTTTTTATTACAAGTTTACAAGTTGAGCCAGGCTTAGAACAATTTGGGCAATCTTTACCCTTGCACTCTCGAGTTTTAATTTCAAAGTTTAGATTTTTTGGTAAAAGCACAGAAAATAACTCTAGGCCACTTACTTTCTCATCCTTTAGTTCTTCAATTTTTTCAAGCTCAACATTTGCATTTAGTAAAAGTTGAATTGCCTCTTCTCGTTCAAGAGTAGCTTTACTTAGCAGATAACACCCTGTTATAGCTTCTCTAGTGCAGCCAATAAGGTTTGTATTGTTTTTGACTCCTATTAATGCATCAGCAGAATTAAGCAAAGTGATAGCTTCTGAAATTGCTTCCTCGCTTTGTGGGGCATGTATGTTCATTTCATCCCCATCAAAATCAGCATTATAAGGAAAGCATATTGCTGGATGAAGCCGGAATGTTTTTCCTTTGAGCACTTTTACAAAATGAGCCATTAAACTATATTTGTGTAAGGAAGGATGCCTATTGAATAGCACAACATCACCATCTTGGATATGACGCTCAACAATACTTCCTATTTCTAGTCCTGCAATGATTTCCTCTTTAGTTTCTTCGGTAATCTTTTTCTTTTGGCCATTCGGCCTTATGACATACTCTGCACTTGGATAATTAGGATAATTGGAAATAAGGCGCTTTAAATAATCAATATTATAGACTGTGACACGTTCAGGAGTTGTTAGCACTTTCGCAACTTCATAAGGAACTCCAACTTCATTTATTTCTATTTTAGGATCAGGGCTTATCACACTTCTCGAGCTATAATTAACACGTTTTCCAGCAAGATTATGTCTTATGTGTCCTTCCTTGCCTCTAATCCTTTCACTTAATGTTTTTAATGGCTGGCCTCCTCTATGCCTTGCAGGCGGCAGCTGTGAAATTTCATTATCAATGAATGTTGCAACATGATATTGAAGCAAGTCCCAGAGATCCTCTATAATAACTTCAGGGGCTCCAGCATTGATATTTTCTATTAGTCTCTGATTACTTCTCACGATGTCACCTATTTTGTGTGTTAAATCATCTTCACTTCTCTCGCCAGTCTCAAGGGTTATTGATGGCCTTATTGTTACTGGAGGGATTAGCAATACTGTTAATACAGCATTTTCTGGCCTGAATGTTTCTGGGTTGAACTTGTAGTTTAGAAGATCTTCATTAGGGATTTTAGCAAGCCATTCCCTAATTTCTGTTGGGAACATCCTGTTTTGGCCTTTATAAAAGAAATAAGGCTTCTCAAGTTTTATTTTACTTTGAATAGCACCACAATGTGGGCACTTTTTTACTGCCCTGAGCTTTTTAATTTCAGCAAGTGTTAGCTTTTTTGTTGTTAAAATTCTGCCACAGGCCTCACAAGTTGTCTTTAAAAGAAGTTCTATTATTGGAATAAAATGAATGTGCAGTACTGGTCTTGCAAGCTCGATATAGCCAAAATGTCCTAGACATTCTTTAAAGCTCCCACCACAAGTTCTACATTTTACTCCAGGATCAATTGCACCCATGTGCAAATCCATTAGTCCACCATCAACAGGATAGCCATCAACATCATAAAGTTCAGGCGTTATTACTTTAACTTTCGCAAGTCTTTTTATCTCTTCAGGGCTAAGTAACTTAAAGCCTATCTCCCTTACTTGCTTTCTTAATGGAATTAAGAGCCTCATTTTGCTATTTATTTTTATTATTTTTATTTTTGCTATTTATTTTTATTCTTCAAATTTATTTTTTAATTTTAAAGTTGTTCCTATATGCATACTTTGAAGTTCCTCAAATAGCAATTTCGATGCATAGGCTATTTCTACAGGATCAAGGCGATTGCTATTACAGAGAGGGCATACAAGCTTATTTTTCAAATGATCTCGATATCCTATTGTGCCACAATTTTGGCACACATAAACAACTACATCATCACTTCCAAAACGTTCCTTGAGTAAGAGACTCGCACCATGCGCAATTAGGCAATCCTTTTCCATTTCTCCAAGCCTTAAGCCACCACCTTTTGCTCGGCCTTCTACTGGCTGCCTTGTTAATAAAGCAACTTTTCCAAAGCCTCTTGTATGAAGCTTGTTTGTAACAAGATATTTTAGCTTTAAATAATAAAGATTTCCAATGAATATTTTTGCTTCGAAGTGCTTTCCAGTTATTGGATCAAACATAAGCTCTTTGCCATCTGGCCTAAAACCAAGCTCAAGTAAAGCCTTTTCGAGCTCTTCCTCTTTTGTCCTAAATGGCGTGGCATCAAGAATTTTGCCTGCGTTGCTTGCTATCTTTCCTGCTAATAGCTCAAGCAAATAACCAACACTCATTCTACTAGGAATGCTATGAGGATTAAATATTAAATCAGGTCTTATGCCTCTAGCAGTAAAGGGCATGTCAACTTCATCGAATATAAAACCGACAACACCTTTTTGGCCGTGATAACTTGAAAATTTATCCCCCAACTCAGGAATTCTCTCTTCTCGAGTTCTTACTTGCACAATTTTATTGCCATCTGCGTCGAGGCTTATAAAAACAGCATCAACTATGCCACTCTCTTCCTCTTTTACTGTTACTGAATTTTCTTTCTTAACCTGTCCTGCAGTCAGTTCTTCAAGCTCAATAAGGAATTTTGGTGGGCTAACTTTTCCAATAACAACTTCCCCTTCATTAACTTCTTCTTCTAAATAAGCAATACCATCATCTTCTAAATGTGCATAAAGTTTTTCTGCTTTATATCCTTTAACATCTTTTTCAGGTATGCAGATTTTATCTTTAAGATTTCCTGTATAGCGCATTTCTACTGTTGAATAAGGCCTAAAATAATGACTTCTCGCAAGAGCTCTATCGACACTACCCTTATTTAAAATTACTGCATCCTCTATGTTATAACCATAATAAGGAGTTACGGCTACAATCATATTTTGGCCAGCAGGCCAAAATCCAATAGCATCATAGCAAATACTCCTTACAAGAGGCTTTTGTGGATAATGTAAAAGGTGCACATCAGTATCACACAACAAAGGAAAGTTTGCTGCAAATAAACCTAAAGCCTGCTTTTGTGTCTTGCTTCCTCTGTTGAGTCTAGAAGATTGATTATGGTTGGCATAAGGTACAAGAGCTGTGACTATCCCAAGTGTTGCAATAGGGTCTATCTCAAGATAATCAGCCTCGCTTAAAGAAGAGCTATTGAGAGCTACGAGGCAATTGTCTTCTTCACTTGCATCTATCCACTCAATTATTCCTTGCTTTACTAAATCACTAAACTTTAATTGATTTTTCTTAATTTTTTCTATGTGTTCTGGCTTAAGCAAGCAACTACCATTCTCAACTACAATTAAAGGTCTCACAATACGCCCAGCATCTGACCAAATATGAATTATTTTAGCATAACTATCATAACTTATACTTATAAATTTATCTATTTCTCCCCTTCTTCTCTTTTCCTTGAAATGCTTAACAAAATCAAGATTTGCCTTTCCAATAAATTTTCCATTATGTAAAACATCATATTCATTTGTATCACTCAAACTATCACTCAAACCAATCTCGTTAAGTTGTTTGATAAATTTGTTTTCATCAAGCACAACTTCTGTAGTAACTCTTGCCATAAAAGAAAGATTTTTTCTTAAACCTATGTTAGTACCTTCTGGTGTTTCGATAGGGCAAAATCTGCCCCATTGTGTTGGATGTAATGTTCTGGCTGGAAAATTTTCTTGTTCGGCACTAAGTAAGCTTACGACTCTCAGCAATTGAGAAAGCTTTGAAAGATAATTTGTTTTGTCGATGTTTTGTGTAACTCCTTTCTTCTCACCGACCCAATTTCCAGTTGCAATACTTGATTCAATCCTATTGCTTAATAAAATAGACTTTGCGATTATTCTTAAGTCGGCTACTTCTTTGCGACGAGCATATTTTTCGATGTTTTGCTGTATATCTTTTATAAATAAAGCCAAATGTGCTCTGAAAAGATCATAGAGCAAGTCTCCTGAAAGTCTAATACGTTTATTGGCGCAATGATCTTTATCAGTCATAACTTTCTCATGCAAATATATCAAAAACTGCTTTATTAGCTTACAAAGCAAATCAGCTTTGCTTTCTCTATCAGCAGGTTTTACACCGAGATGTGGCAAGAGCCCATTATCAAGCCTTGTTCTTATTGCATCCCTAATCTCTTTTGCTGTTCCGCTAAGTTCAAATTTCTCAGCAAGCCATTGCCAAGCTGCCTCTACACTATTAATTTCGGCGAACTCATAAATATTTACTATTACTTCATCGTTCTCTATTCCTATTTTTTGTGCTATCTCAGAATCCTTTGTAAGTCCTAAAGCTTTTATTAAAATTATTGCTGGAATGTCTTTAAAGCGAGAGAAATTTATCTTCAGGATACCATCTTTATCAAGATAAAGCTGAAGTGGTATTCTATAACTATCTTTCTGGCTAAAAAGCCTTAGGCTTAAGCCTTTGTCTGTTTCTTCAACAAATATATTATTGCTTGCAAGATCTTCCATCATCATAATTGCTCTTTCATTGCCATTTATTATAAAATAACCACCAGGATCTGTAGGATCCTCGCCAGCAGCAATTAATTCATCATTGCCTAGTCCATATAAATTGCAAAATTTACTTTTGACCATTACCGGGATTTTAGCAATCTCAATAACTTGCTTTTCCTTGCCCACATAACCTATTTCAAGAAAAAGAGGAGCACAATATGTTAATTTTCTTATTCTACATTCAATAGGCATAATGGCTTTCTTACTTCCATCAATTTCAACAAACTCAGGCTTTCCAAGCCAAATTTTTCCAAGCTCGATTGCAGCTTTTTCTTCTTTGAGTTGTTCATTTAATGTATTAATAATAAGCTGCAATCTTCTTTCAAAAAAGTCATTATAGCTATCTATGTTAGATTGTGTCAGAGAGTACTCCCGCAAATAGCTCTCAACCAAAATCTTGCCCTTTTCTAAGTCAAAATCTTCAAAATCTTGAGTTTTCTGAGCTAACTTAACCTGTACCTCAGCCTTCTTTGCATCAGCCTCTGCAGCTTCACCAGCATCAGTCTTTTCAACAATCTTTTTAGCAATATTTTTGGCTTCCATTTGGCATTGTTAATTAACTTATGATTAACTTATGGAACAACAACTCGATAATAAATTGATTTTTTAATTTGGCTCTCGGCCTCGCTTTCTTCACCAGCTTTAATTTTCCTCTCGATTTTTATTATATCCCCTACTTTTGCCTCTTTTGGTAAAGCAGGATCGCTCTTCTTTATTTTTGGCAATTGTTCTTTACTTATATTAAATTTCTTTAATAATTCCTCCGCTTCGGCCTTACTTAACACAGTATGCTTTGGTTGAAATACATGTGCCATATTAATTGCAGAGCCATTAATTTATGAATTTAACACTAACATTATTTTTATTTATAAATCTTTCGATGCTGCTTCGATGATTTTTTAATTTTTAAAATACTCGCATTGTTAGAATTAACAAGCTTAATATCGGTTGATGTAACAAATATATTATAAGCGAGTGACGGCCAAGAAAAGCAAGGCCAGAGAGAGGCCAGGCAAAAATTTTTCCTATACCAATTTGTATTTTAAACTGTCTCTCTCCGCCTTTGTAAAGCAAATGGCCAGAAAAAATTCCAATCAACACAACACCAAACCAAGGAAAAAGTGGAAAATAATCAAATGTATAGAAAGTTTTTGGCTCGAGGCCAAGCCAAAGCAAATAAGGAAAGTTTAAAGAAATCTTGTTTAAAAAAATTCCAAAAAGAAGAAAAAATAATGCAAGAATAATAATAAAAATCATAGCTCTGGCACTCTTTAAAGTCAAGAATGGATAAGCAAGAATTATAGAAAGCCCGATAAAATGTAGGATGCCGAAGTAAATAGTCCATTCTGGAAAAGTTATAAAGGTTATAGCTGTTATGCATAGCCCAAGCAAAATTATTTTCACTCCTCTCAGCAAATATTTTTTAAAGCAGGCTTTTCCCTCTGTTTTTGCTCGAGCATAGCTTATTGTTAAGCACAAGCCAACAAGAAAAATAAAAATTATTGCTATTGTTCTTGCGAAAATAAACCAAAACACTTTATCAAGATTAAAAGATCTAACGCCAAAAAAATCTAAGTCAAAGAAAAAATGAAAAACAATCATCATAATAACTGCAATCCCTCTTAACACATCAATCTCTAAAAATCTGAATTTTGATTTCATTTAAAAAATTTCATTTAAACAATTTTATAACATAACTCGTAACATTTGCAACAAATTGAGGCGAATAAAGATAAATTGAGGAAAGCAATAATATAAAGAACAGCACATACTCAAGAATGCCATTTGTTTTTATTTTCCACCTAAGCTCAAAGCTTGAAAATCGCCAAAGAGGTTTTATGCCAGTAACTGTTAATGCATCAAAAAGCAGATGTGTTAGCGCGCCAAATGCAACATAAAAAGCCATAGCAGCACTTATTTTCAATGCAGCAAAGACAAAAGCAGTTAGCAAAAAAATTGCAAGTAAGCCAAATATGCTATGCCAAAATCCCCGATGCTTTGATGCTGCGGCAACAATTTTTCCTGGCTTAAATAGATTATTTATCCAACTCTTGCTAGAGTCAATATCAGGAAGCAAAGTGCCTATTGCAACAGCAAGCAACAAATAAAACTCCTTTCCTATGCCAAAAATTAAAGCTAAAAGCAAATATAAAAAAATCCCTCCGATAATATGCGTTTTGTACATCATTTTAATTTTTAATTTTAATTTTTAATTTTAATTTTTATTAAAGATAAGGTTTTTTAATTTTTTAATTTTAATCATTTTTATGCCAAAGCATGATAGTGAGCAAGAAATGGCTGAGAAAGAGCAGGAAAAGGTTTGGGACGCGATAGCAGAGCAGTGGTTTCGTTTTAGACAAGAGCCCTTTAAAGATGTTGGTGCTGATTTGATAAGGCTGAGTGGCAAGTGGCAGAGAGGCAAGATATTAGAGATTGGATGTGGCAATTGTAGAAATCTTTTGCCTTTTGCAAGGGCAGGCTTTGATTGTTATGGAATTGACTTTAGTAAAAAAATGCTAAAATATGCAAGAATTTATGCGCGAGAAAAGGGCTTCAATGTGAAGTTAAAAAAGGCAAATGCAACAAAATTGCCCTTTTCTAACGAGTTTTTTGATTATGTGCTATGTATAGCTACTCTGCATCATCTAAATAAAGAACAACAAAGTAAGGCTATTGCGGAGATATGGCGAGTTTTAAAGAGAGGCGGGGAAGCTTATATTAGTGTATGGAATAAACTTAATCCGAGATGGCTTTTTAAAAAACACGAGCAGCTTGTACCTTGGCATGTTAAAGGTAAAACATATTTGCGCTATTATTATTTTTTCTGGCCCTTTGAGCTTAAAAAGGCGTTAAAGCAAGTTGGCTTTAAAATTCAAGCCTCTTTTTGGCTCAGCAAAAATCTTCGTTTTTTAATTAAAAAGCCTTAAATCCCTTAAATCCCCTTAAATTAAAATGTCACTCAAAATGCCAACCTCATTAGCTATCAACCTCAACACAAATCGACTAATCAACTCAATTAATAATCAACTCGATTAATCAACTTCAATTTCAATTATCTTTCCTTCTTTGCCAACATTTATCAACTTTGTCTTGCCAATTTTTTCTTCTAATCCGCTCGCCTCATGAACATGACTAAAAAGTGCAATATCAGGTTTAAAATATTTTATAGCCTTCTCCACAGCCTGGCTTCCAGGAACAAATTTGCTAAATTTTTCACTGAGTGTTCCAGAAGGATGCACATGTGTAATCATTATTTTTTTCTTTGCATCTTTTATCTTTTCAAATCCTTGCTTTAAAGAAGAAAAAAGTTGCTCATCTGTTAATGTAAATTTTGGGCCAACAGCAACAGCCCCGCCAGCTCCAAAAATTCCGAGATTACCCATTTTTATTGAATAGCCATGAATATTTTTAACTTCAGGACCATAGAGATCGACGAGAAAATCGATTGTAGCTAAGCTCTCGTGATTTCCAGGAATCACTAATACTTTTCTACCTTTTTTCAAGAAAGGCCCTATTAAATTTTCAGTCGTCAATTCTCCAAACGTAAGATCACCAGTCAAAATAACCAAATCTACATTATACTTATCAGCCTTCTTTGCTAGCTCTTTGACCGCCCTCACATCACCGTGCAAATCGCCTGCAGCCAATATCCTAATTTTCTTTGTCATGCTTTGTATGTTTTTATTGTGTAACTTTTTTCTGCATTTTAAACATTTCGATTATTTCTTTAACAGATGTTGCATCCTCAGGTTTTTTATCGCGTATCCAGCTCTCAATGCGAGGAAAGCGTAATGCAAAACCTGGCTCAGTCTTTGTTTTGCCAGCAGTATGAACAGGGCTTTTTGTTATTTCATCAGCTCTTACAGTAAATACATATTTTGGCTCGACCCATACATCAGCCTCAATTTCACTCTCAACTCTCGGATGTTTTTTGTTAAGTTTTATTTTATCAAGCAATTTTTTTATTTCTTGCCATTGTTCTTCGCTGAGCCCAGAGCCTATTTTTGCAATTGTTTTAAATGTATCAGTGCTACTATCATAAACACAGCCAAGCAATGCGCCTATGCCAAACTTTGCTCTTAAGCCTCGACCTTTAAAATATCCAACTATTACAACATCGATTGTATCTTGAAGCTCGCCTTTGTAAGAGCGTTTTAACTTTATCCAATTAAAATTTCTTGCTCCAGCCTGATAGACTGCATCAAGTCGCTTAGCTATAATTCCTTCCGTGCCTCTTTCAATATTTTCTTCAAAAAAAGCCTCGAGCTCTTTTGGGCTAGAAGTTATTATTCTTTCAGTAGGCCTTATGGTAGAATCAGGCTTTATGATCTTTCTTAATATTTCAGTTCTTTTTAAATATGGTTCTTGAGTCATGTCTTTGCCATTCAAATAAAGCAAATCAAATGCAAAAAGTACAAGAGGAAATTCTTTTGCCATAGCTTCTATGCCATGCTTTCTTTTTCGTTGAATTGTAACTTGGAATGGAAAGAATTCACCAGTAGCCTCATTGAAGGCAAGAGCTTCTCCTTCGATAATAGCACTCTTTGCTTTTAATTGTTTTTTTATTCCTTCAACAATTTCTGGAAACATGTGAGTCATTCTTTCAAGATTTCGAGAAAATATTTCAACTTTTGAGCCATCATAGTGGCATTGTAACCTTAAGCCATCATACTTAGTTTCAACAGCACATTTACCAATCTTCTTTATAATATCTTCTGCACTCGGCAATCTTTCAGCTAGAGCCATTCTTATTGGCAAGCCAACTTGAACCTTAAACTCTTTCAGCTTAGCTATGCCTTTTTCAAAAAGCACCTTCGCCACGAAACCTAAATCTGAGCATAGATTATATGCTCTTTCAATATCAGGTCTTATTTTTGCTCTATCTCCTGTGATTGCTTTACTCAAGCTATCCATGATTGTCGGATCACCGATGCCGAGCCTTAATCGCCCCAAAACAAATCTCGCTATATACTTGCCCTCAAGAGGAGTAGCACTGACTAACAAGCCGGCTAGCATATCAATTTTCTTTTCAACACTTCCCTCGCCTGTTGTTTGTGCGATTTTGTAAAGTTGATTATAAACATCACTAATGCTCAAAGCCTTTGTTGGGAAAAGTGTGGCAGGTTTTTTACTAAGCAAGTTGAAAGTGACTAAGCCAAGATCGCCTTGCTTTTTATATTCACTTTCTATCTTCTCAAGCTTTACTCCAGTAGCTTTTGCTATTGCCTTTTCAACCATTTTCTCTGCCATTCCTATTTCAAGGCCTTTAAAAGATGGCAAAAGTTGTTCCTGACAAAAGTAAACAACTTTGTCAATTTCCTCTTTGTCAACTTTTTTAAAGAACTCACTCAAAATTTCAAACATCTCAAGCCTTTTTGTTGTTGCTTCAAGCTTTTCAAAAACCTTTGCAAGCTCAATAAACTTCATTTTCTTTGTTTTTTAAGTCATTTTTAACCCCTTTTTAACCACTTCTTATTAAGAGGCAAGGGCGGTAGCCGAGAATCGAACTCGGTTCTCCAGGGCCACAGCCTGGCGTCTTACCAATAGACTACTACCGCCATAATTTAAAAAATAAAACAAGTTTTAAAATTTTTTCAATTTTTAAAATTTTTTCAATTTTTCATCATTCCTCGCCTAACATTCCTCACCTAAAATACCTCACCTAACAATACCTAACAACTCAACTTCTCCTAACTTCACTCATAACTTCTAATTCCAATAACTCAAAACTCCCACTTTAATAGCCTCAACTCAGCTCAATCCCCATTTTCGACTCAACCTTCTCATCTCAACCTCCAATCTCAGCCTTATAAGCCCTCATCTCATCATCTCACTCTCATCTCACCCTCATCTTACCCTCATCTCACGTCAGCCTCGCAAATCTCACAAACCCAAACTCTAAAACCATCATAGCTTCTTAAGCCTTCCCTAAGCCCTCAAACCTCTAGCTTTTTTTGCAGCACTTGTTAAGCCCCTAAAAGCTCTGCCTCGATTTTTTTTGTTGGTAATCCATTTTAATTGCTCATCTGCCTTAATAGAAGGCTCGCTTGGATCAACAAGAATTACCTCATACCAATAATACTTTCCATCTTTAGCAAGCCAATAGCTATTTAGCACTTCCAAGCCTGTCTTCCTTGCTGCTCGTTGCTCTGCTATCCATCGATAATTCATACGCAAAGCCTTTCTAATTGTTTGCTTGCTTGTCTTTCTTCCGCTTCTAGGCCTAGGCCTTTTATGCCCCCCTCTCTTAAGCTTTACTCTTGCAACATAAATACCAGGCTTTGCCTTGTAACCTAGCCTTCTTGCTTTGTCAAGTCTAGTTGGCTTTTTTAGCATAACAAGGCTTGGCTCTTGTCGTAGCTTGATTAAATCAAGCTCAAACTTGCCCTGCCTCCATGCATCACTCAAATATCCATAAAGTCCCTTCACCATCCTTTAGTTTGATTTTTTTATTTTTAAACTTTTTTTATCTTTTTTATTCCTTAGCTTTTATCCTTCTTTTAAAATTTTAAAAACTTTTTAAACATAAAATCATCTTTTTTCATGCCATTCATCGTAGCACATCGAGGGGCAAGTGCATATGAACTAGAAAATACAATTGCAGCATTTGAGAAAGCAATTAGGCTAGGAGCAAAATTTTTAGAATGTGATATAAGGCTTAGCAAAGATGATGAGCTTGTTGTATTTCATGATGCAAGTCTTCAGCGATTGTGGCGAGTTAGTGCCAATGTTAATGATTTGACTGTAGAGGAACTTAGAAAGTATAGGGTGCCAACACTTTCTGAGCTTCTCGATTTAATAAAAAGTTACAAACGAAAAGGAAAAAAACTTACTCTTTTGATTGAAATAAAAGAGCCTGGAATAGAGGAAAAATTGGCAAGGTTATTAAAACAAAAGCATATCCTAAGGAATGTTATCGTTGTTTCTTTCTTCGAAAAAAGCTTAGAAAAGATGCGAGCACTTTTACCTGTGAAGATTGGATTTATTTTTTCTATACGCTTAGATGGAATTGAAACTGCATTAAAGCTCAAGCCAAATTTTATTATTCCTAGATATGATGTCATAACAAAAGACCTAGTCAAAATTGCGCATAAAAATAAAATGAAAGTGATTGCTTGGACTGTCGATGACAAAAACCTTGCATTAAAACTTGCTAAGTTAAAAGTTGATGGAATAGCCAGCAACAAACCAGATTTACTGCAATAAAAAACAATAAAATTTTAAACCATAAAGGTTTTAATAACCAAAATGGAACTAGATACAGCAATAAAAACAAGAAGAAGCATTAGAAAATATGCACTTGATGCTAAAGGAAATCCTGAAAAAGTGGATATAGAAAAAGTTATTGATGCTATCGATGCTGCGAGATATGCGCCGATGGCAGGCGGACTCTATAGCTTGCGTTTTATTCTTGTCTCAGAGAGAGAAAAAATACAAAAGATTGCCGACGCTGCACAGCAAAACTTTATTGCAAATGCTGCTTTTGTGATTGTTGTTTGTACAGACCCGAAACAAACACAGCGTTTTTATCCAGAGCGGGCAGAACGTTATTTAAGGCAACAAGCAGGAGCAGCCATTCAAAACATACTTTTAAAACTCACAGAGGCAGGTCTTGGTAGTGTTTTTATTGGCCATTTTTATGATCAAGGCATAAGAGATATTCTCGAAATTCCAGAGGATATTTTTGTTGAAGCCTTAATTCCCGTTGCTAAACCAATCCCTAACTTAAAGCTTCCATCAAAAAGTTTGATGGACATGCGAGACATTTTGTTTTTAGAGAAGTGGAAAGGCAAAACTTATAAGAAGAAAATAGTGAGAGTGTAGAAAGGTGAAAGTGTAGAGTGAGAGTGTAGAAAGATTAGCGGCAACATAACAACACAAACATGCCCTTTCTCCTTCGCTTCGCGCTCAATTTCCTATTCTAACTTTTCTAACTTTGCTGTATGGCACTTTTTATTTTTTCTATTACGCCTGGATTTGAAAGTGTTGAGATATCGCCGAGAGGTTGATTTAAGAGAATAGCTTTACATACTCTCCTCATGATTTTTCCACTTCTGGTTTTTGGTAGCTCATCAACAAAATAAATCTCTCGTGGATAGGCATGACCAGCAAGTTGCTTTTTCATAAAAGCCTTTATGTTTTCTTTTAATTCATCACTCCGCATTATATTTTTCTTTAATACAATAAAAGCCACCACAATTTCACCCCTAATAGGATCTGGCTTGCCAACTATTGCACATTCTGCAACTGCCTCATGCTTAAGCAAGTGTGCCTCTATTTCTAGCACACTAACGCGCTCGCCAGCAGTTTTTATCATATCTTCACGTCTGCCTACAAAATAAAAATAGCCATCCTTATCGTAATAACCTCTATCTCCACTCAAGTAAAAACTATCCTTGAAGTAACTTGCCTGCATTTCTTTATGCTTATAAATACTATGCATCAATCCCGGGAAATCTTTTTTGAATGCAAGAAATCCTTCCTGATTTGCTTTTAATTTTTTTCCTTTTTCATCTAAAATAAAAGCCTTCACTCCTGGCACAGGTTTGCCCATGCTTCCAGGCTTAATTTTTATGCAAGGAAAGTTAGCTATTACAATAGCTCCAAGTTCTGTCTGCCAATAAGTGTCGTGAACTTCTAAGCCAATAGCTTTTTTGACACGCTTGAATGTTTCTGGATCAAGCCACTCGCCGACACTGCAAATGTGCCTTAAGCTTTTTAGGCTATATTTTTTGTAGGTCTCGTCTTGGAAAAGCATGCGTAATGCTGTAGGGGCAGTGTAAATAACATTTACTTTATATTTGTCAATTAAACCAAACCACTTATCAGAATTAAATCTCCCTTCGAATGAAACAAATTTTATGCCTAAGCAAAGAGGAGCGATTATACCATAAACAACTCCAGTTACCCATCCTGGATCAGCTGTGCACCAATAAATATCAGATGCCTTTAAATCTAAAACCCATTCAGCTGTTTTTAATTGATGAAGCAAGGCATAGTGCTTAATTAATATTCCTGCCACAGGAGTTCCGGCTGTAGCAGAAGTAAAAACCATAATTGCAGGATCATCAGCTTTTGTTTTAACAATTTTAAAATTTTTACTTTCGTGTTCAATTTTATTAAAACTAATTTCTTCCCAATATTTGGTTTTTTTGTTTTCTTTAGCATCGACAACAATCACATATTTCAATTTTAGCTTCTTCTTTTCATTTTCATCAATGTTATAAAGTCTCTCAAGAAGTTCTTTGTTTGTTATTAATAACTTTATGTCTCCTTTAAGCAATCTTTCTTTTAAGCCATCACTTCCAAAAGCGGGGAATAGAATACTGGCTATTGCTCCTAATTTCAAAATGGCGAGAAAAGAAATAAAAAGCTCAGGAGTTCTTGGCAAAAAAATTGTACATTTATAACCTTTTTTTATGCCAAGCCTCTTCAAGAGCCAGGCCAACTGGCTTGATCGTGAAAAAAGCTCATTATAACTTATCTCTTCCGCAGCACTCTCGCCTTCCCAAAAAATTGCTGTTCCTTGCTTTCTTTCCTTAAAAAGATTTTCTATATTATAAGCTATGTTCAAATATTTTCTTTTGCGGTCGAAAAATAAAACTTCTTTTTCAGCACTTTTCCACTTAAAATTTTTATAAACTTGATCATAGTTTTTTAAATTTGGTTGGGTTTTTAATCTTTTTTTCAATTGCTTTTTTTGTTTAGTTGCAACCATTTTTATTTTCTCAACTCTTTTCTCAGCTTTTCAATTGCAATAATAGTAATGATAAAATTAGAATGAACTATTATTTAAACTTTTACGATCTTGAAAATAAAATTAAAAAAGCAAAGCAAGCAAACAGAAAAAACAAAAAGCAAAATCTAAAAAATAAACTTCCAAATAAAAAAATTAAAATTTTCAGTTAGGCGCTAGTGCTTAGCTTGTTTGGCGTGGCTGCTGGGCTCTGCTGAGCTTGTTGTAGTTTTTAGTAGTAAATTTCTTCCACTTTCTCTACCTGTTTTGGTTGCCTTACTAGTAAAACAATCAATGTTATAAACATAGCTAATGCGATTGCTGCGAGGATTGCTATGGCTATCCAAAGTCCGATGTTTCCTGCTCCACCAGCTTTAAGCTCTTTACCTTTAACTTCAGCAACTAGATTTTTGCTTGCAATTAGTTTTCCAGCGGATGTAGCTTGTAAGCTAAAAATATGAGCTCCACTAAGTGCACTTTCATCAGCAGTTAGCTCTATTGTTACAGTATCACTTGATCTTGGAGGCAACACAAGAGCTGTCTTTGATAGGCTCCCTCTTGCCCATCCTTCTAAGCCACTTAAGCTTAACTCAATTGTTAGTGGTGAAAGGCCCATGTTTATCAACACAACTTCATATCTCGCTTTCTCGCCTGCATTTACTTCTGCTCTCTCACTTGGTGTTGTTATGGTTAGAGTTTCTGTAACTTTAGTCTCTCCTTCTATTACCTTGCCTTTAACTTCAAAGTTTGCGCTCTTTTCTGCACTTGCATCTGGATTAGATGCAATCACATGCAATGTATAAGTCTTTGATTCAGCATTGCTTGGAATGCTAAAGCTAAATGCAACTACCTTTGTATCTCTTTCTGTATCATCTGCATAGTCCCTAGCATAAAGATCACCGATATAAACTGTTTTCTCGATTCCAAGTTCACTGATTATTGCCTTAACATAAATATCTTCAAGCTTGTGTGAGCCTCTATTTTTGATAACTGCAGTAGCTGTTAAGGTTTTACCTGCCTCAATCACAGCTGGTAAATCCAAGTTAACACTTAGCACTTCAGCTAAGTAATTTGATCTTTGAACGGCAAGAGCTATCTCTCTACTTGTATCACCAAGCAATGCCTGCTTTCCTGTTATCAAAACATGTAATGTATAGAGCCCGTCTTCCATGTCATCCGGAAGTCTTAGATTGAGAGTTTTTGAATAAAGCCTGCCAGCAAAAATATCAAAGCGCTCTGTCTCTGCTTTGATCTCATTTCTATAGCCATCGATCCATGCTTTAACTCTTACTTCACCACTCTCGCTTATATCAGAAGTTAAAAACAAAACCTTAACACTTAAAGTACTCCCTCTCTCTATGCTGAAAGTTTCTGAGCTTACGTAATGACTGTTCAAGTAAACATCCATCACTGCTATCTCAGGCTGTGCAGCAGCAAAAGCACTGATTGCGACACTGAATGCAAAAATGCCAGTTAGCACTAACATCAAAAGCCCAATCAACTTTAAGCTTTTCATTTTATCTTTGAATTTAATTTTTTGTTTACTATTTTATAGTTATACCCTTTTTAAATCTTTCGTTTGTTATTTCTCTGCAGTTACTATGCTTTTTAGTTATAGCTATTTTTCTATAAAGAAAGACGTGCTTTATAAAAATATGTTATCCTAAGTTAGGCGTGAAAATTGAAAAGAAAAAAATTTTCGTCCTGGCTATGATGGCCATGATGGCAGGATGTGGGGGCTATGGGCCCATTGGGACTCGAACCCAAGACCTCTACGTTATCAGCGTAGCGCTCTAACCTGCTGAGCTATGGGCCCTTTAACTTTTATTTTTGCTTTTTTTATTTTTTATTATCAACTTTGTTTTTAAATATTTTAACTTTTTTTCATAAACTAAAAAATTTTTAAATAGCCTTCATTAATTAATAAATTAAAAAGCAAAAATGAGGAAAAAAATGAAAAAATGAGTGGACGTGTGATGGGTGGGCGAGTAGGTGAAAAAATAAAAAACAATGCAAAAGATCAAAGCACAAAGAAAGTTGAGATAGCGTTTATTATTTTGATTGTATGCATATTTATTTTAGCCGGCTTGTTGATCTATGCTTTCTATTTTTATGCTAGGCCAGAAAAGCCAGAAACAAATGAAAGCACTGAAGTTGTTGTTCATCCTTCTAGCAAATCTTATAGCCAAGCTTGTGGTCCGATTGCTTATGAAAATGCTACAATAAAATCGATGAAAGTGCCAGCTGTTGATAGAGATGGCAAAGGAGCAATGACTGAAATCACTGTTGAAGTATTTCCTGGTCATGGCAGAGTTCTTGTCGATATAAATAATTTGCTATTTTGGGAAGATACGCAAGAAAGCATAAGAAAGGCAAGAGAAGTTGCACAAGATTTTACAGGACTAAATTTAAGTAATTATGATTTAATTTATCATATAAGTGCTAATGCAAATGTGGTTGGTGGTCCAAGCGCAGGAGCAGCACTTACGGTTTTGACAATAGCAGCTTTACAAAATAAGAGCATAAGGAACGATACTACTATAACAGGTGTTATAAATTATGATGGCACGATTGGGCCTGTAAGTGAAGTTATGCAAAAAGCAAAAATATTAGGAAAATATAACATAACAAACTTTCTTGTTCCTTTAGGCCAGAGCAAAGAGATTGATTATGATGAGCGAAAAGTTTGCAAGACTTATGGCTATTTGGAATATTGCACGATTGAAAGGATACCAAAATTAATTAATCTAAGTGAGATGCTCGGAATAAATGTGATAGAAGTTTTGAACATAAACCAAACAATCAATTATATGCTGGTATAAAATAAATAAACAGCAAAGCTAATGTTCTTTCTAGGCATTTAAAAACAAAACATTTTTAACTAACAGAAATATGATAAAATAAATGCATAAAGTAAAAGCATAATGCATAAAGTAAAAGCATAAGTTAAAGCAAAGTGAAAAACAACAAATAAAACAAAAACAATAAGTAAACAAAAATAAAAATAAGTAAACAAAAACAACAAAAAAGTTTAAAATGGTAAAGTGTTCAAGATGCAGAAAAAAGATAGATAGTAGCTTTAGCTATTGCCCTTATTGTGGGGCAAGACAACTGAAAGGAAACCTTCTTGATGATATTGACGAATTAACAAAAGCAAATGAAGATGAACTTTTTGGAAATATTTTTGATAAGTTTGATAAGCTTAATTTCCCCTTTGGTTTTGGCAAATTAATAAAAGGGCTAACAAAGCAGATAGAAGCAGAAATAGCTAGACTTGATAAGGAATTTAAGTTGCAAGCTTCAAACAAAAAGCGAGAGCCAAAAACCTCGCCTAATAAAATTGCAATAAGAATAACTTTTTCTGACAGCGATACTCCTGGTATTGTTATCGATAAAATAGAAGAAGGAACTGAAAGGCATATCGAGAGAGAAAATGTAAAGCGAGAAGGAAAGCGTGAGATAGAAAATGAAAGAAAGAAAATTAAAAAAATTCGAGAAATAAAAGGCACAAAAATAAAGAAATTAAAAGAGCTTGCAAGAGAAGAAGCGAAAACGAGAATAATGAGATTAAGTGACAGGATTATCTATGAGCTTGAGCTTGATGGTGTAAAAAGCTTGGATGATATTGAAATCAGACAACTCGAAAATACGACAGAAGTCAAAGCAATAGCAAAAGACAAAATTTATTTCAAACTTATTCCACTAGCGCTCCCTATAATTAGCTATGAATTTAAAGATGGAAAATTGTATATTTATTTTAAGCCGGAAATTTGAACATTTAAATAGCGAGATAGGGATAGTAATAACGAGATAAATAATGAATAAAATGAATGATGACATTTATGAACCCCGTGAGGATTCATTTTTAATGCAAGAAGCGATTCGAAAAATTATAAAAAAAAGCGATAAAGTGCTGGAAATAGGGACTGGAAGTGGCATTCTTGCATTTGAAGCTGCGAGGATTGCAAGACATATAGATGCAACAGACATAAATAGATCAGCGCTTGAATTTGTTAAAGCCCAGATTAGGGCTTTAAATTTTAATAACATTAGTGTCTTTTATTCTGATTTATTTGAAAATGTAAATAGTAAATATGATCTAATCATCTTCAATCCACCTTACCTGCCTTCCATTCCCCCTCTATCACATTCTCTACCCTTGCCAAAAAGAAATGAAATAAAAGATTGGGCAGTCGATGGAGGAAAAGAAGGCAATGAAATAATAAAAAAATTTATTTCACAAGCAAGTTCTTTTTTAAAGCCAAGAGGCAGAATTCTTTTTTGTTGTTCCTCATTGAGCAATCCTAAAGCAATTGAAGCTGAACTAAAGCGACACAATTTTAAATTTAAAATAATTGCAAGAAAACCACTTTTTTTCGAAGAACTTTTTGTTTACCTTGCCAGGAAAAATGAAGGGAAAGAAAAAAGCAAATGTAGCTAGAGAAGTTTCTGCAGGAGCAATAATATTTTACTCGGAAAAAGGAAAAATATATTATCTAATTTTATACCGGGCCCCTCATGGCAACTTCAAAGAGTATTATGGATTTGTGCAGGGTAATGTAGAGAAAGGTGAAGAAGCTCGAGATACAGTGCTAAGAGAAGCTAGAGAGGAAGCTGGACTAGACATAAAGTTAATTCCGAATTTTAAAGAAAAAATTCATTATTTCTATCAAAGAGACAATAAAACAATAAGCAAAGATGTGATTTTTTTCTTGGCTGAAGCTAAGACAAATAAAGTAAAACTTAGTGAGGAACATGACGGCTATTTTTGGCTAACATATGATGAAGCATTGAAAAAATTAAGATTTAAAAATCAAAAAGAAATTTTGGCCAAGGCTAATGAGTTCATAACAAAAGCCACAAACAGTGCAGCATAAGCTCAGTAAATTCTATGCTCATGAGCATTGTAGCTTGCGAGCTTAATAGACTAGTAGCATTTAGCCTCTCTCAGCGCGTTTTTTATATCAGAAATTTTTCCGGATTTTACATTGATGTTTAGGGCTTTTTTTGTATTTTTAGCCTTATCAACAATAATCAATTCAACGGGCACTTTGTTTAATTTTTCATAAGCTCGCCCAAGGCACAAACTACTAAACATACTAACTGCCTCTCTCTTCGTAAAATCGCCATACTTTACTATATAGTCGCTAGTTTTACTCGTTAGCTCTACTCTCGCTTCACCCTTGTTGTTTGTTGTTAATTCAGTTTTGAATCCTAGCGCATCTGAATAGAGTTCAAATTTTGCATTTGCAACTGGTTCATACTTAACAAGATATTTCTCACTTATCGGATTCTTTTCTATTTTTGTTTCATCTGTTTTTCTTTCTTCATGCTTAATATCTTCAATAATTTCCCTTCTTTCATGAAGTCTCTTATGTTCTGGCTCACATATGCCGAGACCAATCAATATGCCTGGAAGAATAAAAAAAGCCATGCCAATACCTGCAGCAATCGAGCAACCAATTATGAATGGCACATTTTCATACCTCTCAATTCTTGTTGTTTTTAGCTCAATAGTCTGGTATTTTCGCTTAGTAACTTTTTCATATTCTGTTTCATAAAATTCATGGAAAGCAGAAATCGATAAAAGACCGGTTATGTTATCAAATTTTGTCTCGTAATTTGTTACTACCTCCCTCTCCTTAAACTGACTTTTATTTTCAACTTTATAGCTATAATTTTCTGTAGGGATTTCTTTTGTATTTCTCTCTACAAGAACCCACTTAGTGCAGCCTGGTACTAATGATAATGCTAAAGTTAGTGGAATAATTTTTTTTGTAACTTTTTCAATAATTTTTTCTAAAGTGATCATTTTTGATTTTTTGCTTTATTTTCTTTTTTTAGAATTGTCTAACATTTTTAAAAAATTCGCTAAATTTTTTCTCACGAGCAGTAACAAAAAATTGGCAAAAAGTTTAAAAAAGAAATTTTTTTAACTTTTTAAGTGATTACACTACAAAAAGAAACAAAGAAATAAAAAAAGAAATAAAGAAATAAAATAACAAAATAAAATAAAAATCAATAAAATGAAAAAAATTTTATTGGCTGGGATGACGATAGCTTGCCTGGCCATCATCATTGCCTTAGCACTCATTTCGCTTGCTTCTATTGTCAGTGCTTTTGATGTTCAAAGCAATTTGCTTACAAATGTTGTCTGTCCTTCATCAACACTTGTAATCGAAGAAAAGATAACTGCTGATAAAGACACAAAGTTGGAAGTGCTACTCGAAGGAACTGCTGCAAGTTTTGCAACAGCCTTGCCCCAAGCACTTATGTTAACGAAAGATGAAGTAGCAAGTACTTATATTTATATAACACCTTCAAGCACTGTGATTCCAGGTAGCTATAGCCTAAATGTCGTGCTCTCTGATGGAATAGAAACAAAAAGAGTAAGTCATAACATAATTGTTGAGAATTGTAATAAGTTAGTGCTTAGCCTTGAGCCAGTTAAAGATGTTTGTGCTTGCGACGCTAAAATATACAAAGCAAGCATAAAGAATAATGGCATTTATAGAGAGCGTTATAAGATAGAGATTATGGGTAATGCGGCAAGCTTTGCTAGGCTAAGTACTGATATGCTTGCACTTGATCCTGGCGAGACGCGAAATTTCTTAGTTTATTTTAATCCTTCTTGCAGCTTAAAAGCAGATAGCTATTCTTTCACATTAAAAGCAAGTTCACTTGATAGTCGTGCTCTAGCAATTCTTGATGGAAAAATAAATGTGAGAAATTGTTATGGATATGAGCTTTTGCCTGAAAAAAATTTCTATAGCTTATGTGATGGCGAAAAAGGCAGTGTGAAATTTACCATAGCAAATAAAGGTGAAAGTGAGAATAGCTATGAAATAAATCTTGATGGTCCATCGTGGACACATCTTACAAAAAATAGACTAATCCTAGCACCGGGCGAGAGCAATGAAGTGAATATCTCATTATTACCAAAATTTGGCGAGAAGGAAGGTAATTATAGCTTAAAAATAAAGACTTTATCTGATAAAGGCAAAATTTTAGCTAAAGATACAATTACAGTGCAGCTTAGAGAATGTCATAGTGCCAGTCTTGAGATTCTATTTGATAAGAACTCTGATAAGATATGCAATGCCCTTTCGAATACTTATGAAGTTGAATTAAAAAATACTGGTGAAAAGCCTGGCGATTATGTGTTAATGTTAACCGGCCCTAGCTGGGCAAAATTAAAAAATGCCACAACAGCTCAGCTCGAGCCTCAGAAAAGCTTTAAATTTAATCTTGAGATTAGCCCACCTTATGGCACAAAGTCAGACAAGTATGAAATAAAAATAAGTGCTAAGGACAGAAATTCTGAAGTAAAAGTGAGTGATGAAATAGTGATTGAAACTTTTACAAAAGAAGAATGCTATAAGCCAAAAATAAACCTTGAGGAGAAAGAAATTAAAGTGGCTAAAGATAGTACTAAAGTAATCATCGCAACTGTTGAAAATGTTGGCGCAAGAAAGGCAAGTTATATAGTTGATAGTTCTGGAACTGCAAATCGATTTGTTTCTGTAACGCCAAGTTTGCTTGAGATCGAGCCAGAAAAAGCAAAGCCTCTATACATTTATATAGCTCCAACTTTAACAACACCAAATGGAACTTATGATCTAACAATAAGCATTAGACTAAATGATTCAACAATACTTGCTTCTCAAAACTTAAAGATAGAAGTCGTTGATAAACTTGAAAAAGCTAAAGAGGAAGAGCTCGAGCTTGAGCTCGAGCTTGAAAATCTTACGCTTGAAGAACTTGAAAGGCTTGAAAAAGAGCTAGGCGAGGAAAGCAAGAAAGAAAGCAAGAAAAGTTTATGGAGTAGAATTAGAGATTGGTTTAAGAAGATATTCGGAAAAAGGGCAGAAAAAGAAAGCACTACACAGCAAGCATCATTGCCGAAACAAACAAATACCTCAAATATTTCAAGCAAGTCAAGTAAGTTGCCAACCCAGTCCCAATTAGCAACTCAGGCAAGTCAAGAGCATCAACAGCAGCAACAGCAAAATAAAACAATAAACAAAACAAGTTTTAACGAATTTCTTGCAAAATATAAATGGGAGTTTATTGCAGCACTTGTGATAATTTTAATAATCCTTATTCTCGTACTCCTTGATTTTTTTAGGAAAAGTTAAAGAGAAGTTAAAGAGAAACATTTTTAATTTTCATTGCTTCTTATTTATATGGAAAAAGAGGAAATCAAAAGTGGGTATGATGAGAGTGAAAGTACAAAATCAAGAGAAAAGAAGGTTTATTGGCCAAGAGTGATTGAATATAAGCAACCAGAAGCTAAAGATGAAAGGGGAGAAGTGATGGCAAAAATAAAAAACTTTTTGCTAGGCATTAAGCCAAGAGAAAAGCTACAAATGCTGGAACAAGTTTATTTAAACAATTTTATTTATGCCAAGACAAAAGAGCAGATGGAGCTATTATTTAATATATTGAAAGCTATGGATGCTGTCGATAGGGCTTATTTTGTCTTGCGAGAATATAGGAACATGGCATACTTTGATAATGCATTACCAATAGGCTTTGATCAAACAATAAGTCAGCCAAGCACCGTTGCAAGAATGCTATTGTTGCTTTTTGATGGAATTTGGGATCGAACAAGAGAAAAAGTTAAATTTAAAGTTTTTGAAGTCGGCACAGGCTCTGGATGGAATGCAGCATTAATTGCTTATTTGCTAAGTTTTTATTTTAAAAGTTATGAAGTGCACAGCGTTGATAGAATTGAAGGGTTAGTTAAGTTTGCAAAACAAAACCTAGCAAAGCTATTGGCTATGCAAAATCAAAAAGAAATAAAAATAATTAAAAATAAAATCAAGATCGCCTTTGATGATGCGTTTGAATACGCTAAAGGAAAAAAATTTGATTATATTATATTTACTGCTGGAATTCCAAATAAAATAATAGAGGAAAAAGTGAAAGCGATGGCAAGAGAAAACTTAAGAAAAGATGGCATATTAATATGCCCTGAAACTTATGGCGAAATTTTTATTTATAAGAAGGCAAAGCATGGCCATAGCCTAAAACTTGAAAAAACATCTGAAGCCTTCGCTTTTGTTCCATTGCTAGAAGGAAAAATATATGAATAAGCAAGTGTTCAAAAAAAGAACGAATGTCTTTTTAACTATTTTAACTTGCAATTTCTTTTGAAATTTTTCTGACATATTTTGAAGCAGCAACGATTGGATAAGGATACTTATATTTGCCAAGTCCAAATTTTTTTGTTAAGCTTACAGCACTATCAAGAGATATTTTATGCCCAACACTGACAATAATGGGTTTTGCAAAATCTACAAGCTGGACAAGGCGACCAACAACTTTGCCATTCAAAACAACATCATTTTCTTTAATTTCAAAGCCTTTTATTGGTTCATCTGCAATGGATATAACGCAGCTATCCGTTGCTATGCCAAAATGTGATGCGAGACCACAGCCTCTCGGATGATCAATGCCAAGAGCTCTGATGAAGAATACATCAGGCCTATTTTCAAGTTTTTCATAGCAAGCAATAAGCGGTCTGAGTTCTCGATAAGCTCTGAAGCCAGGGATATAAGGAAAATTTAACTTATCATGGCAAAATTTTGATTCGATCTCTTCCAAATTTTCATTAAGTACAACAATTCCCACAATTATACTTTTATTTTTTTCATCAACGCTTTCAGCAATGCCTGCAACACTTTGCAAAGCTGAAAAATCCATGTAATCTTTTTTCGAAACAAGCTTACTAAGCTTTAATTGTTCTCGCTTTAATGCATCAATATCTATACCTCTTTTCCTGGCTTCTTCCTCCAGCATTTTACAATTTTGGTGATTTTATTTTAACCTAAATATTTTAATTCTTGGCTTTTTCTTTCTGCAATGCAAGCATTTAAAATTGCAAGAATTTCAGGCTTCATTTTTTTCCATTCATCATAAAGTCTTTTTATCATCTCTGCTTCGTTTTTCTCATCATACTCAAGTTCTAGCTTTAATGATTCAAATCTAATCCGTGAAACTTTTTCAATAAAATCATAAATTTTTCTTTTTTCTTCGTCGCTTATTTTTTTTAAGGCCATCATACCACTAACTCTCAAACCACTTAAAAGAGAATCAAAAACTCCTGCAAAAAAGCTAAATTTGTCATAAATACAGCGCCTTATAAACTTTAATAAAAACATTGTTTTATGCTTAATTAGCTGTTCAATTTCAAATTCTTTATTCAATTCATCAAAGCTTGGCAATGAATATTTTTTTCTAAGGTTTTCATATCTTTCTTTTAGTGCTTTTATTTTTTTCTCTTCTTTCTCATTTACTGTTTTGTCATTTTCAGTTTTGTTTTTTTCCTGATTTTTTTCTTTATTTTGCTTTGGCATTTTAGCTAGGGCAAGTAAAGGTGAAGAGCCAGAGCCACTGGAGGGCTTCGAACCCTCGACCTCAGCCTTACCATGGCCGCGCTCTACCAGCTGAGCTACAGTGGCATGCTTAAATTAACGATAAGAAATTATGATTTTAAATTTTAAAATTTTACTCACTAAAATTGGTGAAATAGATTTAAAAATGTCATAAGGAAAAAATCCTTATGATAAAGGCTAGGCATGAGTGTGGACTAGCAGCTTTAGTTTTTCCTAATGAGCATGTTGCACCATATCTTTATCGTATGATTCTCGCACTGCAACACCGAGGACAGGCATCGGCTGGAGTTGCAACAATTGATGAAAATAATAATGTTCACTTGCATAAAGGTATTGGATTTGTGAATCAGGTTTTTGAAACAAGAGATTATGAAGCACATAAAAAAATCATTGCAAGCTTAAAAGGAGACATTGGAATAGGGCATGTAAGATATTCAACTTCAGGAAAAGAAAATTTTGATGAAGAAGCGCAGCCCTTTTATCGAAGACACAGCAAGCTTTGGAAAAAATTTGTATTAGCATTAAACGGCCAACTTACTAATTATTTAAAAATCAAGGGCAATCTAGAAAAATGTGAGTATCATTTTGATACTTCAACAGATACAGAAGTAATTCTTTGTCTTCTAAGCAAAGAAATAAAGGAAAAATCATTGTTGATTGGGGATAAAAATCCTGACATGTATGATGTTGTCAAATCGCTTTCAAAAGAGCTTGATGGCTCTTATAATTTACTTGTGTTACGAGGCGATAAGGAACTGGCAGTAATAAGGGATCCTCTCGGCTTCAGACCTCTTTGCTATTTTTATGATGAAAAAGAAAGGATATTCGCCGTTGCTTCAGAATCAGTTGCATTGAATGCTGTCGGTTTTGAAATTACAGGGCATGTGAGACCAGGAGAAATTATAATCTATAAAGAAGGAAAACTTGAGAAGAAAATTTTTGCTGAATCAACGAGGAGAGCGCAATGTATGTTTGAAAGAGTTTATTTTGCACATGATGCATCTAATCTTGATGAAGGAAATGTATACAAGATAAGATATGATCTTGGGGCTGAATTGGCAAAGCGATTAAAGGATAAATTAAAATTAAACGAGCTAAGTGATTATGTTGTTATACCTGTTCCAGACTCTGGAATTCCTGCAGGAAAGGCAATAGCTGATTATTTAGAAATAAACTATGAACCAAGAGCTTTAGTTAAAAATCGAGAAGTAGGAAGAGCTTTCATTGATGAAAAAGCCCAGCGAGAGCTGAAGATGAGCTCAAAGTATATTTTAAATTATGAGCTAATAAGAAATAAAAAAGTTATAATTGTCGACGATAGCCGCGTGAGAGGTGAAACTTCGACAAAGATAATAAATTTTATTGCACAAGCTAAGCCTAAAGAAATCTGTTTTGCTGTAACGTGCCCACCAATCTATTATCCTTGCTTCTATGGCATCGATTTTCCTACTAAAGAAGAACTTGCTGCAAGTAAATACAAAGAGCTCAAACTTGATGATCTCGAAATCATTGTAAGCAATGAAATAAGTAGAGAAATAAGCAATGAAACAAGCTATAAAATGCAAATAAAATTTGTTTATCAGAGCCTTGACGGATTTTTAAATGCTATGAAACTTCCTAAAAGCGAATTATGCCTAGCATGTTTGAATGGAGATTATCCTACTCCTGGCGGATTTGAGAGGTATTTAGAAAGCCTAAGCTGAATGTAAACAGCAAGCTACAAGCTTTCCTATTTGCGCTTGTCTCTGCTATTGCTTTGTTTCATTTTTGGTTTCATTTTTCTTAACTTCAGACTTAATTTCAGGTATCCAATCCTGCTTTATAACAAAAGAAGTTATCTCGGCGATATTTTTAATACTATTTTTTGCGAAAGCACCTAAGCTACTAAAATATAAGTTTATTCCTTCTTTTTTTGTTATATCGATTTTGTTTTTTATTATAATCACAATGCTCAAAATTATAAACAAAATAAAAATTATGATAAAAAGTCTTTCTAGAAATTTACCAAAAATAAGCTGTCTCACACCCATCAAGCAAGATATTTTTAAAGTTTAAAATCTTTTTTATTTTGTGCTTTTAAGCTGCTTTTAAGCTCATAGCCCTGTAGTCTAGTGGTCAAGGACGGCAGGCTCTGGCCCTGCAGACCTCGGTTCGAATCCGAGCAGGGCTACTTTTTATTTTTGTCTTTATTTTTGTCTTTATTTTTGCTTTTCTTTCATCAGTCCTCTAAAAAAGAAAAAACCAATAATTGTGGGAATCCATAAATTAAGAAGCCTAAATATTATTGTAGAGGTTACAGCAAGTTCATAGCTTATGCCAAGTGCGCTTAGCGTTAGTGCAAGAGCTCCCTCGAAAAACCCAATCTTTATATAACTAAAAAAGGCAATTCCGGCAGTAACAATTTCAGCAATTATTAATTTATCTAGTGATACATACTGATTAAAGCTCAGCACAACAAAGAATAGGGTGATATATAAAAAAACCCTATTAAGGAACATAAAAAAGAAAGGCATAAACCAATCTTTAGCCTTTATATTTCTTTTCGCTCGGTAATAGCCTCTGAAAACTCCTTCGGCTCTTTCACTGAAATTAACTATTATTCTATCAAGCCATTTTTTAGGAATTTTTCTGAAGAATGCAATTACATAAGGTTTTCCTTTTGATGAAAAAAAGAAAGGCGAGATTGGAACATACAAAATAAAAAATATTCCTGTAAAAATTAAAAGTAAAATTCTTATTATTGAGGCTTTGATAAAGAAAAAAGCATAAATAGTTGCTACAACAAAAATCAAAAAGTCAACGCCAAAATTAGCAATACCACTAACAAAAATTGTAAAGCTTCTTTTTGGTTTGCTTGCTACTTTTTGTCTAAGCGACTTAAATATAAATATATGCCCACCTATTCTTTGACTAGGCACAATAGTATCAACAAATTGCATAGCTATAACTAACTTTGTCAAAAACCACAAACTAACTTTTTCATTAACTTTTTTTAGTACTTCTTTTATGTGTAAAGCAAAAGAAAAAAAATTCAGGAATTGAGAAAAGAGTGCTATAACAAACCAGTACCAAATTATATGCTTAAAAAGTCCTCCAACTTGCTTTATTTGTGCAAAATTTAGTAAGATAAAAATTATTAGAAGAAAAAAGAAAATATTAATAAGGAGTTGCCGCTTGCCTTTTTGTATTTGTTCGAGAAGCCAGTCCTTAATTACTGCAGCATGTGCGCCTATTTTTTTATGAATTGCAAGGCGGCTCAGTGTCGCTTCCTCTTTTGCCATTCTTTTTTTAAATGTAAGAACTTTTAAAAATATTGGGCTTTTAAAATTATTAGGCTACTTGGTGTTTTTAAAAATATTGGGCTTTTAAAATTATTAGGCTACTTGGTGTTGTCCCGGTTGCGCCCCGGTGGTGCCCCGGTGGTGGTTCAATCCCTCTTGAAAAGCTTTTTTATATGATAAAGCACAGGATGCTTTCTCCTTTCCTCGACATCCTCTATTATTTTAGCAGCTGACATTTGCCTATAGCGCTTACTATTTGCAATTTCTGGGGGTATAGCATGCTTAATTAACTCTACTATCTCATATCCTTTAAATCTCTCATCATAGTCCCTTACTTCATACGGCTTAACTCCTTGCCTTACCAAAGCCCTTATATCTTTTGCACTAAATTTTTCAGGATAAGAGGCAGCCAATTCAGGCCCTATATTTTTCTTAAACAATGTTACTATTTCATATCTATCAAATCTTTCTGGGTAAGAGGCAGCTATTTCAGGTGTTACTTTTTCTAAGACCAAAGCTATTATGTCCTTTGCATTAAATCGTTTAGGATAAGAAGCTGCTAACTCAGGACCTATCCCGAATACGACAAAATTGGCTATGCTCTCACCATCAAACCTTTTGTCATATCGTAGAGCTACATCTAAAGGTATGTTGGTGTTGGCTAGAGCAATAATATCTTTAACATTAAACCTACTCTCTCTATATTTTTCAGCTATTTCAGGAGCCACATTGGCTTTGACAAGAGCAATGATATCAGAGCCATTAAAGCCAGCATATTGCAATGCTATAGCAGGAGCTATATCTGCATCTGCCAATGCCTGCTTCTCAATTTCAGAGAGCCTTTCTAGCTTAGACTTTTCTTCGCCAAGCTTGTTAAACTCTAAGTCCCATGAAAATTTCTTTGGATTAGCCTTCTTGCATTTATCCCAATATTCTCTCAACTTTTCCTCAGGAATTAGTGAATGGGCTTCATCCATAATTTCTTTAAATTGGTTGAAAGAGATCTTAGCTTTTATATAAGCATCCGCTGCTTCGCTAAGATGGCTGCTCAGGAAATCTTTTTTAATCCCCTCATTCATCCATTTCAGTAATGAATATCTAGCTGTATATAGCCAGAAATTCTCATGCCTCACCCATTCTTCCCACATATCTTTGCCTTTATCTTTTAGATGAGCCCTGTCATCATTGCCGAATTCTATTTCATCATCAAGTGAAAGGCTGCCTGCATTTGCCTTCAGATTGTTATAAAGGCTTGAAAGGAAATTCCTTACTTTTTCTTCCTTCTTCACCGATTTCAGATAGTTCTTAAGAGCTATAAAGTGCTTGTAAGGAATGCTGATTTTTTGTGCCGAGATTTTATTCAATTTATCTTCTATAATTTTATCATTAATCACATCGAGCAGCTGAAAATAAGTAAATTCAGCATCTATTAGTGTTTTAATAAACTCTTCTCCCTCACTCTTTCTTAGATCCAAAAGTTTTAAAAACTTCTCTGCATCAAACTTCTCGCACATCTTCCAATATTCTCTCCATTCCTTACACCTCTTAACCCCTTGAGGGAGTTTCCAGTCTTTATCAACATCATAGATTACCTTCTCGCCTTTAATAATTTCCGGAACTGAAAAGGATAACCGCTCCATAACAATCACCGTTTTTCCTTTCTTAACCTCCAACCCGAGATGGAATGTGGTATCTTCTGATATGGCTATTGGGTAATAATCTATTGTTCTGCCCCCTTTATACAGACTCTTTTTTTCTATTCCTGGTATCTCAATAGCAATCTCATCTCCTTGCGGGTTAAATGGTATCTTATCAATAAAATATCTTGATTTATCTTGAGGCATCTTATCTGTCTTCAGGAGAGGTTCAAATTCCTTTCGCAATTTTTTTATTTTATTCTCATCCATCAAAGAGAGCATTGTCTTCATGAATGAGAGGCAATCATCCGGGTTATTAATATCGCTTTCACCGTAGAAACCAAATTCCCTGGGGACATCTTTCCTCTTTGCGAGCTCCGGAGGAAGAACACCAAGGAATGTATACAAGACCGAACATAGTTTATCATTCTTCCTGTAAAAATAGACGATTCTCGCTGCAATTGATATGAAAGTAGAAATCCGCTCCTCATTTTTTAAAAGATTCTTCTTTATCTCTTCAGCAGGTGTGCCTTCTATTATGTATATGTGGTCTGGTCCCAAGTTAATAGCAAAACCGCCAAACCATGTCTGAAGCTCTGCCATAATATATTATGCAAAAAGGGTTTTTAAATTTTTTGCTATTTGCAAGTGATTATAAAATTAGTAGCTTGAATGCAGCATTGTGCGAAAGCACTAATTTTTAAATATTGCTTACTTAATTAATCATTGTGCCCCGGTGGTGTAGAGGCCAAGCATGCGAGCCTCTCGCGCTCGCGACCTGGGTTCAAATCCCGGCCGGGGCAATGGGTGCACGAAGCCCAGAATATATTTATAGGCCAATCGAAAGATTAGAAAATTTAACCAATTTTACTAATATTCCATCAATAGTGCTTTTTTATCAGATATATGGTGGTGAAGAATTTGACCCAAGTAGATATGTAACTTTGCACAGAACATATGGCGATTACAAACTTGCATACAATGTTTGGGCTTTAAGAGGAGAGTCTATAATTTTAACTGATACTGACGATTATTCAATCAAAATTGAGCTTGGCGATGTGCCGAGATATTAGATGCCAAGATATTAGTTTTATTTTTTATTTTTTAGTATTTTTTTCCTTCAGTAAAATAACCCGACTAGCTTTATCACAATCAGCATAGCTAAAATTTTTAATTTTCTTTAGCAAATTTTTTGAAAAGTCCACAACATCAGCATAATATGGCATATTTTCCTTTTTTAGCCTTAGCATTGAATAGCCAAGATACATATATCCTTTAATTTCGATAAAATCAGGCTTGCAAATTTCAACGAGCTTTTTTAGCTCACTAATATTTTTTTCTTTATCATTGATGCCCTTAATTAAGGTATATCTTAATACTTTTCTACATTTAGCGCTTCTCGCAATTTTCAAGAATTTCAAAAATCTTTCCCAAGCGTCCTTATAAAGAGGCCTTTTTAGTTTAAAATAGTCCTGCTTGTTTGTTGCTGTTATACTCAAATAAAGATTTGTTGGCAAAGCACTTTCTTTTATGAGTTTTTTTAAAGCATCCGGCTCTTGGCAATTTGAAACAAGAAAAATGCTCTTTGCGCTATATTTTGTTTTTAGCAATTTAATTAATTCACTAAGTTTTGGATAAAGCAAAGGATCTCCTACAAGGCTTATTGCAAAATGTATTGGCCTTAATGCTTTTTCTATTCGCTTTCTATCAAGACGCTTGTCACCAAAAAATCCCATCAACAATTTTTTCCTTTCCTCAATTAAATTTTTTATAATTTCATCTGGCTCTGCAAATTCTCTGCTTTCTATTTTTAACATATTTGCATTAGTTACAAGTAGCTCTTTTGGTCGCCAGCAATGAACACAGTTTTCTTGGCAAAAAATAAAAGGCGTAAATTGCATACATTGTAGGCAAGAAATGCCATAAAATTTTTGCTTATAACAAAAGCCCTCATTCCTTATAGCACGTTTTGTCCATAAACAAATCTGAACAGCCGCATTTTTGTAAACACCATATTGCTTCTTAACTAAACTTCTTTCTAAGCTATTCCTACTATTTTCTTTTTCTCCAATTTCTTGCACATTAAATTCGCCACTCATAAATTATAATAATTTTGAAAGTTTTAAAAATTAATTGCACTCAGAAGTTGCAGAAGTCACCAAAGCCCTTCACTTTTTCTTTAGCTTTTTGGCTTCTTCTTTCTTTTCTTTTCCCTCTTTTATTTCTTCTACACTAATTGCCCCAACAGGACAAAGCTCGCTTGCTTCAAGATTGCAATCATATTCGCTTTCACTAATTACCTCTTTTTTCACATCAGCCTTGCCTTCTTTGAAATAAAAGTTCGAAGGACATGTACTTACACAACTGCCACACCCTATGCACTTTTCCCTATCAACCTTCACTCTAAACTTTCTCATTTTTGATTTTTATTTCTTATATTTGTTTTTGATCTAATGCTATAATTCAATCTATTTTTTATTGCATCGTTTTATTTTTAAATTTTTTCCCTCTTCTTTAGCAAAAAGAATAAATAATACTAAAATTATCCCAAGCGAAATCCATTGAGCAAGTGTTAGGCCAGCATATCTAGTTGAGTCACGCAAAAAATCAAGAAAGAAGCGAGCTATTGAATATAATAGAAAGAAGCTCTTTGTTAATTTTAGCTTATTCAATTCTTTCCCTTTTTTCTGCTTTTTATCAACATAGATTTTATCCACATAGATTTTATCAATATAAAACAAAATAGAAAAGATTGCTAAGCTTGCTATAGCTTCATAAATCTGGCTAGGATGTCGTGGAGGGTCATTAGCTACTTTTATTCCCCAAGGCAAATTTGTTGGCAAGCCATAGTCATCCCAATTTAAGAAACATCCAAGTCTGCCAATAGCTAATCCAATAGGCAAAAAAAGAGCTATTATTTCAATATATCTAAGTGGAAGCTTTTTTAGCTTTAAATATGCCATTAATGAAAAAGCGCCGAGAATTAGGCCACCATACCAACTCAAACCGCCTTTAATAAATGCAAAAAAGTCAAGAATGCTAAGCCTATTTTCAATTGCATAGAGCGATCTTGCTCCAATCATCCCGGCAAAAAATACTATCAGCATTAAATTAAAAACTTCATTGGCATTGAGCTTTTCTTTTTTGACTTTTGAGTATACTAAAATTCCTGTGACTATAAAAGCAAGAAATCCCGTTACCCCCCAACTATAAACATTAATGCCTTTAAAGCTAAGCAAAATTCTTGGAGGAGTATAAGTAATCATGCTACAATACTCTCTTGATAATTATTTTTATTTTTTCATTGATCCAGCCCTGAATAAGGAAATCTTCATAGTAAACAGCGATTTCTTTTTCAAGTGGCATTTTTGTTTTTTCTGCAAGCCTCTTCATTATTGACATTAGCTCTTCCCTATTAAGTTTCAACTCCTTTGTCTCAACTCTTCCATCTTTGTATGCAATTATAACATTTTGTTCCTCTATGCATTGCACAGAATCGACTTGTTCAGAATAAACAAATTCATTAAGTTTTCCAAAGATAAGTTCTCTAGCCACAATCACTTTCTCTTCTTTTGCTTCTTTTGGCGACTGAGCTTGCAAGGAAGGTAAGGCTTGCGGCTTTTCTGGCCTGAATTCGCGCATTGTTTCAAGCATTCTTTCCTTCTCGCCTGGCCTTGGCACTTTTGTAATGACTGGCGCAAATTCAGGAGCAGCAATTTTTTCAATAAATCGAACAAAAACAGGCTTTGCAATTGGCTTAGCGATTGCTTCTGCTTTTGCTTCTCCTTTCTCGTCAATTTTTTCAACTTTTTCAACTTCTTCGACCTTTTTAACTTCTTCTACCTTTTCAGCTTCGATTTCAGCCACTTTTGCAACTTTTGCAGCTTTTGCAACTTCAGCTTTAGCTTCTTTCTCAAGCTCCAGCTCCTGCCATGCTCTAACCAATCTAATAAAGAAATCTCGATAAAATTCTTGCGCTTCTTGCGCTTTTGTTTCTTGCATTTTTAATTTTTAATTTCAAAATTTTAAGTGCTTTCTTCGCTGCTTTCTTCACCTCTTCCAATTTTTTCTTTTATGATTTTTTCCAATAAACTCATGCCTTCAGCGATTGCTTTATTTTGTTCAATAATAGCTTCTATCTTCTCTATGAGCTCTTTATTTCCCTTAACTTCCTTCATTCCTTCAACTTTCTGAGTCTTGGCTGCTTTCTCAACAAGTGAAAGAAATGAATCAAGCCTCGCATTTAAGCCTTTAAAAGCCACTAGTGTATCTGCAAGAGTTTTTTGTAGAAGCACAAGATTTTCAAGCAAAAGGGCCATTTCGCTCTTGTTTTTCCCTTCCCTTTTCCTTTCTTTCCTCTGCCCTTCTTTTCCACTCTTCATTCCTTGTGATTTTTTTTCAGGTTTTTCAAGTTTTTTTTCAGCTTGTCTTTTTATTCCTCTTTTTGCCTTTGCCATAATTTTTTCATTTTTTGTAATTTAAATATTTTTAATGCTTGCGATATCTGCATGATGCATGGCTCATGGGGCCAGAGGGACTCGAACCCTCAACTGACGGTCTGGAGCCGTCCGTTTTAGCCATTGAAACTATGGCCCCAACAATGCAACTTTGCTCATGCAACTTTGCTCTATTCTTCTGTCTTTCTTAAATTTTAAAATGAAAGCTAATTTAAATATGTTGCTAGAATAGGAAAAATTAAAAATTGCTAAAAAGATAAAGAAAAGGTTAAAAATAGAACAAACTAGAATATAACAATATAACAAGATTGAGCACTTTGAAAATTTAAAAAAATGAAAAAGAGGGCAATAAGAGAAGAAAACAAGCAAGATAGGAATGAAATTGAGCAAGTGGCTTTATCATTAAGTGAAAATGAGAGAAAAATTCTTCCATTGCTTTTAGAAAATAAACAGCTCGATGAGATAAAAAAATCAACAGGGTTGCTTGATGAAGCTGTAAAACGTGCTCTTGAGTTTTTGGCTAATAAAGGCATAATAGAACTTAATATTGTAAAATATAGTATAGTTGATTTAGATGAGAATGGAGTTATCTATTTAAAAGTTGGCTTGCCTGAACGAAAGCTTGCAAATCTTGTCATAGAGAAAGGGCAAGTGTCGAGAGAAGAGGCTAGTAAAGAACTTAAAGATGAATTTAGCATTGCGCTTGGAAAGCTTAAAGAGCTTGGTATAATCTCGCTCGAGCAAGATAAAATTAGATTGCTTAATAAAGAAGCCGCAATAAAAAAATTTCCCCAAGAAAAATTTCTTGAAGCTTTGCCCAAGAGACTTGATCAGCTCAGCAATGAAGAAAAGCTAATTCTTGAACAGCTGAGAAAAAGAAGGGCTATTGTTAAGATAGCTGAAAGGGCAGAGTTTGTTTATAAACTCAATCCAATTGCAAAAAAAATAGCTGAAATTAGCGAAAAATTTGGCGGAACACTAATTGAAAAGCTTACTCCAGAAATTATAGCTAGCGAGGAGTGGAAAGGTAAAAAGTTTAGATATTATGATATTAAAAGTCCGCTGCCAAGAATTTATGGTGGCAAGAGACATTTTGTAAACCAAGCAATTGATTATGCAAGGAAAATATGGCTTGAAATGGGTTTTGAAGAGATGACTGGCTTGCTTGTTGATCTTGCTTTTTGGAACTTTGATGCATTATTTACCCCACAAGATCATCCAGCGCGAGAGCTACAAGATACTTTCTATATAAAAGATAAGATTGAGCTTGATATACCTCCTAAGCAATTAATAATGAATGTAAAAAAAGCTCACGAGAAAGGCATTGCTGGAAGCAAAGGATGGCGCTATAGTTGGGATGAGAGTGAAGCTTTTAAGCCAATCTTGAGAACACACACAACAATTCTCTCTGCTAAGACCCTAGCAAAAATAGCCCCTCTTGTCAAATCAGGAAAGTTAAAGCAAGGAAAGTGGTTTGCTATTGGCAAATGCTTTAGAAATGAAACAGTTGATTGGGGTCATTTATTTGAATTTAATCAGACAGAAGGAATAGTAATTGATGAAAATGCTAATTTTAGGCATTTACTTGGCTATTTGCAAGAATTTTTTAAGCGCATGGGTTTTGAAAAGCTGAAGTTTTATCCTTCGTATTTTCCTTACACCGAGCCAAGCGTTGAAATTTATGGCTATCATTCAGGAAAGCGGGCATGGATAGAGATTGGTGGAGCAGGCATTTTTAGGCCTGAAGTAGTTGTGCCATTTTTTGGCAGATTTATTCCTGTACTTGCATGGGGGCCAGGCTTTGATAGAGCATTAATGGAATATTATGGCATAACTGATATTCGCGAGCTTTATGAAAATGATATAAATAAATTAAGGCAAGTAAAATTTTGGATAAGATAAAATGATAAAATAAAATGACTATCGTGCATTTTTCAAGAGCGGAATTTGAAAAACACATAAAGATTACGAGTGAAATAGAGGAAAAAATGAATTTGTTCGGAACTCATGTTGAAAGCATAACGCATGATGAAGTTGCGCTTGAGATTTTGCCAAATAGGCCTGATATGTTCTCATTGCAAGGCTTTTTGCGTGCCTTCAAAGCTTTTCTCGGAAAGGAGACTGGATTAAAAAATTACAATGTTAAAAAGCCCCAGAAAGACTTTGAAGTAAAAGTAGATAGTTCAGTAAGCAATGTTAGGCCATTCACTGCTTGCGCCATAGTAAAAAACATAAGCTTTAATGATGCAAGGATAAAAGAAATTATTGATGTTCAAGAAAAAATTCATTTTACAATTGGTAGAAATAGAAAGAAAGTAGCTATTGGCATTTATCCTCTTGAAAAAATTTCATTGCCAATTACTTATGTAGCAAAAAAGCCAGAAGAAATAAGATTTGTGCCTTTAGGTTTTGATTATGAGATGAGCGGCAAAGAAATCCTAGAAAGGCATCCTACTGGAATTGAATATGGGCATTTGTTAAAAGACAAGGAAATGTTTCCAGTATTTATAGATGCAAAAGGCGATATCTTAAGCATGCCACCAATCATAAATTCAGAAAAAACAGGCAAAGTTACAGAGGCAACAAGAGATGTGTTTATTGAATGCTCTGGCTTTGATCTCGAGCTTTTGAAAAAAACTTTGAACATACTTGTAACAATGTTAGCTGATATGGGCGGGACAATTTATCAGATGAAAATTAAATATAGCAAAGGCAAAATAGGCAAAAGCAAAGACAAAGTAATAATAACTCCAGATCTCACTCCTGAAAAATTTTTAATAAATGCTGAAGCTGTCAACAAGCTTCTTGGTTTAAATTTAAGTTTACAGGAAATAAAGAAATGCGCTGAAAGGATGGGACATTTGTGTAAAGTTAAAAATAAAATGCTTGTCGTTTATGTGCCAGCTTGGAGAACAGATGTTATGCATGAGAATGATTTAATAGAGGACATAGCAATTGCATATGGCTATAACAATTTTAAGCCAGAGCTGCCTATGATAGCTACCATTGGCAAGGAAAGCAGAACTGAAATAATCAAGAGAAAAATTGCTGAAATGCTTATTGGCCTTAATTTGCTTGAGCTTTCATCATATCATTTAATAACTAAAGAAGACTTAAAAAAATGTGGGGAAAAAAATGCTATAGAGGTTGAAAAAAGTAAGACAGAGTATTGCTTGCTAAGGCCAAACTTGCTTTGCAATTTGCTAAAGATTTTTGGTAAAAATGTTGATGCGGAATATCCGCAAAGAGTTTTTGAGATTGGAAAAGTGTTTAAGCTAAATAAAGAAAATAAGGAAGATGGCATCCTTGAGAGTGAGCATCTTGCTATCGGGCTTTGCCCAGGAAATTTTACAGAAATAAAACAGATTTTAGATTATATTGGAAGAATGCTTAATTTAAACTTTGAGATTGAGTATACTCAAAATAGGCTTTTTATTGATGGCCGCGTCGGAAAAATTATTCTTAATAAAAATGAAATTGGAATCTTGGGCGAAGTCCACCCGGCAACTTTGAAAGAATGGCATATAAGGCTGCCTCTTGTCCTACTCGAAATCAACCTTGAGCCAATTTTTAGCATATTTTAAAAGCAAAACCTGCAAGCCAAGCTAAGTTTTTAAAGTTTATTCTTTTAGTGAAAAAATGAAGCGTGTTTATCTTGATTATGCTGCAACTACGCCTCTCAACAAAGAAGTTTTAAAGGCAATGCAACCTTACTTCGCTAATAAGTTCGGCAATCCAAGCTCACTCCATGACTTTGGCCAAGAAGCAAAGCAAGTTATCGATGGCGCGCGTGATAAAATAGCTCGCTTATTAAATGCAAACTCCCAAGAAATAATTTTTACAAGTTCTGGAACAGAAGCAGATAATCTAGCAATTAAGGGCTTTGCATTAGCTAATAGGCAAAAAGGAAAGCATATTTTAATAAGCACTATCGAGCATAAAGCAGTTATAAATCCAGCTAAATGGCTAAGAGAGCAGGGCTTTGATGTCGAGTTTGTTAGTGTTGATAGTGAAGGCATAGTTAAGCTTGACGAGCTTGAAAGAAAGATTAGAAAGGATACAATACTTGTTAGTGTTATGACTGTGAATAATGAAATAGGTACGATTCAGCCAATAGCAGAAATAGCAAAAATTTGTAATGCAAAGGGAGTGTGTTTTCATACTGATGCAGTTCAAGCACTTGGAAAGATGGAGTTAAATGTTAAAAAGCTAGATATAGGGATGCTAAGTGCAAGTGGGCATAAAATTTATGGCCCAAAAGGAGCAGCTTTCTTGTATAAGCGAGCTGATATCAAGCTAGTGCCGCTTTTGCATGGCGGAGGCCAAGAAAATGGTCTAAGAAGTTCTACTGAGAATGTGCCAGGGATTATTGGAATTGCTAAGGCACTTGAATTGTGTTTAAAAAATCTTGATAAAGAAGCAAAGAGGCAAGCCGAGCTTAGAGATAAAATAATTGATGAAGTTCTTGATTATGATTTTATAAAAGTAAGGCTTAATGGCTCACGAGAAAAGAGAATATTTAACAATGCAAATTTTAGTTTTTATGGTATAGAGGGAGAAGCTCTCGTGCTAATGTTGAATGAAAGAGGAATAGCGACAAGTACAGGAAGTGCTTGCAGTGAAAAAACATTAGAGCCTAGTCATGTGTTACTTGCTCTCGGCCTAAAGCCGCAAGAAGCTCATGGAAGCTTACGCATTACTTTAGGAATGCCAACAACTCTGGCAGATGTTAATTATTTTCTTTCTGTCTTGCCTGAAGCAATAAAAAAATTGCAAAAAATAAGTCCTTACAAAAAGTAAGAAACAAAAAAGCAAGAAAAAAGTTAAAGTAAATGAAAAAACAAAAAAATGAAAGCAAAACAAAACCAAAAGGGCCTGTATAGTAAAGAAGTTATGCAACACTTTTTAAAGCCTAAAAATATGGGCAAAATCAAAAATCCTGATGGAATAGGAAAGGCTGGAAATCCTGTATGTGGAGATGTTATGTATTTATACATCAAAGTTGGAAAAAGAAAAAAAACTAGGAAAAGTACAGAAAGAACTGAGGAATATATAAAAGATATAAAATTTGAAACTCTTGGTTGTGCTGTTGCGATCGCTGTAAGCTCGGTGCTTACTGAAATGGTAAAGGGTAAAAGCCTCGAGGATGCTGAAAAAATTTCAGAGAAAGAGATTGTGAAAAGACTTGGTGGAATACCAAAACAAAAATTTCATTGCTCGTTACTAGGAAAACAAGCTTTGCTAAATGCAATAAAAGATTATAAAAAGCGAGCTATAAAGCACAATCAGCACAACTTAAATTTCTGAATGCTTCGACAACTTCGACGAAAGTTATTTTTCTTTCTTTCTAAAACCTTTCTTCAGCAATTTTTTGCAGTTCTCGACAATAATCAATATTTTCCTTCCCCAAAACTTTCAATAGCGCATCAATGGGCTCAACTGCATATAAGTCTCTAGCATTTTTTATTAAATGTTCAATTATTTCATCATTGCTATATATTTTTTGATAACCACCCCTATTATGCATGGCATCATAAGTATCTGCTGGTTGAATTATTTCATATGGCGATATTTGATGAGATATAGGATTGATTACAAAAGGATAGCAAAGTTCATGCTCGATATTTGGCCTTTGATGATGGAAAGTCATAATGTTCCTCAAAATTTCATTCTTTTTTTCTTCTTCGATGCTCCTGTAACGACTTTGATTATTATCATCTCTCAAGTACATTAGTAAATCATTAATGATGACATGTTCAGCCTTTTCGCAGCCATTTAATTTTATTTTGTTGTTATAAGCATTGGTAAAGAGCTTCCCTAAATCATGAATGAGTGCCCCTTCATAAATCGCTTTGCCCTCTGATTCATTAATGTCAATAATTTTTACCATTTCTTTAACTAATTCAGCAACATTTTTGCAATGCTTATAGAGTTTTTCATCGTGGTCCTTTATAATCCCAGGCATATCTTCAACTTCAGCATTCAGTATTTTAAGCAAAAGATCATAGTTTGCATCTAAATCTTTGATGATATTGGCATGTAATTTTGTGCATTGGTAATGTGCCTTATAAGCCACACTAGCTTCTTTCAATCTTTTTGCAGCACTGCACAATATTTCTAATTTTTTCGCAATTGGCTTTTTTATTTTTTTATTTTTCATTTTGATTATTCTGATTTGTTACTATTTAGTTATAATATAATAGAATTTTTGAGTTTATAAATGTTACTATCAATTAATAATAAAAATAAAAAGAAGCAACGAAAGCTTTATTTTTACTTATAATTGATTACAAAAGCTTTTAAAACATTTTTCTCATCAAATTTTATGGAAGAAAGGCCAAGTAAGGGCTTAAGTATGAAATTCAACTATAGTGGTAGTTCTAATGATAGTTCTAACTATGTATTATGCTATGTATTATGCCTAAACCCATGCCTATCTACTTGGCCTATATACACAGTTAAATTTATTGCTGCCCACTAAACCCCTAATTAAAAAATATTAGGGGTAGGGCATTTCTAAAAATGGCGCTAAATATAAAAGAACCAGAGAATAGACATGAAGAATATGAGAGAATACAAGGCTATGATGAGCTTTGCTTAGAGTGCAAAGAAGCAATTTTTACTCCAATCTGCCCAGAGTGCTTAGCTAAAGCAATTGAAGTTTGGATGAGTGAATGTCTAAAAGGCAAAAAATATGAAAAACTCCGGCGAGAAATTAGAGATGAAATTAAAGCGTTATTAAAATTGAAATTTCCCTCGACGAAATGTATTAAATGTAAGGGCAATGTTTTTATGTGCCCTTATTGCTTTACAGAAAGAGTATATAAAGTCATCAAGAAAAGTAAATTAAGTAAAGCTGAAAAAACTTTGATCATAGAAAACTTTTTAACATTTTTTAATTTTGATTTTGATCACACAGGTTATAGCAAAGAGATTTTATGAGCAATAGCTTAATAAGCAATAAGCTTTGAAATGAAGAGAAAAATAAAAATTATTTACGAAGAAGCAAGTGATATAAAAGAGAAAATTTTAGAAATTATCAATGTGTTAAATTTAAAACATATTCAACTCGATGCTCTTGCATGTATTCGCTCAAAAAATGCAAGAACAAGCGCTATCGCAAGATGCTATAGTTTAAGCAAGCCATTGCAGATTGCTTTTAAACTTTCGCCGAGATATGTTATAGAAGTAGTAAGTGAAAAGTTTGATAAATTGAGCGAGGAGGAAAAAACAAAAGTTTTGATTCATGAGTTGTTGCATATACCAAAAAACTTTGGTGGCGGTTTTAGGCACCACAACTTTGTTAATTCCAAATCCGTCGAGCAATTTTACAAAAAGTATAAACAAAGTATAAACTTGTACTCGGAAATTGAAAAAACGGCTAAGGATGAAAACTAAAGGTGAGGCTAGAAGGGAAGAGAGGAAAAAAGAGAGGCTAGGTCAAACAGCTCAATAACCTGAAGCTAGGGCATAACAAGATTCATGCAGAATTCATTATTCATACGAGACCATTAGCTTGACGATTAGCTTTTCTGCCACTGCTGTGCTGTGCCATTGCTGCTTTCCGCGAGAGAAAGATATTTAAACCCTCGAAACTAAAAATATAAAATAAATTTAAAATAAAAGAGGAAAAATGGGACAAGTTATATTGAAAAACGCAGTTCAAAGAAAACCTGGTTTTCTTTACTATGTCGATGCTAAGGGAAATGTAATGGAAGTGCCAATGGCGAGAGGTAAGAAGAAAGGCAAAGGCGGCAAGCGAGTTGTTGTAAAAAATGCAGTAAAAAGAAAGGAGGGTTATCTTTACTATGTCGATGCTAAGGGAAATGTATGCGAGGCAAAGATGGCTAAGGGAGGTCGAAAGAAAAAGAAAAAGTAATTTTTACTTTTCCTTTTTTTATTTTTTGTTTTTAATTTTTTATTGAAAATTAGGTTGTCACGTTGTCACTTAACACTATCATCACTTGCAAGAAAAATTGTTAAAAGTTGCAAAAATAAAAATAAAAAGCTGCAAAATATGAGTTTTTATGATACTTGCTATTGAGAGTACTGCACACACATTTGGAATAGCTGTGATTAATGAAGCTAGGAGAGGCTATAAGGCTATACTCTCAAATGTTTCACATAGTTTTACTTCAGAAAAAGGAGGCATTATACCTATGGAGGCTGCAAAGCATCATGAAGCATGGAAAGGGCATCTGTTTAAGAAAGCACTTGATGGAGCTGGCATCGAAGAAAAAGATATAAATTATATTGCATTCTCGCAAGGGCCAGGCTTGAGCCCTTGCTTAATTATCGGCAAAAATTTTGCGAAGGAACTGGCTTTGAAGCTTAAGTTGCCAATCATTCCTGTAAATCATTGCATAGCACATCTCGAAGTTGTGAGAGCTGTAACAAAGGCAAAAGATCCAGTGCTGCTTTATACGAGTGGTGCTAATACACAAGTTATAGCTTATGCAGCTTCTCGCTATCGAGTTTTCGGTGAGACTCTTGATATTGGCGTTGGCAATTTTCTTGATAGCTTCGCAAGATATGTCGGTATAGGTTTTCCAGGAGGACCAAAAATTGCACAACTTGCACAACTCGTGCAAAGAGAAAAACAAAAAAAACTAGTTAAGCTTCCTTACACAGTTAAAGGTATGGATGTTGCATTTTCAGGAATGCTAACAAACTTAAAGCAAAAATTCGATTCTGGTAAGTATACAATAGAGGAGCTCTGCTATAGCTTGCAAGAGCATGCTTTTGCAATGTTAATAGAAGTTGCAGAACGAGCTATGGCACATCTTAACAAGAATGAATTAGCGCTTGGTGGTGGCGTGGCTTGTAATAAAAGACTGCAAGAGATGGCAAGAAAGATGGTGGAAGCAAGAAAAGCTAAGCTCTATGTGCCAATAGATGCACTTTTAGTTGATAATGCCGCAATGATAGGCTTAACAGCTTCACAAATGTTAAAAGCAAAACGCTTTGTTTTTAATGAAGATACTGCCAAAAGAATAGAAATAAAGCCTTATCAAAGAACTGATGATGTGGAAGTTTTTTGGCGTGAATAAAGTTATAAAGTTAACTATTAAAGCTATAGAAGTAAAGCTGAAGCTACGAGTTAAGCTAATGAGTTAAAATTTTTATAATATCATTATGTTTTAATATATAATCTTTTCCAAGCTTCTTATGCGTTCTCACGTCGATAGCGGCAACGAAAGCTTTTCCTATTTCCTGATGTATCTTATATGCTAAATCAAGCGCAGTGCTTCCAGGCGGCATTAAAAAAGCATCTGGCAAAACATTGCCACTTTTATCACTTAACTTCGTCTCATTCTCGACAGGATAAACAACATTATATTTTAAAAGCTCGAAGATAGCATAATCAATTGCATCTTGAACTCCAGTACTTTTGTACTTTCTTAGAAAAGCTGTGATTGCTTCTAATTTGACTTTATCACTTGCATCTGCTCTTTTTATTTCAAATTCAGAATTTCCAGGAATATAATTTATTTTTTCTTGCTTCGTTAGCTCTTTTAGCGCAAGTTCTGCTATTGCTGAAGCCTCAAAAACTTTTCCACTTGTGGCTGATTTAATCGCATCAAGATTTTTTTCACTGCTTGGCATATCAACTCGATTAGCTACAACAACAATAGGCTTGCTTATTTGTCTAAGTTTCTTCACAAATTTTTCAAGCTCTTCAGAACTCCATGTTGAGAAATTTTCGTCAAGATTTAACTGCAGTATACTTTGCTTTATCTGTTCTTCGTTTATGCCTAAACCTACAAAGCGCTCTGCAAGCATAGCTATCGGCTTTGTTGCATGAACAGCTTTTTTCTTTAAATTTTCCCAATCTTTTGTTATTAAGTTATAAAACCAAGCTTCTATCTCTTCTTCTAGCCACTTAACATCATTAGCAGGATTGTAGCCTGTTGTTGGCCTACCTTCTTCATCAACGCTGCCGCTCGCATCAACAATATGCAACAACACATTTGCCTGTCTCAAATCGTCGAGAAATTTATTACCAAGTCCTCTCCCTAAATGTGCTTTTGGCACGAGCCCAGCCACATCCATAACTTTGACTGGCAAAAAACGCCATCCATCAATGCAATAGCCATAATTAGGTTTGCACTTAACACCAAACTCCTTTTCGACACATTTAACTTTAACATAAGCTATTCCCTCGTTTGGCTTTATTGTTGTAAAGGGATAATTTGCAATTTCAACCTCACTCAATGTTAGTGCCTTAAAAAAAGTACTTTTTCCTACATTTGGCTTCCCCACAATACCAATTAGCATAAAAAACTAAGTAAGATGTTTTTTAATCTTTTTCTTATTCCAAGCTTTTTACTTTCACAAAGTTTTATAAATTAAATAAATTATTTTCTTGTAAAAGCGCAAAAAGGCAAAAATGGCAAAGAAAAAATTTTACATCACAACAGCGATAGACTATGTAAATGCAGAGCCTCATTTGGGACATGCCTATGAAAAAATTTTAACTGATGCTATTGCAAGGTGGAAGAGGCTCAATGGCTTTGATGTTTTCTTTCTTACTGGAACCGATGAAAATGCATCTAAAGTTGCGAGAGCAGCGAGGGAGGCTGGAGCAAAGAGCATTGAGCAAATTAAGGCTTTTGTTGATGGCAATGCAAAAAAATTTTTACAACTTGCAAAAGTACTTAATATAAGCTATGATGATTTTATTCGAACTACAGAAGAAAGGCATATAAAAGTTGCTAAAAAACTTTTTGAAATTATATACAGTAAGGGCTTAATTTATAAAACAAGTTACAAAGGTCTTTATTGTGTAGCTTGTGAGGCATTCTATAAAGAGAGTGAAGCGATTGATGGCAAATGCCCAGTACATAAAAAGCCACTAGAGATGCTTGAGGAAGAGAATTATTTTTTCAAGCTTTCTAAATTTAAAGATAAGCTATTAAAGCTAGTCCCAAGACTTGTGAAGCCGAGTAAATATGCAAATGAAATTTTAGCAAGACTTAAGCAAGAAGAGCTCAAAGATTTGTCGGTAAGTAGAGCTAATCTCGAATGGGGAATAAAAGTTCCCTTTGACCCTAGTCAAACAATTTATGTTTGGATAGATGCACTTAGCAATTATATAAGTGCACTTGGATGGCCTGACAGCGAGAAATTCAAGAAGTATTGGCCTGCTGATATGCATGTAATTGGTAAGGATATAAATTGGTTTCATTCTGTCATCTGGCCAGCCCTGCTTCTTGCTGCAGGAATAAAGCCTCCAAAGCAAATTTTTGTTCATGGCTTTATTACTTATGGCGGCGAAAAACTTTCGAAAACAGCAGGAATTACATATGATCCAATAAAGCTAGCAAATATTTATGGCACTGATGCACTGCGTTATTTTTTACTTCGAGAAGCTGCAATTGGTGATGACTTTGAATTTAGCGAAGAAAAAATAAAGGAAAGACTAAATAGTGAGCTTGCAGATAAGCTAGGAAATCTTGTCACAAGGATTATAGGCCTAGCCAATAAAATTAACGGAAAAATAAAAAAATCGCGAATAGAGAAAGAAATAAAAGAAAAAGTTAAAACTAATATAAAAGAAATCAAGCAGGATTTTAATGAATATAAATTTAATCAAGGGATTAAGAAAATTTTTGATTTGATTGAGCTTTGCAATAAATATATTCAAGATAATGAATTATGGAAACTGCAAGGAAAACAACTTAATGATAGCCTTTATGGAATTACAGAGTGCTTAAGACTTGCGACGATTCTTTTATGGCCAATAATGCCTCAAGCAGCAGAAAAAATCGCAGCACTTTACAAATTTGATATCAGTATAAAAAATTTGAAACTTGGCATAATGAAAGAATATGAACTAAAAGAAAAAGAGCCCATTTTTAAAAAAATTTAAATGATAAGCAGAGGGGTCCATCAACAAATACAAAAGAAAATCGCGGAAATAACTAAAGAAATAAAGGATGTTCCTAAAGTGTATTCAGATATAATTGAATTACTTGGTAAAGAAAAACTACATCTTTTGCAAGTAATTTATAAAAGAGAAGCAGGATTAAAACTTCGCGTAAAAAGAGAAGGAAGTAACATAGAAGAGTATTATCAAATTAAAATTAATCCAAACTTACTAAAAGAAGCGAAAGAATTAATTCTTTTATTGACCCGCACGAATAAAGTGTTAGCCCACTCAGGCTTTACTACATACATGCCAGAAATTCACATAAGCGAGGAGGAATCTACAAAGCACCACCAGGATAAATCAATAAAAGAGATGGAAGAGACATATGAGAAATACCGCGATAAAATAAAGCTCCCGAAAGAAAATATGTATGCTAAACTGTTAACTTAATTTTTCATCGAATCTCGCATCAGTTTCCTTGATTATTTTTTCCAAATTTTCTCCTAGTAAATATTCTAATAAGACTATCCCACCAAGATATACAGTAGGATTTTCTGAATTCAAAAAAGAGACGATTTTATCAATATACTCACGTTTTTCTTCAAAATTTGAAATAAGAAATTGGTATTCATTAATAACATCAACTAATGTTTGCCGATAGTCTTTTAATTTTATTTTCTCGCCAATTAAATTTTCAAGTGACATTTTAAGGCCATTTTTACTTTAAAGATTATTTTTACTTTAAAATAATTACACTTTAAAAATTTTTCTTCTTAACAAACATAACGTCAAAAAGCTTTTTAAAACAAAATGTATAAATAAGTAAGAAGGGCCCTTAGCTCAGCTAGGTTAGAGCGCTGGTCTTATATGGCCACTTGCCGATTTGGCAAGAGCGCTAGGATAACCAGAGGTCAGCGGTTCAAATCCGCTAGGGCCCACTTTAAAAATGGCAAAGCTAAAGCTGACACATTCTCAGTATTCCCAGCATTCTCAACTTGAGAAACATTTGCTGAAGAAAATTCCGGTTGTAAATAAAAATACCACAGTAAAGGAAGTGATTTCTAAGATAGAAAAGAAGAAATATGATAGCATTGATTACATTTATGTTGTAGAAAATAAAAATTTGATAGGAGTCATCGACACTGAAGATCTTTTTAAACAACCAAAGAACAAGCCAGTTGGAAGCTTTATGCGAAATGTTTTTTTCGCAAAGCCAGACTTTGAGCTAGAGAGAATAGCACACCTTGCATTAATTCATAATTTAAAACAAGTTCCGATAATTAGAGAAGTGGGCAAAGAAAAAAGGCTTATTGGAGCTATATCAATTCGTGAAATCCTTTCAGTAATTAATAAATCATTAAAGCGAGATATATTGCATTTTGCTGGCATTCATAAAGCGCATCTTGAATTTGAAAATAGCATGGAAGTACCATACAATAAAGCTATAGAGCATAGACTTTCTTGGCTTGTTGTTGGCTTTGTTGGAGCCCTTCTAATAGCACTATTCGTTAGTTTTTTCGAATCAGCACTTGCAGGCTATTTTATTATAGCTTCTTTTATTCCAGTAATCACTTATATAAGTGATGCTCTTGGCACACAGTTCCAGACCTTACTCGTTAGAGACTTTGCAATTTTAGGAAAAAATCTAAATTTGGCAAAATATTTTTTTAAACAAATGGTGATTGGCTTCGCAATAGCATTAATTTTTGGAATACTAACTTTCGGCTTTATTATTGCCATTTGGCATAAGCTCAAGGTAGCGTTTATAATTTCATTTGCAATTTTTGCAGCTCTTATTATTACAGGCTTTTTCTCACTTTTAATTACTGCATTAATAAAGCGCTTCAACTTTGACCCAGCCTTAGGCAGCGGGCCTATTGCAACTATTATCTCTGATATTGTTTCTGTTGTTATATACTTTATTATTGTTACGATATGGCTATAAATAAAGAGAATCTGACTATAAATAAAGAAATAAAGATACTTAGCCAAAGATTCAAAGATTCAATCCCTCTTGAAAAGCTTTTTTATATGATAAAGCACAGGATGCTTTCTCCTTTCCTCGACATCCTCTATTATTTTAGCAGCTGACATTTGCCTATAGCGCTTACTATTTGCAATTTCTGGGGGTATAGCATGCTCAACTAACTCTACTATCTCATATCCTTTAAATCTCTCATCATAGCCCTTCACTTCTTGTGGCTTAACTCCTTGCCTTACCAAAGCTACTATTTCATCTACATTAAACTTTTTTGGATAAGAAGCTGCTAACTTAGGCTTTATATTGTTCTTGACAAGTGTTACTATCTCATTCCCATCAAACCTTGTTGCATATGAAGCAGCTACTTCTGGGGCAATATTATTCTTGATAAAGTTGGCTATGCTCTCACCATCAAATCTTTTGTCATATTGTAAAGCTACATCTAAAGGGATATTCGCTTTTGCCAAAGCAACGATATCCTCCCCATTAAACCTACTATTCCTATATTTTTCAGCTATTTCAGGAGCCACATTGGCTTTGACAAGAGCAATGATATCAGAGCCATTAAAGCCAGCATATTGCAATGCTATAGCTGGAGGAATCTCAGCATTTGCCAAAGCTTGTTTTTCAATTTCAGAGAATCTATCCAGCTTAATCCTTTCTTCTTCACCAAGCCTATTAAACTCTAAGTTCCACAAAAATTTCTTTGGCTCAACTTTTTCACACACCTTCCAGTATTCTCTCCATTCCCTGCACCTCTTAACCCCTTGAGGGAGTTTCCAGTCTTCAACGACATCATAGATTACCTTCTCGCCTTTAATAATTTCCGGAACTGAAAAGGATATCCGCTCCATAACAATCACCGTTTTTCCTTTCTTAACCTCCAACCCGAAATGGAATGTGGTATCTTCTGATATCGCTATTGGGTAATAATCTATTGTTCTGCCCCCTTCATACAGACTCTTTTTTTCTATTCCCGGTATCTCAATAGCAATCTCATCTCCTTGAGGGTTAAATGGTATCTTATCAATAAAATATCTTGATTTATCTTGAGGCATCTCGTCTGTCTTCAGGAGAGGTTCAAATTCCTCTTGCAATTTTTTTATTTTATTCTCATCCATCAAAGAGAGCATTGTCTTCATGAATGAGAGGCAATCATCCGGGTCATTAATATCGCTTTCACCGTAGAAACCAAACCTCCTGGGGACATCTTTCCTCTTTGCGAGCTCCGGAGGAAGAACACCAAGGAATGTATAAAAGACCGAACATAGTTTATCGTTCTTCCTGTAAAAATAGACGATTGTCGCTGCAATTGATATGAAAGAAGAAACCGAGTCCTCATAGGATTCCTCTGTTTTTTTTAAAAGATTCTTCTTTATCTCTTCAGCAGGTGTGCCTTCTATTATGCGTATGTGGTCTGGTCGCAGGTTAATAGCAAAACCGCCAAACCATGTCTGAAGCTCTATCTTATCTTCGAGTGCCATAACATATTATGCAAAAAGGGTTTTTAAATTTTTTGCTATTTTTAAGTAACTACTCATCAAATCTTTCTTCAGGCTCTACGTCCCCTCTCCCCTCCCTCCATCCTTACCTCATCTTGCCTCCTCTGCCCCCTCAGCTTCAGCCTCTGGCCTGATCACATCAACATCGATAACTTCATCATCAGGCTTTAATTTGATAATTTTGACACCTCGGGTTGCGCGACCCATGCTCCTTATATCTTTAGCATTAAACCTAATCACAATTCCCTTTTTTGTTATTAGCATTATGCTTTCATTTCCAAGCAAGGTTTTTATCGCAACAACGTTTCCTACATTTGCACTAAGCGAGATATTTCTAACGCCGCTTGCAGCGCGCCTTGTTAGCCTGTATTGCTCAATTGGTGTTTTTTTGCCGAAGCCCTTGCTTGTTATAGTTAAAAGCTCTGCCTTTGGCTCAACAACCGCCATGCCAACAACCTCATCTTGCTTTAGCTTTACAGCTGTAACACCATAGGCCGCCCTTCCCATTTCTCTAACTTCACTTGTGTTAAATCTAACTGCCATTCCTCGTGCTGTGGCTATTATAATCTCTCCATCTTGATCAAGCACAAATGCAGAAACAATCTCATCATCAAAAGGCAACTTTATTGCCCTTATTCCACTCTTCTTTATGTTTCTGAATTCTTCTAAATTTGTTTTTTTTATTATTCCTTTCTTGGTAACAAGCAACAAAAACTTGCCTGGCTGGCCTGGCTGGCCCGGCTTGCCAGGCTCGCTTGGCTTGCCTTTGCCCTGCTCAGCTTCCCTCATCACAATCACAGCTCTTAATTTTTCTTCAGGTTTTATTGAAAGCAAATTGCTTATATGCTTTCCCTTTCCATATCTTGAGGATTTTTGGATCTCATAGGCATGTAGCAAGAAAGCATTGCCCCTATTTGTTATGAAAAGTATAGGATCATGAGTCGAACATATGATGATCTTATTTATATAATCATTTTCAGTCAGCATAGTTCCAATCATACCCTTGCCCCCTCTTTTCTGCTCTCTAAATTCATCAATGCTTATAGCATTGAGATATCCCTTATAACTTATCGTTAGCACTATATTCTCTTTTTTTATCAGCTCGAGCTCTGCAATTTCCTTTTTTGTTCCTTCAATTATCTTAGTTTTTCTTTCATCACCAAATTTATTTTTTATTTCAATAAGCTCTTTCTCTATAACTTTCAAGATATTTTTTTCTGAACTTAATATCTCTTTAAGCTCAGAAATCTTTTTTTCGAGAGTAGCTTTCTCTGCTTTTATTTTCTCTTGCTCTAATTTAGTCAAGCGAGAAAGTTTTAGCTCAAGCAGCGCTTGTGCTTGCTTTTGGCTCAAATTGAATTTTTCTCTCAGCGCTTTTTCAGCATTTGCAACGCTGTCAGACTTTTTTATAATTTCAATTACTTTCTCAATTGCGCTAAGAGCAATAATAAAGCCATCCAAGATATGTTTTCTCTCTTCAGCAATTTTCAACTCATATTCAGTCCTTTTTCTAACTATATTTTTTCTATGCTCAACAAAATGCATTATTAGCTCCTTTAAGTTTAATAATTTCGGCACTCCAGCAACAAGAGCAATAAAATTACCATTAAAATTTGTTTCAAGTGAAGTATAGTTGTAAAGTCTATTGATCAAGATTTTCTCGTTTGCATCTTTTCTAAGCTGTAGCACAATTCTTATTCCGACTTTTGTTGATTCATCACGCAAGTCAAGAATGTCAGTCAATTTTTTGCTCTCAATAAGCTTTGCAATTTCTTGAATTAAAGAGGCTTTATTAACTTGATATGGAATAGCCTTAATTATTAGCGCTTTCTTGCCACCTTTTTCTTCAACATCTACAATTCCCCTCATAATCACTTTCCCATTTCCACTTTCATACATCTCGCGTAGCCCTTCACTATAGATCACTCCTCCTGTCGGAAAATCAGGGCCTTTAATATAGTTAAGAAGCTCTTTTATTTCTATAGCAGGATTTTTTATATAAGCAATAATCCCATCGATAACTTCAGCTAGATTATGAGGTGGAATGTTCGTTGCCATTCCTACAGCAATTCCTTGGGAGCCATTAATTAATAAATTTGGAATTTTTGCTGGCAATACAACAGGCTCTTTTAGCGTATTATCAAAATTCGGAACTAGTTGCACTGTTTCCTTTTCTATATCCTCTAGTATCTCAGCGGCAATTTTGCTTAGCTTTGCTTCAGTATAGCGCATTGCTGCTGGAGCATCTCCATCAATTGAGCCAAAGTTACCTTGGCCAATTATTAGTGGATATCTTAAATTAAAGTCTTGCGCCATTCTTACTAATGCCTCATAAACAGCCACATCGCCGTGAGGATGAAATTTACCAAGACACTCACCAACTATTCTTGCACATTTTTTTGTTGGTTTTTCAGGCGATAGTCCCATTTCGTGCATTGTGTAAAGAATTCTTCTCTGCACAGGCTTTAGGCCATCTTCCACGCTTGGCAAAGCTCTTGCAACAATAACTGACATTGCATAATCTATATATGCCTTTTTAACCTCATCACTAATCTCAACAGCTTCAGCTTCTTCGACTTCCTCAATCTGATTATTCGTGCTATTTTTTTCTTTATCCTTCATTTTCCTCATTTTAACATGTTAAGTGAAAAATTCCAGCCTTTTTTTCTTTTAATGAATTGAATATCTCAATTGCCTTTGGCGTTATCTCAATGATGAGCCTAATTCCTCTTGCCCTTATCGCTTTAATGGCCCTCTCCTCAATTTTGGCTACTCCACCCTGGCCATTCCCAACAACAATTATTTTTGGCTCTTGTCTTAATATTTCATCAAACTCTTCAAGGCATATTTCATGACTTCCCATTAGCTTCTTGCGTTTTAATATAGTTTCGTCTGGCAAAATGACTATATCATAGTCATATTTTTTACCATTAATTGTTATTTCCCCAAACTGTGTTGCGTCGATGTGTAGCATTTTGACATTTTAACTTAGCTTTTAGTTTTAAGCTTAGTTAAACATCAAGTTCTGCTTCACGTGCATGTTGGATTATGAACTCTTTTCTTGGCTCGACTTGTTCGCCCATTAAAATACTAAATGTTCTATCAGCTTCAATTGCATCTTCCATAGTAATAAGCTTGAGCTTTCTTGTTGCTGGATTGAGTGTTGTTTGCCATAATTGTTCAGGATTCATTTCTCCTAAGCCCTTAAAACGTGTTATCTCGACATTCCCAAGCTGTTTTGTAATTTGTTTTAGTTCATCATCGCTATAAACATATAAATCTTTATTTCCTTTTCTAACTCGATAAAGTGGTGGAACAGCTGCATAGATATGTTTATTTTCAATAAGCTGTGGCATATATCTAAAGAAAAAAGTTAAAAGTAAGGTTTTAATGTGCTGGCCATCAACATCGGCATCTGTCATGATTATAATCTTGCCATATCTAAGCTTTGAAATATCAAAGTTATCACTTACCCCAGTGCCTATACTTTTTATTAATGCTGCTATTTCCTCACTGGCAAAAATTTTGTGTGGACTTGCTTTCTCTACATTTAAAATCTTTCCTCGGAGTGGCAATATTGCTTGAAATTCTTTGTCTCTAGCTTGCTTAGCACTACCTCCAGCACTGTCGCCTTCCACGATAAAAAGCTCGGCAATTTCTTTCTTGCTTGTTGAGCAATCAGCAAGCTTGCCAGGCAAATTGCCAACAAAAAGTGCACCTTTCCTTCTTACAAGCTCCTTTGCTTTTTTCGCAGCTTCCCTTGCTTTTGCTGCTTCACTCACTTTTTGCACTATTTTCTTTGCAATGCTAGGATTTTCTTCAAAAAATTGCATAAGCTTAGAGCTAACTATGCTTTCAATAATACCTTTAACTTCACTGTTGCCAAGTTTTGTTTTTGTCTGACCCTCAAACTGCGGATCTTTTAGCTTTACATTTATAATCGCCACTAATCCCTCCCTCGTATCTTCTCCACTAAACTTAATCTTGCTAAGTTTTTCTTTCTCACAATAATCATTTATTACTTTAGTTAGAGCTGTCTTGAAGCCTATAACATGCGTGCCGCCCTCAATTGTATTTATCGTATTTACAAAACTAAAAATATGTTCAGTATAGCCATCAAAATATTGCAGCACTATTTCAGCAACAAGGCTATTTTTTTGATCAGTAAAATAGATTGGTTTATGTAAAGTAGCCTTTTCTTTATTTAGCCATTCGATAAAATCAATTATTCCATTTTTTGAAATAAATTTTTCTTTTTTCCCTGTTCTTTCATCAAATAGCTCTATTTCTAAGCCTTTATTCAAAAAACTCAGCTCAAGTAGTCTATTCTTTATCAACTCATAATCAAACTTTACTGTTTTAAAAATTTCTTCATCAGGCCAAAAGCGTGTTTCTGTGCCAGTCCTATCGGCTTCACCAACCACTTCAACTTTTGTTACAGGAATACCTCGTTCATATTCTTGCCTATAAATCTTGCCGTCTCGATAAACTTTAACTATCATTTTTTTGCTTAGTGCATTTACAACGCTTGCGCCAACTCCATGCAAACCACCACTAATTACATATGCTTTATGGTCAAACTTGCCTCCTGCATGAAGCATAGTCATGACAGTCTCAAGAGCCGATTTTCCCGTTTCTTTATGAATTTCAACAGGAATTCCTCTACCATTATCAATAACACTTGCCGAGCCATCCTTATGTAAGATAACTTTAATAACGCTGCAATATCCTGCCATGGCCTCATCAATGCTATTGTCCACTATTTCCCATAGCAAATGATGTAAGCCTTCTTTGCCAGTGCTCCCTATATACATTGCAGGCCTTTTGCGTACTCCTTCCAATCCTTTTAACACTTGAATTGCTTCAGCTGTATAAGCCCTAGCTCCATCTCTCGCCTTTTCTTCTTTTTCTTTCCTTCTTTCTTTTTCGTCGGTCATGCATATAAAAGTTTTCCTTATTTATAAATCTTTCGTCGGTAATTTTATTTTTTCCGTCGGAAAAAAATGAAAAATAAAGAAACGTAAGAATTTTGTGTTTAAAAATTTTATTATTAACTTTAGATAACAGAAATTTTTATAGCAGAAGAAAAAGAAGGAAAATTTCTTTACCTTATTGAAACTGGTACAGGTTCATTATATCTTGGGCAACTTGAGAAAACAATAACAAAAATTGCCGCAGAACTTGCAAGACGATAATTTTTCAATTTTTCCATCGATTTTCTCTACCCTATCTACTCTATTTTTCTTCCTCAAGTAGTTGAGCTCTTAATTTTGCTTTTTCAACCTCTTTTACAAAGTTCATCGCATCCTCGACGCTTCCAACAATCTTAGCATAATGCATTGGAATAGCAAGCCATGGCCTTATCTTTTTAACAAGCTCGCTTGCTTCTTTCCAGTCCATTGTATAGGTTCCTCCGACAGGCAACAACATTACAAGCCTCTCTGCATATTTTTTTAAGTTATCTTGTTCAGGAATAACATCAGTGTCTCCTGCATGATAAATAATAAGCTCTTTTGTCTTTATCACATAACCAACCCAATCATGCACTTTTGGATGAAATCGCTTTCCTATATTATAAGCAGGAATACATTCTAGTTCAAAATCATCCAGCTTAAAACTTGCTCCAGGCAAGGCTATCTTTATAGTTATTTTTGGTTGTAGTCTTGCTAAAGTGCTTTGGCAATCAGCTGTGCCAATAACTATTGTGCCATCTTTCGCAATCTTTTTCAAATCTTCTAGGCTAAGATGGTCATAATGTTCATGCGTGATTAAAACATAATCTGCTTTCTCAAGATTTTCACTATCTTCTAGCTTATATGGATCAATATAAATAATTTTATTGTTTATCCTCAACTTAAAACAAGCATGGCCAAGCCAATCTAATTCGATGTTTTTTATTTTCATTTTAGTTATTTCGTTAGACATTATTTTTTCTTTTTTCTTTTAGGAAAAATATGCTAGAAAGAAGTAAAAGAACAAATGACTCTAGTCTAAAAGAAAATAGTGCAAGAAAAGCTATTATTAAAAAATAAAACCAATTTCTTAGCCCTTGATAAATTTTAATCAGCGCTAAAACCAAAAGAAAGCCTAGCACAAGCCAAAGCAAGGAGAGAGATTTTAGTGCAATTCTAATATTTTCATTTACTGCTGCACCAGTGATAATATTGCTATAAATGAGGCCTAAAACAGCGTTAACTAGTAATAAAACAAATGCAATTAGACTTAAAATTACTCCTGCAACAAACCAACCGCTCTTTTTCATCTTAAATTTTTATTAATTTTTATTTATTAATTTTTCGCTTTTTGCTTTTCAACCCTTCACATCACTCATTTCATTTATTTATTCACTTCACTTCACTTTTCACTCAACTCGTTCAAACACCATTCAAACTATCATTCACCTTGCGCATTTTTAATAAGTTCATCACTTTCATCCATGACCTTTCCCATTATTTCTTTATCAGACATCCCACTTTCTCTATAGTTGAGTGCTTTAATTATGGCCGCTGCAGCTATCCTTTTAAGATCAAACCCTAATTTAAGCTCGTCGAGAACTGCCTCCAAAACTTTATCATTGCTCAAGCCAGGATGATCTCTTGCATAATCTAATGCCTGTGAAATAGCACTAACCATGGCCATCTTTATTTTTTCTATTTTCATTTTGAATTTTTGTGATTTTCGTGATTTTTGTGATTTTTTATTTTTACTTACTTATGATTCTTACTTATGATTTTATATTTAAAAAGTTATTTCACTTTTCACTTAGCACACTTTTTGCTCTATTTTTGCTTTATCTTTGCTCTATTATTGCCTTTATTTTTTTTAATGTTCCTGAAACATAAATGCAGCTAGGCTTTGATGGGCAAAGCAAAAGGCATCCTCGAGCTTGATTTAAAAATTTTCGATGCACACTAAAGATTAAAAAATTTTTCTCTTTAGCCTTGCTTAAGCTATTTTTATTTTCGACGAAAAAAGGCCTTGCTCGAGCATAATTCAGAAGCCCAACCCAAAGTAAAAAAGCATTCTTAATTTCCTGTTTTACTTTCTCTCTGCTCCCTTTATATTTAATTAGTAAATATCTTCTCGGCTCTTTCCAGCTCGGCAAGATTTGCATAAATATTTAGTGCTCTGGGCTTTAAAATGTTTTTATAGTGCTGCTATTTGAAAATCAAGAAGAAGATGAGTTTTTGGAGAAGTAGGGGGAGGGCTCAAAAAGGTTTTTAAGATACCAACATACATAAAAAAATGGAAAAAATAGAAAAAGAATTTTTAGACAAGTACAAGGGAAAAATAAAAAATTATGATATAAAAATAGAAAATAATCACATTTCAACAATAAAAATTTCTGAAGGTAACGAAGGGATTTATGAAAGTGGTGACCTTAAAAAATTGAAAAATTTAAAGAAAGTAGACATAGCCAAATCAGGCATTAAAAAGCTTGAGCCAGAATACCTGCCAGAAAGCTTGAAGGTATTGCGTGTCAGCAAGGACCAAGATGTAAGTGAAATTGAGAAGGATCCTAGGTTTAAGAAGTTGAGAATAGAAAAATATTAAGATTAGGGGACCACCAAAAATTGTAGTGATGGAGAAAGGATATTCTGCACCAAAAATTGTAGTAATGGGGAAGGACATTCTGTGCTAGTAGAAAGAATAGAAAAGAAGCTTCTTTTTGGGCATTACGGCGGTAAATGCGGTAATCTAGAGAATAAAGGGTTTTTGACAATGAAGCACAATTTAAAATTTATTGTGAACTACTTAGTTTTTTGACTTTTGGGATATGCCAAAAGGAAACAGAAGATACTTTTGCATTAATCGCCTGTGCTGCAATACACAATGAAATTACATAAACAGACAAATCCTGAAGAAGATGAGGTCGAGTTTAAAGATATTGAAAAGAGTGCAAGAGAGGAATTAAAAGAAAAGTTATGCCTAAGGTGCCTTCTGCCTCCGAGACAGTGATTGGTAACTGACAGTGACAGTAAGTGGCAGTAACTGACAGTAACTTTTTTCCTCTTTATCTTATCTCACTTTTCTCAAAGATCCAGGGTTTGTAGATAGGAAATAGAACGATTTTATAAGCTTTTAATCCATATTTTCTTGCAAGATGCTTGGCGTTTTTTATACTTGTTAGTGCAAGCCCCTCTGCTTTATCATATTCAAGCCCAAGTGCTTGGCTAAGTTTTTTGCTACATTCAACGCCGCCATAAACAAGATAGCCATACTGATTTATGCTTTGCCATGGCTTTTTTATTTTTCTTGCCCTTCGTTTGAGCCTCTCGACAAGCTGCAACATGAATTTTGTCTTGACAGAACAAAAATGTGCATTAACACTTTTTTTTGCGGCATAGCTAATTATTTTTCTTGCGAGCTTAGCAGAGCCCTTTACAGCATAACTCTCACCAATTCTTTCAAAGCCTCTTGCAAGCATTGCATTCCAGTTTGTTTCTGAAAATTCAAACTCGTTTAAATTTAAAAACAAATCATTTTCTGCACAGAAATCAACAATCCTCTTTAGCCTTTCAAGCTCAGCATTGTAGCGCTCTTTTTCAGGCCAAGGTATGCAAGGAATTTCTATGCCAGTACTCAAGCCTATATTGATCGCATTTTTAATTCTGTCAGCAACAAGCCCATCAAGCCTGTGAAATCTTATTTCGTCGAGCCCAGCATTTGCAAGCTGGCTCAGTCTTTCTTTGCTTGTGCCTATATATGTGTAAAGATGAATATGAAAGTTGCCTTTGCTGCCTTTGCTGAATCTTTTTTTAAAAGTACGCAAGTATTTTAAAACACGATTAAAAACAAGCATGGGCTCGCCGCCAGTAATACTAGCTCCAAGTGCATCCATTTCTTCAGCTTCTTTAATTGCATCACTTATCTTGCTTATCGGCCTTTCATTAACATAAACAACATCCTTGCCCCTTCTCTCATCTGAAATAGGACAATACCAGCATCTAAAATTGCATTTGCCAGTTATAAAGATAACTGCTTTAGCACCTTTCCAACAAAGCTCACAGCCCCGAGCAATTTCGCCTGTCCAGAGCGAGCCAAACTTGTTTGAGTGTATTGCCATGACATTCAGCTTATTTAATCCTGAGAAGTCTTCTTACTCTTTCCTCAACTGGCGGGTGCGTCGAAAAAAGCTTGACAAGGCCACTTGCTGAAAAAGGGCTTACAATGAATAAATTTTCAGTTGCCTCAAAGCCTAATGCCTTGCTTGAAGGTATCTTTGTCTGGCGTTCTAGTTTTAGTAGTGCATTAGCAAGAGGCTTTCCATTGCCAATAAGCCTTGCACCAGATTCATCTGCAAGGTACTCACGACTTCGCGAAATTGCTAATTGTATAAGCAAAGCAGCAAGTGGTGCAATGATTGCAATTAAAAGTAATGCAATTAAGCCGAGTATATTCCCTCTATTTTCCCCTTCGAAGCTGCCCATCATAATGTTCCATCTTATCATTGCAGCCAAATACATTACAACTCCTGCAAGAACACTTGCAATTGTTGCTATCAAAATATCTCTGTTTTTAACATGGCTTAGCTCATGACTTATAACTCCGACGAGCTCTTCTCTGCTTAACATGTCCATAATTTTTCTTGTCACAACAACAGCACTGTGCTTTGGATTTCTGCCAGTGGCAAAGGCATTGGCTACAGGAAATTCACTCACATAGAGCTTTGGTACTGGTATTCCTGCTTTTTTTGCAAGCTTTTCAGTTTCATGATAAAGCCAATGTTGTCTTGGCAATGGCTTTGCTCGATATAAGAATAAAACTATTTTATCAGAAAAATAATAGCTAAATAAATTCATAGCCAGCACAATGATAAATGCAATTATTAGCCCTGTTCTGCCAAAAATGCTTCCTATTGCTAGCACAATAGCTGTTAGCACTAAGAGCAACAAAAATGTTTTAATGCGATTGTCCATTTTTTGCTTTTATTTTGCGCTTTTATTTTACTTTTAATTTATTCTTAATTTATTTTATTCTTTACTTAAAAATCTTTCTTTTTCAAACTTTCTTTTTCAAAACCAGATCCCTTCAAACCTATAAATTTTCGTTCTCTCGTCGAGCCATGAATCTGAGCTTAAGCCTGCCTTTAGGCATGTCTGTTGTAAAAAGGTTAGGGCATCAAAGTTAAACTCAAGCGCAACTTGTGGCAACAAAAGGCCACTCTTAATACCATCACTTACAATCAAACCATGCTTTCCTATAATTATATTTGCAATAATTTCGTCTAGGTTTTTAGTTTTTATTTCTTCAGGTTGTGAAAGCAAGCTTATTTCAATAGCAATTTTTTTAAGTTCATCTTTGGTTAGAGGCATAAATCGAGGATCAGCAAAAGCAGAAAGCTTTGCAGCTTCAATGATTGCCTTGCCGAGAGGCCTTGCCGTTGGAAAACCTATGCATCCTCTAAGCTCATTGTCAATTTTAAGCGTTACAAAAACTCCTGCTGAAATTCTGTCAAGCTCTTTTGCTAATTCTTTAATTTTCTTGATGTCGTCAGCATTAGCCTTCTCGCTGAATTCAGTTTTAATAGCTAAAAATGCCAGTTCCTTAGCTTTCTTTTGTTGTGGTTTTGTTATTGTTAGCATTTTGCAGCATTCTATAAGCCCAAATTTAAGTTTAGATATTCATTCAATAGCCTCAAATCTCTTAAATGTTTCTCCTTTCGCACGCTTTCAGCGATTGCCTGCTTTTTTAAATTTATTAAATCATCTAAGCTAATTGTTGGTATCTCGATTGAATAAAAATTAAATTTTACAATTTTATTGAAATCAATATCATAATCAAAAAATTTTTTGCAAGGATAAAGTGTGCCTACCGGGATGTCATAGGCAGTCTTGAGCCAGGTTGGTGAGAGCTTTGAATTGTTTACAATAATATCAATATCACTACATCCTCTATACTTTATTGCCTCCTTGAGACTGATTTTATTTGCTAAGTGAAATAAAACAGCAAATCCACCAAAAAAAGCCCAATCACTAATGCTTTTTTCATTTAAGTCATTTGCAATTGCAAAAGCTTTAATAAAATTCCTTCGATATTTTTCTTTTTTATATAATGCTAGATCAGCGAAAAATTGCTCGCTTAAATTATTTTTCTCAAGCTTCAAAATTAATTTTTCTATATAATCATTTTGTTGTATTTCTAAATCTTCAATGCTATGTTCAACGTTCATTTCCCTCGCCATTTTTATTTAGTTTTGCGTGGTTTTATTTAGCTAAATGGCTCATTAAGTTATTTAATGGTATATCAAAAGTGTAAACCCCGACAGCATAACCCATTTCTTTAATTTCTTTCGCAGCATAGGCACATTCTAAATCGGCTTTACTAATCCTTCTCCTTTCTTTGCCATTGTTTGAATTCACATTAATAAATAAACTAACCATCTCTTTTTCGCAATCTATTTCAGGCATATAATCAAAATGTGGCAGGCTACAAATAAGATTAAATTTTTTTATATTCTCAGGATTTTTTACATAATTTAGGAATTCTTTTACTACAGCTTTAGGGATTACTAAATTGGCATGATTTTCATTTACTAAAGCAAGAAGTTTTTCATAGCTGAGGCTAAGTAAAGCAGATGTATCGAGTATAATCACTTTCTCTTTCTTCGCTTTCATTTTAGTATTTGTTGCGGTTGCGGTTGGCATACATATTAAAAGCAAGCAGCATTTAAAAATGTTATTATTTTTGCCACTTTAGAATAAGAAAAAAAGTCTTAAGTCTTAATATCTGCGCCTTTTTGCAATAACTAGTATGACTGATATAACAATTAATACTGCAAGCAAGCCGATCACTACGATGTGCCAATTGCCTTTGAGCCAGCCAATGACGCCGCCTGTGACTGGCACAACTGGAAGCCTATCGACGAACAAGCCAATGATTGAGGCTGAGTTTATTAATGCTATCACTTCCTTTTTCTCTTTGTCATGGACACTCTCTATTTTTTTCCATCCTCCGTCATAGCTATAGATAAACAAATTAGCCCCTTCAGCAAAGCCTTCATTGTATTTTATTATTAGCTCAACATCCTCACTAAACCTGACATCTGGCGTAAACTTGTATGCTCTAACTAAATAAACATCTTGTGGCAATGTTGGAAGTAGCGTTAGGTCTGTAATTTTCTCAATCTTTATTTTGCTTGGGTCAACTTTGTCACCTTTTGAGTCTGTTATGTCTATGCCTGAGTTCAAAGTTATGATCAAAAGGCCATCGTCACTTTTAATTTGGATTGTTTTTGGTGTTGATGTTGGCTTAGGTGTTGTGGCATTTCTTGGTGTCGGCGCGCAATCAAGAGCGCAGTTACTTGAATTTTCTCCAAGCCAGCTCTCGCATATTTTATTGCCACAAACATAGGCAGGAGGAGCTGCGCCGCCACCGCCACCACCCTTGCCTTCTTCCTCCTCTTCTGTTGTTTCTTGTTTAACTGTAAAGCTAATGGTATTCCAAGCTGAAGTGCCGTGAACATCTGTAACTTTTACTTTGACAACATAATTGCCAGGATTACTATAAGTATGACTTGCTGTTGAATCATTTATTTTTTCCTCATCAAAGGTTCCATCATTTGTCCAATCCCATTCATATGTTATATTATCAGTTGTATCAAATTGGCCACTTATTATTGCATTGAATAATACTGGCTTATCTTCCATATAAGGTGAAGAGCTCGTTATGCTAATTATGACTGAAGGTAAAGATGAACTATTACTTAGATTCAATGGCGTGTTATTTGATGCATTATATGTGAAGTTTTCTGTTGTGATTGTGCCATTGTAAAGTATGCCATCTGTTATGTTTGCATCTATTAGCGTCGCATTTGAAAGGTTTGTATTTACAATTGTTGAGTTTGTTGCAGTAACATTTGTAAGGTCGGAGTCTGTGACATTTGAATTTAAAAGCGTGCATGCTGTTAGCTCTGAACCTGTTGCATTTGAACCTGTAAGCACACAATCTATTATCGTAGAGCTGTCCGCTGCTGAATCTGTGAGTGTTGAATTCTCTACTCTTGAATCTACTGCTGTTGAATTATCTAAAGTTGAATTGCTGATTGTCGAGTTATCTGCTAAGGAATTTGTTAGGGTTGAGTTTGTGATCTCAGAATCTGTGACAATTGAGTTTGTCAAATTTGAGCTTTCAATTGTTGAGTTGCTGACATTCGAATAGGTGATATTTGCCTCGTTTATTATAGCATTATCAACATTGGAATATGTTATATTTGAATAGCTAACGTTGGAGTAAGTAACATTCGATTGATATGTATATGAGTTTGTTAGGTTTGAACCAGTTAAGTTGTTAGTTGGCTGTGGTGGATCATAGATTCCATTAGCAAGATAGCAATTTGAAGCTATTATGCCTTTTACTGTTGCATTGATTACCGTGCAATTAGTTAAAATTGAATTATTGATTATTGATGCTGTTGCATTTACTGCTGTTAGCCATGAATTTTCTATTGTTGAATTATCTATATTTGAATCTAAGATTAAAATATCCTCACTAAAGTTACCCCCAGCTGATGCCTTAATAGTTGAGAAATTCTTTATTATCGAATCATTTATGTTATCGAATATTCCCGTCGATTGATTTTCATAGAATGTGTCATTTACAGTCGAATTATAGATCCAACCACTGTCTGTGGTTGTGACGTTTGTTGTTGTTGATGTAGTATTGCTAATGCTTGTATTCGAATTGCTTGTCGCAATTACATCTATAACATAAATTCCAGGATTTGAATCACTAACAGTGAGACTAGCTATATAACTTTCTCCTTGATTTAACATAGGTGTTGTTGTTGCATTCAAAATTGCTTGATCAGCATTATTAATATTTTGCACTGTTAAATTAAAGCTGTCTGGAGTATCGCCGATGTTTGTTATGGTTATTGTATAAACGGCTGGCACAAGTAAGCCGACAGTTTGTGATGATGGAGTTGCTGTTATGCTTACACCATAGTCTGGAACCGGGTTAACTGTTACAATAATAGTGTCATTTGCGCTGTATTCGCCATCTGATGCTATAAATGTAACCTCTGCAATTCCATTCCAATTTGGGCTTGCTGTTATATTAATTCTTGTGCCAACAAATGTGACAATAACATTACTATTATTCGAAGTAAATGAATAAACTAGTGTTGCATTATCAACATCCGCAAAGTAATTTGTCATATCGAGGCTATCATTGTAACTATCTTCATCGAAAGTTACATCTGGGATTGACGTGATTAAGTAAGGAGCATCATTTACTGGGTTGACTGTGATTGTAACAATCGCTGTTGCCTGTGCACCATCGCTGTCATTGATCTGATATGTAAAGGAGTCAGTTCCGTACCAATCCGCATTTGGAGTGTAATTGATTTGATTGCCTATAATTACTGCAGTACCGTTTGTTGGTGTGGTAATTATCGAATCGAGAATGACTGGGCCTTCTACATCTGTATCATTGGCTAGTACATCGATTAGTATTGAGACATCCTCATCTGTTATTGCACTATCATCATTGGCAATTGGTGCATCATTGACAGGATTGACTGTGATTGTAACAATCGCTGTATCAGTCAGTCCGCCTGAGTCAATGACTTGGTATGTAAATGTATCAATACCATAAAAGTTTGCAGCTGGTGTGTACTCAATTTGATTGCCTATAATTACTGCAGTACCGTTTGTTGGGCCAACTACTATACTATCTAGGGTTGGTGTGCCGTCCTCAATATCACTGTCATTGGCTAGTACATCGATTAGTATTGAGACATCCTCATCTGTTATTGCACTATCATCATTGGCAATTGGTGCATCATTGACAGGATTGACTATGATAGTGACAGTTGCAATATTTGAGTCAAAAGTTCCATCATTAGCAACATAGGTAAAAGAATCTGTTCCAAACCAATTGGTATTTGGAGTATAATTGAAAGAGCCATCTGAGTTTAAAGTTAGGATGCCATTTGAAACGTCTGTGACTAATAGAGCTGTTAATTGGTCACCATCAACATCGCTATCATTGGTTAGAATGCCTTGAGCTGCAATATTCAGAGGTTTATCCTCATCAGTTGTGTAGATATCATCAGCAGCAACTGGCGCATCATTTACTGGATTGACTGTTACTAAAATATCATCAGAGCCTGATGCACCGTCAGGATCTGTGGCTATAAATGTGACAGTTTCTGTACCGCTCCAGTTAGCAGGGGCTGTAAAGTTGACAGCATGGCTAACAGGATCGATTGTTATAATAATATTGATATTACCTGTAGTTATCCAGCTTAACTGATCTGGGCTATTGTCAACATCTGTTACATAATCATCTAAATCGAGCAGATCATAGAAGCTGTCCTCATCAAATGTTACATCTGGTATGCCTGTCACAACAGGGGCATCATTGATAGGTGTGACATTAATATTGACTGTTGCACTCACTATGCCACCATTACCATCATCAGCTTGAACAACACAGGTTGCAAGGCCATACCAATCTTGAACTGGGGTCATCTCAAGATTATTGCCAGCAATGTTGCAATCTACCTCAGCCGGATTTTCTCCTATTATGGAGAATGTTAGAGTATCTCCATCAACATCAGAGAAATATGGGCTAATATCTACTGATGTTGTGCCCGAATCCTCCGCTATTGCTTGATCTGGTATGCCTGTGGTTGTCGGCGCATCATTTGCAGGAGTTACATTAATTGTTACAATTGCAACATTACTATTGTCCATGCCATCGCTTGCTACATAGCTGAAGCTATCAATGCCGTTGAAGTTGGCATTTGGGGTGTATGTGAAGGAACCATCTTGGTTTAATGTTAGGACACCATGACTGACATCACTAACAAGAATTGCTATTAAAGCATCACTATCAGTATCATTATCATTTGCAAGCACGCCCGCCGGAGCCGAGATGCTTAATAGTTCATCTTCATTAGTTTCATAATAATCATTATTTGCGATAGGCGCATTATTAATTACAGTTGTTGTTATGTTTTGTGTCTCATTATAAAGGACATTTATTGTTGAATTGGCATAAACTTTCACTACATAATTTCCTGGCGTAGCTGAGCTTACGTTTAGCTCAACAAGTTCGCTCTGACCTGCTTGCAATGTAATGCTATTTGTGCTTAGCCAGACATTCGCACCATTATAATTTATAACGCCAAGCGCAAAGTTATTCCAAACATTTCCAGTGTTTGTTATATTAATGATATAAGTTGCGTTGACATTTTTTGAAACTGTTCTTGCATAGCTATCACTCTCCAAGATAACACCAAGTTGCAAATCATTACTAAATCCTCTCGTGCATTGCTGGAATTGCCAATCACTTAAAGTATTAGTATCTTGACCATTCGGCACTCTCGCCCAGCAAAGATCATTGCCAAGAGTGTCAGCAAAGTTATAAGATACATCATCAACAACCTGATCGAAATTATCATATAAAGTCAAATTTTCACCAGCATTGTTTAATCTATTGCCTGCATTTATAATCATATAATCATTAGCTCCAATAATACCACTAAGGGTAAACTTATTAGCATTCCCTCCGTCATAAATGTACCAGCCTGTTACGTCAACATCACTTGCTGCCGGGTTATAAAGTTCTATCCAATCTCCACTAGAGCTACCATTATTGCTCTCAAATTCATTGATCACGATGTGTGCTGGAGGCAAGAGAACTAGGAATGTATAATTGCTGCTTGCAAATCCATGATTGCCCCCATCATCAACACATTCAACATTCCAAGCATAAACGCCATTTTGCAAGCCTGTAAAAGTATAACTACTCGTGCTTCCATTCAAAACTTGCTGGTTTGCATTGACTTCCCATACCCCAGTCGTATTAGACCAAACATAACACATGAGCTCAGTATCCATATTATCAGTTACACTATAGCTTACAGTAACATTGCCATCATTGTCAATACTGCCATTAGCCGGCGAGATTAAAGTTACGAGAGGCGCTTCTGTATCAGGAACATTAACACTAAACGTCACGCTTGCAGAACCAACATTTTGGCTTTCATCTCTTGCATAAATTACAAGATTATAAGCGCCATTAGCTAAATTTAAAGTAGTATTTTGGCAGCCAGGCAAGTTTTGAGGAGTTCCACCATTTAATACATACCAGCATGCCTCTATGCCATCATCGTCACTAACTGAATACTCTAGTTGGATTGGCAAGGAATCATAAGTTACGCCATCTTGAGGGCTGTAGATAATTACTTGGGGGGCAGCAGTATCTCTAACTATAATTGTCTTTGTCCTACTTCTTTCATCACCATCAGCGTCTCTTGCTGTTAAAGTGACTGTATATGTTCCCCTTACAGCATAAGCATGACTGACACTTTGGCCGCTTGCAGTGCTTCCATCACCAAAATCCCAGCTAAAGCCTGAAATGCCATCAAATGCTGTCGCACTAGCAACAAAGTTCACAAGCTGGCCGACAGAAGGCGAGCTTGGGCTGAAGCTAAAGTCAACGTTTTCTGGAGCTGTATCTGTTACAGTTGCACTCCAACCAGCTCCGCTACTTGCTTTACCATCACTAACTATGACAGCAATATTGAAAACCTCATTGCTATCAACATTAGGCACTTGCCAGATAAAGCTATTGCCGCTTGAGCTTTGCTGTTGGTTATTAACATACCAGCTATAACTTATGCTATCCCCATTAGGATCACTTGCAGTAATGCTAAAGCTCTGACTTAATGAGGCTTCACTAATGCTGAATGTGTTTTGGCTTGGGTTTTTGCTTGTTATTTGTGGTGGCTGATTTGCTCCTTCAAAATAAATCCTTAATGTTTGGCTTGTTGCAGTTTTGCCGCTTTTATCTTGTGTTTTTGCATAGAAGCTATGCCATCCAGCAGTGGAATGTGTTATTATAGCTGTTAATGCACAAGTGCTGCTACCAGCACAATTTTTCTCATATTTCAAGCTTCCATCTTCAAAGAGTTTTATCCATCTAAGGCCAGAATTATCGCCTGGATCAAATGCATTTGCAACCAGTATTGATTGTGAAAGGCTTGGATCATGAGAGGTTTCAGCTAGGGTAATTGTAGGTGCAAGATCAAAAGCAAAGCTAAAGCTCAATTGCATAATTCCAACTATCAAAATTGCCAAAAATGCTGCCAAGGCTTTTAGAGCATAGCCCAAGCTGCCCTGGCCCTTGCCGCTTTGCCTTTTTTTTGATCCTTTTTGGTTTTGCATGTTTTGCATGTTCCTTTTTTAAATCATTTTTTTAAAATTTAATTTCTACGCCAGTCGAAATTCCGAAATTGGTTGAGCCGTCAATCTCACCACATCCAAAAATGTCAATGCTTTCATTAACACTCCCTCGACCGCAAAGCCCAATGCGATCAGCCCCATTTCTATCCAAAGTATAACTTCCTTTCACTCCAAATTTATCATTGCCGTAACCAACTGTAAAAGTATAAGCTGGCTTTTGGTCTTTTCCATAGCTAATATCGACTCCACCATAGAAATTTCTGCCTTTAGTTAATAGCCTATATTCATTTAGCTTATTAAATTTTTCAGGGCTTATCTGATAATTTAAATAGAATGAATTTCTTGTTTCGATGTAGCTAGGGTTTACATACCACACAGAGGCTGTATTTTTTGAATCATCTTTTAAATAATTAAGCACTAGCGAATTTGGACCAAGCTTCTGGGAAAAGTAAAGAATGCCTTCAATATGATCAGTGCCCTTAATTTCTGGGCCTATGTTGACTACTGGAATAGCTTCCACGACTAATTTATCATTTTCATAGCCTAAGACAGCTCCAATCGGAAAAACTCTATGTGTTCTCTTTGTTATTAGCTCATAATTTTCTGAAACATAATTTTGGCTTGAAAATGGCTGCCTCGAAACTTCTTCACCATTAATATAAACTATGTTCTCTCCTTCGACTTTATTATTTATAGTTTGCACAAGACTTAATTTGTTTTTTGCCTTGCTTTCTTCTATGCCAAAGAGTAGGCCAAGCAAAAAGTGCCCTCCACCAACTTTAATTCCCTCATTCAAAAAAGTTCCTCTAAATTTTATAAAGCGCTCGTCTGTCTTGCTAAGTCCTTTGATATTAACAAAGTTCTCTACTGTTCCCTGTGTTACACTGCATATCTCGAATGGATCGTTTTGACAAATTCTATCATAGAGTGTTTCTTGGCTCTCGCTATGATAATTGATTATATCTTGGCTTGATTTTGTTGCAAGATTTAAATAGCCGCCCAAGCTAAAACCTTTCCCTAGCCAGCCTTTTGCATAAAGATAATAGGTGTTAGGACTCTCAGAGAAACTGTATTTTTCCCAGCGCTTAAAGTTAAGGCCAAAGCCGCCTTCAACATATTTTGAATTTAGGTCAAATGTTACTGTTGTATCTTGCACTTGGCCAGATGTATTAAAAAGCTCTCCTGTTAGGCTAAGATTTTTATCAAGCTCAACGTTTCCAGTTAGGATGCCCTCAATATTGCCTTTACTATCATAGCTAAGAATAGCCTCAACACTATTTTTTGAGCCTTCTGCTGGTCGCGCTTTTCCCTTTATTATTTTCTTTTCTTTTGGCTTTTGTTTTTCTGCTTCGGTTTCATAAGTTTCAAACTCTTTCTCTTCCTCCAAACCTCTCTCTTCCTTCAAACCTTCCTTTTCCTCAAAACCTCCCCCTCCCTTCAAACCTCTCTCTTCCTCCAAACCTTCCCCTCTCTTCCTTGCCTTTTCTTCTTCTTTTATTTCTTTTTCGAGCTCTTTAATTATTTTTTCTTCTATTGTTCCAGGCTTAGCTACCATAACTTCTTGTCTGGCTTGTTTGTCTTTAAATTTTATATCATAAGCTGGTGGATTAAGTAATTCCATAATATTAGTGTGATCCTCTTTAGGCAAGCTTTTTAAGTTTACTTGAATACTCCCTCCTCCTAAAACTGAAATTAAAGCTTCGCCCTCTCTAGGCGATGCAAAAAATCCAATTGCAGTAACAGGATTTGTTACACCAAAGCAATAGCTTAACGCCTTTTGAAGTTCTTCATCCTTAATTGTATAAACTGTGCCAGAAGCGAATTCAGATTTTTCAATGCTATTTTTGTACTCTTCCTCCTTTCTTTGGCCCCAAAATTGCTCTGCTTTAGGGCATTCAGGGTTTGTTGCTGTAAGCTCTATCGTTGGAGATAGCCCAATGCTAAGAGCTAGAAGCATTGGCATCACTATTTTTTTTATTTTGCTTTTTTTGCTTTCTTTGCTTTCTAGGAGCTTTTCTAAATTTTCTAAAATTTTTGTCATTTTAAAATCATAAAAAAAAATTATATTTAAAAAGCTTTCGATAATTTTTTATTACTAAGTTATAACATCTTTTTTTGCATGGTTTAACAGTTTAGCATTGCTCAGATTTCACTCTCCTCCATGGCCCGCCTTATACTAATTAAAATAATAATGATCAAAATTATCATAAAAATGATGAGAAGGATAAAGAAAATCAAGAAACCTGTTGAATAATTAGCAGCATAGCCGGGCATGTTCACAACAGCTTTTCCTGTAAGCGTCGGTGAATTGAGACTTTTGAAAAAAATAAAAATTAGTACAAAAATCGAGATTAAGAGCAAAAGCACTAGGATTGCTCTTGGATAGCCCTCCTCGACTCTTTCTTCATTGTAATCCATTAAAATAGATCGATTAAAAGTTTTTAAATTTAATTTGATTAATAAATTAAATTTGTTTAATTTTAAAATGCAAAAAAAGGGGTTAAAAAACTTTGAGAAAATATGCTCTGATATAAAAGCTGCAAGAATTCAGGGTGCAGAAGCCATAGCTAAAGCTGCTCTCGAGGCATTAACATATAGGCATGATAAAGCAGCCATAGAAAGACTTGTAAGGCTAAGGCCTACAGAGCCAACACTAAGAAATGCAATAGTTATAGCGAGTAGCTTAGTCGATAAAGGTAAAAGTTGGGATGAAGCGATAGCAAGTGTTAAGCATTACTTTGAAATTTTTGATGCAAAAATTGATGAATATGCTGCAAGGCTAATTAAAGATAATGCGATAATTTATACACATTGTCATAGCAGCACTGTAGAAAAAGCACTAAAGCTTGCATGGCAAAAGGGCAAGAGATTTGAGGTTTATGTTACTGAAACGAGGCCTCTTTTTCAAGGCAGAATAACTGCTGAAAGACTAGCTAGAGCTGGGATTCCTGTCACGCTTGCTGTTGATAGTGCTGCCAGAGCCTTAATAAGAAAAGCTGACATGTTTTTGTTTGGAGCAGATGCCATAACAAGTGAGGGAAATGTAATAAATAAGATCGGCACAGGTACATTTGCTGAAATAGCACAAAGCTATGATGTGCCTTGTTATTGCTTGGCAATAGGTTTAAAATATGATCCTGTTACGAGATATGGCTATGAAGAGCCTATCGAAGAAAGACCTACAAGCGAGGTTTGGGATAAGAGAATTAAAAATTTGAAAATCTTAAATCCAGCTTTTGAAGTAGTTGAGGCAAAGAACATAAATGCGATAATAAGTGAGTTTGGCATTCTTAGGCCAGCCGATTTTGTTTTAAAAATTAGTCAGCTCTGGGAAAAAGACGGCATAATCGAAAACTTGAGACTATTTAGCTAGCTCCTGCGCATGCTTAACAGTTAGCACTTGTTAAGCTAAAAGTTATTTTTTATTACAGCTTTATTTAAAAATACTAAAATACCTTTATATTAAATACCTTTGGAAATGGCAAGGCCCTCGAAAGATGAATATTATCTAAATATAGCTAGAGAAATATCTTCGAGAGGGACTTGTTTAAGACGTAGTGTTGGGGCCATTATAGTAAAGAATGATAGAATAGTCTCGACTGGCTATGTTGGCGCTCCAAGAAAAGAAATTAATTGTACTGATTATGGGCAATGTCTGCGAGAAAAACTTAAAATCCCTTCTGGCCAATTCTATGAAATTTGTCGAAGTGTTCATGCAGAAGAAAATGCAATAATAAATGCTGCAGCAAGTGGTGTTGAAATATACAACGCAACACTTTACATCTGGTCTAAAGCAAACATTAGAGCTAATTACCCGAGTGATCAGCAACCTTTAGCCCTTTATTTGCCTTGTTATCGATGCAAGAAAATAATTATTAATTCAGGACTTGAAAGAGTTGTTGTTTTAGCTAATAATGAAATAAAAATTCTTGACATAGAACAAATTAGGAATCTATTAAGAGAAGATGAAAAAAGCATGTCAGAAAATTTTTTAAAATTTTTTAAATTTTCTAATAAAAATGAAAGTGCTTGATTTATATAAGGAGCCATTAAATGAGTCATTAATTGCTAATTTGTTACATGGAGAGAGGATATTCAATGCCGCATTTGAAATGAATGATGAAGTGATTAATTTAATAAAACATAACTTAGAAGGCTTTAGGATTAAACCAATAAAATTTTATAATTGTGACTTTACTACTCTCGATAAAGACACTGTTCTCGACAAAGAAAATAAAGAAAAAGATCAGAGCAATTTTGCCTGTCATTATTTTTACTTGCCATATGCAATTTTTGAGAATTGTAAATTTGATAGAATGAAGTTGCAAGGATATTTCGCAAATGCAAGATTTAGTAGCTGTAGCTTTAGAGAATGCATAATAAAAGAATGTAATTTCAAAAACGCCTCATTTAAAGATGTTGATTTTGAGAAAGCACTTATAATTAATTCTACATTTCATTACAGTGATTTTACTAATGTTAAAATAAAAGAGGCCATATTTCAAAATGTTAATCTTGTGAAAGCGAGTGGCTTGGAGCTTGACTTATTAAATTGTCTTTTTTGCAAAATCTTTTAATATATAAGCGCTACCACTAGCCCATTTACTTGCTCAAAGCGAATTTTCTCTGGATCATGCGTTGGATTATTATCTCCTTTTGCAATTGCATACCAGCCTTTTTCATCATAGCCTACTTCAATGACTCGATGTATTATTAACTCTTTCGAGAGAGATGATCGATAAGATATTATATCACCAGGGCTTATTTCTGTCTCGTTGGATGGCTTTATTTCTATTGCATTAGCCTCAACATCAAGCACAGGGTCCATGCTTTTTGTAGCCGCAAATCTAGCAAGATAGCTATTTGGAATTAAGAGCACAACTTTGTCAGGATAAACTAGAATCGAACTTTCATTTATATGATCTCCTGGTGAGAGAATGTCATTATTTTTAGCAAGGTTTTTAGCAAGGAAATATGGTTTCTGGCTTTCAGGATCAAGATTTAATTCAAGCATAAGATAAAGTATAAGAGAAAATAAGAGAATAGTAAGAATATATCTAATCGGTCTTAATCTAATCGGTCTTATTAGTTTTATTGCACTTATCATTTTTGTCATTATTAGATAAATACATTCTACTTTAAAAATCTTTTTATTTTTTACCATTATAAAATTACACCAAAAAATAAAAAAGTGAAAGAGAATGCATAAGAATGTCATCACCATTGTCATCGCCCTTGATGGAAAGTCAAACTGTAAAGGTTTACTTTATTGATTTGGATGGAACCCTTATTGATAGTATAAAAGCACATTATGCAGCTTTTAATGCTGTATTTCAGGCTAATGGCTTGCCAATAGTGAGCTTTAAGAAATTTGCTTCACTTTTTGGCTATTTTTCTGAAGAAATAATAAGGCGGCTTTTTCCAAAGCTTAACAAAAAAACAGTTTTAGCTTTGGCTGAGCAAAAGAGGAGACTTTTTATTGATAATTATTATAAAAAAGTTAGGCTTTTTCCAGGAGTTAATAAAGCCTTAGCTGCTTTGAGCAGAAAAGCTATTTTAGTGCTTGAAAGCAATGCAAGCAGAGCAGAAATAAAAAAAGTTGCAAGATGCTGTAAGCTCAACATGAAGCATTTTGATTTAATTTTAAGTAAGGAAAATGTTAAGCACAGAAAGCCAAATCCTGAATTAATTAAAAAGGCTTTAGAACTCTTAAAGAAAAAAATAAAAGCGCTAAAGGAAACAACAAAAACAGAGGGAAAGCAAGCAAAAATAAAGATAATTGTTGTTGGTGATAGTATTGTTGATGTTATGCTCGCGAGAAATGCAAAAACTGTAGGCGCAAGGGCCATAGCAGTTTTGATTAAACGAAAGGGTCAGGAATTGCAATATAAGAGGCTTGGAAGGCTTAGGCCTAATTTTTTAATAAAAAGCTTTAAAGATCTTATCAAGCTTCAAGTTTAATCAAATTTAAAAATCAGCCCCAACAATTTCTTTTATTTGTTTTACTAGTGCATGATACACTTCGCCAGGACTTTTTCTTTCTTCAACAGCTTTCTCAATTTTTACATTATCTAAGATCTTTCGCACAACATCAAGCTTATAGCCTTCATCGGTTTTTCTGCTAACAGTAAATTCCTTTTTTCCATACCTAAGCCTTGGTTCACCAGCCTTTGTTACGCCAAGATATTCTATTCCTAATGCTGTAATAATCTTTTTAAATTGCTCTTCAGAAATGTATCTTTTTGGCATAAAAATCTATGATCTCTGTTTTTTAAAATTTTTTATTTCTCGCTTTTTTTGTTTTTTCATTTTCGAAATACAACAAAAAAATTAAAATAGTCCTTTGATATCTTTAAATGCAAACTAGAAGTATTTTAATTGCAGGAGAAGCAGGGCAAGGCATTGATAAGATCTCAGATATTCTTGCAGGCGCATTAACTAAATATGGCTATTATGTTTTTGTTTATAGGGATTATCAGTCAAGGATTAAGGGTGGCTTAAATTTTAATGTAATAAGTTTTTCAAAGAATAAGATTTATTCAAGTGAAAATCACTATGATATTTGTGTTTTTTTGAGTGAGAATATAAGTGATGATATGGTTAATGCTGTAAAGAATGGAGGAATAATCATATGTGATAAAAAAGTAGAAGAACTTAGGAGTGATATTTTAAACAAAATCAAAGCAAAAAAAGGAATATGTCAGAGTATTGATTGTGATGATATAATAAGGAAGCACGGTTTTAATAAAATAGTAGCTAATTCTATTTTAATTGGAGCCTTAGCAAAAGTTTTGGGAATGGAAAAACAAATCTTTTTTGATATATTTAATGTTGAATTTAAAAAATTTTTAAAAGAAAATAAGCAGGCATTCGAGATAGGCTATTCTATAGAATTAAGTGAAAGAGGCAAAAGCAAGAGAGGGCTTAAATTAAGCAAGACAAAAGCTGAAATTATTTATCTTAAGGGTAATGATGCTATAGCATATGCTTTTAGACTTGCTGGTATAGAGGCTTATCTTGCTTATCCAATGACGCCATCAACTGGATTACTGCATGCTCTTGCCAAGACAAATGGTTTTGTTTATCAGCCAGAGAATGAGATAGCTGTAATAAATGCAGCGCTTGGCATTTCTGCTTGTGGCAAGAAAGTTGCCATTGGCTCGAGTGGTGGGGGCTTTGCCTTGATGATAGAAGCATTAAGCTTTGCTGGAATGGCAGAATTGCCACTTGTTATTTATCTTGTCTCAAGATATGGGCCATCAACAGGAGCACCGACTTATACAAGCCAGGCTGATTTAAAATTTGCAATAAATTCAGGTCATGGCGAATTTGCAAAAGTTGTTCTTTCCTTAACAGATATAAAAAGTGCAATGCTAAATGCAATAAAAGCTTTTGAATTGGCATATAGCTATAGAATTCCTGTGATTTTGCTTGCAGATAAAAATTTTGCTGAGAGTGGTTTTAGTATTGACAAAGAGGAATTGCGCGAAGTTGAAAGTTATGCTAAGCAATATCTTGAAAGGGAGAAGCAAAGGCAGCAGAGGCAGCAAAGGCTCATGAAAGCGGCAAAAAATGAAAAAAGTGAGAGCGAGGAAGGGCTAAGTAAAGTTTATGATTTAAAAGATCCTTTTTGCATGCTTCCAGAACTTGGAGTTGAGCGATTTAAGCTAAGTAGTTATGAGCATGATGAATATGGCTTTTTTAATGAGAGCCAGCGAGTGATGTTGGCGATGAGTGGAAGAAGAAAAGAAAGGATAGAAAAAATTAAAGCTATAATGCAGAAGCTAGCCACTTATAAAATTTATAATAAAAAAGCAAAAAAAATTATTATCGCTTATGGCTCGACAGTAAATGTCTTGTTGGACTTTATTTCTCGCAATAAAGATTATGGCTTGATTGCAATAGAATGCTTGAAGCCTTTTCCGAGCATTGTGAAGGCATTAGGGCTAGGAAGAAGCAAGAAAGGAAAAAAAGAAAGCAAAAAGCTTTTTGTTGTTGAGTGCTCTATTACATCTCAACTTTCAGATTTGATTGCAGAAACAGATGGCATAGTAATTCCTGAAAGCAATAAAATATTGAAACATGATGGCAGGCCTTTTACAGTTGATGAATTAGTTGAATTGTTTAGTGAATCAAAGAAAAAAATAAGCAATAAAAATAAATAAATGAAGCAAGAAAGAAAGCAAGAAAGAAAATGGGTAGAAATAATGGGAGCAGAAATGAGATTGAAAGCAAATATGTAAAGACCTGGTGTCCTGGATGTACAAATTATGCTTTGTTTCGAGCTTATGTATCAGCTTTAGATGAGCTTATTAAGGAAGGCAAATTAAGAAAAGCCCAGATAGTGCAGGTCTGTGGCATAGGATGTCATGGAAAAGTTCACGATTATACAAATTTAAGTAGTATTAATGCATTGCATGGCAGAGTTATTCCCGTAATGTTTGGGTTAAAAATTGCAAGGCCAGAGTTAAAAGTAATAGGCATAAGTGGGGATGGTGATAGTTATAATGAAGGAGTAGAGCATTTAGTCCATGCTGCTCGCTATAATATTGATGCAACTTTGATTGTTCACAATAATCAAGTTTTTTCTTTAACAACAGGCCAACATACTGCAACAACTCAGCAAGGTTTTTTGAGCAAAAGTTTGAGAGGAGCTGTCATGGATGAGCCGCTGAATCCTATAAAGCTTATGCTAAGCCTTGACACAAGTTTTGTTGCTAGATGCTATGCGCTTGAGATAGAGCACACAAAGCAGATATTAAAGAAGGCAATAATGCATAAAGGCTTTAGTTTTGTCGAGGTTTTACAGCCCTGCCTCGCTTTTAATGATACGAGAGAATATATAGGAAAGAGGATTTATAAGTTAGATAAAGATTATAATCCAAGCGCCTTTGATCAAGCATGGAAAGTTGCTTCGATGTGGGACTATAATTTTGATGAACGAGCAAGAATCCCTATTGGAATTTTTTATATAAAAGAAAAGCCATGCTTTGAAGAAAAGTATGGCATATTTGAGAAGAAATAATAGATTTAGCTGCCCTTTTAGCTGGTTATTCGCTTAACTTCCTCTTCTATGAACTTGATTTCATCCAATATTTTTTTAGCTTCATTGCTTAAAATACTTTTTAATAATGAGAATTCCTCTATCTTAGCATCTAAAATTTCTTTTGCTTCATCAACACTTTTTTCTAGCACTACTCCCTTGCCTACATTAATAAGAACTTTTCCCTCCTCAGACGCCCTAGCCTTCAAAAAAATTCCCTCAGCTATTTGTGCAAGAATTTCCTTATCTTTTATATTTTTAATCTCATCAAGATTTTGTTTTGTTAGTTCAAAATTAGCTATGCTCTGGTCAATTAATGCATATTGATCTTCTATTTTCTTTAGCTCTTGATTTAAAAGCACTAATTGCAGGCTTTTTTCTTGCAATATCCTTTTTGCTTCTTCTTTACTAATTTTTTCTACTTTTTTTTCTTTCTCAACCATTTTCTGCTTTCTTTTTTTTCTTTTTTTCTTTTTTGATTTATAATGCACTTTAATATACTTTTAAAATTTTTCTTAAAATTAAACCAAAGATAGTACTAAAGATAATAAAGCTAAGAAGCCAGCCCGCGCCATCACCTATGATTGGCAAATTAACTCCCCAACTTATAATGTTCCCAACTCCAGCAGCACTATAACTTACTTTTAACCCCCACAAAATGAGCAAGATAGGTAATGATGTAAAAAGCAAAGGCTTCATGCTTAGCTTCATTAGTTCAAGACTTGATTGCATTAGCTCTTTATTCAATTTTTCAATCTTTTCTTTATTGTTAATATTGGCCTTTATTTCTGCATTCAGCGCTTTTTGCCTCTCTTTGAGTTCCTTTATCCTTGCCTGATTGCTAAGTAACTTATAGGCAAGAGTTTGCAAAAAAACAACGAGAAAAGAAATTATAATTATACTAATCAAGCCTTTAGGCAAG
>JAWBVE010000004.1:0-76258 GCA_038840695.1 Candidatus Pacearchaeota archaeon
TATGAAAAAATGCAAAGAATAGCAAGTGGCTTTGATGTTTTGCATACAACAACTCTCGAGCTTGAGAAAGGAAATTATACAGTCTATGTAAAATGCCGCGATATCTTTGGCATTGAGCAAAGTGCTAGCGCTAGCTTTGAAATAACACCTTATCCTATGCCACAAGTAATTAGAATGTTTGTCAGTGATGGAAAACTTTTCATTGAAACAGACATAGAAAGTGAGTGTGTTTATAGCATTAACAAAGAGCTTGGCTGTGATTTCAATGCAACTGACTCAGATCAGGCAAGCCCCTTTTCAGCCTTAACAGACCTTGCCTTCGAGACTTATTCAAATGAGGCAGATGAATACTATATTAAGTGCATTGACAAGTGGCATGATAATGACTGGCCGTCAGAATGCATAACGATAAAGCCTTTTGAGCTTGAGCTGCAGAGCTGATGAGACTAGCTAAAGCAAGCGCTAAAGCACAAGAAGGCAATCGCAAGCAAGCAATACAAGCAGCAAAAATTGAACCGAAAAATTGAGAAGATAAAAAAGTGACAAAAAATCAAAAAATTGATAACAATTGATAACAAGAGAAATTGAGGAAAATTAAAATAAAAAATTAAAAAAGCAAAAAAATTTCAAATAAATAATTAAATAAAAAACAAGATTAAGTTCGATATAATAACAAGTGACAATAACAAACGAAAAAATAACAAAAATAAAAAACAAAAAATTCAAAAAGTCAAATTAATTAATAAATAAAGCAGTTTGAGCAAAAAAGAGGTAAAAGCAGGAAGCGCGAGGCATGAGAAAGAGGCAAAAAATTTTTCAATGCGCGAGCAGGCAAGGCACGCAAAATACATGCTATGCACGGGGTGCGATAACGCTCTATGTTATTATCGCAATTCTCATTGTCGTTGTTGGGCTTTTTACTTTCAGCATTGTTGCCAGGAGCAGAACAAAGAAAGCTGTTGAGCCAGAGTGGTTTAGAGATTATGTGAAGGGCTGCGTTAAGCAATGGCTAGACCGAGCTATTTTAACAGTAAATCTCTTTGCTTGTGGCACATTGCCTAGTGGCAAGCCAGCCTGCTATGGCCAAATACCTTACTTTTGCTATAATGATGTGCCAGGCCAAAATTGCATCCCACAAGATCCGCTCGATTATTCAAGCATAATTAACATTGTTAAGGGCAATGTATCACTGTGCATTAATAATGCTACAGCTGAAGCACAAAAAAAGGGCTTTGAAACTACGCCACAATCTTTCACTCCATCAAACATTGATGTCAATTTTAGCTCGACATTTGAGCTAATAAAGCTCGACATAACAGCGCCGATAACATTAAAAAGAGGCGATCTAACAATAAGTATGTCAAGATTTGATGTCGAGACAGAAAACAAGGGGCAGATAGTTTGGGGCAATCTAGAAATGTTTAGAGATGTGGTAAATTCAATAGTACAGCTTGAAAGCATTGGAGACTATACCCTTAATGAATTAGCTGAAAACCAGGAAATTTTTAAAGATGTAATAATCAGCATTGAAGATGGCAATCCATTTTATCCTTTTGGTGGAGGAACAAGAGTTTATGCTTTAGAAAAACAAGGCCAAAAGTTTAAATTTGCGATAAGAGAGATAAAATATTAGAATAAAATAGACAAAAAATAGAATGAAAAAAAAGAGTGCCTGCGTAATTTTGATGACAATTTTATTGCTAGTGCTAATCCCTTTGAGTGCAGCAATTGTCTATCATCCAGGCCTGGTAAGAGATGCTTTTCCTACAGAGCAGAGCGGGTGCATAAATGAATTGAACAACTGCGGACGAGACATTAATTGTGTCAAAGACAAAAACAAAATATGTGAAAATAATCCTTATGTTACAATTGTGTGTAAGGAAGGAAATGTTTCAATTGGCGGCTCTATTGACACTTGCACAATCAATGAAAGCCAAATAATTTTTTCAGGAAATTATCTCTTGGTCTATAACTTTACCAATTTTATGATTGAGAAAGGGCCTTTAAAATATAAAGATATTGAGCTTAGAGTTGTTTCATTGTCTACTCTTTTTGCTGATGAAGGGAGCGCTAAAGGCGGTAACACAACAAAAGGTAAGTTCAATCAATCGGGTGGGCGAGGTGGAAAAGGAGCAACATTGACAAGCTTTGCCTATGCAGGCACGAAGGGCAATGACAGTGATAAAAAAGGTGGAGAAGGAGGCTATGGCGGAGGAAGCATAATTATTTATGCCAAAAATTTTACTAATTATGGAAGGCTTAATGCTAATGGCGTAGTAGGAGAGGCTGGGAGTGGATGCGAGGGTTGCCAAGGGAGTGGTGGAGGCGGCGGCGGAGGTGGAGGCTTGGTTGTAATAAATGCTGATTATTTTGATAATCAGGGAACAATTTCTGCTGAGGGAGGAGTTGGCGGGCTAGGTGGAGAAGAGTATGGTGGAGGAGGTGGAGGCGGAGACGGAGGAACAATTCATCTTAATGTAAAAGAAATAAAAAATGAAGGAAATCTTTTTGTTGATGGAGGGCCTGGCGGATGCTCTGCGTGGAATCTTACTGAAGAAGGGGAAAAAGAAAATATTTTTTGTGGTGCTCAAGGTGGGTATGAGAATTGGCTAATCAAAACCTTTTGGTTTGCACGTAAAGAGGAAGAAATTAAAAAGGATGGAGAGAAAGGAAAGTGCTTAGCAGAAGAAGGAAAATGGAGAGGATGGGCGGTTTTGGATTCATGCGCGAGAATTGAATTTAATATATGTGACCCAACGCGTAATGTGCCTGAGGGGGAACCAAAATGTGAAAAAACGAAGGGTAATATGAATCATTCAATAGCCCTTAGAACTTATGAATGCGTGTCACACAAGATGTGGCATAAAGGTTATAATTGCTTGGGCGCTGCAGCACCTGAAAGTGGAGATTTTGATGCCCCAACCATAGGCGAAGAAGAGCCGGGCCAAAATGGCGCAGATGGAACTATAATAGAAGCAAATTGCATTTATAAAGCATATAATGGATCGATCTTACTAAAAAACAATGGTGATTTTTGGTGTGATTATTTTAGTAATTATAATATAGAAGAGGGGGGTGATAAGGTGGGTACATTGCACATGTTGTTTTGGTGCAATGATGGGAAAATTGCTGCGTCGCAGCTTTCAAATAGAGCCCATATTTGCAAGGATGGCGAATTTGAGCTAAACCTTTTTTCTCAATGTTTTCAACTCAGCTCTGAGAATTGTGCAAACAATTGGCAATGTAGGAAAATTAATGACAAGTGTGTTCCAAAATATCCTTCAGCAGAAGCTGATTGCTCATATGGAAATAGCATTATAAAGGGAAATGGAGAATGTACTCTTAATTCTAGCACATATTTTCAACCTTACAAAGAGTGCGTCAGAGCGAGCTTAGGAAACAATGATTTAAATCCCTCTAAGGCCATTTGTAGCTCGGTCGGTGATTGTGGCAACAATAGCCACTTCTCAGAAGAGGTTTCCCTTGGTGAGGGCTACGATATTATTCCTCTCGACAATTCAAGCGCATTATTTAAATGCGAGAAGGTTGAGTTAAAGCCTCAGACTGAAGATACATGCTCAACATGCAATGAAGAACCGCTATCTGAATATGGAAGATGTACTGATTATGTTTGCAGCAGTCTTGGAAGCGATTGTAAATATAATAGTGAAACAAAACAATGTGAAAAGACTTATTCAGGAATAGAGCCTTATTTAACAGATATTGGTGTAAGCGCTGAAGGCTATGAATGCAAAATAGAAAAAGAAGTTGTAGAAGGAAAGGTGCTCCCTTCAATCACTTTGAGTTGTGCAACTGCTGGAGAATGCATTTTACCTTATTCAAAACTTAAGTTAACTTATAGCACAAATAATGACACAATTTGTAAGATAGCAATTTATCCTAAAGGCCAATCTCTCAGTGCTTCCTGGGAAAACATGAGTAATGCAGATAATAATGCAAATTTCTTTACTACGCAACATGTTTGGGACATTCCTGCATATTTTTTCCCAAAGCTTGATCAAGATGTGAGTGCTCATGCCTATCTTGTATGTAAAAATAGGTATGGCAAAAGTAAAACTTATGAAATAAACTTTTGTGTTTCAGGCACAGATAATATCCCGCCAGCAATCGAGACTTCTTATGTGGATAGAGAAGAAGTTGCACCAGGACCACAAAGTATGAAAATTTATGTGAATGAGCCAGTAGAAAATTGCACAGTGACCTTATCATCAGGAGGACAACTATTACTTAATAAAAATAACTTTAGTTATTCGAGGGAAGGCAAAATTGTGGCGGAATTTTCATTTGATATGCCTACACAAGATTTAAGCATTCAAATACAATGTGAAGATGAGAGTGGAAATGTTGGAGGGAAAAGCCTAACTTTAATACCGGCCGTAAGAGGGATTTCTCTTGCTATCGAAAGCCCGCAAGATAATTCAATTTTTACTACTTGCTATGATGAAGTTGAAATAAATTATGCACTGTCAGTAGACACTGCATGCAATTTAGTTGGTTGTTCTTTAAAGGCGTGTAACACTACTAGTTGCAAAACTTTTTCACTTGGCCAGGAATTACAGGGGAAAATTAAATTGGGTAATGGAAGTTATGTGCTTAATTTCTCTTGTTCAGATAGCTGCAACTTTGAAGCAAGCCAAAATGTAAGTATAAGTGTTAATGTTGACAAAGAGGGGCCGCACGTAAAAAGACTATACAAGGAAGGAGGCAATCTTGTAATTATTACAGATAAAAAGGCAAGTTGTTATGAATTGGCAAGATGTAGAGATGTTACGCAGAATGAATTAATATTTATCAGCCCATTTTCTCAAAATGCAATAAATCATCTCTTACCTTGGCGATTAGCTCCTTATTATGCGTGGTGTCAGGATGAATGTGGTGATGGAGAATGCAATATAATAAATCCACTTTAAAAAGAGGCATGAAAGGAAAGATGGGAAGAAAGTTAATTGCTTTGTTTATTTTGCTTAGTTTACTTAGCATGAGCTTTTGCCTTGCTCTTTCATCCTCAGATGAACTTACAAAAGTTAAGAGAGGATATAATTGGTTAAATGCTAATGCAATAAAGCCAGGCTCAAACGAAATTGAGCTTAGCATCTCAACCTTTGCTCTGAAAGAGAGGCTTTCCACTAATCAAATCAAGCTCATAAACAAAACCTTGCTTGAAAAAAGTTATGGCAATGGCACATGCTGGCCAGGGCCGCAAGAAAATAGCTGTGATGTGCTAGTGACTGCCATAGTAAAATTTGGGCTTGATAGCATTGGCTTAGACACAAGCAAAGCAACCGAATGGCTTAGAAGGCATTTTATTCCTATTATGATTAGCGACATAAAATGGTATTTGCAGCTTACATCGCCAAACGCTTTTACATGTTATCTTAGAATCAATGATAGCGCAGTCATTCAGAATGTTAGCTTTAACGAAGCTGGAAGCATCGTGGCTTCTTCTCTTACTGAATGTTTTTCAGAAGCCGCGGCAAAGTATTGGCTAGAAATAAATCAATCATGTCTTAATAAAAGCTTTGAGATAATTTGTGATAAAGATGTTAAAGCAAATTTTATTTTTGCAAGTAGTGCAAGCGGTGCATGGTTTGTACCTGGTGAAACTTTTGAGCTTAGTGCTAATGTAGCTAGCAAGTTGAGTATTCCTGTTCAATATTGTCTTGCTCCTACCAATACTTGTAATTATGAAGCAAGCGCTTGGATGGCCTTTGCACTTCAACAAGTTAACTCATCTCTTGCAAGAAGCTTTTTGCTTTATCTTCTTTCAAAAGCTAGCGAAAATCAAAAGTATCTGCCTTATGCCTTTCTTTATGCTTTAATGAATAGCAGTGAATATTCGAGCAATGTTGTTGCATTAAGAAAGCCAAGTGGCTTGATCGAAGCGCCGAGTAGTGCTTATAACGAATACTATGACACAGGGCTTGCTGGAATGACAGGAGCCTTAGAAGGAGTAAATTTGTCAGTAACTAAGGCAACGCTTTTAAGTAATCAAAGTGCTCAGGGCTTTTGGCTTGCAAGCAGGAACAATGATACAATAAGGGATACAGCGCTGATCCTGGCTGGAATATGGCCTGGCTTTACAGGCTATTCTGCCTGTGAGCTTGCAGGTTATAGTTGTGTAGCCAATTGCAGTGCTACTGGCGGCATCTTGCAGGCATTTTCATGCTTTGTTGGGGAATGTTGTAATATAAATGGCATTGAGGGAGCATGCGAGATTAGAGGAGGAAATTGCACAACAAATACAACATGCTCTGCTAATGAAACACAAGTGCCTTATGCATGCAGCTCTGGAAAATGTTGTAAGCCATTAAGTCAATCACTCTGTGTAGCTGAGATAAATGGTAGTGTTTGTCTACCAAGCCAGAAATGTGTTGCAGCAGGCTCTGTAGTTCCTTTCATAAGCTCGAGTGATAGCAATTATTGCTGTAAGGGCAATTGTACTACGCCGACTCCAACAAAAAGCTGTGCAGAGCTTGGCGGCGAGATTTGTGATTCTAATGCAGGCAAATCATGCTCTCAAGGAAAGTGGCTTCTTAATGCAAATGATACAAGCTTTTGCTGTCAGCAAGGCTATTGCTCGGCTGCTCTACTTCCTTGTGCTCAGCAAAATGGCATTATTTGTAAGCCTGATGAGGAGTGCGTTGGTGGTTATCCTGTCATAGCATCTGATACAGGCAATAAGCCGAGCTGCTGTACTCAAGGCGGGAGATGTGTAGCAACAACATGCCAATATAGCTCTTGTGCTGAAGACGAAGGCTGTAGTGGAAAGAGCTATGAAACAAGTGATGCGCTAAAATGCTGTGAGGGAGAATGTTTAAAAAGCTGCTCAGCTCTTGGAGGCCAGACTTGTAATGCTAATCAAAAATGCAAAGGCGAGCTTGTGAGTGCTTCAGATGTGACAAGTTGTTGCATTGGCCAATGCAAAGAAAAAGCTGGCTTTCCTTTTGGCATTTTAATTTTTATTTTACTAGTTCTTGGTCTTGGCGTAGCAGGCTTTATCTTATTCAAGAAAGGAAAGCTAAGTAAGGAAAAAATTAAAGCAGCCTTTAGTGGGCTTGGAAAAATAATAAAAATAAAGAAAAAGCCAAGGCCAGGAACAGGAGCACAGGCAGGCATGCCAGCAGCAATGCCTCCAACAATGCCGGCAATTCCCCGAGGAATGCCAAGGCCAGCAGGGCCAGGCACAAAGTAAACACAAAATATGTGAGCAGATGAAAAATAAGAGCAAGGCCAGGCACAAGAAACACAAGCTCGAGAAAAACTTACTAGCTGGGCGAGAAGAATGGCTAGTCCGAGGCAGGCGAGGCTTTGAGCTAAGCTTTACTTTTATTTTTTCTCTTATCTTGATTGCTGTCTTTATTTATGTTGCAATATGGGCGATAAAGCATTTTCTCGAGCTCAAAGATAGAACACTCATTCAGGCATCAATTGATGACATAAAATCCGAAATCCAAGAAACTTGGCAGGCAGAGGGCAAGCAAGAAACACTAGAATTTTTATTTCCAAAATCTGTAACTTATATTTGCTTCGCAAATTTAACTTCATTAACTTGTTTAGGAAAAGCTTATTGCTCAGACCTTAATAATTACTCTGCCTACTCCTCCTTTAAGCAATACAACACTTTTGTTCTACCATTCAAGCTTAAGGCAAAGTATGGCATTCAAGGAGCTTATTTGATTAAATGTGGAGGCATTGATTGTCTTACCTTTGCTAATCCGACGTGTATTCAAAATAAGGCAGGAAAAGTTAAGATAAAATTTAGTGGCGTAGCAGGCGGCTTAGTCAATGTGAGTGCTGGCTGACTTTAAGCGCATTTTTTTAAACTTATGTGGATTCTTTTTTTATGGAGTTTGCAAAAAGAGGGGCGCAGAAAGCATGCAAGAGAAAAGCGCAAAATGCACGAAAGGCCCAAATGGCGCGAAAGGTGCAAAAGGCGCGAGCACAAAAAGCACAGCTTTCGAGCTTTGCCTGGATTTTTAGCCTTATCATAGGCGCTGTAATTCTTTTCTTTGCCTTCTTTTTTGTAACACAATATGGCAAGCAAGTAGCAAAGCCAACAAAAGAAGTAAGTGTAGAGAGTGGCATAAATATTTTGCTCGAGCCATTCTCTGAAGTAGGCTCACTTGTTGAGGCTCAAGGCACTGCACTTGAATTTCCTGCAGATAGCTACACTGAATTTGGTTGTAATGCGAATAATGACTATAGCGAAATAAAGTGGCGAAATAGAAAAGAAAAAACTTTTTCAATAATAAAGCAAGTTCCGGACAAATATATTTTTAGTAAGCCTCTCATTACAACACAAAAAGAAACCTTTTTTGCTTTTTCAATGCCACTCAAAGATCCTTTCTTTATTGCAACCCCAGTAATAATTGTGGATGGCAAATATTGCTTAACAAACTTGCCTTATCAATACCGAACTAAGCTAGAAGAAATTTCTAAAGATATTATTAGCAAAACAAAATCAGCGATTAATTTTACTAATTGCCCATCAGATTACTATAAAATAGATATTGGTTGTAGTGCTTGCAATTATGGCTTTGTTGATGGCAAGCCGTGGTTTTCTGACTTGATTTATGCAGCAATATTTTCAGATTTTGATACATATAATTGCAATCTTGATAGAATTTTGGCTAGAGCAAAGATCTTAGCTTCTATTTATAAAACAAAAGCCCAACTACTTAGGAATAAAGGTTGTACCATAGGCAACATCGAAGGAGCTTTAGATAGCTTTATTACAGCCATAGATACTTTCATGAAAAGCAAAACAGGAAACAATCTAGGTTCTTTATACAATTCAATAGTGCAACTCAGAAATATAAATGCAGGGCTTGTTGCTGATTGCAAGCTTTTTTAAAATGAAAGCCACAGCAAAAAGCAAAACAAGAGCAAGCACTAAGGCGAGGCAAGCACAAATACAATTTCAGGAGATGGCTTTTGTTTTAGTTGGCTTAATACTTTTTTTCGGCCTTATTCTTATTTTCTTTAGCATTTACCAATCAGCAAGGATAAAAGAGCTCGCCGAAACAACGAGAAGAGAGGAAACAATATCAAAGATTCAGTCTATAGCAAATAGCCCAGAGTTTGCTTGTAGAGAGGCTTATTGTGTTGATGAGGAAAAGTTGCTTGGTTTTGCAGCCCTTGATGCTAGTAAAAAGCAAAGATATGAGAAGATGTGGGAAGGAGCAAAGATTGTGCTAATAGCTTTCGAGCGAATTTGGCCACAAAAAAAACAAGCTCTATGCAATGAAAGAAATCCTCCTCCAGACTGCACCATCCATGTCATCTATAATAAGACAGCAGGCAAAAATTGGGAAAGCCATTCAATATTTGTGCCACTTTGCCACTACTTATCACAAACTAGCAGCAGTGGCCTCAGTGGCTATCGATGCACAATAGGAAAAGCAGTCGTAGCTTTCGAGACAACAAAATAAAGCAAGGCAAAAAGCAAAAGCAAGCAAAAAAGATGGAAAACAAAAATGTGCAACAAGAAAAAATAAAACAAATGCTAAGCAAAAATAGAAAACAAAAAAAGTAAAATCAAAAAGCAAAAATCAAAAAGTAAAAAAGCAAAAAAAGCAAAAAAGGCAAAAATGGAAGAAAAAAACAAAAGAAAAGAGAAAAGAGCATGCTCTGTGAGAGCGCGAAGGGCGCAGCAAGAAGTTTTTGGCTTTGTTATTATTGTGCTACTTGTAATTGTTATAGGCATCATTATGCTAGCTTTTTCAATGCAGCGCAGCTTGAGAAAGCCTACAGCAGTGGCTGACATAAAAGTTAATAGCCTGCTTAATGCAATCATGCAATACACAAGCGAGTGCAACAACAAAAAAATCAGTGAAGTGATTGCAATGTGTGCGAATAATGAGCAGTGTGATGGTGGGGGAAACGCTTGTGATTATCTAACAAAGAATCTGACGGCTATTTTGAGTGCGAGCTTTCCTACTGTGAAGGACGGCAAAGGTTTTTTTAGTGGTTATAATCTGACTATTGGGGCTATTGGGACGCAGCCGTTTATTTCTATTACAGGCGGCGAGCAGAAGGGCAATGTTGTGGCAGGCTACTGGATAGTTCCAATACCACCAACAACAGGGCAACCAGCAACGAGCGTCGAGGCAAGACTTTATCTTTATTATCGAACAACGCAAACTTAGCTTTCTTAGCTTTTAACTTAGCTCTTAGCTAGCTCTTGCTTATCTAGCAAGTTTTACTAAAGCTCGAAGATATCAACAAGCATGACTGGCTTTTTCCTTATTATTATCGTTGTCTCGGCCTGGCTTACTTTTGCCTTGCTGCTTTCAACTAACTCTTTATAATTATAAGCAACTCCTGTTTTTTCAAAAACTTTTAATGCAAGCAAGGCATTAGCAAAGCTTTTTTCGAGCCAGCGTTGTGAGAATGGCAGAAATGAATAATTTTTCTTTATAAATTCATAAACCTCTTTATAGAGCCTGGGCTTTTTATCTTTTAAAATCCAGATCGCACTTGGCCTTCCATCATTCACAAAACCACTAGCTTCTTTTAATGTTACAAAAGGTTCAATAGCTATTATCTCATTTTCTTTTAGCAAGGTTTTGTCGCCATTATTATAATTAGGAATATTCTTTCCAGAATGAAGGCTTTTAGCACTTATGCCATGACCACTCAAATTAAATATCGGCTTAAAGCCAAGCTCAGAAATTTTTTTCTCTATAGCCTTTCCTATTTCGCAAACCTCAACATCAGGCCTTGCAATTTTGAGAGCAGCACTTAAGGCTTGTTGACTTGCTTTAATAAGTGCTTTATTCTCTTCATTGCTGTCAAGATCAAGACTTATGGCAGCATCAGCAATGCCATCATCGCACTTAACTCCTATATCTACTTTTAATAAACCACTAGCCAAGCTCTTATCATTGCTAAAAGGACTGTAGTGAGCAGCAATTTCATTTATGCTTAAATTTGGAGGAAATGCAAGGCTCGCATTTTGCCTAGCTACAAAAGCTTCTATTTTCTCAGCAATTTCAAGTAGCAAGACATCTTTTTTACAAAGCCTTTTTGCTAAGCTAAGCGCTTTTTCGACTATCTTCCCTGCTTTTTTATAACCTTCTAAACTTTTCTCCAAGCTTTTGTCTTGCATATTTTCCAAGCTCTCGCAATTTTTTTCTAAGTATGGCTTTTTTAACAGCCCTTACAACCTTATAAATAACAATAAAAATGAAAATAAGACTTAAAATAAGTGTTGCATAAAGAATTTCTTTGTAAATATATGGATAAGCTGTTGGCTTTTCTGTAGGAATTATTTTTACTATGAATGGAACTTCCTTAACATCAATTTTAATTTTTTTATAAGCTAAAAGAGTATTATTTGCTCTAACTAGAATCCCAAATTCATAACCTTGCGCTTTTGTTTTTATGCTTGAGTTTATTGTTATTACTTTACTTATTTTTACATTCTTTTCCATTTTTTCTTTTTCAATTTTCTCTTGACTTAAGCTAAAATAGCTTTTATTTGGATTTTCTATTTCTATAACAAGTGATTCCCAATCTTCAAAGGGCACAAATTCTAGTTCAATGCTAAAACTTTCACCTTGATAAACACTTTTTTGAGCTAAAATAATAAGTTGGTATCCTTTAATTGCTATGGCCTCTTTTATCTCACATATTGCCTCTCTTCGAGCTGCAGAAGGAGTTGGACTAGGGCCTATTTGAGTTGTTGGACAAGAGCAATAAATAAAGCTGTCAGATTGCCACTCACTGCAAGCTCCTTTTTCATCACAACTTCGCACCGCCCATTCAACAAGTTGCGTCTGATTAAAACTAAAGCCTTTTGGGCTTGTCGCATTGTTATCAATGACAACGCCATTCAACATGAACTCATCATGACAGAGTTGGCCTTCACTGTCAAAAGCTACAGATTGCCATTCAAAACTTATTGTACTATTACAGCTATCCGCTATAGCAGTTATATTTGGTTTTGGGCAAGGTAAATTTTGTATGCTAAAAGTGTCAGCTGCCCAATTGCTGCATTGCCAAAAATCACAGGCACGAACTTTCCATTCATGTAAGCCAAAGCTAAGTCCTTCAACAAGTTGAGGGCTTGTTACATTTTCTCTAAGCTCAGAATCAATCATGAAGTCATAGCTTATAGGATCGCCATCTGCATCGCTTGAATTTTGCCATTGTAAAAGAACTGTGTTGTTATTTGTGTTTGGTTGATCGAGTAAAATTGGCATGGTAGGCACTGAATTTAAGATTGTGAAGTTATCATATGCTTCTTCTGAGCAACAATTAGCATTGCAAGTTTTTACTTTCCATTCATGGAAGCCTATAGGAAGATTAATTCTTGTTAAAGGCGCATTTGCAGTTTGCCATGTGCCATCAAGATAGAACATATCATATGTTGGCAAACCATTTGGATCAATTCCAGAACTCCAATTAAAAATTATACTATAGTCTTTGCTTGGTGGGTGAAAATTATTTATTGCTTGTAAAATGGGCATGGATGGAGCCTCACAAAGTGTTAAGTTAAGACTCAAAATGCCATAGCTATCAGCTTGGCCCTGTTCTTCAATAAACCAATTTCCTTTACTTACTTTAATAAGTCCATAACCATAGGGCTCAAGAGCAAGATTTGCAATCACATAATAGCCATTATCCTGGCTATAGGTCTGGCCAGAGCAATATTGCGGCGGGGCACTACAATTTATTACAAAAACATTAACTAAGGCATTGCTTGCTATGCTTCCATTTGAATAAAAAACAAAGCCATCAGCAACTCCGAGATAGATTTGCGCTTTTAAGAAAGGCAAAATTAAAATTAAAGCAATGATTGAACAAAAAAGTAAACTTACTACCAATTTTATTTTTTCTTTTATTTTCATTCTTTATTAAATTTTGTATTTAATTCAAGAGTTGACTGCGATTATAGGCAAGCACATGTTGTGTTTTGGCGAAAATAAATTGGCCTTCTCCGGCATTAATGCTATCAAAGGGATTGTTTGAGGCGAGAGCAGAATAAATTTCAAAGGACTGACTATCTCTATTCCATTTCATTAAATATTTGTGCAAGGAAATATTAAAATATTTCGTTATGCTTGCATTAAATTCATAAGGCCATGAAGGACTATTCCAGCCTGAGAGCATTTCTATGCTTAAATCACTATTATTAGCTCCGCTCCATCCTAAAGAAATGCTATTGCCAACAAGAATAAAATAACTTTCATTTAGCTCAGTTGTATTGAATGGATTATTTGTGGCGAGAGGCGAGTAAACATCGAAGCCTCCTTTGCTTGTGTTCCATCTTAATAAAAATCGAAATTGGCTAGCCTGATAATTAAATACTTCATCAACAAAACCGCTTTTGTTTACGCATACAGAAACTAAATTCCAGCCAGGCTTTAGCTCAGTACCACATTTCGGCATTATATAAAAGTATATGTGCCCGTAAGCAACAGTCTTACCTGTAATTTCGAAACCAAAAGCTCTTTCTAAGAAAAAAATAAAAAAAATCAAAGCCAAAATAAAAAACAAGCTTTTATTTTTCATTTTGTTTTATTTACATTTCTATTTTTATTCTTCTCTCCTTTGGCACATAATTTAAAAGTTTTCCATCTTTTAAAAGCCCGCACCCTAGGAAATCATCGCCATGCTTTAAAATTACAAAGCCCTTGCCCTTGCTTTTGCCTTCTTCCAAGTTTTTTAAGTCTTTTATGTTTTTCCCCTGCATCCAAGCAACAAGCTCATCTCTCGTTAGCTCTAGTGTGTTGTGCATGTTATGTTTTGCCTGTTTGGCAAAAAGTTGTGTGGCATCAAAACTAAGCCTAAAGCCTCCTGCTTCAAGCTTGCCGAGATAAAAGCCTGCGCGCATCGCAATATCTAAAAAATTAAGGCTCTGCTTAGGTGCAATAAAAATTTTATTCTCAGATTTTAAAAGCACAAAGCCATGGCTTAAAGTTAGCCCATATTCTTTCAAATGCCTCATTATCTCTTTCTCCTCTTTTTTGCTGAGCAGTTTAAATTTATTTTTAAATTTATTCTCTTCCTTTTTCATTTTTGTTTTTTCATTCTTTCATTCTTTCCATTCTTTTTCTTTTTTCTTTTTCCATTTTTCATTCTTATTTTTCAAGCCTTAGCTTTGCAATAAAAAAGCCCTCACTATCAAAGTCTTGCGGCATTATTCGAATAGCCTTTTTTATTTCTTTGCTATAGCTCTTGCCTTGCCATTCACTAATCCCTTGCCTCGTCGGAATTTTTAACTTTATTTTTTCAACTCTAAGTGGAAATTTTCTTAGCACATAATCAATCACTTCTTCATTTTCTTCTGGCGCAAGAGTGCACGTTGAATAAACAAGTATGCCGTCATTTTTTAATAAACCAATAGCTCTCGCCAAAATGCCTTTCTGAATCCTGCTAAGCCTTTTTATTGTTTTTTCACTCCAAAGCTTAAATAGCTCTTGATTTTTTCTTATTGTGCCTTCATTGCTACATGGCGCATCAACTAAAATATAATCAAAGCTCAATTTTTTTGAAATAAGATTTTTTGCGAGAAGGCTGAAAGGCATAGTAGTTAGAATTGCATTTATTACTCCACATCTTTGCAAATTACTTGCTAGAGCTATGCCCCTTTCCCAGCTTATGTCATTAGCAACTATTAAGCCACTATTTGCCATTATAGCAGCTAGATGTGTTGTTTTGCTGCCAGGAGCTGCACAGCAATCAAGTACAAGCGAATTTGCTTGTGGCATTAAAACCTTTGCCGGGAGCATAGAGCTTATTGATTGAACATAATAGTAGCCAAGCACATGCTCAAGTGAGTTGCCAAGCGCGCCTGGCTCAAGCCTTGTTTTTATTACAAAACCTTCTTCTAAGCCATATTTGCCTAGCCATTCTATTTGCCACTTTTGCTCTAGCCTCTGCCTTAACTTCTCTATAGAAATTTTTAATGTGTTAGCCCTAATGCTAAAGAGCATCGGCTCATAGCATTTATCAAAGAAAAGCTCAACATCGCGTGCATTCTTCAGAAGTCTTGCGATCCTTGAAAAAAAAGCTGGCTTTGGCTTATACTTTTTATCTTTGTGCTTTTCAAGAATCTTCTCATAAACATCATCAAAACTAACTCCATCACTAACTTCAACCATACAAAAATAAAGAGGCAAAATTTAAAAATGTGAAAATGAAAAATAATGAATAAAACAAACAAAAAACCAAAACAAAAATAAAATAAAGTAAAACAAAACGAAAATAAAAATAAAATAAAAATAAAATGAAAAAGATAAAAAAATATGCAGGACTTGTTGGGCTTGTTTTAGCCACTTCACTTTTTCCAATGAGCTTACAGAGTAGAAAGGGATATGTGACAGCAACAACAGAGCTTAATTGCCTTGGAGTTGAAGTTGTTGCAAGAGGGCAATCTCAAGATGAGAGCGATTATGTTGGGTTATCTGTAAGGAATGAAAGAGGAGGATGGGATGACTTTCCAGCATATGAGGTTAGAGGAAAATTTGAGCAAAGATGGTGTTTCAATTATACAGGTATGGGCGCCTATGATCTTTTTAAATATCAGGGAAAAGAATTTACGGTTGCACTTTGGGACAGTAAAGTACCAGATCCAAGTCATCCTTTTGGTTATAGAATGTATGGTGAAATTGATAGAGCATACGGCGTGATTCCGAATTTAGGAATGTAAAATCAGGCCAACCAGGCAATCAGCAGGCAATAAGCCAGCTTAAAACTCGAGCTTTTTCTGCTTTTTTCCTTCTATTATTTCTTCACTTTTGATATTAAAAACATTAAAAATGCTTTCTACTGCAGGAATGATCTGATTGTTTATATAATAATCCGAGTCATATTCCTTATCTTTAACTTCATCAGGCATCTTTACTTTTTCTCTTATTCTCGCTTTCTTTTCCTTGCTCTCGCAAACAATCCACTCAGCCAAGCTTCCTGGCCTCACAGGAATTCCTCTTTGTTGCATTCTTCTTGCTATCTCAACATGTGGTGTATAAGCGGCATATGCTTCTATTTCTTTTTTTATCTGTGTTCTTATTACAAGTTTATCAAGCTCTATTTGCTTATTTTTTAGTTTCTTTATTATTTCACGAACATAATTAAGTGCCTTATCAGGCTTAGCCTCTTCGAGCACAGAAAGTAAAACCTTATTTTGTACTTCCTTAGCTAGCTCACACCAATCTCGCCTTACAGTTTCGAAGCCCCTTATTTTTAGCTCGCCTTTTTCACTTATCATAGCATACTTTTTCTTAGCTCCAATCTCGCCTTTTCTCGTTGTAACAAAAATTGCCCGCTTATAGAAATCCTCTAGCTCGAGCTCCATTCCCTTTGGCAGCTCAGCATTAACCTTTTTTAGCCATTCAAGTGCATAGGTTTTGCTTTTATCTTTTAACAAAATAGCAAGACTATCAGTGTCAGCATATATAACATCAAAGCCAGCTTTTTTTGCTTTTTCAATGGTCTGTGCTATATGCCATCTTCCCAAAGCTGTTATGCTTGCAGCGCATTCCCTGCTATAATATCTTGCTCCAAAAAAGCCAAAGTAGCCATAATGTGCATTTGCAAGAGTTTTTAATGCTAAGTCCCTTGCCTCTAGGAGTGGAGAGGGATGAAGCTTTTTTTCTTGCTTAACTTTTTTTCTCATCTCGACAAGCTCTTTAAGTAAGAGAGGAATGAAGGTGGGTTTCTCATCAAAATAAAATTGTACTTTTTTTCTATCAAGCTCAAATTCTGGAGTAGCTAGTGATGTTTTTTTTGTAGTTATGCTTGCAGGGCTGATGTTATAGCTTATTATTATGCTTGGATAAAGGCTTCTAAAGTCAAAGACAGCAAGGCCATCATAAAGTCCTGGCTTTGGCTCAAGTACAAAGGCTCCAGTATATTTTGGCATGAGTTTTCGCTTTGCGATCACATCCTGAAAAGGCCTATGCTCGGCTATCTCATTAAATTGCTTTAGTCCATGAATAATATAACTTTCAACAAGCTGACTAAATGAGCTTCTAGTGACATTAAAGAGAGGCTCTTTGACAATTTTTGTAAGTTCAAACATTTGAGGCCATAGTTTATGAAAAAGCTTGTAGACGAGAATGCTATCCTGTAAATTGTAAAGGGCAAATTTTTCTAGCTCGCTATGCTGCTTGCCTTCTTGCCTGCTTTCTTTATCTTTCAAAATTCCAAAATCAACCTCAAGCTTTTTTTCTCCGATAAGCTGAGATGCAACTTCGTTTAATGTTAATGTTTCTGTTCTTAACGAGGGAGCAACAAAATTTTCCACAAACCTAAACAAATCAATATGGCAAATTCCAGCTGTTTTTGCAGAAGTTATTTTGCCTTTTTGCAGGCTAACTTCGCTTCCATCCAGGCCTATGCAGAGCTTTATCTTATTAGCTTTTGCCCTTTCCTTTAAGTAAGGCATATCAAAACCATCACTAAAATAGCCAACAAGATAGTCTGGCTTCTCAGAATTAACAATATCAACAAATTTTTTTATGAGTTCAGCCTCATCCTTGACAAATTCGATCCATCTCTGAGTTGTTGGGAATTTTTTCCAAGTTAGCACTTTTTTAAAATTATCACTCATTAGGCTTATCATTATTATTTCACCTTTTCCTATCTCAAACTCGCTCGCCTCAATATCAAAAGTCAAAATTTTTGGCTTATACTCATATCTCTTGGCATCTTTTGCTATGCTCTTAACAAATCCGACGATATCTGCATTTATGCCATCTATTGAGCTTTTCCCAATGTCTTCAATCTCAACATTATACCAACAAAGCGGCGTTATGTCTTTCTCTATAATATAGCGTGTAATAAAATTTATATCATCTTCTTTATGTGCATGCTCAATGCTCTCACTGAATTTCTTTATTTTATCTTTTAGAGGAATTATGTCCTTATGATTATAAGCAAAGATTTGTAATGCCTCAGTGGGCTTGCCAATAAAATTTTTTTTCACAACTTTGGCATCTTTAACTTTTACTTGCCGTCCTGCATAGCTAAAAGAAATTGCTTTTATTTTTTCTATGTATTTTTCAAGCTGTGCCTTGCTTAAGCCAGGCTTAAAAAAGTGATAATAATATTTTTCACAGTTATCAAGCAAGCAAACTATTTTGTTTCCACTTCTCCCCCAAAGCCTTATGTAATCTTTCTCGCCGATATCAAAATAATCTATATCAGTCAAAAAAAACTCAAATTTCATGAAAATTATATGGCTTGATTTTTTAAATATTTTTGACGTGTTTAACTCAAAATTTACCAAAGAAAGCGAAAACTTAAAAAATTCATAAAATGGAAATCAAAAAAATATAAAAATCACGGGCTTGTTAAGAATAATGGGTGTTGACATAGGCAAGATTGTGCCAAGGCACGAGATAAGTCTTGATTTTTTGAGTGGTAAGATAATTGCTATCGATGCTTACAACATGCTTTATCAATTTTTAACTACAATAAGACAGCCAGACGGAACTTTGCTAATGGACAGCCAAGGCAATATAACAAGTCACTTGAGCGGGCTTTATTATAGAACAATGAATTTACTTTACAAAAATATAAAGCCAATTTTTGTTTTCGATGGTAAAAGTCCAGAAGAAAAATACGGCGAGAAAGAGAAAAGAGAGAAAATAAAAAAAGAGGCTGCAATAAAGTATGAAAAAGCTCTCGAGGAAGGAGCTATTGAAGAGGCAGCAAAATATGCAAGAATGACAGCATCGCTTACAGCTGATATGGTTAAAGAGGCTAAAGCATTAATTGATGCGATGGGCTTGCCCTGGATCCAGGCTCCGAGCGAGGGGGAGGCCCAAGCAGCTTATATGACGAGAAAAGATAAAGCAATTTTTGCTGTTGCAAGTCAGGATTATGATGCACTGATCTTTGGTGCTCAAAGGCTTGTTATTAATTTAACACTTGCAAAAAAGCGAAAGCTTGCAAGTGGTGCACTCGTGCCAATAAGTCCAGAGCTTGTGGTATTTGATGAACTTCTTAACGTGCTTGGTATAGATCATGACATGCTAATTGCTCTAGCAATTCTTGTCGGAACAGACTTTAATCCTGGGGTAAGAGGCATAGGACCAATAAAAGGGCTAAAGCTTGTTAAGCAATTTAAAAGCCCTTACGAACTTTTTAAATGGGTTGAGAAAACTTATGGGCTAGAATTTAGTTGGCAAGAAATTTTTGAAATTTTTAAAAAGCCAAACATAAAGAGAGATTTTAGCTATAGCTTTGGTAAGCCAAACAAGCAAGCAATTATTGAGCTTCTATGCAATAAGCATGATTTCTCTGAAGAGCGAGTTCTTTCAGCTTTAGAAAAGCTTGAAAAAGAAAAAACAAAGCATAGCCAGGAAAGCCTCGGAAAATTTCTGTAGAATAGCATAGAATGGCAATCATAATGCATATTGACATGGATGCCTTTTTTGCTTCTATAGAAGAAAGAGAGCATCCAGAGCTAAGAGGAAAGCCGATCATCGTTGGTGCTGATCCAAAGCAGGGCAAGGGCAGAGGTGTCGTGAGTACTGCAAACTATGAAGCAAGAAAGTATGGCATAAAATCAGGGATGTCAATAAGCAAGGCATGGAAAATTTGTAGAGAGCACTGCAAAGATGCAGCTTTCTTAAGGCCTAGATTTGAGCTCTATGAGAAAGAAAGTGAAAAGATAATGGAAATAATAGCTGAGCATGGCACAATTGAGCAAGTAAGTATTGATGAAGCATTTCTTGATGTAAGTAAGCAATGCAAGGATTTTGAGCAAGCAAGAGCTTTGGCATTGCTAATAAAAAATAAAATTTATGAGGCTACTGGACTTACTTGCAGTATAGGCATAGCCGAAAACAAGCTTCTTGCTAAAATAGCCTCTGATTTAAAAAAGCCAGATGGTTTAACTATTATAGAGCATAATGGCAATTTTTTGGCAAGATTTAAGCCAAACATTATTCCTGGAATTGGCAAAAAAACACTAGCCTTCTTAAGACAAGAAGGAATAAAAACAATTGCTGATCTGCAAAAGAAAAGTCCATTTTGGTTTCTCGAAAAATTTGGAAAAATAGGCATTTATTATTATCAGGCTGTGCATGGCATCGACAAAAGCAAGGTTGAAGGCAAGGCAAGCAAGACAAGCAAGCAGATTGAATTTAAATCTATTGGTAAGGAAATTACTTTTGATGTTGACACACTCGATGAGAAATTTATATTTTATTATGTTGATAAGCTTTGTGAAGCTGTTTGGGATGAAGTGCGAGCAGAAAGACTTTATTTTAAAGCAATAGAAGTAAAAATTAGATACCAAGACTATGCAACCCATACTCATGAGCAAAAATTGCTTGTGCCAATCGATAACTTAAGCTATTTTAGCGAAATTGCTAAGGCAATGATAAAGCCATTTTTAATCAAACCAATTCGCTTAATTGGCATTCGCGCAAAACATTTTGTAAAAGAGAAGCAATTAAAGTTAACTACATCAGCTTAGCAAAATGTATGAGCAAATAGGAAAAATAGTAATAATAAATGTGAAGGGAAAGCCTAAAATTAAAGAGCTTAAGGAGCTTAAGGCATTAGCAAAAAAGCTCTTGAGTGAGCATAGACATATAGAGGCTATTTTTCTTAAGCAAGAAAAAGTTAAAGGAAGGCTAAGAAAAGCAAGCTATAAGCTACTTGCAGGAAAGCCTGTCTATGAAACTTTGTATAGAGAAAATGGCTGCACTTTCAAGCTAAACATTAAAGATGTTTATTTCTCGTCGAGGTTAGCAAGCAATAGGCTATGGCTTGCTCAAAAGATAGTCGAACTAGTAAAACAGAAAAAGAAGCAAAGGCCAAAAATTCTTGTGCAATTTGCAGGAATTGGTGTTTATGGAATTGTCATAGCAAGGCAACTTGCCCAGGCTGGCTTTGATTTTGATATGGTAATGATAGAGCTAAATAGAAAAGCTGTAAAGTATATGAAAGAGAACATATTGCTTAATCATTTTCCTAACATAGAATGCATTCAGGGAGATGTGAAAAAAATATTACCAAAGCTTAACAAACTTAGCAAGCTCGGTATTGATAAATTTGATTTTATTGTTATGCCAAGACCAAAGCTTGATTATGATTTTTTCAAGGAAGCATTTATTAATGCAAAAAAAGGAAGTATTGTTTTTTATTTTGATTTTGTTGATGAGGATGAAATTGCTAGAGAAAAGGAAAAGTTGGAAGAGAAAGCTAGAAAGCTTGGAAAAAAAATAAAATTTCTCGAGCTAAAAAAAGCAGGACAAATAGGCACTAGAAGATGGCGCATAGCAGCAGTTTTTGAAGTTTGCTAGTCACTCAGCTTCATAATTAATTATTCTTACATTTTCTCGCGGCACACCTCTAATAACTATTGTCATATCGTCAAACTCAACTACTATCTCCTCTTCCTCTCCCTCTTCCTCCTTGCTCTTGCTTTCCTCTTTTCTAGTTTTGATTATCCTTTTTTCGCTTTTACTTCCCCCACTTTCGCTTCTCCCACTTTTGCTTTTACTTTCATAACTTCTTTTATCGCCCTCATTTCCAACCTCATTTCCATAGCTCTTACTTTCTTCTTTCCTTTCTTCTTCTCTCGCTTTTCTAGCTGTTTCCAAATCTTTAGTAGTTTGCATGGTTTGCGTTTGTGTGATGGTTTGCGTGATCTGAGTAGATGAAATAGTTGATGTTGGATATTCAAAATTTTCAAAATCTTTTCCATAAATTAGCTTTACTTTTTCTTCAAGCGTTGCTTCTCTGCCTAATTTGCATTTTTCGGGCAAAAAGATCAATTGACCTACTCTCAAGACATCAATGCTTCTCTCTACTTGTGGATTTAATTCATCAACTTCCGGGCCACAAATTCTTATAAGCTTTCTAAGAGAGTCGCCATACTTTGCATTATATACTTTTGCTCTCGAGAAAGCATCATAATCAGTGGCATCATAATCAGTGCCTTTATTTTCTTTGCTTTTTTCAATTTTATAACAGGCATTTATTGTCTCAAAAACATTTTCAATATATTGCCTAACTATGGGCATTCTATTCCATCTTCCAACTTTATCTTCGCCGGCAACATAAGCAACTAAGGCATTTTCAAGGCTGCCATACTTTTCCATGCCCTCTTTTATTTCAGCAGCCCCAGCAATAACGCTAAAAGGTGAAAACCTCCAATCTTCAAAGCCATTTATTTCAAGCCCATACTTTCTTGCGGTGAATTTCATAAGCTGCACAGGCCCGGCAGCTCCTTTGCTTGAGTAAGCATTTGGATTTCCTTTTGATTCAATAGCAATCAAGCCAGCCAATATGCAATAATCAAGTCCAAACATTTTTGCTGCTAGCTCAACAATCCCTCGATAGCTGTCAATATTTTTTAAATATCTTGCATAGTCATCATCACAGCTTTTCTTCTTGCAGTAGCTCATTACTTCACGCAAGGCAATAGGAACTAAAGAGCCATCTTGTGCTTTCGCATTGATAGGCATAAAGCTTAGTGTAAATGGCAACGCAATTGGCAGCAAGGAAATATATTTTTTTACTTTTTCTAAAGCCCCCATTTTAGCCTCATTTTAGCTTCATTTTTAGTGTCACTATTTTACAATTAATAATAAAATCGAAAGGTTTAAAAATTTTTTTTATTAATTTTTTCCATGACTTTTATTAAAGCTATACTGCTTGCATCCGCTATTATAATCGGCCAACAAGGCCAAGGCCAACAAGGGAAAACTTCATTAGAAAGTGAACTAGAAAAAATAGCTGCAATTTATTCTAGTTGTAGCTATGGCAACTATGAGAGCTGCATTAAGGCATTTAGCATGTTACAAAAGCTGAGAAATGATGGCGATAGTTATGGAGTAAGGGCAATAAGAAAGAATAAGCGAGCTCTCGAGAAAAGCTTGAGTGAAATAATTAATAGGATTGATGAGGAAATTGCCGAGAGAGGATATGAATTTGATTCTAAGCTATTCTTCCCATTAAAAAATGTAAAATTAAGCGATATAGGCCTTGGTGGGTTTGTGGCTAGAAACTATGATTGGCTTGAAGGAAGTTTTTATAAGGGCCATCCAGCCTATGATATTTTTGTTTATGATAGGAATAGAGATAGCTTAGATGATAGAACAAAAAAGCCAATAAAGATTTTTGCAGCGGCTGATGGCATTATTGTTTCTGTGTTTGATGAATGGGAAAAAAGTGGCAAAGGCAATGGAGGAAATTATATTTATCTTTATAACAGCAAACTGAAATATTTCTTTTACTATGCACACTTAGGCAAGATTTTTGTAAAGGAAGGTGATTTCGTGAGAGGAGGAGATGTTATTGCATATCTTGGCAGAACAGGGCGAGCAGCTGAGAGGCCTACTCATTTGCACTTTGCAATTTATTATTTTGATAAAGCCAAGAAAAATTTAGTTCCGGTTGATTGGATAAAGGAAAGATTATTTGATCTCCATTTGTAATATTGCTTATAAATTGCTAAATTGCCTAATTATTCTCTCTTTTCAACTTTCACAGCTGTCGGAGCTTCGCCACCATGCCAAGTAAATCGTGGTCTAATCCTGATGCTATATATTCTTTCACTGTTATCATCAAGAACAAGAGCAGAGCCTTTGTAGCGAGGCAAGTCATTCATATAGGCAATTATATCTTCAGCAAGATAAGTTTGCATTATCTCACTAAGTGCATCTAGGTCAGGCTTTGCAGTAAGTCTATGACTTATAATTATGTCAGCCTGTGTGATTGCATCAGTATGCAATTTTCCTGGCTGTTGTGTTGCAAAAACCATGCTTATGCCAGGCTGCCTTCCTTCTCGCAGGAGCTGTATCAATGCATCACTTGCAGCCGTCTTGCCTTCTTTAGGCAAAAACTCATGCATCTCGTCAATGAAAATCCAGACAAGTGGCAGTTCTCGCTTTTTGAAAGCTAAATACTCTATCCCTCTTCGCACAGCTTCAACTTCTTCAAGCTTTCTTGCAAGCATTCGTTCATTAAAAAGTTTTTTGCATAGAAGGCCTATTACAAGAGCCCTAACATTATAAACCCCAACACTGCTATACATGCTTAAATCAAGTACAGTAGTTGTTCCTGCCTCGAGTAGCTCGCGAGTTGTTGTTGCTTTTTCAGCCTTACTTGCAAATATGCCCCAAGCCTTGGCAGCATTAAAAAGATTTATTGCAGCAAGTTTATACCTGTCCTCTACTTCTTTATCAGCTTTTATTTCTTCTATTATGTCATCAATATCATAGTTACTTCTTGTTTTTTTTAGCTTTATTACGGCCTTTTGTATTGCTATGCCGACGGGATGTGTAAAGCCTAAATTAAAAGTTATGAGCCAATCTTCGTGGCTAACATCAGGAACACTAAGCGCAAATGGCAATATTTTGCCAATACCTCTTTTCACAAATTCATCATAATAGGCATAGGGCACAAAAACTCTGACAGGCAAATTTTTTGGCTTTAGATTCCACTGTCTTAACAAATCGATCTCTTTATCATTTCTATAAGCCATACTCCAATAAATTCCCATCGTATCAAAAATGAGCGGCGCAATATTTTCCTTAACTTCTGGCGGCATATCTGTTATGCCTTCAGCAATAACGCCAAGAGAATAAGACTTGCCACTTCCACGCTTACCGCAAACCATGATAACATGATTTCTTGCAATGTCAAGTAGCACTGGATTGCTCAAATTAACAAGATGCTCCATCCTAACCCAAAGCCTGCCTATAGGAATTAATCCCTTATCTCCAAATTTCTTTGTGTCTTCCTCACTTCTACCAATCCATATGTCCGGCATTTTACATCTAACCTCTTTTTTCTTAATATATTTGCTTGTTAATATTTTTATTTCTTTGCTTTTTTTGATTCTGTTAACTTAACATATCGCGAGGGAATAAGGAGTCAGAACTGAGGATTTTCCAAAGCTGTCAAACTCTTAGCAAATTCAAGCCTGAAGCAGCATTGGCTTCACTTTGCCTTCACTTTGCTCTAGCTTCCCTCTTTCTTTTTCGATTTTAATATTTTATTTATCAAAAATCCGACGAGATAGCCAATAAAAGCGCCAAAGGCAACATCACTAAAATAATGATAGCCCCAATAAACTCTTGAAAAGGCAACTAACAAGCTTAGCAAAAGCCAAACAATCAAAGCAAGCCCCTCGAAGAAAGCAAGTAGCGAGAAGAGGGCATTGGTATGATTGCTTGGAAAAGAGCTGCTAAGATAAAAGCCTTCAGTAGGCCTTGCTCTTCCAATGATAGCTTTTAACAAAAAACCAAGCAAAACAGCTATAACCAAAGCACTTGCCTCTTTCTTTAGGTTTGACTTATAAATCCTGTTAAAGAAAACCCCGGCGAGGAAAATTAAAAGTGCTAGGCTGATATAGCTGTAAGCCCCAGCAAGCGGCGCAAGCAGGCTATCAAGAAATTGACTTCTCGGGATTTTTATTTTATCGAGCCAAATAAACGAGATAAAAATAAAAGAAACAAGAAAAGCAAATATTAAAGGTATTTTAAAAACTTTTTTTCCTTTTTCTCTTAGCTCTTGTCTTTCAAGTCTTTCAACCTCTTTTTTCGTTTTTTTCATTTTTCTTTTTTCATTAATTTAAAATCCTTTTATTAAAAAATTTATCTTAATTTGTTGCATAGCTAATAGAATAAAATTAATAGAAAAGTTAAAATGGGATAAAAATTATGGGATTAAGGAAAGAAAAAAATTAGAAATAAAATCAAACTAAAACCAAAGATGGCATGCAAGAATTGTAAGGAGAGGACGGTTTATGTTGATATAAGTGGTAAGCCTCTTTGTGCGAGCCATTTTAGACAGCTTTATGAAAAAAAGATCTTAAAAACTATAAGAAAATTTAGGCTGATAGAAAAAGGAGACAAGTTGCTAATGCCTGTCGATATTAATTATTGTAGTTTAGCTCTTTTACATTTTCTAGAAAAGTATTGCGCGCAGAGGCGCATAGAGTTGCAAATTAAAAGAGGCAAAGGAGCAAGCTTAAGTGGCTTTACTAAATTAGTAAGAGCTGATTGCCTCGATAAGATAGCAGGAATGATAATTGAAAACTTTTTGCAAAAAAGCCCTAATTGGGATGGATGTTTTCCAAAAAATAAAATTAAAAGCAAAAATGGAAAAAAGCGTGGAAAAGAGCTTATAGAAATAAGGCCACTCTATTTTATAAGTGAGAAAGAGAGTGAGCTCTATTGTAAACTAAATAAAATAAAAGTAAATAAAATAAAAGGTAAAATAAAAGGCGAGAAAGCACAAAATAAATTTGCTAATTTACTTGCAGAGGTCGAAGCTAAACATCGTGGCACAATGAATGCGATTGTGAACACTTTCTTGAAAATATCTGGTTTTTTATCTGCAAAATGATAAAAATGATAAATTTAAAAACGCTAAATAATTAAAGAATACATAGAATTGGAAATAATTGAAAATGAAAAAATATGAAAATAATTAAAAAATATAAAAATCAAATGAGCCGAAAAAACAAACTGCTATTGCTTTCAGCAATTATTGGGTTAATCCTAGCTGTATCAGTGATTGCAATTATCTTTTCATTTCGCCATCCAGCAGCAATAGCAGAAAAGACTAGAATAAAGGCTGAATATGCTATTTATGCTGATGGCAAGCTCTATGAGACAGAGCAAATAAGTTTTTATGAAGGCGAGCTCTCTCGGAAGCTTGGGCTTGCGAGTGATAAACTTGATCAAGTGCTTGATCAAATGCTAGTTAATAAAAGTGACGAAGGGGATAAAGAATTTAATATAAGCTTAAGCCCTGAAGAGGCTTATGGAAGCTATGATGAAAGTTTGAGGAGAGTTGTTGATAGAACAATAAAGCAAAGCCGATTTAATGAGATAGAGCTTAGCGGCACTATCACAAAAGATCAATTTATTCAGGCTTTTGGCCAAGAGCCTCTTGTAAATCAAAGCTATGTCACAGCAGGCCTTATTTTTCCTATAAAAGTTATTTCTGTAAGCGATGTGGTTAAATTTGAGCTTGATGTTAAGCCAGGCGATGTTTCTAGAAAGGATCAATTTGGTTTTTGGCTTGAAGTTGTTGAAATCAATAGGGCCAATAACAGCGTTAAGTTAAAATTGAGTGGAAATGCAACACAGATTCCAAGCCAATTTGGTTTAATCGATGTAAGTTTTGATAGCGAGAATGTTTATTATAAACTAAACCCTATAATTGGCGAAGAACTAATGTGGCAAAATGAAGAAGGTATAGTAGTTAGTTTCAATGAAACTTCAATTGTGCTTGATAGAAATCACCCTCTTGCAGGCAAACCAATCATTGTAAACATAAAAATTCTAAGCAAAGAGGCTATGAAGGCAGTGGCAGGAGCAGTAATGGATGTTTTCATAATGAGTTATTGTCCTTATGGCTTGCAGATTGTTAAAGGATTGCTGCCAGTATGGAAAGCATTTGAGGATAAAGCCAATATTACTGTTAGATTTGTTAGTTATACCATGCATGGCCAAAAAGAAGCTGATGAAAATGCAAGGATGGCCTGTATAAGAGAGGAGCAAAGCAATAAATATATGGATTATCTTGAATGTTTTGTAGAGAGTGGAAATGCCCAGGAATGTTTAGAAAAAGTTGGCATAGATAAAGCAAAGTTAAATAGCTGCATTACAGAGCGAGCTAAAAGCTATTTAGCCTATGATGCTGAACTTAATGAAAGATATGGCGTTAAAGGAAGCCCGACTGTTGTGATAAACGGCGAGCAAGTAGAAATTTGGCCAAGAAGTCCAGCCAACATAGCAAGCAAGCTTTGCGAGTATTTCAGTGAAAAGCCACAGGAGTGCAGCATGTCTTTCAGCAAAGAAAACCCAAGCCCTGGCTTTGGTTCAAAACAGACAAGTAGCAGTGGAGGAAGCTGTGGTGGCTAAGAGATGATTAAGAGAATTTAAGCTGGCCTTTAAGCTGGCCTAAATTTTGATAATATTTTGATAATAGTTCAGACATTATTATTTTGCCCTTATAAAATTTTCAATTGCTTTCATAAAATTTTCAAACTTATTTTGAACTTCACTAAACTTTGTCATGTCAAGAGTGATTACTTCATTATTAACAAAAATCTTCATTGTTAGGCCTTTCCTAAATTCGCTTTCAGTAACTTTTTTGTACTTATCTATATTCCTCATTGTTTCATAAAAGCCTAAGAAGTCAATAATTGCCTTTTCTTTCTTGAAAATTTTTTTTGCTAGCTCAAGTTGCTCAAGAGGCGTTTTTGGCACAACTTTAATGAGCTTTTTCTTTTTAGCATGCTCGAGTGCTATTTGTAAGCTAAGTGCAACGACTTCAACCATTTTCTTAATCACACTTACCATCAACTCGCCAGTTTTTGTGTATTTTAAGCTTGTGTAAAATAAATGCTGTTCCTCTCGCTTTTCTCGCTCAAGTTTTTTCAATGGCATTTTTTATTCTTTCTTTTTTACTTTTTATTTTTATTCTTTTATTTTTACGCTTTACTTTTTATTTTTTCTAAGTATCTTGCCATAATTAAATCTTTTCTTAGCCTTTCTTCAATTTTTGCATAAAGCTCTTGAAGTTTTGAAAATTCCTGCTTTGCATCATCTATACTAAAAGCAATAAAATTTCCATTTTCTTTCATTGCAACATAGCTATTTTGTTTTAAAAAATTTACACTTGAATTTTGAATAAGCTCAGCTTTTGAAATGCAATGCTCAATAAATTCTATCTCACTAATGTTAAGATAGCGCTTTGCTATTTTTTTAAATCCATCCAAGCTAAAGCCCTTAACATTTATTCTTTTATAAGCTTGTTCATATAAAAGCAAGGCTTCAGCCAAGTTTTTTGTTGCTTTTCCAATATCAAGAAAAATTTTCTCTAAAATTTTTTTATCTTTAAGTCTTGGGTAGAGCATATGGATGAAATAATTAATGCTCCTCAGCGATTCTTTTCCTGTTAAAAATATTTTGGCTATTTCTTCCATGATAAATAAAGCCTTGTGACTATAAAAATATTTTTAGCCAAAAATTAGCAAAAATTTATCCAAAAATATTTAGCAAAAGCTCGAGAATAATGAATATGATAATGATTAAGATCAGCAAGGTTGGTTTTATTTCTATCCTGCTTTTATATTCTTCAAAATATCTTGTGAGCCCGCCAAAGCTCGGTGGCAACATAACTTTTTCTTCTGCCATCTTTTGCTTATGAATTTTGTAAGCAGGATATAAGCAGGAGGTAGGCCTCCTTTTGTTGCTCAGCATTAAGCAATGAGCAACCTAGCATCCTACTAAGCGGCTGTGCCTTTCACTCTTGGGTTGGCCGTTTCATCCCAGCGCCATGCGCATGGGTCTCGTTTCTGTGCCAGAGCCATGCTTTTCAGCATATGCCTTTAAGCATCAAGAGCTTGCAAAGGCAAGCTGAAGTGGGAGGACCTTCCTCACTATGCAGCGAGAGCTAGGCTCCTGCTTATTTTAGAAATAAAATTTTAAAATTTAAAAATTTTTTTAAAGTAAAAAATAAAGCAAAAATAAACAAAGCGAAAGCAAAACGACAAAAGAAGACAAAATAAATGCAAAGAACAAAATGAAAGCGCATGCTTATTTTGTGCTAATTCTCACCTTTATTGCCTTTATTGCTTTAATCCTATGCTCAGGATGCAAAGAGAAATTGAGTGAGGATAGAGGCTTGAAGGAAGGCACAAAAGAATTAGAGTTGTGCATGGCAGCTTGCTTAAGCGCGTTAGCAAAAAATCAAAGCCTTGAAAACGGGCCTTGCTTACTTGATCCAATAGAGAATAGCGATTGGGTCTGTGATATCGCGCATTGGCCAAGAGAACAAATAGATAATTTACGCGAAAATCAATGTAATGCTTGGCACAATGGCACAGCAAAGCATTTCATCGAGCTAACTCCAGAATGTAAATTCATAAGAGCGCTGTAATGCTTGGCTTTGGCGTTAGCGAAGGCTTTAGCAGATGTAGCAAACATTAGCAAAATTTAAATTATTGATTTTATTATAAAGAGCAAGACGGGCAAGCTTCGTGCTTTTCATGGCGCTTGCGGTGCTTGCGCCTCGGTAGCTCAGTGGTAGAGCAATCGCTTCGTAAGCGATGGGTCATGGGTTCGAATCCCATCCGAGGCTTCTTTTATCCTCTTCTTTTATCCTTTTATCTTTTATTTCAATTTTATTTCACCAATTTTTCAATAACCTCTCTTTCATTAAGAAGTTCCTCTTTACCATTAATCATATTTCTTAATCTTAACTTACCACTTTTGAGCTCATTTTCGCCGATAATTAGACAAAATTCGATACCTTCTTTGTTTGCATAATCAAGAGCCTTGCTTAGTTGCTTATCAGAAATGTCAGTATTTATTCCACTTGCCCTTAAGCTTTGTGCTATTTTTAAACATTTTTCTAGTGTGTTGATTGGAATTATTAAAACTTTTGGCACTGGCATTTTTTTTATTTTTTCTAACTTTATTTTTTTCTCTTTTAGCACTTCATAAATAACATCAAGACCAAAACTCATGCCACTGGCAGGATAGGCTCTGCTAGTATTGAGCATTTTACTTATTAAATTATCCCATCTTCCTCCAGCAGCAATACTTCTTTTTTGCTTAGAATTTTTCAAATAAACTTCCCAGATTGGGCCAGTGTAATAAGCCAAGCCCCTAGCTAAGCTAGGAACAAATATTACATCTTTTAGGCCTAGCACTTTGCAAAGTCTCAATAGCTCTTCTATTTCTTTCAAGCCCTCAATTGCTAAGCTATTTCTCAAATTTCTTTTAAAAAACTCAAGCTTTTTCTCATTATTTTTTTCTCTCTCGCTTCTTGCTTTGTCAAAAAAGGCAAACAATTTTTTTATGCTTTCATCACGCAAGCCCTTCGCTTTCAATTCATTAATAATAGACTGCTTGCCATATTTCTCTAGCTTATCAATGCTCAAGATAGCACTATCTATTTTATCTTTTTCAATACCACATTCTTCCATCAGGCCAGAAAGAAATTTTCTGCTATTTAACTCAACATAAACCTCGAGACCAAGCTCTTTAAAGATATCAAATGTCAATGCTAGTAATTCAGCATCAACAGCTAAGCTTTCACTTCCAACGCAGTCAACATCGCATTGCACAAATTCACGCATTCTTATTGAACTTACAGGACCATCTCGAAAAACTTTCCCTATTTCATAGCGCTTAAAAGGCATTCTTAAATTTGGATTTAGGCCAATAAGTTTTGCTAGCTTAAAAGTTAACTCATAACGTAAACAAAGGTCTCGATTGCCCCTGTCTCTTAATCGATAAATCTCACTTACAATTTCATTTCCAGCCTTGCTTGAAGCAAATTCATAAAAATCAAGAATGCTGGTTTCAACCGGCTTATAGCCATATCTTCTAAAATTTTTCTTCAAAATTTCAATTATAGTCTCTCTCAACTCTTGCTCTTCTGGCAAATAATCTCGCGTGCCTTTCAAAACAGGAATTTTCATAATAAAAGAGCACTATGCAATTTTTAAATTTACTTTTTTTAAATTTACTTTTTAATCTTGGCTGCAGAGGTCGCGCACAGCCAATAATCAACTCTTTTTTTCTGAATTGGAGTTTGCACCAGCTGCAGAAGCGCAGAGAGATCAATCAAACAAGTTTTAAAACCCTGTAGGCTTTAATTATTAGCAAGAAAAATGAAAGAAAAAAGAGGGCTTTCATTTTTGATGCAGGTTGTTATAGAAATTTTATTTGTTATAGCCGTCTTTGCATTTCTTGCTTTCTTTATTAGTTCTGCAAAATATCTTGACACTAAGCGAGTAGCATTAGAGGAGCTTGCTTATAGTGCAACTATTCTCGATGAAGCTGAAATTAGCTTTAATACAAGCGAGTTCAATGCAAGTGAATTAAGGCTTGAAGATAGCACTTTTTCCTTGTCTTTAGCTCCTCTTATATCTTATAAGGCCAAAATTTATGCGAGCAAAGAAATGACACTTGAAGGAAATCATTTGAAAATTGGAAAGACAAAGGCCGAGACAAAGGCCAAAGCCAAAGACCAGACAAAAGCTGTTAGAGAAGAAGCTTGAAGCTCTTAAATCTTGTTAAAATGAAAAAGAAATTCAGCAAAGAAAAAGAAAGAAAGGGAAAAAAAGCGCAGCTTTTAGGCTCAGAGATTTTGCTTTGGTTTTATAGGTTTTGGTTGATTGCACTTGTTGCGATTGGCACATTGATTATAGTAGGCAAATATCAAAGTATTACTCTTGATAAAAATCCTTTTATTGCTAGTAAGCTTGTTGCAGAAGTTATAAACTGTGAAGGCGATGACAGGCTAGATTGCCTTAGCATAGGCCCTGAAGATGACATTTATGTAAGTTATGATGGCAAGGCGAAAGGAAATGAAAATTACAGGCTTTATTGTGAGTTAATAAAGCAAGGTAGAGAAGTTACTCATTTAGATTTATATTGTAAGGAATATAAAATTTTTGATAAAACTTTATATCTTGCTGTTGCAAGAAAAAAATGATTGCGAAAAGAGCAAAGAAAGCAAAAAAAGCTAGGAAAGCACAAACAAGCTTTTTAGGCTTGATGCTGACAACTTTTATCCTTGTTTTCTTAATTCTTCTTTTCTTTATTGCATCTTTTTTTGTGTCTGGAAAAAAGACAACAATAAAGCTTGGCGAGAGGCTAACAGAAAAAAATTTGAATTATTTTTTGCTTCATAACATAACAGGCTCCAGTCTAGACAGCATTTATAAATGTGTGCTCAACAAAGAAAGTTGCTCTGCTGAACTTGATAAGCTCAATAGGCTTGAAATTAATTTCTTGAACATAGAAAAAATAGCCACTATAGAAGCCATGCAAGAGGAAGAGCTTCTCTTGCCCTTTACTGAGTCAAAAGTAATTTTAGTTAAGGTAAGAGAAAAGTAAAAGAAAAATAAAATAAGTTGCAACAAAGCGAAAAAAAGAAAAAAGCAAACAAGAAAAAAGAAAAGAAAAAAAGAGAAATCAATGAAAAAGTGCAATAAAAAAAGGTTAAAGCAAAAAACAAAAAGATAAAACAAAAGAAAATCAAAAACAGCAAAGAGAATAAACAAAAGAAATCGCAAAATGAAAAAAAGCAAAAAAGGCTTTGCACTTTTTCCAATACTTATTGTTATCGTCGCTTTAATTATCTTTAATATGGCCTTTTATGGCTTGTTGACAAAAACAAAGCAAAAAATAAAAAATATCGAGCAGCTTGACGAGATTTTAGACTATAGATGGTTTGTTGAAAGCTCAGAACTTTTTTTAAACAACTCAATTAAACTTGCGTATTCAAATTCACTGAAAGAGTTTTTTTTGCAAATTGATAGAAGCGAAACTTGTAGAGTAACAGAGTTTCAAGGAATGAAATGCTTTTCGCTTAGCAATTGCTACTTTGATAAAACAATCTTTCTTGAAAATTTTAATACTAATTTTAATAAATATCTCGAGAGCTTGAAAAGAATAAGCGAGAGGCGGGGAATAAACTTAACTTATGCCTGTAGCATAACTGACGGCGAAGGCAAGACACTTCGATGTAATCTTGTCTTTGAAAAAAACTTTACTCACCAATTTTTAAATTTAAGCATAAAGAAAAAAATAGAATATAAAAGCGACCTTGATTTTAGTGAGCTTGACAAGCTTGAAAGCGCGAGAAAAGCTCTGTTAAAGTTAAAAGAGGCAAACAAACTTGGACAGGGCGAACTTGAGCAGAGCGAGCAGAGTATTAGCTTTGATGAGATTGGGGCTGAAATAAGGGGGCAAGATCAAGACCAAGGCGGGAGGCTTTATGCTATTATAAAAACAAAAGAAAAGTTTTTTGTTCAAGGCGAGCAACTTAAATATGAGCCTATTGAAGTATGTTTTATTTTTTGATATTTTTTTGATTTTTTGATATATTTTTATATTTTTATTTATATTTTGTTTTTATCCATTAAATTTTAAAATATGTTGCAATAGAATTTTATGCTTGATTCAAGGCTTGCTGAAATTATAGAGAAAATAGCAAAGTTTGGAAATACAAGCAAGGAAGAAGTGCAAAGAAGAATAGAGGCAAAAAAAGAAGCACTCGGTGGGCTTATAAGCTATGAGGGAGCAGCACAAATTGTAGCTGCTGAACTTGGAATAAGATTTGATAGCATAAAACTTAATCTTAGCGATCTCTTGCCTGGAATGAGAAAAGTAAATGTTATCGGCAAGATAGTTGAGCTTTATCCAATTAGAAATTATAGGAAAGGTGATAAAGAACTAAAACTTGCATCTTTTCTTCTTGCAGATTCAACTGATGCTATTCGAGTTGTGCTTTGGGACACTAAGCATATCGCTTTGATAGAGCAAGGTAAAATAAAAGAAGGCGATACAGTTGAAATAAGCAATGGATTTGTGAGGGGCGATATGAATAGCAAGGAGATACATTTAACTGGCCTTTCTGATATCGCTTTATCAAGCATAAAACTCGAGCAAATAGTTGAGAAAGAAAAATATCCTTTCAAGCTTATAGCTGAATTAGCTCTAAATACAAGAGCTAAAATTAAAGCAAATATTGTTCAGGCATTTTCTCCTTCTTTTTATGATTTTTGTCTTGTATGTAATAAAAAAGCAGAAAATTGCGGCCATGCTGAATTTGAGAAGCGTGGGGTTTTTGCTTTTATTGTTGATGATGGAAGCGAGAGTATAAGATGCATTGCATTTAATGATACCATATTGAAAATACTAGGCATTGATAGCATTGATGAAATTTCTAGTGAGGCAAGTGCGAGTGAAAAAGCAAGCGAAAAACTTCAAGCAAAACTCCAAGCAATTTTAGGGGATGAATTTTGGTTTGTTGGTAGGGTTAGAAAAAACACCTTTCGAGATAGACTTGAGTTTGTTGTTGATGATGCCGAGCAAGTTGATGTTAAAGAATTGATTGAAAAGCTGCAGAGCTCGTCCCTAAAATGAAAATTGCTTCAGTTGGAACTAATGGGAAGTAAAACAACTGCAGCCATGAAATTGTCGCTTTACTAAAAAAGAGCTCTTTTGATGAGTCATTTAGAAAAAGTAGCAAGGAAATGTCCTTTGCCGATAAACGAAGAAACAACTAAAGAAAGTCAAAAATGGATTTTTTTATTCACATTTAGCTTATGAGTTGACATTACGCTTATGAGAGAACCACAAAAAGATGAAGCAAGATCGACTAATAAAAATTTTAAGAAGAAATTGATATAATAATAAGAAATTTTTTTGAGAAGTTTAAGATTGACTATTCAGAATATAAAAATCAGAAGATGCAGTAGAAAAAATAAAAGCTACTCTTCCTTATCGCTAATTCCTTGTGGGGTTATGAAAATTATGGTCTCATTGTCTGGGAGATTTGGGCTATCAATAAGCTTAATTATCCTGCTATTCCCTTTTCCTCTTCTAAAATAAAGCCTGTAAGTTGATGCATGTCCAACTATATGTCCGCCAATAGCTCTTGTTGGGTCACCAAACATCATCGATGGATCAGCCATTACTTGATTTGTAACATAAACAGCAAGATTGTACTGCTCAGCTAGCCTCATTAATGTATGCAAATACTTGTTCAATTTCTGCTGTCTGTCAGCAAGAGTGCCACGCCCAATATATTCTGCTCTAAAATGACTTGTTAATGAATCGACAATAATAAGCTTAATATGCTCGCCTTCTCTAAGCATTTCTTGGATTTTGTCAAGGAGGAGTATTTGGTGATCACTATTAAAAGCTCTTGCAACAAAAATATTATTGAGTGTTTTCTCAGGATCAAGGCCTTTAGCCAAAGCAAGCTGCTTTATTCGTTCTGGCCTAAAAGTTCCTTCAGTGTCAATGTAAATTGCTTTTCCTCCAGCACCACCTTCCTCAAGAGGTAGTTGTACATTAATAGCAAGTTGATGTGCTACTTGTGTTTTACCAGAGCCAAATGCACCAAAAGCTTCTGTTATGGCTTTTGTTTCAACACCCCCTCCAAGTAAATTGTCAAAATTTTTACTGTTTGTTGTTATTTTTATTATCTCTTTCCTTCTTTTTTCGTAAGCAAGGCCAGTATCAAAGTCAAGTTTTAGGAATTTTCTTGCAGCAGCAATAATCTTTCTTGCAACACCTTCAGAAGCCTCAATTGTTGTAGCAAGCTCTGCAGGAGGCATAACCGCTATTGCCATCAAGTCAGTAAAGCCAGCCTCTTCAAGCTTTTTTAATGTTGCAGCTCCAACACCAGGCAAATCCTTCAGCTCAAACTCCTTTTCTCTTTCCTCTTTTTCCTTCTTTTCTTTTTTCTCTTCTTTTTCTTTCTCAGCCATAATCAAAAAAAGCCCTTTTATTTATAAAGCTTGTTGATTTTTTTTGCTACTAAGCATAAATAGCAAGCTATAACACAGCTATGCAGTTCTATAGCTATGCTTTGTATACTTTGCTATGCTCCTTCCTTTTATTCTTTTTATACCTGCAATAACCACTTTTTCCATTACTTTTTGCTTGCATCATTGCTTCATCGGCATGCTTCAAAAGCTCGAGCATTGAAAAAGAATCATAGCCATAAGTTGCACCACCTACACTAATCTCTATTCTGCCCTTAAACTCAGGCACTTCTTTTGCAAATTCGATTGTGGCATAGTTGCTTACTTCTTTGACAATTCGCTCTCCAATTTTATCAACTTCTTTTGGCAATGTTTCTGGGATAATAACAACAAATTCATCACCTTTATAACGTCTTCCTATTATGTCAGTAGTACGGCAATACCTTTTCAAGCCCTCAGCAATCAGCTTTAACGCAAGATCGCCTCTTAAATGATTATAGTTATCATTTATTGCCTTAAAATTGTCAACATCGATAAAAAGAAGCGAGACATATTTTTTCTTTTTGCTTCTTTTTGCTCGCTCTACTTCTTTTTTTAATTGCTCCATGATATATCTCTCATTATATAGACCAGTAAGACTATCTATTATAGCTTCTTGTTTTAATGTTTCTATTGCTCTAGTTTGCTTTGCTCCTAGAAAATGAACTAACCAATCAAGTTTTTGCATTTCTTTCCAAAGCTCAATTGCTTGTTTTCTTGCCTTTCTTGATAAGTAAAATCTCAACTTTGATATTCTATCAGGAATCTTCGGTGCAAGATAGTTAAGCATTATCTCTGCAAATTGATTTTTTCTTGCCCTTTCTTCTTCATAACTTGAATCTGTAACTACTTCTGACATAAGTGTATATTGCCTTTTTAGAATTGTTTTAAGATTCCCAATGAGTTCTCTAAGTTTTATTCTTATATTTATGTAATCATTATATTTGAAGTGAACATTTATTGGCTGTTTTAGTGCTTCTTTTTTCCAAGAAAGAAATTCTTCCTGACTACTTAACTCTTTTAGAAATCTCTCTACATAAACCTTTACCTTTCTATCAGCATTTTTTAATTTTTCTTCAAAAGCTATATTTTTCATTTTTCTCTTCCTTTTTTCTCTTTTTTCTTTTCTTCCATATTAATAATTAGAAAATTAGTATCTGAAATAACTTGTTGAATTTCAGGTAGCTCTTCACTTTGATCCTCACTTTGATCTTCACTTCGTCCATTTTCTTTACCTTTTTCTTCTTTTTCAATTGCAATTTCAAGTTCATATTCATCATCTATATTTTTTTCTTTACTGCCTAAAATGCCAGGATCAAAAAAAATCTTTTCGATTTCACTTGGCCTAAGTTCACTATTGTCACTTTCTTCCTCAACTTCGACCTCTATCTCATATTCTTCTATCTTTTCCAATTTTGTTCGCTTATCTTCAATTAGATCTTTTATCATGCTGACATCATAGTCTTTCATAGATTCCTTAGCTTTATCTTTAACCTTAATGTTCCTATATTGCTCTTCAGAATAAAAATTAATCGCGTGAAGATTATCTTTTATTAGTTCTTTGATTTTTTCATAGCCAGAAACATCATCTAAGGCCTTTATAAACCATTCTTTAAAGACCATCAACTCATCAAACCAATAGCGATGTGCAACTTCGGAAAGCTCTTTCTTTAGATCATAGGCTGGATCGTAGGAATTTGCATAAATATCAGCAATTTTTTCGCATAGATCACTAAGCTCCTTAATTAATCTTTCATGTTCAGTTTTTTCAATTAATGTCGAGCCAATTCGAATTTTTTCTTCTCTTTCCATTTTTTCTAATTCACCCCCATCAACCTTACTCTCAACCTCAACCTTTTCTATTTCTAAAGGATCTTCATCGTAAACCCAATTACCAAGTGCATCGTTTGTCCTTATATAATTAATAATTAAACTTAAGTCACCTTCAAACGCTCTTTTGAAAGCTTCAATAAGTCTTTCTCTTGTCATCCCCCCTCCAATTTTCATTGCTTTATCCGAATTTGAAAACCAACCAAGCCATCCAATAATCTGCGAACAATCGAAATTGTTATCGTAAATTTCATTCCCGAAATATTTCTTAATATCGCGAGCTATTTCCTCCATTATTTTTTCATATTCTTTTTTGCTAATTTTTTTCTTTTTCATTTCAAAATTTGCGAGTTAGCTTGGCTTTTGCTCTTTATTTTAATAAGCTAAAGCCATTTATAAATTTTTTGATTTATTAACTACATAGTAGTAAAGTTTATAAATTTTAAATGCCTTTCAAAATTGGGAAAATAAAATCAAAACTCAAAATGAAAAGTGAAAAAGGCAAAATGGAAAGCCCAGAAGAAAAAGTAAGAAAGATAAGGGAAGAAATAATGCATATGAGAGATGAAGATTTAGTTAAATATGGAGACTTAGCTTCCTATATATTATTTGGATATTTGCACGGGGACAGAAATTTAATTGAAGAAGTAAGATATTATATAAACTCCCGTGATCCATTAATTCATGATGCGGATTGGTTTAGGCCAATAAGGATACAACAAAGTTTTGTTGATAAGCTAATATATTTTATAAATATCCTTCGAGAAATTCAAAGGAGAGAAAATATTGATGAATTTACAAAAGAGTATGCCGTAGAGCTTTTAGAAAAAATTAGAGCACATTATTTAAAAAAAGATAAATAAAATGAGAAAGAAATTAGCAGCAATTATCTTCAGCCTTGCACTTGCTGGCTTTGTAGGCTGTGCAGGAATGAGGAGCCAGGTTAGTTGGGTTAAAAGTTATTATAAGAAATATTATGCAGCGCTTAGTAGCAAAGAAAATTATAGTAAAAATTTAAAAAAACTTGAAGAGGATGAATATGTGCTGCCAAATGATGTTTTTGAAGCTTATGCAAAAATAGTCATGGGGAATTACCCTCTCCCCCCAGAACAAATAGGAGGATACATAAATGTGCCACTGAACTCTAAAAACTACGAAAAATTTAGGAATGCATTGAAAGACAACTATAGCGAACAAGAAATAGCACTTTTTTATTCAATACTAAGCAAAAAAGGTAATATAATAATTAAGGAAAAAGCCTTAGATGAAGCCTTAAATGATCCGGATTTGGATACAATCTTAATTCACGAAAGAACTCATAAAGAATTTGATAAGTTAAGTAATAAAGAAAAGAATAAAGTATGTAAAGTTCATGAGCTCTTTAAGCAAATGAAAAATCCTGATGGAACGTATTTTTTGAATTTTAAAAGGTCGTCTATGGGCTTCGGCAATTTTATCGAGCTCTACGCAAATTGTGATGAATTTTTTCCTTTCCTTGTTACAGATTCATTACGCCAAGAAGTGGAGCAAGAGCTAAGAAAATATCCTGATGTTTATAAAATCTTTGAAAAAATCAAGGCAAAAGTTAAAAAGTAAAAGTTAAAACATTTTGGATGCCCCCACGAGGACTCGAACCTCGATTACAGGCTCCGCAAGCCCGTGGCCTATCCAATTAGCCGATGGGGGCTGCAAGCAGGCACAAGCAGGCACAAATTTAAAAGCATTCAAATTTTAAAAACATAAATACGAGATTTTAAAAGCTAAAGTTTAACTGCCAGCTATTATATCAGCAATAAATGCAACAGCCATGCTCAACGTTAATAAATCAATTATGAAGCAATATCTGCATACAGCTTTTATCACAAAAAACTGCAAAAATATAAGATAGAGTGAGAATAATGACATAGCAACGAGGAGAAAAAATATAGCTTTATCTTTAGTATTGCTTGGATTTTTTATTTGTGCAGCACTCAGCAAGGCTAAAATCAAAAATGCAAGTATGCCTAGAATGCTTAAGGGCATTCCAGCAATATCAGAGAAAGCACTTGCATCGACAATCGCACAGCCTCCACTGACAAAGCAAGAGTCAGCAGGCTTGAGTTTGTTAATTTCAATGTAGGCAGAAATAACTAAGCTTATTATTGAAACAATTAATATATATGCAAGCACGATTTTTTTTCTTTTTTTAGCTTCCATATAACATGAAGACTTTTAACTTTTTAAGCCTTTTGGAAAAATTTAAAAAGTGTGCCACTATAGAGTAATACGAAAATCAATATGAAGATCAAATCGAAGTTGCTGGCTTTCATCTCAGCATTATTTTTGGCTGGCAGTGGCACTAGCAATGCCTTTGAAGAGGCCACGCACTTTTTTATTAATCTAAATCCTCTACCCTATGCTATAGAAAAAGAAATAAGTGAGGATAATGACAGCGAAGAGTCAAGCCAATTAGGCCAATTAAGCAAAGAAATCAGACATTATTATGTTGATGCAAGCAGAGAGGAGGGCGAAGAAGAGCTAAAAAAGTTAATGCATAATGAGTATGGAGCTGAGGAAGCCTGGTTTTATGTTAAGGGCAAACTTCGTAATGGCATGCTCATTGAAAGATGGTTTGAATGCGGCGAGGGTGAGACAACTTCATTAATAAGAGAAACAGTTAATCCAGGATTAGTAATAGATTACTTTACTAATATAGAGAATTTTATTGGCTATCATATTCATCCAATCTGCCAAGCAAAAGCCAAGACATTTTGCACGAGCAATTTTCCAAGCATGGATGATCTTTATGCAGCTTTCGCGCTTAAGCTAATCATAACTTCAGAAGCAAGTGAGCGAGGAGTTCCGATTAAAAGAATAAGCTCTGGGATTGTTACTCCAATTGGAGTTTATGATATCGATGTTCCTGAAATTAATGATAATAATCAGGAGGAGATAAAATCCAGAATAATAAACTATGCTGTTGAACTTTTATTAAATAACCCGGATGAGGTTGAAGAAAATTTGGATAGCTTACTAAAAAAGTTAGGCTGGATTAAGCTAAGGCGGTATAAAAAGTGAAAAAAGAGAATTAATGCTTCTGCATAAAACGAGGCTAAGGGCTCGACAGATAAAGAACTATACCAAAAGCAAGCTAATACAGATAGCTTATTAAATTCATAATACAGAGGAAAGTATGTTAAAGGTAAATTTCAAAACATCTGAGAAATATGATATAGAAGTTATGAGGAGATATGCTCTTCCTGGTAGAGGGGACTGGAACTGGAGCGACCATGTTTTTTTATTTCACCCAAAACTAAGACAAAAATTAAGAATATAAAGTTGAGGAAAGAGAAAGAAAGAGTAATAGAAAGATATGTGAGAGAATTTTACGATAGGGAAATCTTTAATTTAAATAAGAAAAAAGAATATTTTAAAAGAGAATGGAAAAAAATAAACAACCAATATGAAAAAGCACTTTGTGAATTGATGGAAATAAATCCTATGGCTATAAAAATAGAAGCAACATGTATTATTTCTATATGCCCTATATGCCCTCGAGATTTAAAGAAAAAAACTTTTTCTGTTTTTTACAAACAAAAAATAAAACAAGCCAGACTAACAATTGCTCATGAAATTTTACATTTTTATTATTTTTACAAATGGAAAAAGATTTTTCAAAAAAACAATGAAAAAAATTTTGATGGGCCGCATATAATCTGGCATCTTAGCGAGATATTGGCACCAGTTATCTTAAATACCAAAAGAATACAAAAGCTTCTAAGAGAGAAAGCGAGAGGGTATAAGGAGCATGAAGCTTTTAAAATAAAAGGCAAAAATTCGATAGCACATTTTAAAGAATTATATAGTAAGCATGGCAAAGAAGGTTTTTCAGAATTTCTTAAGAAAGCATATATGGAAATTAAAAAGTATAAGAAAGAAATTCAGAAAATTTAGGCTGGCCCACACTTTATTCAGCCTCCTTTTTGCACAGAATGAGCAAGAAGGAGCAACGACCGAAAGATTTATAAATTGTTACTACTTAGTAATAATATAAAAAATTAAATTAAAAACCAAAACAAAAATGAAAAGACTATATAATTTAATTGCTGCAGGCGGATTGGCTGCTTTATTGGGTTGTGCGCATGTTGATGTAGCAAAAGCGCCAGCATGGCTTTATAATGTTCCAGAGAAATGTGCAGTAGGAAAGGCAGAGAGAGGAACTAATGCCTATCTAGCAAGACTACGCGCAGAAAGTGCTGCAAGACGAGAGCTTGCCTTAAAGTATGGCCAATGCAAAGAGAAAAATGGTAGAAAAGAATGCGTGCAAGTGCAAAGAGGCGTGAGCTTTGAATTTTACGACGATGGAAATAACCTTTATGCACTAGGTTGCATGCGCTAATAAAAAATAAGAAAGGCAGTCATTTGCTTACAAAAGCTTTTTAATTTGTTTTTTTTCTTTATTTATGGAAAAGCTTGAGCTTATAAATGGGATAGCATTAAAAAGAGGCTTTTTTATGCCATCTGCAGAAATTTATAGGGGCAAGGCAGAGCTTGGTGGACTTTATTGCTATGGCCATCTTGGAAAAGCACTAAAGCTAAAATTTGAGAATTTATGGAAGGCTTTTTTCTTAAAGCTTCATGATAACTTTCATGAAATTGAGGGAACTTGTATTTTGCCAAAAGCAGTTTTTGAGGCTAGTGGCCATCTTGAGCATTTTAATGATCCTCTCGTGGAATGCCTAAAATGCCACTTCAGATTTAGAGCAGACAATTTCTTAGAAGATGAATTAAACATAAAGGTTGAAGGGCTTAGTATTGAGGATATGGACAAGCTAATCAAGAAAAACAAGCTTAAGTGCCCAAAATGCAAATCATCTCAACTAAGTGATGTTCATTTCTATAATATGATGTTTGGGTTAAGTTTGGGGGCAATAGGAGGGAATATTAATGCATACTTAACTCCTGAAACAGCCCAGCAAAGCTATCTTGCATTTGCTCGTGAGTTTGAGGCTTTGAGAAAGCAATTGCCGCTAGGCTTAGCTGTTATAGGAAAAGTTTTTAGAAATGAAATAAGCCCTAGGCAACTTTTTTTCAGGCTTAGAGAATTTACTCAAGCGGAACTTCAAGTTTTTATAGCTCCTGAAATGCTTGAGCAGGATTTATTTAATGCGTGGGAGAAAATTAAAGACAAAAAACTGCCAATAAAACTTGTTAAAGACAAGACAGCAAGAGAGCATTCACTTGCCGAGCTGAACAAGAGCTATCCAAAACTTTATCTTTATTTTCTTTACAAAATTTATGAATTTTATACAGAGAAGATAAAAATTCCTCGAGAGAAGCTTAGGTTTAGAGAGCTTAGTGAGGAAGAAAGAGCTTTTTATAACAAAGCCCACTTTGATATAGAGCTTTTTATAGAAAGCCTTGGAGGCTTTAAGGAAGTAGGTGGCTTGCATTATAGGGGTGATTATGACTTAAGTAGGCATCAAAAGCATAGCAAAGAAAGGCTTGAGATATTTTGGGCTAACAAGAAAATTATTCCCCATGTAATAGAGCTAAGCTTTGGTGTCGATAGGAACATTTTCGCTTTTCTTGACATTTTTTTCAGGCAAGAAAAAGAAAGATGCCTTTTCAGTTTTCCAGCTTCGATTGCGCCAATCGACATAGCAATTTTTCCTCTTGTTAACAAAGATAAGCTTCCAGAAAAAGCGAGAGAAGTTTATAACATGCTAAAAGGCTGGTTTAAATGCTATTATGATGAGGCTGATAGTATTGGTAGACGCTATAGAAGACAAGATGAGATAGGAACCCCATTTTGCATAACTATTGATTTTCAGAGCTTGGAAGATAATACTGTTACTGTAAGAGATCGCGATAGCATGAAACAAGAGAGAATTGCTATAGACAAGCTTATTGATTATTTTTGCAAAAAATTTACTTCTTGAGATAGAAAAATATTTAAAGAAAAATATTTAAACTCTGAAGTAATTAATTTTTTATGACATTAGATGAGAAAATTAAGGAGAATGAATTTGAGATTAGCAGAGTGAATGATAAGGAGGCAAATGAAGAAAAAAATGCTTTGAGTGCAGTACTTTATATGATTCCTATAATTGGCGATATAGAATTAGTTAAAGGATTAAAGGAAATACCTGAGCCAAGGTTTCATAAGTATGGTTTTTTCACTATTTTTGAAATTACAAAATATGGCGTTTGGCTCGGCTTAGGATATGCAGCTTATAAAATTTTTGATGCACTAAGTAAGATCCTTCATTAAACTACTTATTTTAAAATTCCGCAAGAAATCTGCCTGTTTTCGTCGATGGATGAATTGTGTTTAATTATATCTGAGATTTTTGAAATGAGGTAAGTAAATCAAGCTTTTGGGTGATTTCTGAGCTGCAGGCGCCGGTGTGTCAATCAATAGAAAAATATTTTTTATTTTTTCCTTTAATTTTCCAAAATTCAAGGCGTGCTCCTGCATCAAGCCACGCATGAGCATAATAGATAGCTGCGATTGCTCGCAAATAATCTTTTTGTTTAAAAAAATACATTGAATCGCTTAGATAAGATTCAGCCATTTCAACAAATTCTCTAGCTTTTTCGAGCTTTGCCTTATCTTTAGTTAAATTTTTCTTCGCAATTTCCAAAGCTCTTTTGCTAAAATTAAATTCTTTTTTTATATACTCAATTTGCTTAGCATTTCCTTCTTTTTTCATTAACTAGCATTATTCTCAAAATTAAAAATCTTGGCTTTGTACACTTGCTTGCACTCGCTTTGCAAATATTTTTAATAATTCAAAGCTATTTTTAAAATTCAAAGCAAGATAAAAAACAAGATAAAAAAAATGGAAAGCAAAACGGGAAATAAAATGGAAGAAAGAGAAAAAGAAAAAGTGAAAAGAGAAAATTTAAAAAAGATGTTTAATAGTGAGAGAGGAGGAATGTATTATCTTTTGATGCGCGAGAGTGTTGGAGGAAATGCTGGCTATTACGGGGATAAGCCTTGCGTGGCCGCAAATTTTCTTTATAATGAGAAAGGCGAGATCGTGGAATTTACAAATTATAGAGAAGGCAAAAAATTATATAAAGGAACTTTTAGAATAGTTGTAAACCCAAAAGGAAAAAAATCTTATAAGGAAATATATGAAAAAATAGTCAATGTTTTTCTCGACAAAGATAGTCCAAAAGAAAGTCAAGAAATCATTAAAAAGTGTGCAGAAGAATATAACAAGCTAGAGTAAAAGACTCGTAAAAGACTCGAGTAAAAGACAGCGATAGAGAGTAAAAAGATAAAATATTAAAAAACTAAAGATATGCTTCTTTGAGGGCTCGTAGTTCAATGGTAGAACGCTCCCTTGGCTAGGGAGAGGTTCCGGGTTCAAGTCCCGGCGAGTCCATTTTTATAACATGCAAACTTCAATTTTAACTTCAATTTTAGTAGCTATTTTACTTTCAATGCTGCCAATAAGTGAGCTACGCGGAGGTTTGATTTATGCCTTTGCATCTAAACTAAATCCTGTCTTAGCCTTTTTTGTTTGTGTTTTATCTAATCTTTTAATTGCACCACTTTTGTTTTTATTTTTATCATCTTTGCACTTAGCACTTTACAAAATTAAAACTTATAGAAAATTATTTGATGCTTATATAAGAAGCTTAGATAAAAAAGTTGAGAAGTATGAGAGAAGGCATAAAGTTCTAGGTTATCTTGCCTTAACTTTGTTTGTTGCAGTCCCATTACCTTTTACAGGAGCATGGACAGCAAGCTTTATAGCATGGATACTTGGCTTAGATAAGAAAAAGAGCATTTTTGCTATAAGCGTTGGCGTTATTATTGCAGGACTTATCATTACAGCATTAGCTTTGTCAGGCAGGCTTTTATGATGTTTTTTGGCTTTTGTTTTTTCGATAGAAAAATTTTTAAATTTTTTTTAAAAAATGCTATAATGAAAGATCCAGTAACTGTTTCTGATCCAAAGCCTGTCAAAAAAGGAACGAGAACATATGAAAATTTGTTGAAAGCATTCGCTGGCGAGTCACAAGCAAGAAATAGATATAGCTTTTTTGCCAAAATTGCTAGAGAACAAGGACTTCATCACATTGCAGCAATTTTTGAGGAGACAGCAAATCATGAAGCAGAGCATGCAAAAATGATATGGAAGCTCCTAGGAGAGTGGTCTAGCACAGCAGAAAATCTTAAGAAAGCAATTCAAGGAGAAAATTATGAGCATACAAAAATGTACCCTGAATTTAAGAAAATAGCTGAGGAAGAAGGATTTAAGGATGCTGTTAGATTTTTTACCGAGGTTGCCGAGGTCGAAGAGCAACACGAGAAAAGATATAGAAAACTTTTAGAGGAGTTAGAAAAAGGAAAGGTTTTTAAGAAGGAAAAAGAAGTGATGTGGGTTTGTAGAAATTGTGGTTATGTGCATATAGGCAAAGAAGCTCCGAAGGAGTGCCCTAATTGCAGACATCCACAAAGTTATTTTGAGGTGAGATGTGAATATTGAAGAATATTGAAGAATATTGAAGTCTGCAATGAGATGGTGGAGGGAGGTTGGGGAAAACGAGAAAAAAGTAATTCGTTGCCATTTTTGTAAAAAAATAAAAGAAGGAGTGCATTTAAGAAGTTATAATTTGAGAGTTTGTTTTGATTGTTTTTTAAATTTTTTTAGGAAAAGAGTACAGGAAACAATAGAGAAATTTAAAATGTTTAACAAAGAAGAAAAAATTGCAGTAGCAATTTCTGGCGGCAAAGATTCTGTTGCTTTGGCGAGGGTTTTGAAGGATTTAGGATATAAAATTTCTCTTTTTCATATTAATACTAACATTAAAGAAGAAAATTATGCTGAAAATTCAGAAAAGGCAGTAAAAGAATTTGCTCAGCGAGAAAATTTGCCATTAAAAATTATAAAGCTCGAAGATGAAATTGGGGTTGATATTAAATTAGCTTCTAAAATTTCAAAAAAAGAAATTTGTGGAATTTGTGGGATGATAAAGAGATATCTCTTAAATAGAGAAGCAAAAGATTTTGATGTAATAGTAACTGGCCATACTTTAGATGATGAAGCGGCTTCGCTTTTATCTTCTCTAATTTTTTGGAAAGAATTTGTTGCTAGACAGTGGCCAATACTTAATGAAAAAGAAACTTTAAAGAGAAAAGCAAAACCATTAAGTTTGGTTTTTGAAAAAAATACTGAACTTTTTTGCCAAATATTGAATCTTCCTTACAATCCTCAGCCATGCCCATTGAGGGGAGGCACTTATATATTTTTTAAAAATTTTATCCATTCTTTAGAGAAAGCGATGCCTTCTTCCGTCTTAAATTTTTATAAAGGGTTCTTGCGAAGAAAGAAACAAATTTTATGGCAAGATGAAGATGAAAAATTAGAGCCCTGTGAGAAATGCGGGTATCTTACTGTTGCAAAAATTTGCAGTTTTTGTAGGTTAAAAGAAAAAATAGAAAGATGGAAAAACAAAAGTTAAAACAAAAATTAAAAAGGACAACGAGCCAAAAAAGAAAATTAGCTCTTTTGCAATTGCAAAAAATAAAAGCCATTCTCAAGAGAGAAGCTAAAAAAATAAGGTTGGCAGCTGAGTGGCGTGAGCCATGGCAAGTGTTAATTGCAACTATCTTATCTGCTCAAAGCAGGGATGAAAAAACAATTGAAGTAGCACAAAAACTTTTTAAAACTTATAGCTCATTAAAGGCTCTTGCTAATGCTGAAATAAGCAAGGTAGAAAAAATTATTCGTGAAATAAATTTTTATAGAACAAAGGCGAGGGCCATAGTAAGGACAGCACGAATAATAATTAAAAAATATAAAGGCAAAATTCCTGCTCAGCGAGAAGAGCTGATGAAGTTGCCAGGTGTAGGGCGAAAAGTTGCAAATGTTTATCTTGTGCAAGTTCATAAAGCTGCAGCAATTGGCGTTGATACTCATGTTGCTTTTTTGTCTAGAGTTTTAGGATGGACAAAAAGCAAAAGCCAAATCAAAATAGAAAAAGACCTCGAGGCTTTATTCCCAAGCCGCTATTGGAATGAAATCAATTATGTTCTTGTTAGATTTGGTAGGCTTTATAGGACAAGAAAAATGCAAGTAGAAAAGTTAAAAGCAGAAGGCATTATATGAAAGTATATTGGCTTAGGAGCAGCCAGTCTTTTTTAGAGCTTCTTTAATTTTTTCTCTACTTGAGCTTTTTACTTTTGTAGTTGTAGGATATTTTTTGACTTTATACTTCACAAAAAGCTTAATTTCACCCTCTCCAAGATTTTTATATGTTTTTTTCAGTGCCCAAAATTTTCCAATAGCACAGTCCTCTTCAAGCGGCTTTTTCATTAGTCCAATAACAAAAAACAAATGAATAACAAAATAAATAAATAACAAGAAAGTCAAAATCAAATCAGTAAAAATTAAAAAATAAATTAAAAAATAAATTAATTTAAACTAAAACCTAAGAACTAAAAATCTAAAACTAAATCTCAAAAATTGGAAAATCAAAAGCTGCTGCATGTTGAAAAATGATACAACGAACACTTGTGCTATTGAAGCCTGATGCAGTGAAAAGGGGCTTGATTGGCAGAATTATCCAGCGTTTTGAGGATGCAGGATTGAAAATAGTGGCTGCAAAGATGGTTTGGGCTAGTAAAGAGCAAGCAGATAAGCATTATTTTGATCTTGGCATAAGGCGTGGAGAACATGTTAAGAAAAGAATGATTGACTTCCTTACACAGGGCCCTATATTGGCTCTTGTGCTGGAAGGAATAGAAGCAGTCGATGTTGTGAGAAAAATGGTAGGAGGCACTGAACCGAAAACAGCGCCGCCAGGAACAATTCGAGGCGATTTTGCACATCAAAGCTTTATGTATGCTGATGCAAAAAATAAAGGAGTTCCTAACTTAATTCATGCTTCCAGTAGCCTTGAAGAAGCCAAGAAAGAGATAAAGCTATGGTTTAAGGATAGCGAAATTCATAGCTATAAAACTGTTCATGAAGAATTTGTGTTCTGATTTAAAAATGCAAAGAGCGCAAAGGCGAAGAAGGCAAAAAGAGCGAGAGGAGCATAAAGAAAAAGCAAAAGCGAGAGGAATGGCAGAAATAGCGCGAGGAGCAGAAGCAGTTCTTTATAGAAGCAATGGCAAGCTCTTGAAAATAAGAGAGAGTAAAGAATATAGACATAAAGAAATTGATGTAGAGCTAAGAAAATATAGAACAAGGCATGAGGGAAGAATTATTCAGAGACTTTCTCATATAATTCCAGTGCCGATTGTTTATGAAGTTAATGAGGAGAGCAGTAAGATTGTGATGGAATTTATTGAAGGAAAAAAGTTAAGTGAAAGCCTAGAAAGCTTTAGTCACGCAGAGCGAGAGATTATTGCTACACAGGTAGGAGAGAGCATTGCATTGATGCATAATGTAGGCATTATACATGGTGATCTAACGACGAGTAACATGATCTATAGAGAAGGAAAGGTCTACTTTATTGATTTTGGTCTTGCTTTTCATAGCCAGCGAATAGAAGATAAGGCGGTAGATATCTACTTGCTTATTCAAGCTTTGAAGGCAAAGCACTATAAAATATGGCGCGCCTTTGTTGAAGCCATATTAAAAGCTTATTTTAAAAAAGTAGATAATGGCCAAGCAATAAAGGCACAACTCGCAAAAGTCGAGGCTCGACGAAGATACAAGGGAAAGGCAACCAAAGAAGGCAAGGAAAGTGCAAAAGGAGAAGGCGAGGAAGGCATGAGCGAAAGCATTGAAATGCATTGAAATCAATTTTTAAATCAATTTTTAAGGCTCAATTTCTATTTTCCAGTCTGGGAGTGCTTTCTCCAAGAGATGGGCTGTGACAATTCTCGGTTCATAGCCATATTTACTGTCACTTTTGCATACTTTGATTTTTTTATTTTTTGAATCAATTTCCATCAATCCTCCACCAATGGGTTTAATGTGATAATCCTCTATAATGTCAGAAACTCCCTTTTCTCTAGTATCACATACAAGAGATAAATAACCATCTCTATTAAGCCCAAGTACAAATGATCCTTCTTCCTTAGGTTTTTCCCCATAAACTAACTCTACATAAGCATCATATGGAAAGTAAAGTACTTTTTTTTCTATCCGCTCTCCAGCTCTCACAACATGGATGCCTTCTTTTCTTGCATATTCCTCTATCTCTTCAGGGAAAAGGCTCTCAACCTTTTTTGGCACTTTTAACTTTATTCCTAAAATTTCCGCCTCTTTCTCCATTCCCCTTGCAAAATTAACGAGCCCTTTCCTCAATGCTGATAAATATGCTTCACTTAATTTTTCTGCAGCTTTTTCTTCATTTAGTTTTATCCTTTGCTTCTCTGCATATTCCTTAACCCATTTTCCCCTCACATAATCAGTGGTTGAGCTTAGAGCATGTAAATATCCTTCATTTAAGGCTTCGTTAACTTTTTCTCCTTTTTCTAGTTCTATCCCTTTTCTTTTTGCATAATTCTCAATCCTTTCTGCTTCCTTTACATCACCTTCTCTTAAGCATCGTAAATATCCTTCATTTAAAGCCCCTTCAATTTCTTTTTTTAGTTCAATGTCAACATACTTTGCTAAATCTTCAATTTCATATACTTTCTCTAATTTACCTTCTTTTAACTTAGTAACAAATGCTTTATCAAGTGCTTCCTTTATTTTTCTTTTGTCTAGCTCAATTCCTTTTTCTTTTGCGATATATGTAATATCTTTTGCAGAATTAAAGTATCCTTCCTCTATATCATTTAAACACTCTTGCCCTAATTTTTCTTTCAATTTTTTGCTTAATTTCTCACCTAAATTTTTTTCTACATATTCCTTAATTTCTTTGTTGGATTTATATTTTTCTTCAATTTTTTTGGTAGAAGCTCTTCCAGACTCTGTCACAATTTTTCTTAAATGCTCTATATAACCTTCAGCTAGCGCATCATCAAATTTTTCATCTTTTTCTAATTTTATAGATCTTTCTGTTGCATATTCTTCAATTTCTTTTATTTGTTTGAGTTTTTTGTCCTTTATATCCTTCAAAGTTTTTAAATATCCTTCCTTCAAAGCTTCTTTTACTTCTCTATCTACTTCTAATTTTATTTCTTTTTCTCTTGCATATTCCTCTATTTCTTTTGCATAGTTAATCTCGCCCTCCTTTAAAACATTTAAATACCCTTTTTTAATTGCTTTTTCTATCTCTTTTCCTTTTAATTCTATACCTTTCTTTTCAGCATATTCTTCGATATCTTTTGCTATTAATATTCTCCCTTCGCTTAATTCCTTGAGGTATGCATTATTAATTGCACCTTCCAATTTATCTTTTTCTAGTTCTAATTTTATTCCTTTCTCTTTTGCATATTCCTCAACCTTTCTTGCAGAAGCTATTCTTCCTTGCTCAATACAACCTATCAGTCCTTCTTCCAATGCTTTTTTTGAAAAAGGAATAGATTCTATTATTTGCTTTTCTATAGTTTCTATGTACTCTTCCTTGTGAAATGTTGCTTTTGTCTTTTTTAATTTCTCAATTCCAGCCCCACACCCTTTAAAACTTACAATCGTCATTTTTTGTCTTTTTCGACTTATGATTTATTTAATCATTACATTTTTTAAATATTTTGCAGGCAAGCCGAGAAGATTGCAGAATGCGCTTATTGCATGGCATTTAATTAAGTTTTTAAAATTCTCGGCGCTTTTATAATAAGCAGCCCCGTGGTGTAGCGGTCAAGCATACAGGCCTTTGGAGCCTGTGACGTCGGTTCGAATCCGACCGGGGCTATAAGAAATGGAATCGAAAAGAGGGCAGGGAAAAAAGCAAAAGTTAAAGCTTAAAGGCAAGAGCTTGAGCTTTCTTTTTCTTTTTATTTTATTTTTGCTTTTATTGCTTTGCCTTGCTTCTTATTTTTCTCTTTCTTATTCCAAAGCTTTGACTTTTTCATTCTTTCCTTATTTTATTAAGGAAGAGATAAGTAAGATAAGCACTGGTGAAAATATGGGCAGCAGTAGCGAGAATGTTAAGATAAGTGAGGATGTGTTGGAAGCACTGACGGCAGGGCAAAAGGTCAGAGTTGCAGTTGTTTTAAAAAGAGAGAAAAGAAATTTGAAAGGAATAAATGAAATTTCAAACCTGATTGAAAGCTCGGTTGGGAAAAAAATAAAGCATAAATTTTCTAATGCCATAATAACTCTTGATGTTACAGAGCCAGAGCTTGAGGCTTTGAGGCATTTGAAAGGAATTGAGAGGATAGAAAAAGTTGGCATAAAGCAGGTTTTCTTGCAAGATAGTGTTAATATTGTAAATGCAAGTCAAGTCTGGAATTTGCAAGTTAATGGTGTTAATATAACGGGAGCAGGCGAAAGTGTTTGTGTTATTGATACTGGCATAAATTATTCGCATGCTGATTTAGGTGGTTGCTTTGGGGCTGGCTGTAAAGTTATTAGCGGCTATGATTTTTGTGCAGATGACTCAACTTGTAGTACTAGCGACTCTGATCCGAGAGATGTTCATGGTCATGGCACGCATGTTGCAGGCATTATAGCTGCTAGCGGCTCTATTAAAGGCATAGCTCCTGATGCTAAGCTTATTGCTTTAAAAGTTTGTAATGCAACAGGCTCTTGTTGGGATGATGATGTAAAAGCGGCAATTGATTGGTGTATTGCAAATGCATCTATCTTTAACATTTCAGTCATAAGCATTTCTCTTGGCGGCGGACTTTATGCTAACTATTGTGACTATATTGATGATCCGCAAAATATAACTGCAAGTATAAATAGCGCAGTAGCTAATAACATATCAGTAATAGCGGCTAGTGGCAATCAAGGAAGTACAACACGCATTGCAAGCCCTGCATGTATAAGGAATGTAACAGCTGTAGCAGCAACAACGAAGAGTGATGCAATATGGAGTTCATCAAATAGAAATAATATAACAGATCTAGTGGCCCCTGGAGAAAACATAAACTCAACTTGTATAGATGGCAGTTATTGTTTAAAAAGCGGCACGAGCATGGCAACTCCTCATGTTTCAGGAGCTTTTGCTCTGATTAGGCAATTTAAAAGATTAGAAAAAAATAAAATCTTAACACCTCAACAAATTCAGGATGTGTTAAATAATAGCGGCAAGCTAATTTATGATTCAGGAAGCGGCTTAAATTTTTCTCGCATTAACGTTTATTCAGCAATTTTAAGCATAGACGAGACCGCTCCTGAAATTCAATTTGTTGCTCCGACAGAGGCGAGTGGTGCATTGTTGAGCAGAAATTATATTCAAGTAAATGTTACAGCAAGCGATAGCATTAGTGGATTAAAAAATATGACGGCTTATTTATATAATGCAACACATCTAATTAATTCAACAAGCTCGAATGGGGCAAGTGGAACTTTATTTATCAATTTCACTAATCTTAGTGATGGCGTTTATTATTTTAATGCAACAGCCTACGACAATGCTGGCAACTTGAATGTTACAGAAACACGAAATGTAACAATCGACACAACAAGCCCGGCCATTCAATTTGTTGCTCCTACGCCGAGCAATGGCAGCTTTGTAAATGCTAGCTGGATTTTTATTAATATAAGCTCAAATGAGGCTTTGAGCATGGCAATTCTTGAGTGGAATGGCACAAATGAGAGCATGCAAGGTAGTGGAAGCAATTGGTATCTTAACAAAACATCTCTTGCTGAAGAAAGTTATAGCTTTAAGGTCTATGCTAATGACTCTGTTGGCAATACGAATGTAACACAAGAAATGATTGTTTCAATTGATCTTACACAACCAACAATAGAATTTAATCCAGATAGCGATATAAGCGGAACTTATGAGAGAGATTGGATTTTTGTTAATGTAAGTTGCTCTGATTTGCATAAAAGTTTAGTATTATTAAATTGGAATGGAACAGATGAAGGTTTTGATAGCAGTGAAGGCGATAGCTATTGGAAAAACAAAACTGGCTTGAGCGATGGAGAGCATATCTTTTATGCCTGGTGCAATGATGCTGCTGGAAATAGCAATTTCACTGAAGCACGAGTAGTAATTATTGCTGCACAACCACCTGCAATAGCTCTTGAAAGTCCGCCGGGTGAATTAGCAACAAACAATGTAACAATTCAGTTTAATTGTTCTGCAAGTGATGGAAATGGTTTAGCCAATATTACACTCTGGCACAACTTTGGTGGATGGCATGCAAATGAGACTCATGCTGTGAGTGGGCAAAGTAATGCTACAGTATTCATAAAGGAATTTGCCGATGGAAACTATGTCTGGAGTTGTTCTGCATGTGATAGTTTTGGGCAATGCAATGAAAGCGGTCAAAACAGAAGTTTTGTGATAGATACCATTATGCCAAGCATTGATAATGTGAATGTTACAGGGCTAACTTCTTCGAGTGCAACAATTGTTTGGGATACTAGTGAAAGCAGTAATTCGAGTATAAATTATGGCAAAAGTCTTGCTTTAGGAATGCTAAGAGCAGATGCCAACTTAGTTTTGCAGCATTCAATTACTTTAAATGGCTTAAGTGCATCGACTCTTTATTATTACAATGTAACTAGCTGTGATATTGCAGGCAATTGCAATACAACAGGGCCTTTCAATTTCACTACCCTCGCTGGCGGAGGAGGCGGCGGTGGCGGAGGCGCAGGCGGTGGTGGAGCTGGAGGAGGAGCTGGAGGAGGAGCAGCAGGCGGAGCTGGCGGCGGTTTTGGCGGAGTAAGCGAAGCGAGCCAAACTGAAAAAGGCAGCACATTTGATATTTCACAAGAGCTTGAGACAAATTTATTTTCTAAAGTAGAAGTTAAAGCCAAGGATAAAATTATTTTTAAATTAAAAGCCGAGCAGCATACTATTTTTATTGAAGCTATAGGAAGCGATTTTATTGAGATAACTGTTAAGAGTAATGAAATAAGAAAAAGAATTTATTTAAATGAGAAAGTCAGCTTTGATATTGATGCTGATAACAAGGCCGATTTTTCTCTAACTTTAGAAAGAATTATTGACAGAAAAGCTGTAATAAAGCTTGAGCTTCTTTGTGATTGCCCGCAATGCAGTGCATGGAGTGCTTGTGTTAATGGCACAACGAGCAGGGAATGCTATCGATGTGTGCTTGGAGAGTGCCAAGCCTTTAACGAGACAATATCGTGCCAAGTGCCAAAACAAATAAAAGCAGCAAAATTACTTAAGCTTTTCTTAGTGCTTGGGGTAATAATTTCCATAATTCTTGCATTAATTGTTATTGGAATAATGAGACTTCTAAGAGAAGAGAAAAGGGAAGGGAGGAAAGAAGAAAGAGGAGAGGAGAAAAAAGAAGAAAAAAGCAGGCAGAAAATATTTGAAAAAGCACAAATAGAGGGAACATAAATAGAGCCTAGTAGGGCTTAGCAAATCTTTTTAAAACTTAATCAAATATTCTTGGAATGGAGAGCGAGAAAAAGAAAGAGAAAAGTGAGAAAGAAAAGGAGAGAAAAGAAGAAAAAAAGAAAAAAGTGAAAGTGACAAAGGTGGGGCGAGCAGAGAAAGCAGAGAGGATGGCGATTGGGGAGAAAGCGCAAATGCCAAAATCAGATGAAGTTGAAAAGCTTGTAGTTGAGCTTTTTAAGCAAGGTAATAGCCCGGAAAAAATAGGAATGATTCTGCGTGATAGCTATGGCATTGGCGATGTTAAAGCTATAACTGGAAAAAAAATTACTCGAATTTTAAAAGAAAAAGGTTTTAAGGTTTTTCCTCCAGATCTTCTTGCCCTGCAAGAAAAAATGAAAGCTTTGCAGAAACATTTTGAAAAGCATAAGCATGATTATGTTGCAAAGCGGAGACTACAAAGGCTCGAAGCACAAATAAGAATTTTGACTGATTATCATAAAAGAAGACATAATATATAGCAGCAAAGCCAGGAGAGAGAACGAACGGAGCAACACGGGCTAGGCAATGGAGGCAGGAAAAATGAACGAGACAGGCAAAAGAGACGAGACGCGAGAGAGTTGAGAGGCAAGAGGTACAAGATGAGAAGCTTTGAGGCAGTTGAGTTAAACATTGAGTTTGGTTATTGGAAAGGAGTTCTAAAAGCTTTTAAATTAAGGCCTTAAGCTTTTTTATGGAAATACTTGAATTTATAAAAAAAACTGCAAGTGCTTTTTCTAAAGCAATAGAAAGCAATAAGCAAATAGCTCTTTTTTGCCATTATGATGCAGATGGCCTAAGCTCAGTAGCTCTTTTCGCTAAAGTGCTCAAAGCCTTAAACAAAAAATTTTTTATTAGAGTTTTAAATAGCTTAGATGAATCAATTGTCAAAGAAATAAAACAAGAAAGCAAAAATTTTTCAGCAGCAGTCTTTCTTGATCTGGCTTCTAATGCCGATTTTTCAGGATTTGAGTGTGATGTGTTTGTTATTGATCATCATATAATAAGGAAGCAAAGTCAAGAAGAAAGCCAAGAACAAGAAGAGCAAGAGAGGCAAGATTGGCAAGACGTGCAAGATTGGCAAGATGGAAAAGATGTGCAAGTGCAAGAGGAGGAACGAGAGGGGCAGCCAGGAGCAAAGCAAGAGCAAGATTGGCAAGAGCAAGAAAGTCAAGAGCAGAGAAAAAGAGTGCATTTAATTAATTACAGGCTATTTCAAGATAGCGAGGATTATGAAACAAGCGCGAGCATTTTGAGTTATTTTTTTGTTTCAAGCTTGGATTTTGTGCATAAAAGCCATAGCCATAAAAGCCTTGAGCTAAAGCAACTTAAGCCAATAGCTCTTATTGGGCTTATTGGTGATGGCCTTGATAGGAGGCTCAGTAAGCTTAGTAGCTTTTTTTTAAAAAAAGCAAGAGAAAGCGGGGCAATTGATATTAAAAAAGGAATTAGCATTTTTTCATATTCGAGGCCAATTCATAGAGCTATTGAATTTAGCTCAATATACATTCCGGGAATAACTGGTAATAGCGAAGCTGTGGTAGAATTTCTTAGAAGTTTAGGCATTGAATTAAAAGAGGGCAATAAATATAGAACATTTGCTGATTTAAGCAAAGAAGAGATTTCAAGGTTAATAACTGCCATTGCCACTTTAAGAGCTTATGAAAACAAAGGGATTGATTTTATAGGAAATGTTTACTTGGCTAGATTTTTTGATACAGTAGAAGATGCAAAAGAAATAACAACAGCAATAAATGCATGTGGCAGACTTGGCAAAGGCTATTTGCCTCTTGCCTACTTGCTTGGGAACAAAAGGGCTCAAGAGCTTATAGAAAAAACATATGCTGAATACAAGTTTGAAATAATGAAAGCATTTGAATATATAAATGAAATACAGCAAAATGAAACAAATCAGGAAAATGAGATAAATGAAAAAGGTGAAATGAATGAGAGAAATCAAATTATTAAAAATCGAATTATCAAAGGAGATAATTGGATAATCATAGACGGGCATGATAAAATAAAGGATAGCATAATAGGTGTTATCTGCTCAATGATTGCTAACTCTGGCATTTATAAAGATGGCTCTGTAATAGTTGGGTTAGCAGATAGGCACGATGGAGATGAAGTTAAAACCAAGGTTAGCATAAGAACTGTCAATAGCCCAAAAGCTCTTGCTTTATTGAATAAAGTGGCTCAAGTTGTGAATATTAGTGAGATGGGAGGCCATGAGATGGCCGCCGGAGCATGGCTTGATATTAGGCAAAAAGGAGCATTTTTAAAATGTATAGAAAAAATTTTGCAAGAAGAAAGCGTGACAATAAAAATTTAAGCAAAAATTTAAGCAAACTTAAGCAAAAACTTTAAAAAGAAAGAGAATAAAAATTATCATAAAGAGTAAAAATTATCATAAAGAGAAGAAAAATGACAGATGGTGACTTTCAAAGTCAGTTGATGGGATATGATAGAGCGAGTACACTCTTCAGTCCAGAAGGACGTATCTTTCAAGTAGAGTATGCAGAAAAGACAGTTAGGCTTGGTGCAGATAGTATGGGCTTTGTTTGTAAGGACGGAGTTTTACTTATGGCTGATAAGAGAATGCTTGATAGCTTGATGGTTGGAAAAAGTATTTTTAAGATTTATGAAATAGACAACCATATCATAGCAAGTGCAGCCGGAATTTTGAGCGATGCGAGAGTATTGATTGAAAGGGCTCAGCTTTATGCACAACAGCATAGAGTAACTTTCGATGATGATGTTGAGATAGAGGCAGTTGTTAGGGATATATGTAATATAAAGCAGGCATTTACTCAATATGGTGGTGTAAGGCCTTTTGGCGTTCAAATTATGCTTGCTGGAATAAATATTGATGGCTCAAAAAGACTTTATGTTACTGATGTGACCGGAAACTATAATGCATATTATGCTTTTGCAATTGGTGAGCATGATGAAAAAATCAAGGAAATTTTGCGTAAAGAGTATCGAGAAAGTACAATTAATGAAACAATAAAATTTGGCTTGAAGATATTTAAAAAAATTCTTGGCAAAGATTTTAATTATGAGAGGATTGATGTGATGTATGTTAGGGATAAGGACAGAAAGGCTGTAAAATTAGATCCTGAAGATATCAAAAAGCTTGATAAAGAAAAATAAGCAATGGAACATCCAAAAAGGCTTGAGGCGAATATAGCTAGAATAAAAAAACTTGGCAAAGATTTTGAAATTATTCTTGATGATGTTGAAGAAGCTTTGAGGCTGAGAGAAAAGTTGAGGCAGTCTAGGAAGCAAGGCAAAAAAGTTGAGGAGACAGAGATTATTGACAGCATACAGAAAATTTGTCCGGTAAATACAATCTTTCTTGATGAAAAAAAAGGCTTGAAGCCGACAGAAGCTCAACTTAATGAGGCTTTTGGCACGACTGATTTTTTTACAATAGCTGCAGAAATAATTGAGAGCGGTGATATTGTGTTGCCGCTTGAATTAAGAAAAAAGTTGAGAGAGCAAAAATTTAGACAGATTGTTGATTTCATAGCAAGAAATGCTATCGATCCAAGGACAAAGACTTTGCATCCTCCAGAGCGTGTCGAGGCAGCCCTTAAGCAGATTGGAGCTAAAATTGATGAGATGAAAAGCATAGACGAGCAAATACAACAAATTGTAAATGACTTGTCAAAAGTGCTGCCAATAAAACTTGAAACAAGAAAGCTAGAAGTGATTGTGCCAGCAGCATTCACTGCTAAGGCCTATGGGTTAATCACAAAATATAACAGGCAGCAAGAGGAGTGGCTAGATGATGGAAGCTTGAAAGTTATCATAGCTTTGCCAAGTGCGCTTCAGCCAGAATTTTTCGATAAGCTTAATAAAGCCACTAACGGCACAGCACTAACAAAAGATCTCGGCGAAGCTTGATTGCTTTTTTGCTTTTTGGCTAGAGCTTGTAACATATAAAGTAAAACAAAAAGTTTTAAATAAAAATGACTTATTCTGCAAAACTAAAAAATAAACAAAAAAAATAAAAACTAAAAAAACCAAAATAAAAACCAAAATAAAAACTAAAAATAAAAACTGGAAATAAAAAATGGTAAGGGATATATTTGATGAGATATTTGAGAAGATGGCAAGACTTAGGAGAGAGCTTGAGTTAGGCTTTGAGAGATTTGAGAAAGAAATGCGAGTGCCAATGTTAGATTTGCGAGAAACGGAGAATGAACTTATTGCGTCTATAGAAATGCCTGGAATTGACAAAAAAGATATAGAGCTAATACTTACAGAAGACAGCCTTGAAGTTAAGGCTGAAAAAAAGAAAGAGGCAAAGGTGGAGAAAGAAGGCTATATCAAGGCAGAAAGAGCTTATAAGGGCTTTCATAGGTTTATAAGTCTTCCAGTAAAAATTATTCCAGAGCAGGCAAGCGCAAGCTACAAAGATGGCATTCTCGAAGTCAGAATGCCAAAGGCAGAGAAGAAAAAAGTTAAGAAAGGACTAAAAGTAGAAATAAAGTAGATCAAGTGAAAGAAGAGGAAAAAGAGGTCCAATATAGCTTCGCATACCTTCTTTTGTTTCCTAAAAGAATAGAAAAGAATAGATTTGCAAAGATTTAAAAATACCAATTTTCTATTTAAAAAGAAAAGAAAAAGAAAAAATTAATTTATTATTAAAAGATGAATGAAGCTATTAAAGAAAAAAAGGAGAAAGTTCTAAAGCAAGTTAAAAAAAGTGAAGCCGCCGAAGCCACCGAAGCCACAGAAGCTAGCGAGCTTAAAAAAGTCGAGCTAGAACATAAGGAAAGAAAGCTTGTTGTGCCTGGCGAAGTTGTGGCTAGTGGCTATGAGTATTTGGCAGGAGAGGGCTGTGCACGAGAGGAAAGAGATATAGTTGCTATTAAATTCGGGATTTTGAGTAGAGAAGGAAATTTATTTAAAGTTATACCTATAGGAGGTGTTTATTTGCCTCGCGTGGGGAATGTAGTTATAGGGCAGATCATTGATGTTACTTTTAATGGCTGGTTTGTTGATATATATGCTCCTTATCAGGCATTCTTGCCAGTCACAGAAGTAATGAGTAAAGCAACAAGTAAATGGGATAGTGAAAATTTCATTAACTATTATGATATTGGCGATATAATAATAACAAAAGTTAAAGCAGTTCAACCGAGGAGTGTAACCTTAACGATGCATGATCGTGGGCTAACTAAAATAACTTCTGGCCTACTTGTTAAAATTGGGCCTTCGAGAGTAGCTAGAATAATTGGAAAGCAAGGAAGTATGGTTAATGTTATTAAAGATATAACCAAGACAAAAATAATTGTTGGCCAGAATGGCATAGTTTGGGTAAAAGGCGAGAATGCCGAATCAGAACTTCTTGCTAAGGAAGCTATCGAGCTTGTTGCAGAAAATCCCTTACTTGATGGCTTGACAGAAAAAGTTAAAAAACTCTTAGAAGAAAAGATGAAAAAAGTTGAGGAAGGGAGCAAGAAAGAAAGGAAAGAAAAAATGGAAGAAAAAGAAAGAAAAGAAGAAAGAAAAGAAGAAAAAATGGAAGAAAAGAAGAAAAGTTAAGAAAAAAGTGAAAAAAAGTTAAGATGGCATACACAAAGCGGTTTGATGGTAGAGCATTTGATGAAGTAAGACCAATTAGAGCAGAAGTCGGAATTATAGAGAATGCTGATGGCTCTGCTCTATTTGCTTTCGGCGATACTGTAGCCATAGCAGCTGTCTATGGCCCAAGACAGCTTTATCCACAGCATTTACAAAATCCAGAAAAAGCTTTACTTAGAGCTTATTATGATATGCTCTCTTTTTCTGTTAAGGAAAGAAAAAAGCCGGGCCCTTCGAGGAGAAGTGCTGAAATAAGCCATGTCACAACACAGGCACTTGCACCAGTTTTACTTTTAAATAAATTTCAAAATTGTGTTATCGATGTTTATATACAGATTGTCCAAGCCAATGCCTCAACTAGAACAGCAGGAATAAATGCAGCAAGTCTTGCCTTGGCTCATGCAGGAATTCCTATGAAAGACCTTGTATGTAGTGTTTCTGCCGGCAAGATTGGAAATGCCATAGTTGTTGATTTAACAAAGGAGGAAGAGGATTATAAAGAAAATAATGTTAAGGAAGCAACAGATATTGCTCTTGCCTTTGAAGCTAAAAGCAAAGACATATGCTTGCTACAGCTTGATGGAAAAATAAGCCCGGCAGATCTTTTTAAGGCAATAGAACTTGCAAGAAAAGCAAGCAGTAAGGTTTATGAAGCTCAAGTAAAAGCATTAAAAGGAATAAAAGCAAAATGGATTTAAAATTTCAAAAAGGATTGAAAAATGGAAACGTCTAAAGTAATGCGTGCCACTTTAGTAGGGCTTTTAAAGAAAGGGAAGAGGTTAGATGAAAGAAAGCTCGACGAATATAGAAAAATTCAGGTAAGGTCGGGGATAAGTAATAATGCTGAGGGAAGTGCTGAAGTGAGGCTTGGCAAAACTATTGTGTATGTAGGAGTAAAAATTGACATAGGCGAGCCTTTCCGTGATGCCCCTGATGAAGGTATACTTGTTGTTAATGCAGAACTTTTGCCTCTATCTTATCCTGGCTTTGAGCCTGGTCCACCAGGTATTGATGCTATTGAACTTGCAAGGATTGTTGATAGAGGCATTAGAGAGAGTGAGTTCATAAAGTTAAAAGAGCTTTGCATTGAGCCAGGAAAAAAAGTTTATTCTGTCTTTATTGATATTTATCCTATAAACTATGATGGCAATCTTGTTGATGCAAGTTTTTTAGCTAGTATTATTGCTTTAAGACAAGCCTTCTTGCCAAAACTTGAGAAGCAAGGAGAGGATTGGCAGATAGTTTACGGCGAGAAAACAAATAAAAAACTTCCTTTAAATTCAAAAATACCATTGATGGTGACTGTTTATAAGATGGAAGACGTACTTTTTCTTGATCCAAATCTTACAGAGGAAAAGGCCTGTGATGCAAAAATAAGCCTTGGGTTTACTGAAGATAAAAAAGAGCTAATCATACATGCAATGCAAAAGCTCGGAGAAGATAAATTAAAACAAGCCCAATTACAAGCCATAATCGAACTTGCAAAAAAAGGTGCAGAACAAATAAAAAAATTTTTAATTTGAAAAGATTGATAGGTTAGCATGGCTGAAAAGGCAAAAGCTGGGAGAGAAGAGAGAGGCAAGAGCGAAGAGAGCTATACGAGATATGAAATAGCGCGAATAATTGCTGCTCGAGCATTACAACTTAGCATGAATGCTCCAATTCTTTTAAAGCTCTCAAAAGAGCAATTAGAAAGCTTGGCTTATAATCCTATTAAGATAGCCGAACTTGAATTTAAGGAAGGAGTATTGCCTATTACTGTGAAGAGGCCAAGGCCGAGACCACTATTATTAGTACCTTACGAAGAAGAACTGCCAGAAAAAATTGTAGAGGCTGGAACAGAAGAAGAGAAAGAAAAAGAGAAAGAAGAAGTAGTCGCAGAAACAATAGAAAGTGAGCTCGAGCCTGTTGAGATTGAGGAAAAAGAGGTTATTGAAGAGGAAGAAGAAAAAGAGGGCTTTGAGGAATAAAGCGCGATGGGTATAAGGCTGGTAGGCGAAGTAAGGCGGCTTGTTAAAAGCTTATATTTATGAAATTGAGTCAAATAAAAGCTTCAAAGGTTTATGATTCGAGAGGAAAAGCTACGATAGAAGTTACCATAAACTTTAATAGTACTAGCGTGAGTGCAAGTGCGCCTAATGGCACTTCTCGAGGGAAAAAAGAGGTTATCGATTTCTCTAGGAAAGGCGTAGATTATAGCATAGAGTTAGTGAATAAAGTTGGGGCCGAGATATTGAGTAAGGGGCTTAAGTTTGAGAGCTTCGAAGATTTGGCAAAGATAGAGGAAATTATTAGGAAATATGATAGCAGTTCTGATTATCGGATTTTCGGCGGGAATGCAGTTTATGCTCTCGAGGCAGCTATGCTAAAAGCTATTGCAAAAGCCAATGAGCTAGAGACATGGCAATTGCTTGAAAGCAGGGCAAAAGCAAAGCCAAAAATGCCCTTACCTCTTGGCAATTGCATTGGAGGAGGAAAGCACATTAAGGAAAGCGAAAAGCCAGAATTTCAGGAATTTTTGCTTACACCAAGAACAAAAAAATTTTTTGAGGCAGTTTTTATTAATCGAGAGGCTTATAAAAGGGCAAAAGAGTTTTTGCAAAAAAAAGGAAAGTTGACTGGCTTGACTATTGAAAATGCTCTTTTTGGGCCTTTTAGCAATGAAGAAGCCCTCTCTATTCTTGAAGAAGTTAGGGAAAGCATAAAAGAAAGCTTTGGCATAAAGCTAGAGCTTGGCGTAGACATAGCGGCTACAAGCTTTTATAGCAAAAGCAAAAATGCATATTATTACTCAAAGCCTGCCAGGCCTGCCCAGCCAGCCCAGCCAGTCCAGCCAGTTGAGCTCACCAAGCCTGCTAAGTCTATCAGGCCAGCCATTCTTTCAGCATCGGCCCAGCTTGACTATATAAGTGAATTAATAAAAAAGCATGGCTTATTTTATGTTGAAGATCCTTTCCATGAAGATGACTTTAAAAGTTTTTCAAAGCTATCGGCACTTACAAAATGCCTAATTGTAGGGGATGACTTGACTTGCACTAATGCAGAAATTATAAAGAAGGCAATAGCATGCAAGGCTATAAAGGGAGTAATAATAAAGCCAAATCAGGCAGGAAGCTTGATTGCAACAAAGCAGGCTTTTGATCTTGCAAGGCGCGCAGGCCTAAAAACGATAATAAGCCATCGAAGCGGCGAAACAGAGGATGATTTCATAGCAGATCTTGCAGTTGGCTGGCAGGCAGATTTTATTAAGGCAGGCATAATTGGCAAAGAGAGAGAAGCAAAGCTCAAGAGAGTTGTTGCTATAGAAAAATCTCTGACTGGAGAGTGAGAAAGTAATCCGGCCAGAGCAAGGCTCTTATGGTTTTATGTTTTCCCAAGCTAATTCGCTATTTTGACTCAATAAATTTTTAAAATACCTTTCAATTTTTTATTATGTTTGAATTTTTAATCAACCCGAAAAAAGCTGAAAAGAGGCCGTGGGAAATGTTTTTTATAGGCCTACTCTATAGTGCAATTGCTCTAGGCCTTGTTGATCTTGTCTTTATAAAAAATCCTGTCTTCAAGAACTATGCAAGCATGATGATAATCCTATTTACAGTAATGCTTTGTATTCCTTTTGTTTTTTATCTTTTTGCTTACGAAGAAAGAGAAGATCTTACTTTAAAAAAAGAAAGAGAAATTTTAAAAGAGCATGGAAGAGCCCTTCTAGCTTTGATATTTCTTTTTCTTGGCATGCTTATAGGCTTTGTTGCATTGGCTTTATTGCTTCCTTCAAGCTATACAAAAGTTAATTTTGAAAGTCAGATACATACTTATTGTAGTATAAACATGCCATATGATATTAAAACATGCGTAGATTACTTGCCAGAAGGAAAACTTGAAAGACCAAGCAGATCAATAAGCTTTGAAAATGCAATGAACAGATTTTTCGGAATTTTTATGAATAATCTTTATGTCCTGCTCTTTGTCATTATCTTTAGCTTTATCTTTGGTGCAGGAGCAATTTTTATTCTTGCTTGGAATGCAAGCGTCATAGCAATAGCAATAAGCTCTCTCGCGAAAGCAAGAAATTTTGGCCTTGCTTTTAGCCACTACATGCTTCATGGTTTGCCAGAGATAGCAGGCTATTTTGTTGCGGGCTTGGCAGGAGGCATAATTAGCATGGCAATCATAAGGCACGATTATAAAAATGAGAATTTTTGGATAATCCTGCAGGATAGCCTTGATTTAATAATAATTGCCGTCTTAATTCTCATCTTAGCCGCTTTCCTCGAAGTTTTTGTGAGCCCGTTGTTGCTTTAATTGTTGTTATTTTTCGCTAAAACTAGAATAAACCAGAACAAATAAACAACTTTGAGAGATGAGGCAAAGGGCGAACCATTGGAGTAGCATTAGGTAAGGCGATTGATTTAAATGTTGATGTAATTGAAGCAGGCTCGGCCATAGCATGAAGGGAAAAGAGAAGGAAAGCATTTATAAATGGATTAAATATAATGGATTAAATTAATATAATAGCTAAACAAAATGAAGAAAAAATTGGCTTTTGTCTTGCTTATTATGCTTGCTTTAATTATTTTAATTATTTTTGCATTAATTATTTTTAGTTCTTTTGTTTTTAAAATTGGTAAGCAAACATCAGCTTCTCAATCTCAAGAAGCTGAAATGCAGAAAGAAACGCAGGAGGAAATGCAAGAAATGCAAGAAACGCTAAGAGAAAAAAAATTTTGCGAGACAGATTCTGACTGTGCTTGTGGAGTGGATAGAGAGACTAAGCAATGTGCTTATGGGAACAAGGTCTATATTGATACTTCAATGCAGTGCCAAGACTTTTGCACAGGAATTCATGGCGCTTTTAAGTTGAAATGCATTAATAACTTGTGTACAATGGTGCTAGGATAAAGGCTTAACAAAAAATCAAAAAATTTTTAAATATTAAAATTAAAACAATGAATTAAAACCAAATTAAGACAGCAACAAACAATAAATCAGAATCAAAAAAACAAAAAAGATGGCAGTCTTGCCAATTATTTTGTCTTTGGTGGTAGCATTGATAGGCCTTGCCTTTGCAATTTATCAAGCAATTACAACTTCAAGATTTGCTTCAGGAAGCAAGGAGATGAAGGAAATTTCCAATGCAATACAGCGAGGCGCAATTACTTTTTTAAATAAAGAGTATATCGTGCTGGCCTTTTTTATTGTTATTGTTGGTGCAATACTTAGCATTTTTGCTTATAAACTAGCTATAACCTTTGTTGTTGGCGCTTTCTTCTCTGCCCTTGCAGGAAATATCGGAATGCGAGTTGCAACGAGTGCAAATGCAAAAACAGCAAATGCCTGTAAAAAAAGCATTGGCTCTGGCTTGAAAGTGGCATTTTCTGCGGGCTCTGTGATGGGCTTTTGTGTTGTTGGTCTTGGCTTGCTCGGGATTTCTATTTTTTATTTAATCTTCAAAGATCCAGCAATAATTTATGGCTTTGGTTTTGGAGCTAGTAGTATAGCGTTATTTGCGAGAGTTGGTGGTGGGATTTATACAAAAGCAGCTGATGTTGGTGCAGATCTTGTTGGCAAGGTTGAGGCTGGCATTCCTGAAGATGATCCTCGCAATCCTGCAGTGATTGCAGATAATGTTGGAGATAATGTTGGTGATATAGCTGGAATGGGTGCTGATCTCTTTGAGAGTTATGTAAATAGTATTATAGCTGCAATGGTGCTTGGTGTTTTGATTAATGTTAAGGCAGTTGCCTTGCCTTTATTAATTGCTGCAAGCGGAATTATAGCAAGTATCTTTGGTGTTGTCATTTTTTCAAGTATTAAACTTAAGGAAGGTGAAAGTCCAGGAAGCGCAATGAACAAAGGCGTGCTCGCGGCAGGAATTGCATTCATAATTTTAAGCTTTTTAATAACATATTTCTTGCTTGGCTTAAAGGTTTACTTTGCATTGCTTGCAGGCTTAATTTCAGGTTTGCTTATTGGCTTGATTACACAGCTCTATACTAGCTATGATTATTCGCCGACAAGGAAAATAGCAAAAGCGAGCACAACAGGAACTGGAACAAATATCATTACTGGAATGGCTGTTGCAATGCAATCAACTGTCTGGCCTATCTTGATTATTTCAGCAGCAATAATAATAGCATTCCTTGTAGCCGGGCTTTATGGCATAGCACTTGCAGGAGTCGGCATGCTCGCTATATTGGCAATAATCTTGGCAACAGATTGTTATGGGCCAATAGCAGATAATGCTGCAGGAATAGCAGAGATGGCGAAGCTTGGCAAGAATGTTAGGGAGCGTGCAGAGCAGCTTGATGCTGTAGGTAATACGACAGCGGCAATTGGCAAAGGTTTTGCTATCGGAAGTGCTGCACTAACTGCTTTAGCATTATTTGCGAGCTTTAATGCAATCACAGGCCTTAATGCCATAAATGTTAGTAAATCAATGGTTGTTGTTGGTTTGTTGATAGGTGCTTTAATGCCTTTCTTGTTTAGTAGCTTTACAATGCAGGCTGTTGGAAAAGCAGCATTCAAAGTGGTTGAAGAAGTTAGAGCACAATGGAAGGACAAAGAAATTGTCAGAGGAAGAAAAAAGCCAGATTATAATAGAGTTATAGGAATTACGACGAAGGCAGCACTAAAATATATGATTGGTCCAAGCCTTTTAGCAATTTTAGTTCCTATTTTAGTAGGCCTTATATTAGGCCTTGAATCTCTTGGCGGATTACTTGTTGGTAGCATAGCTAGTGGCTTTATACTTGCAATTTTCATGGCAAATGCAGGAGGCGCCTGGGATAATGCCAAAAAATATATCGAAGCAGGCAACTTTGGAGGCAAAGGAAGTCAGGCTCATAAAGCAGCAGTTGTCGGCGACACAGTCGGAGATCCTTTAAAAGATACAAGCGGGCCAAGTCTGAACATTTTAATAAAGCTCATGAGCATAATTGCAATTCTTTTTGCTACCGTTGTTGCCGCTTGATTGCTCTGCATGCAATGGCGATGGCGATTTGCAATAGCATTGACTAACCAAAAGATATAAAAAGAATTCTTTCGTTAAGTAAAATCGAATAAAAGCAAATCAAATAGAAATAAAAAGTAGAAAAAGTAAAAGTAAAAAAAATAAAAGTAAAGCGAAGGCAATTTTAGGCATATGAGTAGTGAAATCTTGATTGCACTTTTGCATTTTGTGGTTGCATTTTTTGTTTGTCTGTGGCTTACAAAAAAGTGGATAAATGTGGCAAAGCGGCAGGGACTTGTTGGAAAAGATATGAACAAGCCGAGCCAGCCGGGCAAGCCAGGCAAGGCAGGGAAGCAGCCTCTCATTCCAGAAGCTGGCGGCATTGCCGTTGTTATGACAATTGTGCTAACCTTACTTCTTTACATTTTCTTTAAAACTTTTATTCTAAAAACAGAAAGTCATTTGCTAGAAGTGGAGGCATTAATAATTACTTTACTTCTTGCATGTTTTATAGGTTTTGTTGACGATATTCTCGGTTGGAAGAAGGGCATTTCTGGATGGAAAAAGCTAATGCTTAGTATTCCAATTGCTATTCCTCTTGCTGTTATTAATGCAGGGCATTCAACAATGTCCTTGCCTTTTCTCGGCTCGATCAATTTTGGCTTGCTTTATCCTCTCTTGCTAGTGCCTCTTGGCATAATCGGAGCAACAAATGGCTATAACATGCTTGCTGGCTATAATGGCTTGGAAGCAGGACTGGGGGTAATTATTTTTGCTTCTCTCGGCGTAATTTCATTGATAACAGGTCAGCCATGGCTTGCAATGATTGCAGGCATAATCGTGCTTTCCTTAATAGCATTTTTAATTTATAACTGGTATCCTGCAAAAGTTTTTCCTGGCAATGGCTTGACGCTTGGTTTAGGCTCATTGATAGCTTGCTTTGCAATTCTTGGCAATATGGAAAGGGCTGCAGTAATTTTATTTATTCCTTTCATTATAGAAGGCATTCTAAAGGCAAGAAGCAATTTTAAAGCTGAAAACTTCGCAAAGCAGAGTGAGCTCGGCCTAACAAAGCCCTACAAAAAAATTTATAGCTTAACACATGCAGCATTAGCTTTACTCAATAAAATTAAGAAAAAAACAACTGAGCTAGATGTTGTGCTCAGCCTCTATGCTTTTGAACTTGTTTTTGTTGTGTTAGCTTTTTTAAGCCTAAGCATTTAAAATATAAAATGTGAAAATTAAAAATTGAAGAGAAAAAGATGGAAGAAAAAGAGGTAGAAAAAGGAGAAGAAGGAGAAGGAAAAGGGGAGGAAGAAAATAAAGAAGAAAAAGATAAAGAAGAAGAAAAGGAAGAGAGGGGGGAAGGAGAAAGTGAAAAGAAAGGCAGTGAAAGCAGTGAGGGCTATGTTGAAATAAAAAAGTTAAAGGAAGAACTAAAAGAGAGAGAAAAAGAAAAGAAAGAGAAGAAAGAAAAGAAGGCGCTAAGAGCTAGCAGAGTTAGCAATTTTTTTAGCTTTACTAAAAGCAAGTGGTTTGTTATCTTGCTCCTAGCTTTGATTATTGCATTTACAATTTATCTGCGCACACAAAACATTCCTTATCTAAAAGATGTCACGACGGGCAATTATACTCTTGGTCCTGACCTTGACCCTTTTCTCTATTTGCGGCATGCTCGTGAAATTGTTGCAGGCAAGCTACAAGATCCTGACATGATGAGAGCAGCTCCTCTTGGAGCAGGTAATTATGCAAAAACTAATCTGATGCCATGGGCAATTGTTGGCCTTTATAAGCTTTTAGACATTTTTTTCGAGCCACCAACAGCTAGCATTGAGTTTGCAGCAATAATAGCTCCTGTTATTTTTTTCTCACTAACTTTAATTGTTTTCTTTTTGTTTGTCAGACAAGTCTTTAAGTCTATAACAACAAAGAACAAAGCAAGCACAATTGCTTTAATTGCAACTGCTTTCTATGCAGTCATTCCTGAAATGTTGCATAGAACAACTGCAGGAATTCCTGAAATTGAAAGTCTAGGTATGCTTTGGTTTTGGTCAGCTTTTTTATTTTTTACACTTGCATGGCAAAGCTTTAAGTTAAAAAAGCAAATAGCTTATAGCATTCTTGCAGGCATTTTTACTGGTCTAATGATTTATACATGGGGCGGCTTTCGCTATATCTTCATGACTTTTAGCTTAGCAACTTTTCTTCTTTTCCTATTTCAAAAAGATAGAAAGAAAAATCTCGTTATTTTTGCATCATGGCTTATTCCTGCTTTGCTTTTTTCAATTGCAAAAGCTGGAATAAAAGTAACTTTAACCTCTTTGACAGATACAGGCTTAGCAACAGCAATGCTTTGTCTATTGATTATCGATGCTGTACTCTGGAAAATAAAGGCGCATGAAAAAATAAAGAAAAAAGCAAAGCTTCCTGAGAGCATAATTAGCATTATCATTGCAGTTTTGCTTGGAATTTTGTTATTGCTGATTGCAAGCCCTTTAACCTTAATAAAAATTCCTTCTCGAGTAATTGAAGGCTTGCTTTATCCTTTTGGTAGAGGCAGAATTGGCTTGACTGTTGCAGAGAACAAGGCTCCTTATTTTGTTGAGGTCTTTGCAAACTTTGGCTGGCTCTTTTGGATTTTCTTTTTAGGCACTTTAATTTTGTTTTATAATGCCACAAGCCACTTTGACAAAAAACAAAAATTCTGGCTTAATTTTTTATTTCTTGTTTTTATCTTAACTTTCATTTTCTCAAGAATATCACCTTCAAGCATGCTTAATGGCGAAAACTTTATTTCTAAGTTGCTGTACTTTAGTGGCTTAATAATTTTTGGAATTTATCTTGTTGCAACTTACATTGTTGCATATCGAAAAGGTGATGATAAGATGCTTGATGATTTCAAGCACATAGACTTTACCTATCTCTTGCTCCTTGCTTTTATATTTTGGATGATTGTAAGCATGCGAGGAGCAATCAGGCTTTTCTTTATAATAAGCCCAGCCCTAATCATCGCTTCTTCTTATTTGTCAATTAAAGCTATTGATTATACAAAATCAAAGGATGAGTTAAAGAAATATGCCTGGTATGTTATTGTTATTTTAATTGTTTTTGCCTTAATTTTTGCTTTCGTAAATTTTACAAAAGCAACTAAGCAAGAAGCAAGATGGACAATTCCATCTGGCTATTATCAACAATGGCAAAAAGCAATGGCCTGGGTTAGAGAAAATACTTCTAAAGACGCTATCTTTACACATTGGTGGGATTATGGCTATTGGGTTCAAACAATTGGCGAGAGAGCAACTGTTGTTGATGGAGGCCACCCTGTAAGCTTTTGGAATCATTTAATGGGTAGAGAAGTTTTAACAACTCCAGAGCCAATTACTGCTTTACAATTTATGAAAGCACATAATGTTTCATATCTGCTTCTCGATCCTACTGACATAGGCAAATATGCTGCTTATAGCAGCATAGGTTCTGATGCAAGTGGCAAAGATAGATATAGTTATATACCAACTTTTATCATGGATGAAAGGCTCACTGAAGAAAAGCGAAATTCAACAACTTATACTTTTGTTGGCGGCTCATTGCTTGATGAAGATTGGATTGTAAATGAAACCATCTTTCCAGGATTTTCAAGTATTGCAGGAATTGCTGGCTTCAAGCTTAAGATAGAGCAAGGCTTGCTAGAGCAGCCAACAATTATAATTGTTTATAGAGGCCAGGGCTATTCACTTCCTTTGCGATACCTCTATTATAATAACAAGCTCTATGACTTCAAAGAAGGCATAGAAGGGATACTTTATATTATTCCATATTTCGACGGAGCTAAAATAAATAATATGGGAGCAGCACTATGGCTAAGCCCAAAAGTTGCAAGAGGCTTGTTTGCAAGGCTTTACTTGCTTAATGAAACTTTTAATGATAGCATTGTCCTTGCTCATAAGCAAGATGATTTAATAGTCGAGCAGCTTAAGCAGCAAGTTAGCTTGAATAATGATATAATTTTGTTTAGAGGCTCATTGCTTGGGCCTATTAAAATTTTTAAGGTGAATTATCCTGAAGGCTTTGAAGTGCCTGAAGAAAAGGCAAAAAGATATTTAAGCACAGTTAGTGATTTGCCATTTGCTCTATGGTAAACTTTTAATATGGTACAAAAATTCATTCGGCCTAAAGTGTTATTCGTTGCTAATTTAGATACCTTTCTTTATAAGCTTCGTCTCTCATTTGCAAATAAACTTAGAGAAAAAAATATAGAAGTAATGGCAGTTTGCCCGCCAGGAAAAGATATTAAAAAAATACAAAAAAAAGGGTATCAAGTTATTTTATGGAACTTGAAAAGAGAAAGTTTAAATCCAATTCAGGAATTTAAGAGTATTCTAGAATTGGTAAAAATATACAAAAAAGAGCAGCCGTTAGCAGTTCATCATTTTACTACCAAACCGAATGTCTATGGGCCTATTGCTGCTCGTTTAGCGCGCATACCTTATATCATCAATACATGGACTGGATTGGGCTTTTTATTTTCAAATGAAAAAAAAGCAAAGATTGTTCAGAAAGTTGTATTCCATCTAATGAAAATGTTAAAAAAGAATATATTTGCCATTTTTCTTAATAAACATGATTTAAATTTTTTTATGAAACATAATCTAGTTGAAAAATCGAAAGCGACTATAATATATGAAGGAGTAAACACTAAAAAATTTCATCCATTTCTTCGAGCAAAAAGAAAAAATAAAAAATTAAATGTACTCTTTGCTGCAAGATTGATCAAAGAAAAAGGAATAGAAGAATTTGTCGAAGCTGCAAAATTGCTTAAAAAAGAAAAAATAAATGCAAACTTTTTAATTGCAGGAAATATAGATCCTGGTAATCCAAATAGTATCTCTTTAAAACAGCTTAAAGAGTGGGAAAAAGAAGGCGCAGTTAAATGGATAGGAGACTATCCTTATGAACGAATGCCTTTCCTATTGAATAAAGTAAGTGTAGTAGTACTTCCTACATACTATTTAGAAGGTACCCCAAGAATTCTTTTAGAAGCAGCGGCATGCGGATTACCATTAATTGCTACCAACATCGAAGCTAATAAAGCAATTATAAAGAATGGGGTAAATGGCTACTTAATCCCACCTAAAGATCCCATAAAGCTAAGTAAAGCTATAAAAAAATTATTAAAAAATGAAAAGTTAAGAATAAAAATGGGTAAAAATAGTCGAAAAATTGTAATAAAAAAATTTGATGAAGAACTGATTGTTCAAAAATATATTTCCTTTTATAAAAAAATTGGTATAATAAAATGATAACAATAGGAATTACAGCTTATAAAGAAGAAAAAGTAATAGGTAAATGTTTAGATTCTATCCTTTCTCAAAGAATTCCTTTCTCATATGAAATTATAGTAGCTGCTCCTGACAAAAGGACATTAGATGTAGTAAAAAAATATCAAAATAAATATAAACAAATAAAAATTGTTCAAGATCCTGGAAAAGGAAAGCCTATAGCACTTAATTTAATTTTTAAGATTGCTAGAGGGGATATTTTAGTATTAACAGATGGGGATTTATTTTTAGGAAAAAATTCTATCTATCATTTGATCAAACATTTTAGTAATAAGGAGGTGGGATGCGTAAGTGGAAAAGTAATTTATCAAATAAAAAAAGGTCATTTATTTTATGAATGGGCAAAATTGAGTGAAAAACTTTTCGATAAATTAAGAAAAAGCCAAGCTAAAGAAAAAAAGTTGTGGCATCCTACAGGATATTTATATGCTATAAAGAATAACTTAATTAAACAAATTCCTCCAAATTCTTTAGCCGACGATGCTGTAATTGGCTATTTAATATATTCTAAAGGATACAAAATAAATTATGAGCCAAAAGCAAAAGTATTTGTGAAATTTCCTCGTACAATTTCTGATTTTATAAAACAAAAAGCAAGAACAAGAGCAGGTATTTTGCAGTTAAAACAATTTTTTTCTTTTAAAGGAAGGTCTCTTAAAGAAGAAATTTCTCTAAGTATAAAAGACGTAGTGAAAACTTATGGAATAAAAAAAATATTTAAAATGCTTCTTATAATTTTTATTTATTTGATAGCATGGCTAAAGGCTTATTGGTTTATTTATAGAAAAAAATCTTTTAAAAAAATCTGGCAAAGAATAGAAAGCACAAAATGAGAATAGCTTTATTTCATCCTGCGATTACTTGTAAAGGAGGTGGTGAGCGAGTTATTTTAGAATTTATTAAACATACGCAGCATAATGTAGATTTATATACATGGGTTTATGAACCCAAAAAAACATATGAAGAATTCAAAAATTTTAAAATTCATATTATAAATACTCCCATTAATAAGTTATCAAAGTCAAGAAGTTATTTTTTGCGCTTAGTTTCTTTATTTTTGTTACCATTTTTTACGAAAATTCCTTTAGAAAAATACGACGTATTTATAATATCTACAGCTGGCTATACAGAATTTATTACTTTTACCAATTATAAACCTAAAAAAACAATAGCTTATGTTTATACTACATTAAGAACTGCTGCCTCGAAAAATTTAGTAAAATGGAATTTAAAATATAGGTGTAAAAATCCTTTAATGAAACTTATATACTTGATAAAGATAAATTTTTATAGAAAATTAGAAAAAAATGCATGGAAAAGAATCGATGTTGCGATATTTGATTCCAAATTAACTTTACAAAGGGCAAAAGAGAGAAATTTAATAAAAAATAAAAAAATTTATGTTGTTTATCCTCCTATAAGTTTAGGAAAAATAAAAACCAGAAAACCAGAAAATTACTTTTTATATGCTTCTCGATTTTCAATTCACAAAAGACAAGATGTTTTGATTGATGCATGGGCAAAATTTGTTAAAGAATATCCAGAATATAAATTAATTCTTGCTGGTTTTCCATCAGATAATTTCGAAATAATAAAGGAAAAAGCAAAAAAAACAAAAAATATAGAGATAGAAACAAATATTGACGATGAAAGACTTAAAGAACTTTATTCTAAAGCATTGGCTTGTTTCTTTCTTGGCTTTGAAGAAGATTTTGGTATAGCTCCTTTCGAAGTTTTATCTGCAGGAAAGACTTTAATGGCTGTTGATAAAGGGGGCTATGTTGACCTTATAAAAAAAGCTCCTTCAGTAATTTGGATAAAGGAAAGATGTGATGCAGAAAAAGTTGTAAAAGAGATTTATAAAGCACTTAAAAAGTTTATAAAAAATAAAGATTATTATATACGAAAGGGATTAAAAAACAAAGATTTTATTAAAAGCATCAATCTTTCACCAAAAGAGTTTGCCAGAAAAATAGATGAATTAATTTTTAATGTTGGGAAAGAGAATGGCAATAAACATAATAAAAGAAGTTAAAAGTCGAGGAATTGTTGCATCTTTGTTTACATTGTTTTCTTATCCACTAAGATTTACAAGTTTAAAAAATTGGAGAATTAAAATAAAAGATGAGTTGTCAGGAAAAGTATTTAATCTTAATTTCATAAATGAATGGTGCAACTTTTATCCGGGATCTTTAAAAGAAATTTTTTTCGATAAAGTTTATAGTTATTTTGAACCGAGCGAAAATGACATTGTTTTAGATGTTGGTGCGACTGCTGGTGAGTATGGAATTTATTGCAGAAGTAAAGGAGCAAAAGTTTATTGCTTTGAGATGGATAAAAAAGCTTTTCAGCTTATGAAGGCAAACATCAAATTAAATAACAAGCCTTGTGGAAAATGTCTTAAAGCTATAAAAGTGGAAAAAGTTAAAGAAGCTATCGATAGAATTTTTAAAAAAGCTAATTTAAAAACTTTAAATGGTAAAATTTAGTTTTAAAAAATGAAAATTTTAATGGTGAATGATATGATAGAATTTATAGGAGGAGCAGAAACATATTTTCATAATTTAAGTAAATCATTAAATGAAAAAGAATGTGAAATAATAACTTTATCTGAAGAACCAAAGAAGCAAGAAAATTTTAGTTATATAAAAAAACAATATTATTCCAAAATGTATCCTGATAGAAAATTTAAATATGCTATATCGAGATTTTGGAATATTTATGCTAGGAGAAAGATGAAAGAAATTATTAAAATCGAAGACCCAGATATTATTCATTTTCATAATGTTTTTTCTAGGCTTTCCCCTTCAGTTATTTTTGAAGCAACAAAATATAAACCAACAGTAATAACAATTCATGACACTAGATTTGATTGTCCAAATTTTATGTATT
>JAWBVE010000005.1:0-65971 GCA_038840695.1 Candidatus Pacearchaeota archaeon
CTTCCTCAATAATTTCATCAATGCTTCTTTCCTTAGATGCTATATAGAACGGTCGCATTTTGTGCTTATTCTATAGTTACTCTATTTAAAAATTTTGTTGATGCGGGGGGAAGGATTTGAACCTTCGCAGGCACTAAGCCACAGGATCTTAAGTCCTGCCCGTTTGACCTGGCTCCGGCACCCCCGCAAAAAACTGCACAATAAAATAGGAATAAAAAATTTAAATCTTTTTTTAGCGCTTTTTAGTAGTTTTTATTAAGCTTATTGCCTGCTTTTGCTTTTGTTCAGTCTTATTTCTATGTCAGAGAGGAAGCTTTCTTGTCGAATTGCAATTTTATTTTGAAAATCAAGATGAAGCAAGGGAACAAAGAGAGTTACTTTCTCTTCTTTTTCATTTGTCTTTAAAAGCTGAGAAAAAAATACAACCTCTGTGCCATTTTTTTTAAAAAATTCAATGAGCCTGGCGTAGACTTCCTTAATTTTTACGAACCAACTTATTCTTTTTTTTGGGATTACAAAGCTTAAGCTGCTATCACTAAAATAAATTTTTCTTCTAATCCTTCTTTCTTCAGTTTTTATTGCACTTTTTAGTGCTTGAACAAGTTCAGCTAGAGTGATTTTTCTTTCTCTAGCGAGAGGTATTCTTGGCAGAAGCTCTGAGGCATAGTCAATATTTAAGGCATTAAAGGCTAGCTCTTGTTCCTTCTTTACTTTTTCTTCTTTTTTTATTAAACTGCTCAGCAAAAGTTCTGTCTTTAACTTTAAAAGTAAAGCTGCTACAAGCAAGACCTTGGAGGAAATAAAAAGCCCGGCCTTATCTAATTCTTCTATCTTGCCTAGAAAGCTATTTGTTAGGGCTATTATATCAATGTCCCAGGGATTAATTTGATTGCTTTTTACAAGCTCAAGCAGTATATACTGCCAGCTTGCATCATCTTTTTCTATCAAATCACTAACTAAGCCTTCCTGGAAATTCATTCTTTACTCATGTTTTTTTCTTTTAATTTTTTTCTTTTGTTTTTCCTTTTCTTTTCTATTTCTTTTTATTTCTATTTCTTTCCTATTTTTTTCCTCACTTGGTAGAAATAAGGAAACAAAAGCTTTTTAAATAGATAATCTATAAGGTTTAAATTAAAATAATAGAAAGGAAGAATGGTGCTGAGAGATGATTTTTTGAGCAGGCTTAGAGAAATCTTTGGCTTAAATCTTTATGAAGTTAAAATATGGACTGCTTTGCTCTCCAGACATGTTAGTACAGCAGGCGAGCTTAGTAATATGAGTGGTGTGCCAAGAAGCAGAACTTATGATATACTAGAGAGTCTAGAAAAGAAGGGATTTGTAATAATGAAGCTTGGTAAGCCAATAAAATTCATGGCCCTAAAGCCTTCAGAAGTCATAGATAGAGCAAAGAAAAATTTCATCGAAATGGCAAAAGAAAAAGGTAAAGTGTTGGATGAAATAAGGAATTCAGAGCTAATGGATCAGCTTGAGGCACTTTATGCGAAGGGCACAAAGTATGTTGAGCCTCACGAGTTAAGTGGGGCACTGAGGGGAAGATATAATATAGTTAATCACATCGATTCAATTATCGCAAAAGCACAAAAAGAGGTTGTTCTTGTGACTACTGAAAATGGCTTTGAAAGAAAAATTGATTCGCTTAAGCCTACTTTAGAGAAGATAGCAAAAAAAGGAGTTAAAATAAAGATAGGGGTACCAATAACAAAAAGCACCACAGCAAAAATAGCTAAAGAAGTAGCAAAATTTGCAGAGGTTAGAAATTTACCAATAAATGCAAGATTTGTTATGGTTGATGGCAAGGCAATAGTGTTTATGTTGCTTGATGATGCAGAAATACATCCTAACTACGATCTTGGGGTGTGGATAAACTCAGAGTTCTTTATAAATGCGCTGCGTAAGATGTTTGAGGAAAGTTGGAAAAACGCGCCGAGCATGTCTAAGATAAAGCTCGAGTAAGAGAGAAAAAAAGAGGTAAAAATAGGGGTAAGAGCAGAAAGCAGGAAGAGAGGTAAAAGAAAAGAGCGAAAAGGCAGCAAGAAAAGAGCGAAAAGCAAAAAGCGAAAAGCAAAAGAAGTAAGAGGCATAGCTTATAAAAGCAGGATTTGTTGGGGGGAAGTTTGTTGAGAGAAGTTTATCAAAGAGATAGCTTATTTTGTTGATTTTTTGTCCAGTTTTGTGTTTATGCATTTGCGCTTAGCAGAACATGCATGCGTAGGCGCACGCAGGCACATTAAGCAATTAAAAAATTAGAACAGGCTGCTTTTATTTTTAATTTGTAAAAATTACCAGGTCGGAAGTTAGTATCTGTTGTGTCCGTTGTATCAGTTTTGGTTGTATCAGTTTTGATTGCTACTAGCCTGTAATTTTGATCTCTTGCAAGATAACTTCCTGGATAGCCCTTTTGCTCAATCAACACTTCTAGCTCTTTTCCTATAAAAGCACTATTTCTCTCGAGAGCAATTTTTCTATGCAAAGTATGAAGCAACTTTGAGCGAGATTTTGCATTTTCAAATAGCTCCTTTAATTGTTCCTTACTTAGCTTTTGTATTTTCTTATAGGCTTGAGTGCCTGGCATCGGCCAAAATCGACTTATGTGTAGCACATCTGGTCTAGCCTTTTTTATCACTTCTAACGTTTCATTGAATGCTTGCTCTGTCTCATTATAGAAGCCTGTTATAATATCGGTTGCTATAACGCCATTAGGAAATCTTTTTCTAAATTCGAGCACAAGCTCTAACCAATCATCAACACTATAACCTCTTGCCATCTCAGCAAGTACTTCATTACTTCCCGATTGAAGCGGAATATGTAGGAACTTAAATAGCTTCTCATCATTATAGCAATCAAAGAGCTCGTCTGAAAATTGTTTTAAGTAAGTTGGGTTCATCATCCCAAGTCTTATCCAGAACCTGCCTTTTAATTTAAAAAGCTCTTTGAGCAAGTCAGGAAGTGCTAGTTTGCCCTTATCAAGTCCATAGCAGCTTAAATCAGTCGCTGTAAGCCATATTTCCTTGCAACCTTCCCTTAAATCCTGACAAACATTTTTTACAATCAGCTCAATAGGATAACTTCTTATTTGTCCTTTAACAAGCTTGGTAACACAAAAGCTGCAGTTTGAGGCACAACCTATTCCTATTTGACTTATGCCAATAATTTTGTTGAGCCTTCTTTTTGGCACCATCAGCTTTGGTGCTAGAGAGCCTGTTTCATTCTCTACTGTCTCTTTTCCTTCGAGAAGTTTAGATATTATTTGCTTTATATTAAGTAAGGCTGAATTTGTGTTGATTATGCTAACATAGCGCTTTCCATGAGCTTGCTCTATTTTTTGCTTTATTTGCCTAATCCGATCAGCAAAAAGGCTCATGCAACCAGCAACAATGAGCTTTTGATTTACTTTTAGAATATCAGCTATCCTTCTTTCCATCCTTTTTACTGTTGGCCCCTTAACTATGCATGTATTAATTATTGCAATATCAGCTTGCTTTGTTGCATCTCCAATAATTACATTGCAGCCAGCTTTCTCGAGAGCACCGACGAGAAGCTCTAAGTCATTTTGATTGGCAGAACAGCCATAGCCTTCAACAACTATATTTATTGTACTCATTTTTAACTCTATCTTAATTTTTATTCACTCTTGTCTTCAATTGCATCGATTGTTCTTGCATATTCTAAAATTCTCTCACTTATGCTTTTCAATTTTATAGAAAAAATTCGAGAAGTAATGTTTGTTAGACTATCAAATTCAGAAAGTCGATAGCTATTTTTTATCTTTTCAACAATCATTAAATCTCTTAGCCTTTTTAGTTGGCGCCTTATATTTGGTTCTGATATGCCCTTACATTCAAGCCCATAGCTTTTTCTTATTTGCTCCACAAGCTTTGCAAGTTCAATGCTTTCCAGAGTCTTTCTTTGCTTTTTTGCATCGAGCAAAGCAAGCAAGATGTCAACTATTATGTCTCGACTATCTCCTTCCTGGAGTAAGCCAAGACTTAGGCAGTATTTTCTAATCATTTCTCGTCTGTCAGCCTTGCTTGGCATTTCATATTTTCTTAATGTTAGTCCATCTAGCGCTATGTCTTTCATAAATTGCTATGCTTATTCATTTTAAAATTTTGATGCTAAAATAAGTAAAAGTAAAAGAAGCAAAAGTAAAAGCAAAAATAGGCAAAAGTAAAAAGCAAATAAATTTAAAACCTAAATGCTTTAAAAAAGCAATAAGCAAGCAAAATGACGCAAAAAGGAAAGGTGTGGGGCCAACTCCTTTCTCTCGATCTGAGAGGATGTGATGTGGCTTTACTAAAAAGCAAAAAAGCAATTGAGCTTTTTTGTGTTAAGCTATGTAAGGAGATTGGTATGAAGAGAGTTGGAAAACCAATTATAAAGAGGTTTGGGGAGGGCAGGCTAGAGGGCTATTCTGCTGTTCAATTTATTGTCACTTCTTCCATAACAATTCATGCCGATGAATATGGCTCAAGAGCATTTATTGATATTTTCAGCTGTAAGCCCTTTAATGCAAAGAAAGCAACCAGCTTTTGCAAAGCCTTTTTTAAAGCAAAAAGGCTCAGCTCGAGGAACTTTTATAGATTTTAAGTTAAGCCTAAGTGATAAATCGTTCCAGCCTTTTTAGTGCATCAAGCTTATCTCTTTTGCCAAGCTCAGCATTTTTTATCGCATCACTTAGCATTACTATGCTTTTTTCATATCGCAGCTTGTTTACAGGATAAGGAACACCATCCTTGCCACCGTGAGCAAAGCTATAGCTTGCAGGATCTTCCCAACTCGGCTCTTTACCATAAATTAGTGAACTTATCAAGGCTAAAGCTCTTAAATTTGCCTTTCCCATTCCTTCTATGCCTAACAAAGCCTCAAAACTTGATGGCTCTTGCTCATAGGCCTTTTTGAATGCTCTATAGTTAATTCTCTTTGGCATGGAAAAGATTTCATGCTCACTTTGCATAATCAGCCTCTTTATTTTCTCTTTGTCTTCTTTTTGAATTATTTCTTTCTCTGTTGGCTCTTGCTTTAGCCATTTTTGTAATGTGAGCTGAGCTGATGGAAGCTTTAGCTGTTCAACCAGCCTTCTTATTCTCGATGGATTTTCTTTTGCCAAATCAAGAATCTCCTTTCTTGAATCATGACTTTTTTTGCTCGAAAGATCAATAACTCGAGCAAGTCTAAAGGCAGTTATTATACCAGAGTGGCTGTCATTAAAAAAACCTTGCTCATCAATCTTCTCAGAAAGCCAGTGATAACGTCGGGCATACTTGCTAAAAATGTTCATGCCTTGTTGCACAACAGCATATCTTGCCTTATCATCAAAAATGAGCACATGATGATAAAGCTCATAGCTATCTTGGAGCACTGCATTGTCTATTTTTGCAATAAGCTTGCTACTTGCAACTAGTTTATTTACTTTCCATTCAGGCATATTTAGGCTTTGGCAATAGTTTTTAATATGTTGTGGCGTTTTCTTGCTTGTTTTGCCTTTGCCCCCAGCAACATATAGCCCTATTTCAGCTTTCCTAAATGCATCACGTAGTGAGGCAGTGAGAGTTGTAGTTAGACCACTTGAATGCCAATCAAAGCCAAGCACACAGCCAAGTGCCTGAAACCAGAAAGGATTGCTAAGTCTCTTTAAGATTTCACTTTCGCCATATTCATAAGCAATGATCTTGCTTATTGCACTTGCTAACTCAACCATTTTTGCATAAAGCCAAGCAGGCATTTTGCCATAGTGCAAAGGAAGCTCAGCAATTCCTTTTAGTGCCATTTTAAAAAAAGTGCAAAGCGCCCCGGCCGAGATTTGAACCCGGGCCACAAGCTCGACAGGCTTGTATGCTAACCACTACACCACCGGGGCATAAAATAAAGAAGAATTTTTGATTTTAAAACTTTTTTAATTAACTTTTTCACTTTTCGAAAAATTTTTATATTGCTTCAGTTTTTGATTACGAAAATGGCAAAAGTGAGTAAGGTTGTCGGAGGAATTTTGCTTCTTTCGTCTCTTACATGGCCAAGCCTGCTTAGAGCAGATTTTGATACAACTTTCAGCTATCAAGGCAAGCGCTATTTCCTTCAGAAAAGAGGACAAAGTTGTAATCTAATCCAGATTGAGCGCTCAAATGTGCCATCGAATGCGCCATCAAAGGAGCAAGCTCAGCAAGTTCAGCCTCTCGAAGAAATTGTGCTTGCAGGCCTTTCTCACTTTTATACAACCATGCTAACTGAAGAGATGCGAGAAGTGGAGAGCAAAAAATGGAGTTTTTATGAGAGAGCAAAGATCAATATTGCTTTAGAGCATTTATTGAGTGCTCCGCTTCCATATGTTAATGTGGGCTCTTTATTGAGTGCAGGAATTGCCGATTTTATAAGAAATATTGCAACAATAGTTAATACTGTTGGCAGGCCTTTTTATGAAATAGCTGCTGATCCGAGAATAGCTGCAGCAAGACTTTTTGAGCCCTATTACAATGCAACAAAGCAATTTTTGCAGAGCCACCATTATGATGCAAGAGCTACATATGAAGAAGTGAAAAAGCTCTATCCTCTTTTCTGGCCTTTGTGGGAGGTAGTTGAATGCATTTTTAATCGCAATATAGGACCTTATCCTGATCTTGTTGATGGCTTATTAAAAGAGAAAATTACTCCTAATGAGGCAGGTAGAATACTAGGAGAGAGAATAAGGGCTGAATGCTCGAATCAATTTAATGAAATTGAAAGAAGGACAAGAGAAATGGAAATGTGTACGAGCATAAATTTAAGGTAAAACAAAAATTGGAACAAAAATTGGAACAAAAATTAGCCAACATTCACTTTGCCCTTCTTCTCTTACCCTCTGCTCTGCTTACTCTTCCCTCAAGTCGATTCGTCGAACGCGCTTTTTAATCAACCTCTTCTGGCATGCTACTTCCTTTGCTTGCACTGCTTGCTGTTCCTGTTCCCTTGCTCGCAATTACGTCATCTATTCTGAGCAGCATCATCGTAACTTCAGTGGCTGATTTTAAGGCCTGTGTTTTTATTTTTGTTGGCTCGACGATTCCAGCTTTTAATGCATCAACTATATAGCCTTCCTCTTTTCTTAAGTCAAGGCCAATATTTGGATTTTTTTCATGTCTTGCTTTTAACTCAGTTAGCACATCAATTGGATCAAGGCCTGCATTCTCTGCAAGAGTTCTTGGTATTACTTCAAGTGCATCGGCAAATGCTTCTATGGCTAGTTGCTCTCTTCCCTTAAACTTGCTTGCATATTCTCTAAGTCTCTTTGCAAGCTCTATTTCAACAGCCCCGCCACCCGGCACCACAGAACCTTCATTGAGTGCAGAGGCAATATCGCCTAAGCCATCTTTAATTGCTCTCTCAATCTCACTCGTGACATGTTCGGTGCCACCCCTAATCACAATTGTCAAAGCCTTAGGATTTTTACAGCCCGTAATATAAATAAAAGTCTCATTACCTTCCTTAACTTCCCTGACCTCTTGAGCAAAGCCTAGTTCAGCCTCACTAAGCTCCTTAATATTACTTACTATCTTTGCACCTGTTGCCTTAGCCAATTTATCCATATCACTCTTTTTTATCCTTCTCACAGCAAGAATGCCTGCTTTGGCCAAATAATACTGCGCCATATCATCAATTCCTTTTTGGCATAGCACAACATTAGCTTTGGTAGCCTTAATTCTTTCTACCATATCTTTGAGCATTGCTTCTTCCTGATCTAAAAATGCTTGAAGCTGTTCTGGGCTTGAGATTTGGATTTTTGTATCTGTTTCAGGAGCCTTAATCTCGAGAGCAGCATCGATTAATGCTATTCGAGCATTTTTAATATAACTTGGCATTGCCTCATGAACCTTTTCTTTATCAAGTAAAATGCCCCTAATTAACTCGCTATCTTCTATACCCTTTCCCTTTCTTTTTTCAAGCTTTATGTTATCAAGATCAATTATAAGCTTCTTATCTTTATACTCTGCAACTTGCAATATAGCTTCTACAGCAAGCTCGGCAAGCTTTTCTTTTGCTATCTCAGCCCCTTTTCCAGTCATCGCAGTCATTGCTATTCTCTTTAGCAATTCTCTATCTTTCTCGCTTATTTTTATGCTAAGCTCCTTTAGTATTTCTGAAGCTTTTTCCTGTGCCTTTTGATAGCCCCTTACAATTACAGAAGGATGTATCTTTTCATCAAGTAGCTTTTCAGCATTCTCAAGCAGCTTGCCAGCAAGCACTACAGCAGTAGTTGTACCATCTCCAACCTCTGCCTCTTGCGTTTTTGCTATTTCAACAACCATTTTTGCCGCAGGATGCTCAACATGCATTTCTTCAAGAATTGTTACGCCATCATTTGTAACTGTAACATCTCCTAAGCTATCAACGAGCATTTTGTCCATACCCTTTGGCCCTAGAGTAGATTTAACCATATCTGCCACTATCCGAGCAGCAGCTATGTTATTGCGTTGTGCATCTCTGCCGATAAGCCGATAAACATTCTCTGGCAGCACATAAATTGGTTGTCTCTCAGTCTCCACCATTTTAAAAAATTTATCAAATTTATTTCAGTGCAAAATTCTTAGTGCGCTATTCTTTTCTTGCTATTCTTTTATTTCTTTTAACTCTTTAAAAATTTTACGTTTAACCAGTAAGGAAGAAATGTTATAGGCAAGTGGTAAACAAACTTTTAAAAAGGAAAAGGCTAGTTACTTTATGAAAACAAACATAAAGGTAGGCGACATAATGACGAGAAATTTTGTTGCATGTAGCCCAGAAACGAGTGTTGTGGAGGCAGCAAAGATGATGGTCAAGGCAAAGACAGGATCGATAGTTGTGCGAACAGGCGACAAACTAGAAGGAATTCTGACAGAACGGGATATTTTACATCTTGTGGCAGAAAGGCCTTCTTCTTTAGAAGGATTAAAAGTTAAGGATGTTATGACAAAAAGGGTTGTAACAATAAGCCCATCTAAAGATATCTATGATGCAATCTTGCAGATGAAAAAAAAGTATAAGAGAAGACTTCCTGTCGTTGAAAATAAGAGGCTTGTTGGTATTATAACAGTAAGGGACATAATAAAGATATTTCCATCACTATTTGATGTTTGGGCAGAAGCGATAAGAGTTAAGGAGGAAAGTGAAAAGTTAAAGAGAATTGGAAGAGAGGAAGAATATTATGAGCGTTATTTGAAATGAGCTCTGACAAGAGCCCTCTCAAGCTTGCTCTCTCGAGCTTTTTTGATGGAGCTTTTTTGATGCTTGCTTGATGCTTGCTTGAAGTTCGCTTGAGTGTATGCAAGTGATGCAAAGCATTTAAGTGATGCTAAGGTTAAGCCTTCTTATTTTATAGCTCTCGTGTTGTGCAATTTTTTTAATTTCTTTGTTTATGGACTTAGGCTTTTGCTTTGCATAAATAAATTTGCCCTTCACAAAAGTGCTTTTATGTGCTTCTTTAAATCTAATGACAGCCTCTTTGAGGCTAAGTGGGGGGCCTCTTATGTTGAGCAACTTCAGCTCTTTGAGCATAAAAAAAATCTTAGCAGAATTTTTAGTTTCATCAAACTCAAAGCCAGAGTCAATAAGCAAGGAATTTTTTTCGACGAGCCTCTTAATCTCTTTATAAAATTTGAGTGCTTTTGCTCCTGCTACATCAGCCTTTGCCTTCATGCTTGCCTCTATCCAAATAAGCCTTGCTTTTTTTTGCCTTGCCTTCCTTGTCAGTTTTTCTCTATCGAGAGACTTTTTTTCAAAGAAAGCCAAGCTTGGCTTTTTCAAAAAAGCTTCACAGCTATTAATGAATTTATTAAAGCATTCATTACTCAAAGCCGCAAGAGCATTTCTGCTTGGTTGAACTGGATCAACAAGCAAAATAGGACTTAGCTTTGATGCATTTATTTTTTTAAGTGCATCCTGCTTGCTTGCATAATGCTTTGCTATATCTATGTAGATAGGCAAAGCTACCTTTTTCCATTTTAACGCATTCCTTAGCAAATTTATAAATGAGCCATATTTTGCAATAAGAAGCTCGAGGCTATATCCACTAAATCCTCTTATATAACTCTCTGCTCCATAACAGCCAATTGAATGCACAAAAGCTTTTAGCAGCTTTACTTCTTGCTTTTGTTTTTCACTTAAGGCTTGCTTTATAAAATTAACATGATGTGGAGAAATGTCTATGCTGTTCTTAGCCTCTGTGGGTTTTACATTTAGTGCAGGTACTATCTCAATAGCAATATTTCCAATCTTGCTCTTATAGTTGAGCACAAAGTAATCCCTCGAGCCATGCAAAATTTGGAGCTTTTGTCGCGTAACTTTTTTGAGCAGATCATAGGAAAGCGCTGCTATATCCTTATTTTCAAACTTTTTATCAAAGATTAAGAAAATATCAACATCAAGACGGGCCTTTTTTAGTATCGTGCCTTTAGCCAGGCTTCCGCCAACAAGAACTTTGCCATATCTAAATTTTTTTTGAATCTCTTGTCGAAACTTTTCTATTTCCCTTGCTATTAAATTCTCCTCCTCCTTGCTAAATGAAATTTTTGAATAAGCTTTTTTTAATATTTCGCCTATCTTTTTGTTGTCTATCTTCTTGTTTACGCTTTTATTCCCTTTTTTCATTTAGGCCATAAAAAAAGAATTAGTTTTGTTGCATTAACATTGCCACCATCAACATAAGATATAAGCAGAGAGCTAACATAGATATCTTTTTTTTCTGGTAGTATAGGTAAGCAAGTGTTTTCGCTTGCAGTTAAACAAAAATTGAACTCATATCTTGGGGCTAATTTAGTGAGCATGGCAGCTATCGAACTATTGAGCTCATTGATATTGTTATATTGCACATAGCTTCTGAGTGTGGCATTCTTTTCAATTTCATCAAGAATTATTGTTGCAATCTCTTTAACATGCTCTTTTCTGCTTAGTTGCTTTGTTTGTTGTGAGACAAAATAAACTAGGCCAAGCAAAATTATGAGCAAGCCTATTATGGCTTCAATTATTCTTAAGGCCGATTTCCTTGATTTTTTCAATTTTTTTATTGATTTTTTCATTTTCACTTTCATTTTTTTCTTTTTTCTTCTCAAGCCATTTACCAAACATAAAATCTTACTTTCACTGTTTCAATTTTATTAGCAATTAAGGCCTTGTAGGCTTTTTCTCTTGCAAAAACATTCAAGCTAGGCACACTTTTTCCGATCGAGGCTTGTTGGCCATCATAAAGAGTTATATTGAAATCAAGTTTTAGGCCTGGCAAAAGCTTGTCCCTTAGCCAACCATAAGTTTCTTGCTGTGCTTGCTGCAAAGCAGTCATGTTAAGAAGCCTTTCCTCTCTTGCAGGAGAGAAATAAACCTTAGCCTCATTTGAACTGCTGCAGCCCGAGCCATCAAGGCTAGAGCTAATGCCATTCAATAAATAAAATATCTGCTCATTGCTATTGAGCACTATTTTATTACTTGTTACATCAAAAGCCATGGCCTCAAAGCTACTATTAAGAAACATAAAGTCTGTTAAGCCTGGTCTTGTAAAATTGATGCATCCTGTTTTATTGACAACTACAGTAATGAAAGAAACATTCATTGTAAAGTCTTTTTCAAAACGCTCCTCCATTAAATCAAGAGCCGTTCTTAGTTCTGGCCTAAAAAAAGGAATAAAGAAGTAGCCTATCAAAGCAATTCCTAATAAAAAAACAGAAAAAGCAATTATAATTTCGACATAACTTATTCCTTTTATGCCTTTTCCTGTACTTTCACTACTTTCACCCCTTTTTTCTTGCATTTTTATTTTTCCTTTTTCTTTACTTTTTCTTTCCTTCTTCTCTTTATCTCTATTTACTTTTCTTATTTTTTATTTTATAAAAAGTTTTGCACCTTCAAGAATTAAGAAGGAGAGAGCCATAAGTATAAAAGAATGTTTTAAGCCAGCAAAAAGTTTGCCCTCTGAGAGTTTACTTATAACAAAGCCAGTAAAAAAGCCCTGCATAAGAATCAATGCAAGCACTAAATTATTAATAAATTCTACATCGGTTGTAGCTGGTGTTAAGCCAACTCCAAAAGCTCCAAAACCGCCAACCTGAGTGCCTGCCGCTTCCAAGCCACTAAGCGTTGAAAGAACTGCAGGTATAAATTTGAGCTGAACAAAAACCATAATGATCAAAAAAATAAAAAAAATAATATAGCCCTGCATTACCATTCCATGAATTGCAGCAGTTCTTTTCTTTTTTATTTCAGATATTTCCTGAACATTTACTAAAGCTGATTCGAGGATACTCTCTATTTTGCCTCCAGCGCGCTCTGCTTGGCTTATTAACTCTATGGTTCTTGCAATAATATTGCTTCTCGAATCTCTTGCAAAAGTCTCGAGAGCTTTTTTTAAAGGAATTCCTAGCATAATTTGGTTTGCAAGCTTTTTTACATGCACATCAAGAGCTTTATAATTTCTCTTTGATATGTTTAGTATGGATTTTGAGATGGGAATTCCTGTCTTGACTGATTCATTTAAGTCTGAGACAAATTCGATGAACATTTCCTCTTTTTCTTTTTCTTTCTTTGCTCCATAAACTAAATCTATAAAAAAAGGTATGAGGCTGAGTAATATGGCTAGTCCAAAAATAAAGAAGAATGTTTTTGTTTTTAAAAAAAAGATAAAGTCAAGGATAATTATGCCTAGCCCGACTAGTATTGCAATGTAATGTGGCTTTCTTAGTCTCATTTTGCTCGCTTTTGCCCCTTTTCTTGCTTTTTCTTTTTTATTTTTCTTTTACTTTTCCTTTACTTTTATTTCTTTAAGTAGGCGGTGTTACGATTTGTAAATATATTATGAATATTATGTTGAGGAGTGCAAGAATGGCTATGCCTATTATTGAGATAATGGGCACTGTCAAGCCGGCAATTGTGCCTCCAAAAGCATTAATAAGCACTAAGACAAGCATAAAAATGAGGGGAGCTGCAATAAGCAAGCCAGTGTAGATATCAGAGTAAATGCCAGCTGACTCAGTAAATTTTTCTCGTGTTATTTTATAATCAGTTAAAGCAATTTTTGCTTGCTCCTCAAGAAATGCTTTGAGATCACCTCCAGTTACAATGTTTGTTGCTAGCCCATTAAGTATATCTTGTAGTTTTTTGTTGGCTATAATTTTGTTTGTAGCTTTTATTGCACTTACAACGTCCATGCCAAGTACATTTATTTGGTTTGTAACCTTTTTAAGTTGCCTTGCAATGGCACTATATTCTTTTGACTCAGCAATTAAGCCGAGCACCTTTATTGGTTGTACGCCGGCAGAGGCTATAGATGCCATATAAAGAGTTGCAAATGGCAACTCAGCTTCAATTTTTCTCTCCTCAGACTTTATTAAAATACTTGGATAAACAAAGAGAAATATAAGGATGGCAAAACTAAAAACAAAAGCTATAGCAACATTTCTTAAAACAATTGGCCAAGGTGAGCCTATTGATAAAATGCTAGCAAGAATGAGTGAAAAGATGAGTGCAAGAGAAAAAATAAAAAAAATTAAGCTTAAGTAACTTGAGGCAATCAAAGGTATGCTAGCCTTTCTTAACTTTACTTTATAACTTTCCAGCCAGGGCTTGCTTAGAAGCTTTAAAGATAGCTTTCTAAAAAGAAAATTTGCTATTTTAACAAAAGAGCTTACTTTTTCTTCTTTTATTTTTTCTTTTTCTTCCTCTTCACCAGGCTTTATTTTCTTTATTCTCTTTAACGATTCCTCCCTTATTTTTAGTTCCTCAAGCAACTCTTTTTTAACCATTTTTAACTCTTAACCATTCAACCATTTTAGCTTTTTAACCTTAGTTATTTCAAAAATTCGGCTATCACAGCCTTTGGATTTTTGTAATATCTGTTTATTATTTTTTGCACTTCATAAAAATCAAATATCTTTCTTTTGTAAAGCTCATACAAAAGCCTTGTTCTTACTTTAAATTCATTCTCTATCTCTTCACTACTCAAACCGAATCTATCCTTGATTTTTTCAAAAACTTTTATTTTTGTTTTATAATAAAATTTGTCCTCTGCAGGATCCCAGAAAAATGGAGTATTCGTTGTGGCTGTGCCATCTTCAGCTACTTCAATTATTTCAGTAATTTTCCCAAGCCTCCTCGTTTCTTGACCACCTACTAAAGCATGCTGCATTATTGCTATTGCATCAAGTACATTTAACAAAGTAGGGCTTAGGCTTATTGGTGGTGTTTGAAGCCTCTTTATGACTGCCTCAACACTATCAGCGTGAATTGTGCTTAAGCTTGGATGCCCTGATGCCATGCCCTGAAAAAGCACAAAAGCCTCTTTTCCTCTAACCTCTCCAACGATAACATAATCTGGCCTTTGTCTAAAGCTCTCTTTGAGTAAAGTAAAAAGATCTATCTCCTCAGCTCCTCCCAAGCCAGTCCTAGCTACACTTGGAAGCCAGTTCTCTCTCGGTATATTTAACTCTCTCGTATCCTCTATGCTCACTACCCTCGCTTCTGGCGGGATGAAAAAAGTTATTGCATTTAACAAGCTTGTTTTACCACTTCCTGTACCCCCAGCAATAAGCAAATTCATTTTATATTGAATTAAAAGCCAAAAATATGCCATCATTTCAGGACTTACTGTTTTAAAGCTGATAAGCTGTATCGGGCTCCAAGGAATTTTTGTAAATTTTCTTATTGTGAATGTTGGCCCTTTTGTTGTTATCTCTGTTGTGTATGTTGCATTCACACGCGAGCCATCAGGTAAAGTGCCATCTAGCAAGGGATTAGCATAGCTAATATATTTTCCACATCGCTGAGCCAATTTTTCAACAAGACTTGCAAGATATTCCATGTCATAGAAAATAAGTGTAGTGCGCAAATTTCTATAGATACGATGCACTACATAGACTGAGCTATTAATACCATTACACTCTATATCCTCTATAAAATAATCTCTTAACAGTGGCTCTATTTCATTCAAGCCAATAAAATCTCTATAGATATAGTAAAAGAGCTTGCTGTAGCTTTTTTCTGGAATTGTTAGAGAAAGTTCATCAGCAATAAGCTTGATTGCTTTATCAATATAGTCAAGAATTTCCTCTTGTGTTTTTTCGCTTAGATAGCTTATATTTATAACTTCCTGAAGAGCATCTCTTATTAGCTTTAGTATCTTTCTTTCCTGCTCATTTAAGAGTGGCTCTTCAATTTCATAAACAAGCTCTGAGGCCTTCGCGTCCCAGTAAATATGGGCATAGGCATAAGGACTAATTAGTGGATATCTTACATTTACCTTTGTTTTGTCCTCAATTTTTTTAATGGGAGGTATTGGCGGATTTAGATTGATTGAAGGATATGATTTTGTCATTTTGCTTATTTGACAATTTCGATTTACAATTTTGCCTTTCACAATTTTGCCTCTTTTAATTAATAAAAAATCACGCTTTTTTAAGCCTTTTTAAATGCTATGCAGAAATGAGAATTGTATTGTTAACACTGCCGAGAGGGGTTCCAAAATTTTTTATGCTTATTTTATATGGCGTAGGAGCTTGAGTTAGTATAAGCTCATTGCCCTCACCATCAATAGCTGTTGTTATGTTTATTGGCTCAGTATAATTTAAAAAAAGCTTTGTTATAAATCGGCCGGCTTCTTGTGTTGTAATAAGATTGACTGTTCCGACGCTGATTAGTTGATTTAGCTCAGAAAATTTGAAATTAGTGCCAAGTTGCCATTCAACTTTATCCTCTTGAGGCTTTATCCGAAGCTCGCCCTTGGCTATCTTTAGCTCGAAAAGCCTGGCAGAGCCTGGCATTTCATTAACATCAAGAATAAGTCCATTTAAGCTATTAAGAGCATTTATCATATAATTGATTGTATATCTATCTTTTGCTTCTTCTATTTTTGGCCTTGTTGCAATGAGAAGAGCTGAGATCACAGCAAGCCCTATCAAAATATAGATAACAGTTGATATCCAGATATCAGCTCTTTCTGCTTTCTCTTTTATTTTTTCTATTTTTTCTTTTACTTTTTTTTCTTTAACTTTTCCCGTTTTTCTTAACATCTTTTTATTTTTTTATTTTGCCTTCCCTTCCTTCTTTCTCCCTCCTTCTTTTTTCTCCTTTTTTCCTATTTTATCCTCTCTCCCTTCTAACTCCTACTTTCTCACTTCTCTTCTTCTCCTCACTTCTCTCCACTTCCGCTTCTCCTTTTCTTCCCACACTTCCTTACTGCTCCCTTTTACTCATCCCCTTTTACCCCCTTCTACTCACAAGTTCTAAGCACTACACTAGACTTCAAATTTTCGCATGTTATATCCTGAGTTCCGGCCCTAATTACAGGCACTACTTCAGCTCTCTCTACTCTCATTGGAGCACTAAAGTAGTATGTATTTGACTCGCCAGGACGTGGAATTGCCGGAGTCGTTGTTTCGTTGATCTCATATACTCTAGTTTTTCCTTCCCCACTCAGCATTACTTTTATTTTACTTAATGTGAACTGAGTAAGTGGTCTTTGTATTTGTATGAGTGTTAGGTTATCTGGGCTACTTGCATTAAAACAAGTATAGCCCTCTTCCAATATAGTAAGCTGCCTATCAAAGCTGCACTCCTTTGATGTTCCTATTCCTTTCTGTATAAGCGGCAAAATTGCCCCCCATATTATGCCTATCGCAGCTATCGTTATTAAAACAAGCAGTACAGTAGCCACTAAAGCCGATACACCTCTTTTTCCACTTTTTTCAATTATTTTTTTCATTTTTATTTTGTTTTTTACTTATGCTTATTTTTGCTATAAGTATTTTATTTGAACTTTATCTTCACACGCATAAAGGTAAGCATTCTTGCTTTTAACTCCCTCGCCGAGCAATAGTGGAATTATTTCAAGTTTTTGTATGCTCTGAGGGCTTTGGCTTTCCATAATAATTCCAGTAGCACCTGGCTCAAGAGCGCTCTCATCAGGATTTATGAAGTAATCCTTAATTTCTGAACGGCCTTCGTAAATATACTTAACTCTGATCTTATAAATTCTGACATTGCCAGTGTTTGTTACAGTAAAATTTATTCCAGTTCCTTGGCCGACATCAACATCAAAGCCAACATTTGTGCATGCCTGCTCAATTGGGCTTCCGAACTTTGTGATTTGTTCAGCCACAAAGCTCCTGCTCCATATAAAAACAATTGCAAAAAGTGCAAGACTAATGCCAATTAAGCCGACTGTTGCAACAACAGGCTCAATAGCTTTTTTTGCCTTGCCTTTCTTACCTTTTCTTCCCTCTTTTTCTTGCATCTTAAAATAATTTTTAAGCATTTTTAAAAGTTTCTAATTTAAAAGTTTCTAAGGACTAAGGCAAAGCTAGCAAAAGCAAAGTAAAAAGTGAGGCAAAAGTAAAAAGTGAAAATTTAAAAGTTAGAAAAAATTAAAATTTTATGTTTAAAAGAGGGTGAGAAATTGGCAAAGATGAAACACATGAAAACGTTGCAAACACCACATACAAAAGCAACAAAAGCACAAAAAGCGCAAATAACGCTTTTTGTTATAATTGCGCTTGTAGTTATTGTGGCTGGAATAGCAGGCTATTTTTTAATAAAGCCAAGAGGCCCGAAGCTGCCACCTGATATTAAAGAGATTGAAAACAGCTATGTTAGCTGTCTTGCTGATTTGACAAAACAAGCCATTGAGCTTGCAGAGCAGCGAGGAGGCTATATATATGAGCTCGAGCAAACTCAAGAGGGCCTTTATTTTAGCAATGCTCTCGATTTTATGGGTGAGAGAATAGCTTATTGGTTTTATTATGACTCGAGTGGCAAGCCAATTGAACAAGTTCCGAGCTTAAGCTTTATTGAAAGCCAGATAGCAAGATATGTAATGGAACATATTGAGCTATGTGATGATGTGTTAAGAGCAAGCGGGATAAGCTTTGAAAAAAAGCCTGTGAGGATTGAGATAGCAATAGGCAAAAAAGTTGAGGGAAAGGCACTGATTGATTTAAAGCTAAGCAAGCAAAATGCAACCTATCTGATTAGAGAGCATAGCTTTACTCTAGACTCTGAGCTAAAACAACTTTATGAAACAGCGCGAGCAATTTATGATTATGAAAGCTCAAGTCGTTTTCTTGAGAACTACACTCTTGATGTTTTGACACTTTATGCCCCAACAACGGGCTTTGAGCTTCAATGCATGCCTTTAACTTTTGAAAAAGAAAAAATAAAGAAGGACATAATTGATGGCCTAACTGTAAATCTTGAAAGGATAAAGTTTGCCGGTGATTACTTCAGTCTTGCGAGCGAGGAGAATAAATATTATGTCAATGATGTAAAAATTCCAAATGGCATATACGTTAATATTCTTGGCCCACTGAAGCCAATAAAGATAGAGATTTATGGCGATGAAAGAAATGGCATTTTTAAGTTTGATCCAATAGGTAAACAGCCAGGCTTAGCTATGTTAAATTCAATTGGCTTTTGCTATGTACCATATCATTTTGTCTATGATATAAAATATCCATTATTGATTGAAGTTAGTGGCAAAAAAGAGCTATTTAAGTTTCCAATCACTGTTGTGCTAGAGAGAAATGGTGTCAAAGAAATGCTCACTGAAGGCGAGAGCGTATCAGCAAGAATATGCAATAGCGCAATCACAGAAGCAATAATAAATGTATATGACGAGAGCGGCAAGCCGCTAGATGCTGAGTTGTATTTTAAGTGCTTAGATGCTGTCTGCTATCTTGGCAAGGCCGAGCAGGGCTATTTAGAAGCTAAAGTGCCAGAATGTGTTAATGGCTTTCTTATTGCGAGCTTAGATGGCTATGCACAAGAAAGCTTACAGCTTGATAGCACGCACAACTTTATTGGCACTCTTTTCCTAAGCCCTCTTTATTCAGTTAAGCTAGAGCTAAATTTAAGAAGCGATGAAAGCGCATTAATACTTTTCGAGGGCAAGACAACAGCATCAATAAATTATCCTGAACAAAAAGAAGTCAAGCTTGCTGAGGGCAGCTATGAGGTTAGTGTCTATGTCTTTAAACAAAAAAGTCTGAGCATAGTAAATAAGAGCGAGCTTTGCTATGATGTGCCGGTCTTTTTTGGCATGACAAGAAAGCAATGCGTTGAGCTAGAAGGGATGAGCTTTGATAATGTAGTGGTTGGTGGAGGCAAGACAAGCATTGAGCTTAGCGAGGAAATGCTGGCTAGAGGAAAACTCAGAATTGATTTTGAACGCTTTAGTGAGCCGAGAGAAATTTCTGATCTAGAAACCAATTACGAGCTTGTCGATGCCAGTGAGCTAAAAATAAGTTAGCTTAAGCTAAAACAAAAAAGCCAAAATAAAACAAAAAAGCCAAAACAAAAAAGATGAAAGACAAAAAAGAAGCAAAACAGTTAATTGCAATTGCAATCAGCCTAATTTCAGTGCTCCTGCTAATCGATCTTGCGGGAGCGCAGAGCTACTATACTTTCAATCCAAATCAGATTTATGGAGAAGAGTACAACACGCTTTTTCCAGGCGGCATCGGAGCTTATTGTAATACAACGCAAAATTTTCTAGTTTATGTTGATCCGCTCGAGGGCTGCCAGCCAGCTGTTGTTAGATCTGATCTGCTGGAAGAGCAGCCTGTGAATGTCTTCTGCAAGCTAAAGACAATAAATCTCAATCCTTTGCTTCAAAGTATATACATAAAGAATGTTAATATAAAAGTGGAAAATAAGAGTGACATTGTTAGAGGTGCAACTTTTCATTTGCCTTATATCGGCGAGAGGCCACTTGTTAATGCCTTTAAGCCAGGCTTTAAATCTGGAATTGCTTATTGGGACAATTTAGGCTATGCAGTCATTATGCTAAAGCCAGAGCCAATCGAGAGAAAAATTCCTGAGCGAGCAGACGTTAATGCATCAATCGAGATAAGATATACAGCAAGCTATCTTTTTGGTATAGAGAAGAATACTTTTGATTTGCCAAAACTTAGTGATGCCGAATTTAGAGCAAGATACAATCAATTTAGTTTTTTTAATGGCAAGGGCTTTATAAGGGCTGTTGATATAAGGCCGGAAAGTGCTGATGTGCTCGTCTATAAAGACTCCCCAAATGATCCAACGCCAATTCGTGTTACATTGCCTAAAAGAAAGCCGGTGCCCATTGGCTTCTGGGGCTTTTTCTGTGACAATCAAAATTTCGAACTTGAGCTAATTTCTTCTGAGCTTCCTGTAACAAAGGCAAGGCTAGTAATAAATAATGAAGAGTTCTTGCTTGGTAGGCTTGAGAAGGAGGCTGGATGTGAAGTGTTGAGTATAGATGAAGGCATTTTTGGAGGAGGTAAAGTTAGGCTTGAGTGTGGTGGCGAGCTCGTCGAGCTTGAGCTATTGCCTCTTTCAGTGCATCTAGTTAAGGATAATGTTGAGTATGTTTATGGCCTTGGCGAAAGTTTCATAATTGAGGAACAAAAAAAACAAGAGCAAGAAACAGAGCAAGCGCAGCAAAAAAGGCAAGAAGCGCCAGAATCGCAAGAAAAGAAGGCAAGGATTGCTTATGTTATTTATGCTGATAAACGCAAGAAAGAAGCCTTGTTTGCTATTTCTGATGTACCTTTGCAAAATGAAATTATAGAAGAAATAGTAAAGATTGCAATTGATAAGAGCGGCGTTAAAAATAATGTTACGGCTGAAATAGCTTCAAGAAAGATAAAAGTTGACATAGTGCAGGCAAGCGAGAAAGGATATAAAGTTATTGATGTTGCAGGAGTTATTAATGTGCCTCTTGACCAAGAAACAGAAAGTTATTATCAAGAGGCAAGGAATAAGTATGAAGAGCTATTTTTTAAATATAAAGATGAAAAGGATGAAAGTGGTGAGTATATAGGGGCAAGGGCACTCTACTTACTTGCAGAGCTTGCAGGAAAAATTGGCAAAAATGCTGACAAAGCTCAAATCCTAAAAAAGCTTGTTGATAGCTATAGTGGCACTGATTCAGGACTTGTAAGTAAGGCTATGGCAGAGTTAAAATCAGTTTCCTATTATGATGGCGAAAAAGCAACAGCAAGCATTTCAACTCCTGAAGGAATTTTTGTTGTTCAGCTTAAAGCCATCGAAGCGCCGAGAAGTGATGCAATATATGCAAGGCTAAAAGTGAATGGCATAGAAGGCAAGTATAGCTTAAAAAGTGATTTGGGTGAAGGTTGGATAATAAGTCAGATAGAGGAAAGAGGAATAAAGATAAAGAAATTTAATTATAGCTTAGGCTCTGTAACCAATGAAATTTATTTAGCTGTTGGCGAGAAAGAAAGACTCAGCGAGAAGCTTGAGATTGAACTTCTCGAGACAAAGCTTGAGAGAGTGGCTAGAGTTGTTGTTAGGCCTCCTGCTCTTGAGTTTGTTGCTGAATCCAATTTTTCTATACACATAGGAATAGAAAAGCGTGCAATTCAAATAGGCACTGAGAAAACAAAAGAGTATATAAAAAAGCTTAATAGAACAATTGCAACATTGCAATCTATTAATGATAAGTTAACAAGCTTAATTAAAGGATGGAAAAAGGCATGCTACATAGGTGGAACTGCACTATTCCTAAAAAATTTCTTGCAGGGGCTTGGTGGCAAGGCAACTGCGAGGCGGCTTGCGATGAGGGGCTTTGATGGCAAGGCTGGTTGGACTGAGTGGTGCAGGCAGCAAGTTAGCAATAAAGCTTATAGAAGCATAAGTCAATGTTTAAGAGAGAATTCAAAAGAAATAGAGAAGGATGTTAACAAAATAAGCTCTAACCTCAAAACCATAAATAGCCAAATAAATGCTGCAAACAATGCTTGCAAAGATAAGAAGGGGCAAGAGGCAAATGAATGTTTCTTTAAGCAACTTAAATTTAATAAAATAGAGTGTGGAGGAGCACAAGCGCAAGAAAAAGAAAAATGCGAGAAAGCAAATAACTTTATTGCAAACATATCAAAGCTTGCAAATTCAGGGCTATATTATAAAGAGAATGCAAAAGATCTTTTGCTTCAACTTAACTTAATTGAATGTGTTGACTGCTCTGATACAATAAAGCAACAAGCGCGAGAGAAGCTTTATGCTGATGCAAACTTTTATTTAAAACTTGCAGAACCAACAGCCTCTCTTGCTCAAGAGCATCTTATCTTTGCTGGTTCTCTCGGCAAATCAATAGAGCTTGTGCCTCAAACAGTGCAATGGACAACACTAATTGGGAAGCAGGAGGATAGTCTGCGAGTGAATAATGGAGGAGGAACAATCCAGAAGGGCACAGAATACTTTATAGCTGACATAGCTGGCTTGGGCTTGCATTATTTTGTCATAGGCCGTGAGCCAGGAAATATTCCTGTCATAAAAGAGGTTTATAAGTATGAAATTAAGAAGGGGGAAGCTACACTGTCAACGCCAGAAGCTTGCAATCAAATAGCTAAAGAACTTGGAAAGAATGATTGCTTGAATTATCTTAGAGAAAAGCTAAGGATTGTTGAGAGCGAGTGTGGCATGGCAATAAAGCAGCAATTTTTGAGAGCAGAATTCTATGAGAGTGGGCAATGGAGAGGAAAGCTAGCTTATATGCCTCTCAACAGGCTCGAGCCAGGCCTTTATGTCTATATTCCTGACGAGTTCAAAGTTAAGAGCTATCTCGAGAACGGCATGCTCAATGTCTTTTGGATATGCGACGCAGGAGCAAACGGCATTCCTGACCTAGCTCTTTATAAGCAGCCAGGAGATGATAGCTGCTTTAGAATAGACATAGAGGCAGGATGGCAGGCTTTAGGGAATAGCATAATATGCCAGGAAATGCCACAGCTAAGGCTCGGCAACATCATTCAACAAGTTCAGAGCTGTGTTGCAGATGCAAACAGACAAAAGCGCGAGGGAAGGCCTGTAATTAGCACGAGTTGCAATGGTGCTATTAAAGTGGAGAAAGCAGTAAATATACCTTCTGTGCAATGTGAGGACTTTATGTCAAGCAAGGACTGCTGGCTTCTCTTTAATTTGTGTGATCCTGTGCTTTGCCCTCCTTCAAGATGTGATCTCGGCGGGAGATATCCAACAGAGAATGTTGTGGCTAGCGGCATCATAGGAAGCTTAGTTCTATGCTTGCCTAATTTCGAAGGAGGCAAAGGAACTCTTGTGCCATTTTGCTTAACAGGCATCAATGCTGGCTTGGATGGCTTGATAAGTATACTAAAGGCTAGTCAGGATTGTTTAAATGAAAGCTTGGCAAGTGGCAGAACAGTAGGCATATGTGATCAAATTAGGAGCATATATCTTTGTGAGTTTATGTGGCGTGAGCTCATGCCTTTCATAAAAATTGGAATTCCATCAATTTTAGAGCGCATAGAAAGGAAGGGAGGAGGAGAATATGCGCTTTTTGCAGATACATGGAGAAGAACAACTGATAGCTTCAATTATTTTGTTCAGTATTATGGCACTACTGCAATTGAGGCATTTAAAATAAGGAGCACTGCTGAGGTTGGCTCAATGCTATGTAAACGCTTTATAGGCTTAAGATATCCTAGCGTAGCAAGCTTGCTTGAGGAACTTGCTAAGCCAGAAAGTCCTTATCAGTTTTTTGCCACAGTCACAGAGCTTCCATATACAGAAGTAACAGCACCACCACAAAGCCACTACAAAGTTTACTATCATATCTATGCTGGCAAGGATCAAGGAGTTTATTATAGCGTTTATTTAAAAAGCCCAACAGTATACCCTGGCTATTATAGCCCTGAACAATATATAGTTGATACTGGATTTATTCCAAGAGGCGATCAAAAGGATGTTAGCAAGGACTTTACGGCTCAGGCAGGCTATAAAGAAATTTGTGTTAATATAAATGCTAAAGAATATTGTGGCTTTAATGTTGTGACACAGAGCTTTGCTGCAAATTGGTTACAGGATAAATACTTAGAAAGTCAGCTAATGAATGTTACAAAAGCCAGTGAATGCACTGCAGGTAGACCAAGTTTGATACCAACTGCAAGCATATTAAATTTGCAAGCTGGCATAACGCAAGCATTGGAGCCAGCTATATATAAACAGGGAATAGTTAGAATGTGCTCAAGCAAGAATCCTGGCATAGGCGTTGAAGAAGCCTCTTGGGCACCTGTTGGCTATTGTGATAGTCCAGAAATAAAATGCTGGGTTTATATGCCAAGCATAAGCCAAGCCATAAAGGATGTTGGCTTTGTAAATCAGACAATAAAAAGTCTTGATGAGGCAAGGCGGCTTGAGCAGGCAAAAGCGATATTTGGCAAGGAAACAGAATTTATGAAAGCAGAGCAAATCGCAAGCTTTGCCGAAGCTCTTGACAAAAAAATTGGAGAGAATGATAAGATAATAAGCGAAATTGAGGACGCGATCAGTGCAAGCAATGAGAAGAGAGTAGGAGAGCTAACCAAAGCCTTAAGCGAAAACAAAAAGCTAGACGAGCTCAAAGCCTTTATTAATGAAAAAGAAAGGCAGCTCATCTTAATTCTAGACCCCGAGTCACTGAAAAAAATAGAAATCAAGCTTGCTCAGCTCTTTGGCCAGCTCACCTTGCTAAAGTACTATGAAAAAAATGCGGCTAAGCTGGTTGAAAAGAGGATAGAAGAGGAGAGGGAGAGGGAGGGGAAGAAGGAGGGGGGAGAGAAAAAGGAGGAAGAGGAGATAGAAGAAGGAGAAAAGGGTAAAGTAAAACTAAAACCACTAGAAGAAAAGCCCCCTACCCCTAAAGTTGAAAAGAAGGAGGTAGTGAAATTAGGCCTACCTACGGTGAGAGAGAAGATTAAAAGTTGTAGTATTAGGAAAAAAGGAGCAAGAATAGAATTTACTTTCAACGAATCAATCGAGATAAAAGCGCTCATAGGAGGCAATGTTACTAAAATAGCTACTCTTGGTAAAGATGAAGTAGAAGTTAAGAGTGAAGTAATAACAAAAATGGAAGCTGAAAGCAAGGTTATTTTAATTGAATACGGCAAACTAGACAAAGCCAACGATAGCATAAAAGGAGAGCAGAGCATAAAAGAGGGAACAGTAATTGGAAAAAGCAAGCAGCTTTATTTAACATTGATGGAAGGAAAAGTAGAATGGAGTGAGCTACTTACAGAGGAGACATGGAATTACATAGAAAGAGGATGTCAGGCATTCGAAGCGCTTCTTTTCGTTGGAAAACCTGGTAGCCCTTATTCACGTCAAGGCCAGACAATTGAATATAATGATACCGAAACTGAAATTTGTCTGGTTTTTTTTGATCCAAAAACACAAATTTATTATAATAATAAATCCATCTCTATAGAACCGCATTTATGGAGTGCCGCAAAACCAATTTCTACAGAAGTTTTACCTTATAGCATAACCATAACTTGGGAAGTGATTTTACCAGTATTAAGGAAACCAACTCCAATTTTGTTTAAAAACTTTTATAAAGCAAGAAATATGAGTAAGGGACCAGATAGCCATTGGATAAAAATTAACAATACTTATTATGAAATTATTGAATATAAGCATGAAGAGATGAATAAGAATAATAATCAATGGTGCATAAAACCTATAAATGAGAGTAGTGGGACATTCTGGTATAGGGCTCTTGGAACAATTATTATTAATGATAAAGAATACCATTTTAATACAGGCCCATATTTCGCAGATGAAAAGAATGATTGGAAAGGCCTAATTTCTTCAGTTTATTTGAAGAATTTTTTAAGCAAGAGCGACTATTACAAAATTGAACCAGAACAAAATTGTGGAGGGGATATTTGCGCAGGCTTGTTAACCATAGATCCGTCTAAGGCAATGCGAGTAAGCAGGAAATCTAATTTTTCAAATGAGCATCCAGAATTGTGCAAAAATAACAAAATTGGCTGTAAGCTCATAGAAACTGCAGAAAGCTTTTACAATGTGCCATATGTTTTCAGACATCCTCGAACAATATGCCCAGTGAATAGTGGGCACTATATTGCAAGTGATTTTATTGTAAGTGATTTAGGCTTAGCCGCAGATTGTGGAACTTTAGTAAAATCTGTTTTAGAGATGAATAATATTAAAAAAGTTACTGAGTTTGTTAGGGATACATGGAAAAATTTGCAATCAATGTCAATTGCGAATGGAATTTATGTAGGAGACATATTTGAAATACCACATGGAGCAGCATTTGTTTATAATGATAGTGATAATGATCCAGGCACAATAAAACCTAACGATAAGCTTTTAGCTATGAGCAAAGAGTATGGTACTGTAGCAACCAAAGAAATAGAAGACATTGAATTTATTAAAAATGAGACTACTGTAACCATATCGACTGCCAGAAATATTAAAAAACAATAAGAATAAAAATAAATAATTATTTAAAATTTAAAAAATGTCGTAGGATTTCTTATATTCTTCTATGTCTTTTTCCTCAGGCTTAGGTTTTTCTCGCTGTTTAGGTTTGGAAGGCACGTAAAATTTAGCTTCTGGAGTTGGACACGGTGGGCATGATGGGCATTGTGGGCATGATGGGCATTGCGGGCAATTTACTATGCAAGGTAGTTGCTGAGCTGGTTGAGTTGGTGCTTGATAACAAGGTTGAGCTGGAGTTTGCGGCTGAACTGATTGGGCAGGTTTTTGCTTTTCTGGCTGAACAGGTTGAACAGTAACATTTTCATATCTCTTTTCTTCTCTTCCTTCAGGAGTTTCTACAGCTACTTTTGCATACTCTGATATAACTCTCGCCGCAGTTGCATCACTTGGAAAAAAGCTCGTTGTTGCTGGTTGTGGATATTGCTCGCATGGAATTTCTTTTATGTCTTTTACTCCTGTAAGAGGATTTATAACAGTTTTGTAACAGACATCAGGAACTTTAAATTTTTTTTTGATATCAACTCCATAAGAATTTTCTATTACTATATTTTCTCCTTCATACATCACAATAGGTTTTTTCACAGCGCATCCCATGCCTATTCCTCCGAGTATTCCAGCGAAGAGCAAGGCTTCAAGTGTTTTTTTAATTTTGCCTGCCATATTTTAGTATATTTTTACCCTTTAAAAACTTTTCGGTTGTAACTACTTATAAGTTAACATAAGAAAAAGCTGTCTTTGCGCTTTGCTTTGCAGTGCGGGGAAGAGGATTCGAACCTCTGAAGGCACTAAGCCAGCAGGTCTTGAGCCTGCCCCGTTTGTCCACTCCGGCATCCCCGCAGCCTTATAAAATATGTTTTTAAAGTTAAAAAGTTTTTTTGTTTATGACGAAAGTGGAGAAAATTTTTATTTCAAAAGAGGCCTTGATTAGACAAAGCAAGGATAGATTTGTTACCGAGCATCTTGCAGATTTTTTGGATGAAATCAGACTAATTGCGCTTTCCGAAGGCAAAAGGCCAACAGAAAGAATAGGCGAGTTTAACATAAGCCCAAGAGGGCATACTAAAATTAGAATAGCCTGGCATCGAGAAGGCGAGGATATCTATATTGACGATTTTTTATATCATAAGGGAGAAGATTATGTAGATAAGTGGAATATAAAAGCAGCAAAAGGAAAGATAACAAGAAAAGATTATAGCAGTTATACTAAACTTCCCATAAGTGCACTCCTTAAAGATAATAAGCCCGACGTAGAAAGTTATAAAAATTTTTTGAGACAAGCAAGTTAGTAGTTAATTAGTTAGTGGTATTTTCAATTTTAGCATTAAATCGATCGATGAAAAAGTAGACTGTCCCTCTCACTATATTTAATTCTCTCGCTAATTCTTTTTTGAGGAATGCGGCAGTGATATAACCAGGTTTGCTTTCCTTGCTCAGCTCTTCAACCTCTTTCCTTAAACTCTTTATTGGCTCTTTCTCGAGATAGTGTGGTAGACCATGAGCTTTTAGCTCTTGCTCGCTAAATGTTGAGAGTGCATTTGAGATGTAGAAAGTAGAGTAGTAAAGCTCTATCCTGTTCTTTTTATCATCGAAATCAACTTTTTCTATTCTTTCTATGTTATTTTTGTACAATATGATTGAAAGCTCCCAATTATTTTTTAAAATTATTTCCAGATTTGTATTGCTCTTGTGCTTTATTTCTTCAAATATTTTTTTTAATATTGTCATTTTAAAATAATGAAATTAACTTTAAAAATCTTTCAAAACAAAAGCATCTTCAAGCCTCCTTTAAGCCTTTTCAAGAGCCTTTATGGTGCAGGCGAGATATAGAGAATTGTGTCACCTCTTATGAATGCGAGGCCAAGCTTCTTTTTTACTTCTCCATTCTCTATCTCTCTCGTGTCATCAAGCACTATGTTTATGTGTATATCAAAGGCTATAAGCTTGCCAACAATTTGCCTATCATTCTTTAGATGAATTATTATCTCCTTGCCCTTTGATTTGTTAAGCAAATCAAGTGGCCTCTCGATGGAATTGTTCATGCTTTTACATAAAAGCAGTATTTTTAAATCTTTCGAGCCTCGAGAAAAATTTTTAAGGCAAGAAAGCTAGGAAGAGTATGGCAAGGGCAAGAAAGGCAAGTGGTGGAAAAATAAGACCGCATAGAAAGAAAAGAAAGTATGAAATAAAAAAATTTTTGAAAGAAGTTAAGCTTGGCGAGAGGAAAATAAAGAGACTTAGAGTGAGGGGAGGAAATACTAAGGTTGTATTACTTCAAGATAATGTGGCAAATGTTTGCAAGGATGGGAAAGTAAAAAAAGTCAAAATTCTCGATGTTCTGGCCACTCCATCTAATCCCTTACTTGCTAGATCGAAGCTGCTTATGAAAGGAGCTATAATAAAGACAGAGCTTGGAAAAGCAAAGATAACAAACAGGCCTGGCCAAGAGGGCTTTATAAATGCTGTTCTTATAGAATAGGCTTATAGAATAGGAAGGGCAACTGAAAGGGCAACTGAAAGGCATTTAGGTTAATAGTGGACTAGGCAAACCAAGATGGCAAGGTTTTTAAAATAGAAAGGTTTTTAAATTTAATGGTTAATCACAAGCGCAAGTGTCCAGAATGTGGCTCTGCTTCTTTTATTTATGATGAGACGAGAGGAGAATTAATTTGTAGCAATTGTGGCTTAGTTGTTGAGGAGCAGCCTATTGAGAGGGGCCGCGAATGGCGTGAATTTGAGGAAGGAAAGCGAAGAGGGCGTGCCGGAGCACCACTCAGCTTACAAAAATTTGATCTTGGGCTGAGCACGAGTGTGGGTAAAAATATCGATTTGTATAGGCTTAGTACTGAAAAAAAGACGAGAAAGTTTTTTAGGCTTAAAAAGTGGCAAGAGCGCGTTGGCACAAGCATTGAGAGAAATTTAAGACTCGCAATGGCAGAGCTAACTAGAATAGCAAGCTATCTTAATTTGCCAAATCTTATAAGGGATGAAGCGGCGAGAATTTATAATCAAATTCTGCAAAAAGGATTTATTAGAGGGAGAAATATGGAAAGTGTCGTGGCAGCTTGTATTTATTCTGCATGCAGAACTTACAGCATACCTAGAACTTTCGATGAAATTGCCGAAGCAACAAATGTTAGCAGAAAGGAGATAGGTAGAACTTATCGTTTTATTATAAGAAAACTCGGCGTAAAAATAAAGCCAAGTGATCCTAAAGACTATATAACAAGATTTGCCTCTATTCTAAAACTTTCTCCTAAGTCCTCGCAAGATGCAATAAAACTTCTAAAGAGAATAGAAAGTGCCGAATTCATAAGTGGGCGAGGGCCTGCAGGAATTGCAGCGGCAGCCCTTTATATAGCTGCTTTACTCAATGATGAGCGAAGAACACAGCGAGAAGTTGCTGATGTTGCAGGAGTTACTGAAGTAACAATAAGAAATCGCTACAAAGAACTTCTCGATCATCTTGGCTTAGAAGAAAAAATAAAGATAAGAGAGAAGGAAAAAGAATTTGAAAGAGCAAGAAAAAAAGAAAAGGAAGAAAAAAGAAAAAAGAAGGAAGAAAAGAAAAAGGAATGAATAGAGAAGAAGGGAAGAGGGAAGAAGCGAAGAGAGGAAGCAAGTAAAGCAAGAAAGCCGAGAAAGCAAGGAAAGAGGTAAGCAGAAGTTGGCCAGAAGTTGGTGGAAAGCAAATTTGGCTCAAGCCTTAGCTCAGACTTATTTTTAAAAAGTCTCTTGCCAAGTTGACATTTTTTAGGCCAATCTCTCGCAGTAATTCACTTTCCTTTCCTTCATAACGCTCACTAAAATGCGTTAAAAAAATTTTTTTCGGCTTCGCCTTCTTTATTATTTCTTTTACATCTGATGTTGTTAAGTGCCCATATTCTCTCGCTAAGGCTGAAATTGTTTTGCTATAAACACACTCAATAATAAGAATGTCTGCATTTTTAGCAAGTTGAATGGCATTTTGGCATAGCCTCGTATCAAGTACAATGGCTATCTTTTTTCCAGGAATGCTTATTGTGGCATCTTTTGGCTTTATCTTTTTTCCTTTATGTTCTATCGTCTTACCCTCTTTTAATAACTTAAAGAGAGGTGAAGGACCTCCGAGAAGCCTAACATAATAAGGCTTTATTTTTATCTTATCCCTCTCCTTAAAGGCATAGCCATAAGTTGGTGTAACATGATTTAAAGGAAGAGCCTCAATGCTATATTCCTTAAAATCAAAACAGCTTTCTTTTTTTATTTCGTTGATTTTTAACTTTAATGTCTCGACGATTGGAAAAAAATTCTTAATTGATTCGATATATGCATTAATTCCGACTGGCCCGTAAACCTCAAGCTCCTTAGCATAGTCTTTCATTGCTAATGTCTGTAGCAAGCCAGAAAGGCCAAGAATGTGATCAGCATGCAAATGGCTAATGAAAATTTTGTCAAGCCTTAAAGGACTTATTCCAGCTTTTACAAATTGGCGCTGTGTTCCTTCACCACAATCAAAAAGCAAGTACTGGCCGCTATAGATTAGTAGGATAGCACTATGCCCCCTTTCGCTTGTTGGAACTCCGGCTGATGTGCCTAAAAATATTAGATCCATTAAAGCTTAAATTAACAAAATTTAAAAAGTTTGAGCAAAGTTTGAGCAAAGTTTAAGCAAGTTTAAGCCAAAATTTATACAGAGATATATTTTTTAATCTTTCCAGCGTCTTATTTTATGCTAATTGAAAAGCGAGGAAAAAGATTTTTCTCTTTTGACAAAGCAGCTTTTGCTCTATTGCAGAGACATTTTGGTGAAGGAAAAGAGGGCTATGTTGTGTATACTCCTTATGAGGTTCTCTATCTTGTAGAGAATAAAAAAGCTATTGTTAAGGAAAGAGGCAAAGAGCTGAGCTTTAAGGCTCTTTTGAGCGCTCTCAATGAAGAAGAACTTCTTGAGTGGACTGTTTTTAGGGATTTAATAAAGAGAGGCTATGCTGTAAAGCCAGGAATAAAATTTGGTGGGAACTTTATTATTTATGCCAAGGGAAAAAAGCCAGGAATTGATCACTCGGATTGGATAGGGATAGTGCTTAAAAAAACGCAAAAGTTAAAGGCAGAAAATATAATTAGCAAAGCCAGAATAGCACATTCAACCGCTAAGCGACTATTGCTCTGTGTCGTTGATGGAAGCACAGTACTTTATTATGAGCTTCAATGGAAAAAAATTTGAAATTTGAAAAATTTAAAAATTGAAAAGAAAATCAAATTGGAGATCAAATTGAAAATCAAGAAAATCAAATGGAAAAAAATTTCGATGAGATAAAAAACTATATTGTAGATTATATTTCGAGGAATGGTCCTAGCCTGCCAAGTAGCTTGGCAAGCAAGATAGGAAAGCCTTTATTAATTACTAATGCAATACTCTCTCAACTTGTCGAGGAGGGGCTTTTAAAAGCAACTTTTCTTAAAATAGGCTCAAGCTCTCTTTACTATGTTTCTGGCCAAGAGCCTGCACTTGAGAAATTTTTAAGTTATTTAAAAGATAAGGAAAAAGAGGCTATTGAACTTTTAAAAAGCTCAAGACTTCTTGAACATGAGAAGCTCGAGCCAGCCATAAGAGTTGCACTGAGCAATTTAAAGGATTTTGCAAAGCCAATAAAAATTGCTTTTGATGGCGGCGAGAGAATATTTTGGAAATACTATCTTGTGGGTGATGAAGAACTTAACACTTTAATAAAGAATTTTAAAGAGAAGGAAAAAGAGAGAAAAGAGGGGGAAAAGGAAGAAAAAGAAATTGCAGGAGCTGAGGAGAAAATTGAGAAGGCTGAAAAAATTGAGAAAGGAGAAATAGAAATAACGAAGGAAAAAGAAGAGAAAGAAAAAGAAAAAGCAGAAGAGGAGAAAGAGAAAGTGGAGAAAATAGCGAAAGTAGAGAAAATAGAGAAAATCGAGAAAGAAAAGTTGTTACAAAAGCCCTTAACAGAGTTTGAGCTAAAAGAAGAAAAGAAGAAAGAAAAGCTGGAAAAGAAAATAGGAAAAGAAAGAGAAGGAAAAAAAGAGGAAAAGAAAGAAGAAAAAGAGGAAAGAGGAGGAGGGCGAATAGGGATAGGAAAAGAAAGTAAAAAAGAAAGCGAAAAAGAAGGCAAGCTTGAGAGCTATAAGAAGTGGATAGAGAGCAATTTTGTGGCTATTGAAAGACTTGGGCCTTGCATTTACAAAGGCAAAAAAGAAATCTTTGATAAGCTCATCGAATTTCTAATTATTATCAATGATAAAAAGCGCATAAGCGATGTTGATCTGATCCTTGCACTGCAAGAAGGCCAAGAGCGAAAGATGCCAACAATGCTCCTAACTAACGGCGTGCTAACAAAAAAAGCCAGCGAAGTGTTGAAAAAAAGTGGAAGCCTGCTAATAATAAAAAATTTAAATCAATAAAAAATCAAATCAATAAAAAATTTAAATCAATCAACTTACTATTTCATGGAATTTATTGCTTTACTTTCAACGGGAAAAGGAACGTGGGGGCAAGTAATAGGCTTGCTTAAGCGAGGAGAGTGGGAAAAGGCAATAATAATAGGTGACGACTTTGCCAAGAAAAGATTTTCTTCTTTCGATGAAATGAAAAATGTTGAATTTATCGAAGTAAATTTGAGTAGGTCTATTAATGATTGCATAGACGAGCTAAAGAAAAAACTTAAAGGAAAAATAAAAGGTACAGAAGTTGCATTAAGCATAGCAAGTGGAAGTGGTAAGGAGCATATGGCCTTAATTTCTGCTTTACTCAATTTACCAGTCGGCATAAAATTTGCTGTATTAACAAAGAACGGTGTTGAGTTTTTTTAATTTCAACTAACTTTCAACAACTAAACTCAAAAGCAATCTTAAATTAGCTGTCTTAAATTAGCTGCTCAGCCTGCTTTATATTGAGTTTTTCTTTAATTATTTTGTAAAGTGTCTCTATTTCTATATCGCTTTCCACATCGCTTCTGTTTTTCCTTTCTTTAAGTTTTGTTTTAATTTTGCTTAAAAGAGGTCTAAGCTTTTTTAGGGCAAAGAGTGCAGCTGCAAGTGCGTCTATTTCATGCTTATTTCTTAGATGAATTTTTTTGCCTTTTTTTTCTAGCTCTTTTTCTATAAGAGCTCTTTTCTTAGATATTTTCAAATCAATTTCAGGCTTTATTATGTGAGCTCTTAACTTTTTTGCAAGCTCGAGAAATTCCTTGCTTGGATTACTCTTATCTGAGCCAAGTGCTATTGGTATGCCAAAGCTAATGATGTCCTTCGTAAGATCCTTCCTACTTTTTCCAGAGATAACGAGGAGAGGCTCAGCATTTAACTCAGCATTTAAGCTTATTATTGCAAGACCAAAGATATTGCCAGGATCATAACCTACAATCACTTTTTGTTTTTTCTCTTTTTCCATTCTAAATCTTCCATTCTAAATATATTCATTTTTAAATTTTAAATAGCCAAACTCCAAACATAAGCAAAAGCAGCAATAATATGATAATACCAAAGACAGCATAAACTTTTCTCGCAGTTGTCTTTTTCTTAAAAATAGCAAGAGCTGTTAAATAGCAAACTTTGCCGCCATCAAAAATTGAGAAAGGAAGCATATTGAAGAGAGCAACACTTAGGCCGATAATGATTAGCCACAATATAAGGTCTTTGAAGAAGTTAATAATGGAATGTTGATTGCCAAATTTTGGCTTTGAGCTTATGCTTGGATTAAATCTTGGATAAATGAATGAAAGCGCTCTTATTAAGGAGCCTTGCTTGAAAAAGGCTATCCCTAAAAAAGCTCTCGAGGAATTGCTTGGATGACTTGCGAGAATTAGCTCATAGCTCTTATTTTCAGTCTTTATTAAGATTGTTTGATTTGGTTTCTTTGATAAAAGAATTTTTTCTATGTCCTTGCTACTTTTTATTGGTTTGCCATCAATCTCGAGAATTGGGCCAGTCAGATTTGCATTGCGTGCAGGCGAATCAAAATAGGCAAAAATAAAACCTTTCTTTAAAAAGTCCTGTTTTTTTTGCTCTTGCCAGAGCCAGGAATCAAGTTGATAGCTTTGATAGCCACTTTGATTTTTTCCATTTTGATTTTTTACTTTTATTTTTATGCTCTTATTCTCAAGTTCTGAAAGATTTAGCCTTGAAAATGCATCAAAACTTAGAGTTAAATTTTCGCCTGAATTTTCGATAGTTATGCTTTCAATTGATGAAATGTTTATTTTGTCGATGGCATGCATATAGCCTATAAAACCCCCAAAGGTGTAGAATGCGAGAAAATACAGCTGTAAGAGAGCAATAAAAACTAAAGCAAGGATAAAATTGGCAAAAGAGCCTGCTGACAGAATTGCGAGCTGAGTTTTTATTGATTTTTTCTCCATAGCCTTTTCATCAGGCTCGACAAAAGCTGCTATAAAAGGCCCGAGAAAGCCAAAGCCAGTCGACTTTATCTTCAATCCGGCCCCTCTAGCTATAATGCCGTGAGCAAATTCATGAGAGATGGCTATGAGAAGAATTATTATTATCCAATATGTAAAGTAAAAAGGAGGCATAAAATCAATTTTAAAGATCGAGGTAAAATAAGGAATTACTGGAGCAAGAGGCGGAGCAGAAGGTACTTGAGTGGAGCTATAGAGTAAAGCAAGAGAGAAAAAGAGCAAGATAAAAGCAGAAAGCATTAAAAGATAGCCAAATACTATACTAGCCATGCCAAAAATTTTCAGAAACTTTTTATGCCTTGAAACTTTTTCAATTAATTTCAAGCCAAACCTTGTGCGATAAATAAAAAGAGGTCCCTCTCTTGCAAGCTTTTGCCTTCTCTTATACAAAAAAACAACAACAAAAAGTATAAACAAAGCAAGAAAAGCCAAATCAAAAAAAATAAACTTCATTTTTTAATTTTTCCTTTTTGCTTTTTTATTTGCTTTTCCTTTTGCTTTTTACTTTCTTTCCTTTCTTCTTATAGGCCTTAATGAACTACTCTTGCATTTTCTGCATTTCACTTTGCCCTCCATTACTTTACTTGGAGGTGCTCTTATCTTTGCCTTACAAACTCGACAAACGAAAATGTTCTTAAAAAGCCTATTTTGAGCAGCTATTATCTTCGCCATCTTTCTTTTGCTTTTATGCCTTTCTTTTTATAATCTTTGTGCCTTCAACATCCCAATACTCAACACTATCACCTTCTTTCAACTCTTGCCCTATTTCAGGATCAATTGCTGCATCAAAAGTTTCAAAGCTTTCCAGATCCATTATGTTTGCCTTTTGCTCAGCAAGTGCTAAGATTTGGGCCCTTTTCTTTACAATGAGAGGAACTTCAAGCCGTTCATCGCCCGGCATAACAACAACGCGTTTTTTTCCATCAATAATGCCAACTGCCTCTAGTCTAACTTTACTAGCACCGTGCTTACCTGTTTTGCTTATGTCAATCCTCTTAACAGTGCATGGAGCTCCCTCAATAATCACATTTGTTCCCTCTTTTGCCTCAGTAGCACTAATCAGCTTGTAAACCATAAACAAAGTTAAAATTTGATTTTTTAAATTTTTTTAATTTTAATATTATTGCTCATTAAATTTAAATTATTCTAAGATGCCTAAACCTCGGATCTGCTTTAAGAGCATTTACATCGGCATAATTACTAACATAAATTTCTTCCAAGCTTTCTGGAAGTTTGTTTGGATCTAAACTCTGTATTGGAGATGCTATTAAAAAGAGCTTTTTTAAATTTTTTAAATTTGCGAGATCACAAGTCTTAAGATTTTTGCATGCTCTTGCATCAATTATTTCTAAGCTTTCAGGAAGCAAACTACCATCTAATTTCATTATTGCAGTTTCTGAAAAATTGATATAATATAAATTTTTCAAGTTGCAAAGATCATAATTTTTTAGTTTTTCACATCCTCCAACGTCGATTACCTCTACTTTTTGAGGCAACTTTTTGCCGTCGAGGTTTAATATTTCGCCTACTAAATAAACATTTCTCAAATTTTTCAATTCTCTAAGAGCTCCACTTTCATAGGCTTTTTTGTCTGCCAATATTGCAATTATTCTTCCTCTTCTAATTCCATCAATTTTTACATGCTTTCTATATTTCTTAAGAAATTCGGCCTCCTCAGAACAAAGCTTTCCTTCATCTCCATAATCAAATCCACTTCTGAAATAGAACCTTCCTTTTTTATAATTTAATTCCCCTTCTTTTTCTTCTTTTCCCCTTTCTTTCCTCCCTTTTTCTTCATTTTCCCCCCTTCTTTCTTTATCTTTATTTTTCCTCATTTTTTTTCTTCTTTTTCCCTTTCTTTTTTTACTTTTATTTTTTCCTTTTACTTTTATTTTTATTTTTGAATATTTAAATTTTTAAATTAAATTTTTAAATTTAAAATTGCTATTTTTTCATGGCTTTTCTTCACGATTGGCCAAACTTAGTGCTTGCAATTGCGCTTGGCACACTTCTCTTTGCTCTTTTCGACATTCAAAAATACTTTTATTTTTTAATTCCAGTAGCCGCTTTTGTCCTTGTAAGCTATTTTGCAAAATTTCTTGCTGCAAGGCATTTTGGCTTTAAAATTAGAACAAGGTTAACTAGCTTGCAACGTTTTTGGTTTAGTGACCAATACAAAAGCCCTTTTCCTATTCCTGTTTGGCTTATCCTTCCCTTACTTATCGCTTTTCTAAGTTATGGCACAATCAAGCTAATGACTTTTATGGGAACACTTTACAAGCCAGAACCAAAGCGATTATTTAGAAAATTTGAGCTTGACGAATTTGACATGGCAAAAATTAATATAGCTAGTATTATTGCCTGTGCCTTTCTTGTTTTTCTTTTTCACGCTTTTTCATTGTATGATTTTGCAGCTGTGGGTGCATGGTTTATTGTAAGTAATTTAATCCCGTTTGGCTCTCTCGACGGAAGTCGGATTTTTTATGCAAGTTGGCTAACTTGGACTTTCCTTTTTGTTTTTTGCATAATAGCTCTCGCTTTAGTACATTTAACGAATGTAATTATCTCAGTAATTTTAGGTCTTCTCGTTGCGGTAATCGTTTTTGTTTATTTTCTTTATAAATACTTAGCAACTTAACATAGTCGAAAAGCATAAGTTGTGATTAGAAAATTCGATAGCTTTAAAAATGCAATTCCTTTTATAATCCATTCAATCATCCTTAGACTACAGCTTTCTCCTGGCTGTAGGAGGATAAAATGGCATCCAAAGCAAAAGAACAAGCTCAAGAGCTTCAAGAGATTGAGCCTAGAGAGCGCGAGCTCGAAATAGGGAGTGCTTTAGCAGAGCTTAAAAAACAAAAAAGAAATTTTGTTCAGACAGTCGAGCTAATCATAAATTTAAAGGATTTTGATTTTAAGAGAGAAAATATAAATTTTTATGTTGAGTTGCCTCACAAAGTAAAAGAAACAAAGATAGCATTTATTTCTGATAGAGCAATTAAACTTGACACCCAAGATTGTGATGTGCTTGACTGGAACCAGCTTCAAAACATAAGCCAAAAAGAATTTAAAAAAATTGCAGAGAAGTATAGCTTTTTTATTACTCTTGCCAAACTTGTTCCTGAATTGGCTAAGAAATTTGGGAAAGTGCTTGGACCAAGAAAAAAAATGCCTGACCCCAAGCTAGGCACTATTCTTGCCGATTTTGATGCTGAAAAGATAAAAGAACTAGCCCAGCGCCTTAAAAAAACTCTCAAAGTGGTTAATGACAAAAATTCAATCAAGCTTGCAATAGGCAAAGAAGATATGCCAGTCAAGCAGCTTGAAGAAAATGCAAGAGCTATAATGAAAGAATTAAGTACAAAACTTATGGGAAAAGCTGGCATAAAAGAAGTGCTGATTAAACTTACGATGTCGAGGCCTTTAAGAATAAAAATTGAAAAATAAAAATTGAAAAAATGGAGGAAAAAATAAAGGAAAAAACAAAAGAAAGAAAGAAGAAAAAGGAAGAGAGAGAAAGCGAGAAAGAAGAAAAATCAAAGAAAAAGGCAAGAGAAAGAATAGCACTTAAAGAGAAAGAAGTAGAGAAGCTTATTAAAAAATGTGAGGCTTACTCCAATCTTGTCATGTCAAATATTGAGAGAATACCAGCAAATCAATTCAAACAACTTAGAAAAAAGCTTAGTAGAGAGGCAGAAAAAGTGGAAATAAAAGTAATTAAGCGAAGTCTTGCTGAGAGATTGCTTGAAAAACTTAAGATAAGTACTGAAGGGCTTGATAAAATCTTAAGTAAGCCTCTCTGCATCTTACTTACTAATAAAGATCCCTTTTCTCTCGCATCATTACTTGAGGATAGCAAGGAGGAAGCATTCTTAAAGCCAGGGCAGAGTCCAGAGAAAGATTTAATAATAGAGCCAAAAAGCACAGATCTTCCTGCAACTGCTGTAGTTGAACTAAGCAAGGCAGGCCTCAAAGTTTCTGTTGAGAAAGGCAAAGTTGTTATAAAGGAAAAAAAAGTGATTAAGGCTGGAGAGAAAATTGATGAAGATCTTGCCCTTGCTTTGCAAAAACTTAATATAAAGCCATTAAGAATAGGCCTAAATGTTGATTTAGCTATTGATTTAAAAAGTAAAAAAATTTACAAGAATATAGTAATAAATAAAGCTGAAGAACTTGAAAAGTTGAAAAGTGCTGCAAACAATGCCTTAAATCTTGCTCTTGGCATAGCTTATCCGTGTGAGCAGACAATAAGCTATCTAATAAGAAAAGCATTTTTAAGTGCTCAGAGCCTAAAAGGGCTTGAAAAAAATAAATCAGAGCAAGTGCAAGAGCAAGTACAAAGTGAAGCAAATAAATAAACAGTCAAAAGAAATCAGACAAAATCAAAACTAAATCAATAATAAAAAATAATAATAAACAAAAAATAATAAAAAAAATATAAAACAAAATAAAAAACAAAAAAACAAAAAGAAAAAGCAAAACAAAAAAATAAAAAAATAAAAAATAAGCAAAAAAGCAAAAATGAAATACATATATGGAGCATTGATGCTTCATGAAAGTGGGAAGGAAATAAATGAAGAAAATTTGAAAAAGTTAGTAAGTGCTATAGGCGATATTGATGAAGCAAGTGAAGCTAGGATAAGAGTGGTCGTTGAAAGCTTGAAAGGAGTTAACATTGAGGAAGTGATAAAAGCTGCAGCAGCTATGCCTCAAGCCGTAGCTCCTGCCGCTGAAGCTAAGAAGGAAGAAAAGAAAGAGGAAAAGAAGGAAGAGATGGCAGCAGAAGGCCTAGCAGCCCTTTTTGGTTGAGCTCTCGATGCCTTAACTTTAGCAACCAGAGAAAATCAGCTACTACCGGAATTTCGCTTATCTTAAAGATTTTTATGGAGAAGAGCCATATTAAAAAAACAAAAACCGTTGAGCCAACATACCAAAATATTCTATGATAGAGCTCAATATTATAGCCAGCAAATTTTAATCCTATCAACAAAGCAAGGCGTAAAAAGTTAAAGGTAAAAAAAGCGGAGAAAGTAAAAATCAAAATCAAAAGTCTTTTTTTTATTTCTAAGCGTGGGGTCAGTAAATTAAGTAAAAAAAGCAAATAATATGCACTGCCACCAATGCATGCAGGAATTATTGCTATGGCCGTTTCCTTATATATTATAATTTCTTTATAAACCATAACAAAGTCAAAAAAAATTTTCAGAAATTTTTCAAGGAGAAATAAAGTTGGAGGTGTAAAAATAGAATAAAAGACCCAAATAAAAAAACCGACAATGATGGCTATAACATAGCGTGAGCAAAGCAAAATAAACTGCTTTTCAATTGACCATTGCTTTTGCCACTTTTGCTGCTTTTGCTCTTTTTTCATTTTTCTTTTTATCTTGCAAATCTTTATTAACCTTTTGAGCATATTTAATTTATGGGATTTAAGGAAGGACTAAGAGCGCTATTTAATAGAATTAGGAATGCTATAATGCTTAATAAGGCTGAGCTAGATGCAATTATAAAAGATTTTGAAAAGACGCTTATTGAGAGTGATGTTGATGTTGAGCTTGTTCTCGAGCTTGAGAAAAAGATAAAGGCTAATGTGATGAAAGAAAATTTAAAGGCTATAGAGAAAAAAGATCTTTTAACAAAGCTTATTTATGAGGAGCTTATTAATATTCTCGGCGAAAAAGCGCATGAGCTTAAGCTAAACAAAGGCAAAATATTGCTTATAGGCCTTTATGGAAGTGGTAAGACAACCACAGCAGTTAAGCTTGCAAATTATTATGCAAAAAGAGGCTTAAGAACAGCAGTCATTAGTCTTGATGTTCATAGACCAGCTGCCCAAGAGCAACTTGAGCAATTTGCTGCTAAGGCGGGAATAAAAGCTTTTGTAAACAAAGAGGAGAGAGATCCACTTAAAATATGGAAAGACTTTGAGCCTAAGTTAAAAAAATTTGATTTAGTATTTATTGATTCAGCAGGCAGAGATGCACTTAATGATGAACTTATCAAGGAGATAAAAGCTATTTACGAGCTAATAAAGCCAGAGCATACATTGCTTGTCATTCCAGCTGATATTGGTCAGGCAGCAAAAAAACAGGCAACTTTTTTTGCAAAGGCTATTCCAATAGAAGGCATAATCCTAACAAGAATGGATGGTACTGCTAAGGCAGGAGGTGCTCTTGCAAGTTGTAAAGAGGCTGGAGCAAAAGTTTATTTTATTGGTGTTGGCGAGAAAGTTAATGACATTGAGCACTTTGATCCTGCCCAATATGTCTCACGACTTCTTGGCTTAGGCGATTTAAAAAGTTTACTTGAGAAAATACAGCTTAGTCTTGGTGAGGAGGAAAAAAAGACTGTTGAGGCAGTTAAAGAAGGCAAGTTTAGCATGAGCGAATTCTATGAGCAAATAAGCGCAATGCAGAAGCTTGGACCATTAAGCAAGATAATGGAATTTATTCCAGGCCTTTCTGGAATGAAAATTCCTCAAGGCTTAATAGATGTGCAGGAAAAAAAACTAAAACATTGGAAGGCTGCAATCGATAGCATGACAAAGGCTGAGCGCGAGAGGCCAGAGATTATTGATAGCTCAAGGTTAAACAGAATATCAAGAGGCAGTCATGTTCCGATAAGCGAAATTAAAGACTTGCTAAAGCAATATAAGCTTGTGAAGGAATTTGTTGTTGGAGTTGGTGGGGGAAGCGGTTTGAGCAAAGAGTTAATTCAAGCTATGGATGAGAAAAAGCTTGCGAAGCTTGCAAAACGCTTCGGAATGAGGCTTAGATAATGCTAGCATAAGCATTAACTGTAGAACTGTAGCATTGTAACTGCCATTGTAACCATTGTAACCTCCGGCTTGTGAGAACAAAAATTTAAATAAAAAAAGAAAAAACTAATGTATGGCAGACAAAAATTGTCCTAAATGTAAGGGAAGAGGAATAGTTAAAGAAAGTGATGGCACTGTTCATACTTGTTGGGATTGCCTGGAGAAGGGCGAACTAGATCAGCATTCAAAAGAAATTAAGGAAACCAAGATAATTATCTAAATTTGATCTCTCTAATCTTCCTTGCCCTCTTTGTTTTTGAATAGTAACATATAAATAGCCTGAATTCTTTGTAAAAAAATTGCAAAAAATCAAAAAATTGTAAAAAGATAAAAAGGTCCCGTAGCTCAGCCAGGTTAGAGCACCGGACTCTTAATCCGGGTGTCGCGGGTTCAAATCCCGTCGGGACCGCTATCACTCATTATCATTCATCTTTATCGCTGTGTTTTATTCTTTTTTATTCGCTTTATTTTACTTATGAGATCAAGACATTTATTTATCATTTCTTTTTTGCTTAGCTTGGTTGTATCTATGATAATATCAAAATTCTTTATTGCATATACATCAGAAATACCATAATAGCGCTTGTATCTTAACTTATCGCTTGCCATTCTTTTCCTTATTTCTCGCTTTACTTCGTTAATATTTTTGTAGCTCTCTTCACTCTTTCTTTTTGCCTTTAAAATTCGCCTTGCTGCAACATCTAAGCTGCAAGTTAAAAAAATTTTTATGCTCTTCGGAAAAAGCCACCACCCAAGCCTTGCATCAAGTACAAAATCTTTTTTTAAGAGCCTTGCAATTAGCTCATCAACAAGCCTATCAGTAACAGCAAACTTCTCGCCTATTTTATTCAACTGATCTATGGTTAGCCCAAATGCACTTGCTATAGCTCTTCTTATGTTCCCGCTAGAAAAATAGCTTAGTCCTAGCTTCTTTGCAAGCCCCCTTGCCAGTGTCGACTTTCCACTCCCAGGAATTCCGCTAATTGTGATTTCCATTTTTTAACTTCTTTGCCTATTTCTTTGTTTAAATCTTTCTAAAGCATCGTCGATAATCTTCTTAACATCAGAAAAAACTTTTTTGAGTGGCTGATTGGCATCAATCAAAAAAATATTCTCATCAAATTGTCTAGCTTTTTTAAAAAAAGTCAAATATTTTTTTCTAACTTTAACTAAAAAATTTTCTCTTTCGAAAATTGCTTTTTTCAGGCCTCGTTTAGCTGTCCTTTCTATTCCTATTTTTGGATCCACATCCAAAATAAAGGCAATATTTGGCTTAACAAAACGATATTTTTCTAGATAATTTTTCCACTCATTTTCATTTAATTGATAAGCCAAAGTGCTATAGTAATATCTATCGACTAAAACAATAAAGCCTTCTTCAAGCTTTGGCAAAATAATACTTTTTGTGTGCTCTAACCTATCTTGTGTAAAGAGTGTGAGCCAAAATTGTCGAGAAAATTTTTCTGAGCCCTTTTTCCTTACAAGTTCTTTTATCTTTTTTCCTGTAGTTGTTTCGCTTGGCTCGTGGGTTAGTAAAACTTTATAATTTTGCTTTTTTAAATAATCTCTTATTAGTTTTGCGATGCTACTCTTGCCACATCCATCTATTCCATCAAACGCTATCAACAATCCCAACAGTCCCTTTCCATCCTCTTTCCTGCCTCCTTCTCCGTCTCCTTTTCCATTCCCATCTCCTTTTCCATCCCCTTTTCCTTTTTCTCTTTTTATCCTCTTCTCGTTTATTTTTTCCATTAACTTTTTATTTTTATTAGTATTAAAATCTTATGAAAGAGAAGAAAAAAAGTGGGAAAAAAAGTGCAAAAGCAAAAAAGCTATTTGTCATAATAAGTAAAAAAAAGCAAATAAGAGGCAAAGCGCGAAACTGGAAAGTTCTTTACTGCTATGAAATAGACTTAAAGGATGCAGAAAAAATTGACATTAAGAAATTAGTAGCTAAAATTCAAGCAGAGAAAAAGGCAAGCACCTTATTTATTAATTTTCCAAACAATCTTAAATTTGCAGAGAACTTTCTTTACAAACTATTTCAGCTAAAACAAGAAAAAAATTTTTTGATTGCTGTTAAGGGAATAGGTTATGATGCTGACAAGGAATTGTTAAAATTAAAAAGAAGAGGAATTCCGATAGTTGACATCTTTTTTCCAAGGTTTGAATCTGGAAAAATGCATTGGGCAGGAGGAGGCTTAAATCATGTGTTACTCAATCTAATGAAGAAAAATATAATAGCTCTAGGCATTAATCTTGATGAGCTTCTCGAGAGAATAGCTGTGCATGATTATGGCTACTTTAGTAAGCTTTTGCAAAATATTGCATGGGCAAGAAAACGAGGCGTTAATCTCTGCCTCTTTAGCTCTGAACTTTTTGATCCTCTTGATTGCTTTCACTTTTTACTTTGCTTTTGCTCAACTCAGCAAGCCTTAAGTGCATTAAACTATGCTCAGTTCAAGCTCAAATTCAATAAAGAGATTTTCGAGCATAAAGCCGGAGAAGTTTATGTTTATAAAAGCAAGGAAAAAATAAAACTTGTTGAGCTACTTAATGCTCTTTCCTCTCTATCCTACTCAAAAAAGCCTATTGAGGCATAGCTAACGATTCCATCTGCTATATAGTCAACATCCTTTGTTATATCTGAGCTTGTGTAATAATCAAGAAGTTTTGGTTTTAAGTTAAGCTCCCTTGCAATTAAAATTGCAAATTTTATTACACTTGTTCCACAAATGGTTGTTTTTAGTGCTTCTCTTTCAAAGCTTTCATAATCAAGGGCCAATATTGCATCAATAGCTGCTCTATCGAGCTCATATATTTTTTGTTTTAACTCTTTCTTTTTCGCTTCAAATGGAACAAAGCCATAAGCAATGCCATAATGAGTAAAGTCACTTGAAAAAATAAGTTTATCTTGAGGCTTAATAAGCTCTGCAATCTTGCTTGCAAGATAGCCAAGCTCCTCTCTTTCATCTGTATTGACAAGGATTGGAACAACTTTTACTGCTTTTTCTTGACTCTCTTTGCCTTCTTTGCCTTTACCTTTGCTTTGCATTTTTAAATATTGCAAAAAAGGAAGTTGAACTTCTATGCTATGCTCTCTCGCAATTTCATCATTTTTTTCAATTTTGTCTGTAAGCTTGGATTGAAGCTCTGAAATAAATGCTTGGTCAATCTCAACAATACCAAGAGGACTTTTTATTTTATCAGCTTTTGGTACGATGAAAGGCTTTATACCAATACCTTGATGATTTGTGCCAGCAATTATGACTCTTTCAAAGCCATTCAAGCTTTTATAAGCAGTTGCCATGGCTTTTCCAGAAAAGGCATAGCCTGCATGCGGAGCTATGATAGCTTTTGCCTTTGTTTCTTTTTCTGTCCTCTTTTCTGTCCCTTTTTCTTTTTTCCTACTCATTAAAGAGCTCAATTGCTTAAGCAAAGCCTCTTTACTTGCTGGGTAAAAACTTCCTGCATATCTTGCAATGAGCATAATGTTAAAATATAGCCAAAGCTTTTAAATTTTAGGTTAAAGCTTTTAAATTTTAGCCACATCTTTTTTTATGAAATTTCTTCATCTTGCAGATTGTCATCTTGGAGGTTGGCATGATGAAAGACTAGAGCATTTGAACTTTAAAGCTTTCGAGCTAGCTCTTAATTTAGCTATAGAGAAAGGAGTTGATGGTATTTTAATAAGTGGCGATCTTTTCGATTCACCGATGCCAAATTTGCAAATAGCTATAAAAGTATTTGATAAATTAAAGGAAATAAAAAAAAGAGGAATAAGGCTCTATGCAGTTGCAGGAAGTCATGATGTAGCGCATGAAGTTGGCATAATAAATTTGCTTGCAGCAAGTGAAATAATAAAGAATGTGGCTTTTAATGATCACAAGCAAGAAAAAGATATTAATGATTTCATTGAAAAAATTGGTGAAGAAGAAGTGCTTATTATTGGTATTTCTGGAAAGAGAAAGGCAAGAGAGATAGAGGATGTCAAAAAATTAAAGGAATTTTTAGAAGCAAATAAAGAAAAGCTAAAGAACAAGAAAAAAATCCTTTTGCTTCATTCAGCAGTAAGTGAACTTTGTAATTTGCCAATTGAAAGCATATCAATTGCTGAATTGCCCAAAGGCTTTGATTATTATGCACTTGGCCATATTCATAGTCCTTCGATAATGAAAAAATACTGCTATCCAGGGCCAACTTTCCCAAACAACTTTGAAGAGCTAGAAAGACTGAATTTTGGAAGCTGTGTTCTTGTTGATTTAAAAAGTGATGAGCCAAAAATAGAGTGCTTTAAGCTTAAAAGTCATGAAATAAAAACCTTCTTTTTTGATGCAAATAATAAAAATCCCTTCGAGCTAAATAAAGAAATATTAGAAAAAATTGAAGAGAGCGAAATAAGGCAAGGAATAATTACATTAAGATTAGAGGGAACTTTGTCAGAAGGCAATATAGCTCAGATTGAATTTAGTAAAATAAATGATAGCTTTCCAGACTTAATTGTTCTTAAAAATATTTCAAAGCTAAGCTCTAAGGAGTATGAGCATGAAGAGCTAGAAATAAGTGCTTCAAGCATTGAAGAGCTCGAACAAGAAATAATAATGAAAGAAATTCGAAGAGAAAAGCTGAAAGATGGAAGTGAGAAACTTATGTTTGAAATTATACTTGAGCTTATCAAGTGCTTTGATAAAGAGAAACTAGAGGGAGAAACAAATAGTACGTTTGAAGCTAGGCTATTAACTGAGCTTAGAAGCAAGGAGGATAGTTTAATTAGATCTTGGGAAAAAATAAATAAAATGAATCTTGCCCACAGCCAGACGTGCAACCAGCACAATAGCACAGCCAACATAGCCAACGCAGCTAGCTTTGCATCAAAATGATAATCAAAAGCATCGAACTTTATAATATAAAAAGCCACAAAAAAAGTTTTATTGAATTTCCAAGAGCATCAATTCTTTTAGCTGGCGATATTGGAAGTGGCAAATCGAGCATTTTACAAGGCTTGGAATTCGGCCTCTTCGGATTTCAGAGAGGTGAGCTCGAAGGTAGAAATCTCTTGCGAGCTGGAACAAATGAGGGCTATGTTAAGGTCAATTTTGAAGTTAATGGAAAAAAAGTTTCAATAAAGCGTGAAATAGCTAGGAAGAAAGATTCATTTTTGCAAAGTGATGCGTGGCTGGAGATAGAGGGCAAGCTTCAAAGACTTAGTGTAGAAGAAATAAATGCAAAAGTTGTCGAGCTTCTTAATTTTCCAGATCCAAAGAAAAAAAATCTTATTTATAGATTTACTGTATATACCCCTCAAGAGCAGATGAAGCGAATTTTGCTTGAGAAGCCAGATGTTAGGCTTGATATTTTGAGAAAGATATTTAATATTGATAAATATAAGCGAGTTAGTGAAAACCTTGGGGTTTATTGTAAAGAGCTTAGAGAGAGAATCAGGATTTTGAAGACAGAAGTTAAGGATATTGAAAGTATAAGGCAAAAAATTAACGAGTTAAAAAAAGTATTACAAGAGTTGAGTGGAAAGAAGCAGCTTCTCGAACAGAGGCTTGAAAAAGAAAAAAAGCTCAAAACAACTATTGAAATTTCAATTGAAAGCTTAAAGGAGGAGAGTGAAAGCATAGAGAAGCAGCTTATTGAACTAAATAGACTTAAAACTGCATTAAATGAGAAGAAAAATAGCTTAGACTATATCGATGAAGAAATAAAAAGTTTTGGAGAAAAAAAGATCAAGAAAAGAGAGGAATTGATTGCTGAAAGACAAATTCTTAAGAACAAACTAAATTCAACCCTACAAAGCATAGAAAAAATAAGTGATGAAATAAACAAGCTTAGAGAAGAAAAAGAAAACATTAGCAAAATTATTTTTCTCAATAAAGAAAAGATTTCACAGCTTAAGCAAGAGATAGAAGCAAGCTTAAAACTTAATGTATGCCCAAAATGTAAGCAGCAAGTTAGCGAGGCCCATAAGAATAAGGTTATTTCTGAACTACAACTTGCAATCAAGAAATCAGAGCAAATAGTAAGTGAGGAGGAAGAAAAACTTAAGAGCATTAATTCTAAAATAAAAGCTAAAGAGCAAGAGGCTGATGCTTTAAACAAAGCTATGAGAGAGCTCGAATTAAAACTGAAAGATGCTGAGCATGCACTTTCTCAGCTCGAGGCTTATGAAAGGAAGCTTTCATTGAAAGAAAAGCTAGCTAAAGAGATAGCAAAGCTCCAGGCAGAATTGGCAGAGATAAAAATTGATGAGAAGGCTTATGAGGAGAAAAAGTTAGAGCAAAAGAAAAAGCTTGAAGAGCTCGATAAAGTTAATACTAGCATAACTTCAATTCTGACAGAGATTGCTGGGATTGATGAAGGAATTAGGCTGAGGAGTAAGCAACTTACTGAAGAGGAAGCACAACTTAAGCAAAAAGAATCCTTACTAGATAAAATTCAAAAGCTTAGCTTGTTTGAGGCTTGGCTTAGTTCATCTTTTTTGTCAATTATTGAAAAAATCGAGAGAGCAATGCTTTATAAAATAAATAAGGAAGTGGGAACTTTATTAAAAAAATGGTTTTGTATGTTTGTTGATAGTAACATTGATGTTGCACTTCTCGACGATTTCACCCCTTTAGTAGAGGAAAATGGCTATCAGCGGGATTATGCAGATCTTTCGGGAGGAGAGAGGACAGCTCTTGCACTAGCCTATAGACTAGCATTAAATCAGCTCATAAACTCTTTAACCAATCTTGGCACGAAGGGGCTTATTATTCTCGACGAGCCTACAGAGGGCTTTAGTCAAAAACAGCTTGAAAAAATGGCTGATGTTTTTAAAGAAATTAGGGCTGAACAGCTCCTAATAGTTAGCCATGATCCAAAGATTGAGAATTTTGTTGATCATATAATAAGGCTCAGAAAAGAGAATGGCATAACGAGCATCATAAGGCTTCGTTGAGCCTTGTTAGGCCTAGTTAAAGCCTAAAGCTTGAGCTTTAAAGCTTACTATTTTGAGAATTGTTGAGATAATTGTTAAGAAGATTTATCAAAGAAGAGGCGAAGAAAGGACTTTTAATGTAAATTGCAAAGTCATTTCTTGGCTCGGTTCCTTCACTTGGCATTAAAAAAATCTCTTTTCCATCTATAATGCAAAATCTTGAATCAAAATCAATTTTTCTAATTTTTATGCCAAGCTCTTTTGATAGTAGTTTACCAGCCCTCTCATCACCCTTAGCTGCTATAAGAATCTTAACTTTTGCTTTGTTTAGCTCTGGCATAAGTGGCTTTAGGAGCCTTATTTTATCATTAAGCTTAACCAAATTAGTTACAATTATAACACTCTTCTTCGCTCCTCTTATTGCTGTCTTTAAATTATAATTTATGTTATTTCTGCCCTTTATTAATTGCGTTGTTTCATCGAGATTGATAGGCTTTATTCCTTGATTAAACAATTGCTCAAGCAATAAATATTCTTCAGTGCTCTTTATGTTATCAAAAATTTTTATCTTTTCTTTTGCACTAGCCATTAAGTTTGCTTTAAGTCTCTCTATAACCTCAGCCGGCTTCAGTGCCATATACTTAATAGGCTTGCCAAGTTTCATAATAACAAAACCCTGCTTTTCAAGGCTTTCTAGAACATCATAGACTCTACTTCTTGGCACTCCTGAAATCTCAGCAATCTCTCCAATACTTGCAGTTCCTCTCATTAAGAGGGCTATCCACACCTTTGCCTCATACTCATTAATTCCAAAGGCAGCTTTTATCTTTGCTATGAATTCTTTGCTTAAAGTTTCTTTAGTTTCTTTCATTTTAGATTTTCTTCTTTGCTTTGTCTTTACAAAGTAATAAAAAATTTAAGGTTTAAAAATCTTTCGTTTTTGCTATGCTGGAGTGAAGTCAAAATTAGCACTAAGCAAGCTGCCAGCCAAAGTGAAGCTAGCCAGTGAAGCTGGCCAGGTGAAAGAAAAACTGGCTTATGGTTTGTAAATAAACTTATCTATCTTGCTCTTTGCTGCCTCTCTTGCTTTTTGATGAGCCTTGAGAAATGAATTAACTTTCTCTATTAAAATTTCTTTTAGTTCAGAAGTCAGCAGAGCACCACTTTTATAATCATTATAGATTTTCTCAAGTTTTTTGTCATCTGGCTCAAAAAACATTCTCAAATACTGATAAGCAACATCAATATCGGGATTGCCGCCGAGCTTTCTATGAAGTTGAACTGTTGGCTGACCTCCACTGAAAGCATGCTTGATTATTTTTTCCCTAACAACTTCCTCGCTATCTGTTGTGAATATAACTTCTTTTTCAGTTGCCGAAGCACTCATTTTGCCAAATCCTGCAAGTGATGGAAGGAAAATTGATTGAATAGATGCCGGCTTATAATAGCCAAGTTTTGGCAAAATATCGCGTGTAAGCCTAAAGTGTGGATCTTGATCTACTGCATGTGGAATTAAGCATGGAATATTTTTTTTCTTGATTATTGAAGGCAAGAAAGCTGGCACAGCCTGCATTGCAGTATAAAATACTTGCCCAGGATTAGCTTCATCAGTTAAACCAAATGCAGCCTTCACTGTTGATAATGTAAGCCGCTTTGCTACTCGACATGCATGTTTATACATCAAACTTGCATGCTCTGTATCAATTAAGAAATGTGTTCTCTTTTCATCAAAACCAAGAGCAATGATATCAAGCATATTATCATGCAACCATTTTTCAGCTTCCTCTAGCTCAAGTTCTCTTTTGAAAAGAAATTTTTCCTCATCTGGAAACTGAAACCAGAGTTCAGCTTTAAATTTATCTTGTAACCATTTTGTGAAAATCCATACTAAAAGATGGCCAAGATGAACTGGGCCAGAAGGAGCACGACCAGTATAGAGAAAAAACTTATTTCCTTTTTCATATTCATCAAGCAGCCAGTTCAAATCACGATGAGCAAAGAAAATCTTTCGCTTTAACATAAAATGTATCTCACCAGTAAATTTCTTTATTCTTTTCAGCAATTTTTCATCAATTTCAGAAATTCCGAATTGTGAAATTAGTCTTTTATAATCTATCTCTCCACTTACTTCCCATGGCGTAACTTTCATTCCAACTTCTTTCATTATTTTTGCCACCATCTTTTAAATAGACATCATCTTTCGAGTAGTGATAGCTGGATAAGCTAGATAATAAGTTAGATCAAATAAATTTAAAAAGTTTTTTTGGATTTGAGTTAAATGAAACATCAACTAAGGATAGCCTTACTCTTAATAGTGCTCTTTGTGCTAGCACAGCTTGCAGGACTTGCTGTTACGGCTTCATACAAAAAGCATTTTGAGACAGAAAAAATAAGCACTGAAATAAAGGAAGCAAAAGAGCTAGAAAAAAATGTTTCAGAGGAAAGAAATGTTTCTGTAATAAAAGAAGTTATTCCTGAGAAGATTGAGATTAAGAGAAGTGTTGACATAATCTCACTTATAGCAAGCTTTTTTGTGGCTCTAATTATGGCAACAGTTATTTTTATTTTGCTCATGAAAATTGGAGTAGTTAGGTTTATGCGTTTTTGGTTTTTTCTTGTCGTATTCATAGGCCTTTTCATTTCTTTTTCTCTTCTTTTAATTGATTTTATTATTGCAAAAGTTAAGATCGGCTCGCTTTATTTTAGCGTGGCCGAAATAGTAGCCTTTTTTCTAGCCATATTGCTTGCCTTCTATAAAATCTATCGAAACGAAGTGCTAGTACACAATTTAACAGAAATTTTCATTTATCCAGGAATAGTTACCCTTTTCTTGCCAATTGTAAATTTGCCAATTGTCATCGGACTTCTTTTAATAATTTCCATTTATGACTTTGTTGCTGTTTTTAGGACAAAGCACATGCAAAAAATGGCAAAGTTTATGTTGAAAGATGTTAAAGTATTTTCAGGATTGATGCTTCCATACATTTCAAAAAAAGAAAAAGAAAGGCTCGAGAGAATTAGGCTTAAAAGGAAAAGAAAAGCGAGAGAGTTAAAGATTAAAGTCAACTTGGCAGTGCTCGGAGGAGGGGATATTGCATTTCCAATGCTTCTTTCTGCAGAGGCTTTGCTTAGCTATGGCTTGCTTAGTTCTGCCTTCGTGATTGCTTTCTCCACGCTTGCTCTTTTCTTTTTGCTTGCTCTCGGCGAGAAAGGAAAGGCCTATCCTGCCATGCCCCCTCTTAGTGTTGGCGGACTAATCGGATTTAGCTTGAGCCTGCTTTTCATATAACTTTTTTTAAACTTTTATAGCATCTAAGCTCAAAAAGAGCAAAGAAGCTTTTAAACTATTCTTATCGAGTCAAGCAAGTTAGGTGCTATTGTTTCAACTTTAAAAAGTTTGTGGAGTGTTGATGTCAGATCTTTTATTTTGTTTAATTCACCATGTTGCAGTATTATTCTTTTTGGCTGAGGCTGCAAGCTACTTACAAAAGAGACTAACTGTGAGCGATCACTATGCCCACTTAAGCCTTCTATAGAAAGCCTTTCAAGAGCTATAGGAATTGTGCGCTCCTCTCCGTCTATTTCTGCCTTAAATTCAGTTAGACCTTCTTTCACTTTCCTTCCAAGGCTTCCTGCTGATTGATAACTTGTGAAAATTATTGTATTGACTTTGCTACTTGCTAGCTCCTTAAAATATTCAAGACTTGCTCCTCCAACAAGCATCCCAGAAGTTGCAATTATTATACAAGGTCCACCCTCAATTACTTCTCTTCTTTCATTCGGTGAGCCAACTTTCTTGAAAACCTCACTTGAGAAAATGTTCTCTCCACTATATACTTTACTTCTAAGGCTAAAGCCGAGAAATTCTGGGTAAGCTGTGTGAATAGCTGTGATATCCCAAACCATTCCGTCAATATAGACAGGAACTTTTGGTAAAGTGCCAGCTTCGATGGCTTCTTTTATTATCAACATTACATCCTGACTTCTTCCAACGCCAAGTACTGGAATTAGCACTTTTCCCTTTCTCTCTATAGTCCTCTTTATTCCTTCTATTAGCCTTGCCTCACTTTCAGCTCTGCTCGGCTGTCTATCTTCTCTACCTCCATAAGTTGCTTCCATTATCAAGCTCTCCAGTCTTGCAAACTTTGTCACAGCAGGATCAAAGAGCTTTGTTTTTGCATATTTAAAGTCAGATGTATAAAGTAAATTGTGAAGGCCATTTGCAATATTTATATGTGCCATTGCAGAGCCAAGAGAATGACCAGAGCGATAAAAAGTTAGCCTTAAATCAGATGTTATATCAGTTACCTCATTATAATCAAGAGCTATAGAATGTTTTATCATTGTTTTTATGTCAGAGATAGAGAAAAGAGGCTTTGTAGCTTGTTTATATGTTACTCCGATGAAATCAAGTGCAAGTAGGGCCGTTGTATCTCTCGTCGGGGCTGTCATATATGTAGGCCCTCTATAGCCTATCTTATATAAATAAGGTACAAGTCCACTATGGTCAAGATGGGAGTGTGTCACTATGATTGCATCGATTTCCTTTATATTAAACTCGGGCACATTCAAAATAGGAAATTTTTCTGTCTCACTTGCAAGATCGATGCCACAATCAAGCAGCACACGCGAGTCTGGAGTATGCAATAGTAAGCAACTTCTGCCAACTTGCCGTGCGCCGCCAAGAAAAGTTACTCTTGCCCAAGTAACCTTTTCTTTTTTCTCCCCCCACTCTCTATATATCTTTTTTCCAATCCCGTTCAGAAATTTTTTTCTATATGCAGAGCTTTTATAAATAATATTAGTTATTCCCTCACTAATCTTGCTTCTTATCATTGCTATCCTTCTTATCTCTGGCTTCCAGAAAATCTCTTTTTTAATTTTTTTTAGCAGCTCAGCATTATTTTCAACAAGAGGAGTAGGATTTAAACAGTCTAGTATAACAATACCTCTTGCTTCATCAAAATGAATTCCTTCTAAGCCAGCCTCTTTTGGTACTCTTTCTCTTATTATTTCTTCACACTTCTCTTGTTCAAGCAAAAGCTCTTTGCTAGCTCTAAGCTCAATCCTCTTTTTTATTTCATTTACTATCTCCCTAATTTTTTCTTCCCCTCCAAGAAAAAATTCCTTGTTTGAAGTATAAGCTATTATATTACTTCCTTCAAAATAGATTGAACTTACTGAATTAGGTGGCAATTTCTCTAGAATTGTTTTTAAAATATCCGCCATCTTAGCTCAACATTAGCTTTCTATTTTAGCTTTCTATTGGCTTTCTTATCCTAAGCTTATCCTAGTCTTAGATTTACAAATTTAATTTACAATTTTTGCAAATTTTTTCAATCTTTTACTAATTTTTACTAATTTTTATTAATTCTTAAAACAATTTGAAGCAATTTTACAATTTTGCTATGCTAATTTTTTACTTATGCTTATTTCTTTACTTATCTTTGCTTATTTCTTTACTTCCTTCATAATCATCGTTATTTCTCCTTCCATTACTTTCCTTGCACCCTTCTCATCTATAACAACAATATCAAGGCCACTTCCCGTAGCCGTATCTCGTTGCATTGCAGCGTTTAATGCTTTTACAACAAGTTGTATTGCTTCATCTCTACTTAGCTCTGGCCTATAGCCTGCCTCGAGCACTCCATAGGCTACAACAGAGCCAGAACCCACAGAGACAAAATCTTTATGCTCCATGATACTTCCATCTATTCCTATATCATAAAGCCAACTTCCTTTCACATCTCTGCCACCCATAACAAATGCTGTTATAGCAATCAAAGGAGAGAGCTTTCTTATGTTTTCATAAGTTAATGTTGCAAAAAGATTTGCAGCCTCTCTTACACTTGGCTCAACTTTAGTGCGAAGCTGTTTGAGCCTAAGTTCAGCCTTAGTTATTTTCAAAAGTAACTGCACATCACTAACATTACCTGCCGTTGCAACAGCTATCTTATCAGTAATTATAGCTATCTTTTCAAATTTTTTATGCGCTATCCATATGCCCCCAGCTGTTACTCTCTTGTCTGCACCGATTACAACTCCATCCTTTGTTGCCACACCAATAACAGTCGTTCCTGTTTGCAGGATTTTATCATTTACACTATCCATTTTGTGATTTTAGAATTTCTAATAAAATATTTTGGATTTAAAAATATTGTGGTTCAAAGAAAAATTTTATGATTCAAAGGCAAAAGCTGGCAAAAGCTGAAAGATTTTGCTTTGACAAAATTTAAAAATAGCCAAAAAGAAAATTTAGAATGGTAACAGAGGCAGAGCTAGTTGAAAAAGTAAAAGAGCTGATGCGAAAGCCTGAAAGAATTAGAAATATAGGGATAGCAGCTCATATAGATCATGGCAAGACGACAATGACAGACTCACTGCTTGCAGGAGCAGGAATGATAAGTGAGGAGCTTGCAGGAAAGTTACTTGTTATGGATTTTCACGAAGATGAAAAGCAACGAGGAATAACTATCGATAGTGCAAATGTTAGCATGGTACATAATGTTGAAGGAGAGGATTATTTGATAAATCTCATTGACACGCCGGGCCATGTTGATTTTGGTGGTGAAGTAACAAGAGCTATGCGAGCCATCGATGGAGCTGTCGTGCTTGTTGATGCAGCAGAAGGCATGATGCCGCAGACAGAAACAGTGCTAAGACAAGCTCTAAGAGAGCGCGTTAAGCCAGTGCTTTTTATTAACAAAGTTGATAGGTTGATAAAAGAGCTAAAGCTAAGTCCTGAAGATATGCAAGCAAGACTAGCCAAAATAATTACTGACATAAATAAATTTATTGATTCGATAGTGCCACAAGAGCTGAAAGGAAAGTGGCTTGTGAATGTTCAGGATGGAAGTGTTTGTTTTGGTTCAGCAAAAGATAAGTGGGCACTTAGTTTTCCTTATATGAAAGAAACTGGCTTAAAGTTTAGTGATGTAATAAATGCTTATTACTCAAATAAGATAGATGAGTTTAGGAAAAAGGCTCCACTTCATGCTATAGTGCTTAATATGGTTGTTAAGCATCTACCAAATCCACTCGAGGCGCAGCGTTATAGAATACCAAAAATATGGCATGGTGATCTTGAGAGCGAAGAAGGCAAGGCTCTTTTAAATTGTTCTCCAGAAGGCCCAGTCGTTTTTATACCTACAAAGATTGTCGTTGATAGGCATGCCGGCGAAGTAGCTGGTGGCAGACTTTTTAGTGGCACGATAAAGAAGGGCCAAGAGCTTTATTTAAATCTAGCCAAGAAAAAAGTTAGAGTACAACAAGTGAATATCTATAAGGGTCCACTTAGGCTTATTGTTGATGAGGCAGTTGCAGGCAATATAATCGGCTTAGTTGGCCTAGAAGGCATTTTTGTCGGCGAGACTGTAAGCTCATATCCAATTGAGCCATTCGAAGAGCTAAAGCATATATTTGAGCCTGTTGTGACATGTAGCGTAGAGGCTAGGAAGCCTGTTGATTTGCCTAAGTTAATAGAGGTTCTTAGAGTAGTTCAAAAAGAAGACCCGACAATAAAAGTTGAAATAAACGAGGAGACAGGCCAACATTTGATTAGTGGAATGGGAGAGCTGCACTTGGATGTGATCACAAATAGAATTAGAACTGAAAAGGGTGTTGATGTAGTTAAGGGAAATCCAATTGTTGTTTATAGAGAATGCCCAACAAGACGCTCAGGAATTATGCAAGGAAGAAGTCCAAATAAGCATAATGATTTTTTTATTTTTGTCGAGCCGCTCGAGGATGCAGTGTATAATGCAATAAAATCAGGTGAGCTTCCAGAAATGAAAATTAAGAAAAAAAGTGAGGAACTAATAAATAAGCTTATGGCTCTAGGCATAAGTGGTGACGAGGCGAGGCAGTACAAAGAAATTTATAAAGGTTGTGTTTTTCAGGATAGAACGAGAGGAATCATTGCTATAGGTGAAGTCATTGAACTTGTTATGCAAGCTTTTGAGCAAATTGTTGATGCTGGAATTCTTGCTAAGGAGCCATGTACAAAGCTTAAAGTTTGTCTCGTTGATGCTAGGCTCCATGAAGATGCAATTCATAGAGGGCCGAGCCAAGTAATTCCTGCTGTTAGACAAGCAATAAGTGATGCACTTAGAGATGCCAATACAATTCTTTATGAGCCAGTTCAGATAATGCAAGTTGAAAGCCCAATAAAGTTTATAGGAGAAGTTACTGGAGTTATACAAAGTAAAAGAGGCCAGATATTAAATATTGAGCAAGAGGCAGAGCATGCAATAATAAAAATAAAAATTCCAGTAGCTGAAACATTTGGCTTGAGCAATGAGCTTAGGGGAGTTAGTGAGGGACGAGCTAATTTCTATGTTATTGATCAGCTCTTCGAGCCTTTGCCTAGAGAGCTTCAACAAAAGCTAATAAAGCAAATCCGAGAAAGAAAGGGCTTGCAGGGTGTTGTGGATTAAGATTGACGCTGGATTAAGGTTGACGCCCGGGGTGGGACTCGAACCCACACGGGCAAAAGCCCACTGGCTCTCAAGGCCAGCGCCATACCAATTAGGCGACCCGGGCTTCAAAATGAAGGCAAGAAAGTTTTTAAAATTTTTAAAATTAAACAATAAGGATGAGTTATTGGATAAAAGATGCAATAGAAGGCAAAGAAAGCGCGCACAAATATTTTTTGCGTTTTGGAAGAGGAAGCTATGGTGGGAGAGGGCTGTTAAGTGCTAACATTGAAAAGCGCATTGTTAAGGGAAGCTTTGAAAATGTGCCAGGCATTCTTGTATGGCTTTCACAAAATTCAAAATGCTCAGCTAGTGGAAAAATATTAAGCAAGGATGAAATAGACAACATTATTACAAAATCGGGTCTTAAGATTATAGACAAAAAAAAGAAAGGCCTGCTTTTTGAGTATAGCGTGAGTGGGCAATGCTCTGAGCTAAGTGAACTAGGCAATAAAGCTTATTTTCTCTTGCTCGATGCTAACTCTGACAATTTTAGTTTTAAATGTAAGAAGGTCTTGCCAAAGCCTTCTATGAAAGGAGAGATGAAAATAAAGCCAGATTTTTTTACCTTGAACTTTAAAAAGCCAGAGCTCTTTGAAAATTTCAAAAAAGAATTTTTCTTTGATTTAGATAAAGAAGCAAAAAAAATTGAAATAACTCACGATATAATTATAGAAAAAATAAACACAGAAGGCTTAGAGCATATAAAAGATTTTGAAGCGCTCAGAATTGCAGCAAAAAGAGAAGGTAAAATAATAAGAAAGATAAAAATTAATAGTACAGAATTGATTAAGGAATACAAAATAAAAATATAATAAAAATAAAGATGGTAAATGTTAAAATTGGGATTGAAATTCATCAGCAGCTCGACACTCGAAAACTTTTTTGTCATTGCCCGAGCTTGATAAAAGAGAAAGCAAGGCCAGATGCAATCATAAAGAGAAATCTTTTTGCTGTTGCAAGTGAGCTAGGAGCTATTGATGTGGCAGCACTCTTTGAGCAAGAGAAAGCCAAAAATCATTTTTATTATTTCTATAATGATTGCTGTTGTCTTGTTGAACTTGATGAAAGGCCACCATATCCAATCAATGAGGAAGCTTTGAAGATAGCTATACAAATAGCGCTCTTACTTAAAGCTGAACTTTTGCCTGTCACACAAGTTATGAGAAAAATTGTGATTGATGGAAGTGATGTGAGTGGTTTTCAGAGAACAATGCTTATTGCAAGAAATGGCTCGGTTGAGTATGAATGGAATGGCCGGAAAAAGCTTAAAATAGATTCTATATGCCTTGAAGAGGAAGCAGCAAAAAAGGTTAAGGAAGAAGGCAATGCTGTTTATTGGTCTCTCGACAGATATGGCATTCCTCTTATTGAAATTGCCACAGAGCCGAGCATAAGAGATCCAGAAGAGGCTAGGGCAGCAGCTCTTGCTCTCGGCGAATTGCTTAGATCTTGCAAAGTTAAGCGAGGCATAGGAACAATTAGGCAGGATTTAAATATCTCTGTTGAGGGAGGAGTTAGGACTGAAATAAAAGGTGTTCAAGAGCCAAGGCTAATTCCTAAAGTTCTCGAGAATGAAATAAGCTATCAGCTTAAAAAAATTGAGAGAGGCGAGAGACTTGAAGAAAGTGTAAAAAAAGCAGAAGAGGACGGAAGTCTAACTTTTTTAAGACCTCTTCCAGGCTCTGCCAGGATGTATCCTGAAACAGACCTTCCTTTAGTTGAGATTAGAGCATTTATCGAAGAGGCAAAAAAGAGCCTACCAAAAAGCCTAACTGAAATAAAATCTGAGCTTCTAGCTATGCTTGGCAATGCTGATTTGGTTAATGGATTAGCAAGAAGTAGCCAGAAGCTTGAGCTTTGGCAAGAGCTTGCGAGAGAGGTGGAGGCACGAGAGGCAAGGAAGGCACGAGAAACACGAGAGGCACGTGAGACACGAGAGAGAGGTGAAGTTAGGGGGCTAGAGCCAGGAGAGCTTCATAGAGAGCTTAACATTTTGTTTGCCGATTTACTTGTGAATGAATTAAAAGCGATCAGTAGAGAGCTCAGGCAAGAAGAAGAAAAGCTTATTCCAATTTCAAAGCCAATTCTGCATAGCATGCTTCATGATATTATAAGAGGAGAAATTTCAAAGCATGCTGCAAAACAAATTTTGCGAGAATGTATGAAAGATGCAATTGAGAAAGGCCTTGGTTTTGCTTATGGTGAGACAAACTATAATGAGATAAAGAAAAATTATTCTATGCTATCAATCGCTCAACTCAAACAAGAAATAGCCAAGCTCTCAGCAAGCATTAAGCCAGGCTATTTGATGCAAGAAGCAATGAAAAGATTTAAATTAAGGGCTGATGTTAAAAATATCATAGAGATTGTAAATAGCTTGAAAGGAATAGAAGAAAAAGAAGAAAAAGAAAAGAAAAAAGGGAAGGAGAAAGGGGAGGAGAAAGGAAAAGAAGAGAGAAGGGAGTAGGAAAAGGAAGAAAGAGAAAGCAAGAAAAGAAAAAAAGAAAAGGAAAAGAAAAAGAAAAAGGAAAAGAAAGGAAAAGAGAAAAAAGAAAAAGAAAAAAGGAAAAAATAAGAAAAATAAGAAAAAAGAGAAAAAATAAAAAATAAAAAACAAAAAATAAAAAAGAAAAAAGAGATGGAAATTGATATAAGACGCGTTAGAAATCTTATTGGATTGACTTTATTTATCTTATTTCTAGTCCTTTCTTTGCTTATCCTCAAACCTCTTGCAAGCCCTTTTATTGCAGGAATTTTACTTGCCTATACCTTTTATCCTCTCTATACTTTCTTGCTTAGATGGCTTAAGTTCAAAAATTTAGTTGCGCTTTTGATTTGTGCGCTGCTTATTGTTGCTTTTGGCGCCGGGATTTGGTATAGTGCAAAGAAGCTTAGCGATCAAGCAGTTTCTTTTTATAAAGATGTTAGAAGATATGATATAGCGGAAAAAGTAGCCAGCTTCGTTAGTAAATTTGTTATTACAAAAGAAGAGCAGGAGCTCAGAGAAGATCTTGAGGCAAAGATAAGGAGCTATGTTAAGGAGGCATCAAACATAGTAACTAGAAAAGTGGAGGATTTTGCTAAAGGCTTCTTTCTTTTTATCTTGCAACTTTTTGTTACTTTTTTTGTAATGTTCTATTTCTTGAGGGATGGCAAGGAACTTTATACTTCGCTCTATGAGCTTTTGCCTTTTGATGAGCGGATAAAGAAAGTTTTTGAAAAGAGAAGCGAGGAAGTGACTAAAGGAGTTATCTATGGCAGAATAGTGCTTGGCATGATTCAGGGCTTATTTGCTGGCATAGGCTTTTGGATTTTTGGGGTAAGACAGCCATTGCTTTTTGGCCTTCTTGCAACTTTTTTTGCCATAATTCCTTTTATTGGTGCATGGCTTGTTTGGATACCAGTAGGAATTAATTTATTTTTCATGGTAAATTGGAAACTTGCACTTGGCCATTTGCTTTATCAATTTATTATTACAAGCAATGTAGATAACTTACTTGCTCCTCTCATAGTTGGAAAAACTGGAAGAATGCATAATTTAGCAGTGCTTATAGGAATGATAGGTGGCATGCTTGCTTTTGGCATTATTGGCCTATTCATAGGTCCTCTAATTCTTGAATATTTCTTCCTTTTCATTAAAGTCTATCGAGATTATCTCGAAAAAGAAATGGCGAGAGAAAGGAAAGAAAGGGAAGAGAAGGAAAAGGAGAGAGAAAGGGCAGAAAGAGAAAAAGAAAAATAAAAGGAAAAATAATAAAATCAAAAAATAATAAAATAAAAAAAATAATAAAATAAAAAATAAAAACAAAAAACAAAAATAAAAAACAAAAAACAAAAAACAAAAACAGTCAAAATAAAATTCAAAAACAAAAATGTTTGTCAAGACAAGAGCTTTAAATTTGCTTGCAGGAAGGCCAGTAGCAATTTTGCCAAATGAGATAGCGAAATGGCTTAATGTGCACATTGGGGATAGAATTATAATAAGGAAATATGGAGAGGCAAAGGAAATTACGGCTGTGGTTGATATAACAAAGATAGAAGAAAAGGCAGAATATATTTTTGTATCGAATGAAATTCTTGATTTTTTAAGGTTAAAGGAAGGTGATTTACTTGAAATAAATCCTGCGCCACGGCCTACAAGTACACTTTACATAAGAGAGAAGCTTGATGGAAAAGCCTTAAGCTATGAAAAACTCTTTGAATTAATGCGCGATATTGTGAGAAATGAGCTTACAGAGGCAGAGATAGCTTATTTTGTTTCTGGAAGCTATATTAGAGGAATGAGTACTGAGGAAATTTTTAATTTGACTAGGGCAATGGTTGAGGTTGGAAATAAATTAAGTTTTAAAGAGAGATTTGTTCTTGATAAGCACTGCATTGGAGGCATTCCTGGTAATAGAACTACACCGATTGTGGTAAGCATCATAGCAGCTGCAATCAAAGAGCTAAAGCTTAATGCTGTTATGCCAAAAACATCAAGCAGAGCTATAACGAGTGCAGCAGGCACAGCAGATGTGATAGAGCAAATAGCAAGAGTTGAGTTTGAGCCAAGTGAGATAATGAGGATTGTGAATAAAGTGAAAGCATGTCTTGTTTGGGGAGGTAGCTTAGGCATAAGTCCTGCAGATGATAAAATAATTCAGGTTGAGCGTTTCTTAAATCTTGATCCAAAGTGTCAGCTAATAGCTAGTATAATGTCTAAAAAAATTGCTGTTGGAAGCAATATAGTGCTCATTGATATTCCTTTTGGTCCTGGAGCTAAAGTAAAGACAAGGGAAGAAGCTCTCGAATTTAAAAGGCTGTTTGAGCTAATAGCTAAAAAATTTAAAATAAAGCTCAAGGCAGTGCTTACAGATGGTAGCCAGCCAATTGGAAATGGTATAGGGCCAATGCTCGAGTTGCTCGATGTGCTGGCAGTTTTGAAAAATAAACCAACAAAACCAATCGACTTGGCTGAAAAGGCCAACTTTATTGCAAAGCAGCTTCTTTCATTGATAGTTAGCAAGGAAAGGGCAATTAAGACTGTGGATAAAATAATAAAGAATGGAAAGGCCTATGAGGCATTCAAAGCCATTATTAAAGAGCAACAAGGCAGCATTGATGAAAAAAAGCTTTCGCCATCGTCAATCTTTAATGAGTTGAAAGCAGAGAAGCCAGGCATAATTAAAGCTATAGACAATAGAAAACTCAACTTAGTTGCTCGATTTGCTGGATGTCCTGTTGATAAACTTGCAGGAATTTATTTGAAAGCTCATCTTAATGATAGGGTTGAGAAGGGTGAGCCTTATGCAATCATTTATGCCGAAACAAAGGAAAAGCTTGATCAAGCAACTACTCTTTTCAACGAAATAAAGCCGATTGAAATAAAATAGAAAGATAGGAAAGAATAAAAAACTCGACGGAAAAAATTTCTATGAAAAGATTTTTAAATTCTCTAAGAATAATATTTAGATGGCAAAAGTAACTGGTTCTGAGATTTTTTTTAGAAAAAAACCAGCATTAATGCTTGTTACTTTGCTAACAGATGATAAGGCAAGATATGGCTCGATTCTTGCTAAGAAGATTGATTGCACATATAGTCATGCCGTGAAAATTCTAAAGAATCTTGAAAAGATGAAACTTGTTGAGCTCGAGAAGAAAGGCAGAACAAAACTTGTCCATCTCACACAACAAGGCAAGCAAGTTGCAGAAAGCATAAAAAAGATTAAAGATTTGATTGGTTAAAGGCCAAGGGCCGCCAACCTCGCAATCTGTTATCTCCTTACTCCATCCTCTTTAGATCCTCTTCAATCCTCTTTAGATCCTCTTCACTCCACCCTCTTTACTATCTCTTATCTACACTTGCTTCTATCATTGCTCAGCATTTGCATTTAAACTTGCATTTAAACTTGCATTTAAACTCTCCCCTTATTTTCTCCGAGCACAATGCCAGTAGCAATTATATGCGCCACTCGAAGGGGCTCAGGAATGTTGCCAAATCTTATGCTACTTTTTATAAGCTCTGAAGCTTTTTCCTTGTCAAGGCCATAGCACTGAAAGTAAATTGACTTCCCATTAATTTTAATTTCATTCGGCTTTCCAGCCTCTTCGATAAATTTTATTTTTTCCTTCTTACCAATTTTTTTCAACACAGCCTTTATAAGCTTAATTCGAGGCTTTTTTCTACTTACAACAACTACTGGAATTCCTGTTTTAAGACAAATTTCCTTAATGTTAAGTACATTAAAGCCACCAAGAGCAATTCCATTAATCATTATAACGCTAAGCTGTTCTTTGTGCTTGCTTCTATTTACAGCCTCGATGAGCTTTTCTGTGCCATCATCGCCGTCAACTTCAACATAAAAGCTTATTAAGCCATCAAGAGCTTGTGCTCCTCTAAAGATTGTGCCAACAACCAAGCATTTAGCAGAACTAAATTTCTCGAAGTGCCCATCATCAATGCCAAGAATTCTTATCTCTGGCTTAATGTGCTTTATTTTCTTTATTTTTTTTACCTCCAAGCTTGCCATAAAAAAGAATGGCAATCTATTTAAAATTATTAACTAAAAAGAATAATGAAAAAAAGAGCTCAGAGAGCTCAGAGAGTCGAGACAGCTAAGAGAGCGGGAGCAAGAGTAACCGGAGTGGCTAGAGCAAAGCAGGGAGCAATTCTTTTTAATATAATTTTGCTAGGCATAGTTAGCTTGATTACTGATTTTAGTAGTGAAATAATAAAGCCAATTTTACCTGCATTTTTACTTTCTCTCGGCGCAAGTAGTGCTGTGATTGGTCTTGTAGGTGGCTTTATTGAAGGCATTCCAAACTTGCTAAAAGTTTTCTCTGGCTTTATTTCAGACAAGATCAGAAAGTATAAACCATTTGTTGCCTTTGGCTATGGCTTTTCAGCTATTTTTAAAGCCCTTTTGGCTGTAGCTAAAGCACCTTTACAGGCAATAGCTTTTATAAGCGCTGAAAGAGTTGGCAAAGGCATTAGAGAGGCTCCTCGTGATGCATTGGTGGCAAGATATAAGGAAAGGGGCTATGGCTTTGGAATTCATCGAGCTTTTGATACAAGTGGCGCAGTTCTTGGCAGCATAGCTGCTTTTATTTTAATTTTCTTTGGCTTTAGCTTAAGATCCATGATAGCGCTTGCAGGCGCCCTTGCCTTCCTTGCCCTAATCCCAATAGCCTTTGTCCGAGAGGCCAAAGAAGCAAGAGCAAAGGAAGAAGCAATTCCCAAAGCAAAGCTTAGAAGCCTTGGAATCTTTTCTGAACTAAGCGCATTTCCTAAAGAGCTAAAGATATTTTTTGTTATTGCAGCCATCTTTGCACTTTCAAACTTTAGTTATATGTTTTTTGTGCTCAATGCAATGAAAACGATCAAAACTGGTTGGGGCAATTTAGGTTTAGGCAATTTAGGCAGCTTTGGCAATTTAGGCAGCTTAGGCATTCCTATAGCTCTTTATGTCCTATTCAATATTTTTTATGCAGCATTTTCTATTCCTCTCGGCAAGCTTTCTGACAAAATAGGAAGAAAAAAATTGCTTATTTTTGGCTATGGAATTTTCTCTTTTATATGCTTGTTGTTTATTTTTTTCAGTTCTTTAGCTATATTTATATTAGGATTTGCTCTCTATGGCATTTCGCTTTCAGCTATCGAAGTAAGTCAGCGAGCATATGTGGCAGATCTCGCAAGAAAAAAAGCAACAGCACTCGGCGCTTTTTACACTTTAACAGGCATTACCACAATTTTATCAAGCCTGATTGCAGGCTTTCTATGGCAAATAAACCCAGCATTCACTTTTTTCTATGGCTTTGCTTTAGGCCTTATTAGCACTTTACTTCTTTTTCTTTTACGCGCAAGGCAGCAAAGGCACTAAGATGCGGTCCCGGCGGGATTTGAACCCGCGACACCCGGATTAAAAGTCCGGTGCTCTACCTGGCTGAGCTACGGGACCCCAACCTCACTAACAAAAGAAAAATGATTTTTAAAAGATTATCCCTATTCCTTATTTTCTTCTACTCCTTATTTCTTTTTCCCTTTTTTCCCACTTTTTCTTCTTTTTCTCTCACTTTTCCTACTTCTTGTATATTCTATACTTAACTTCACCTCTCTCTAGGATTTCTTGCTCTATTCTCTCGATGCATTTATTTAAATCTTCCTCGCTAGCTATTTTCTTATAGAAACCAAAAGGCTTAAAGCTGCACAAAAGTCCTTCAACGAGCCCTCTTTGATATGCCTTTTCCAAGAAATCACGCTCTTCAGCCAAATTGCTTTTATTTACATAAACCGCTTCAGTCCACCTATCCCTTTCGCCTTCCATTCAAATGTATGTTTTACAAATTTTTAAATATTTCCATTTTAAAAGGACAACAAAAAACTATCCCACCTAGCTTTTTCTTTAGGCATAGTTTTGTTCCTGCTTCGCTTGATGCTTTCTGCACTTTACTCTTATAGGAAAGAAAATGATCAATGAAGCTTAGTAAAAATCATAACAAAATAAGTCCAATTATAATGCTAAGAGGCGTTGGAGCTAGTGAAAGGTCAAAGAGTTTGCCATAAATATAGGGGATCACGACTGCAATAAGAGAGCTTATAGCTCTCCTAGCATCTTCAAAACAAGTCCCAAACTTCCCAAGCCCATAAATAAAAAAGCAAACCCCCTTTTAAAAAATTAAAAAAATCAAGTTTAGAAATTCTTTTCCAAGATAAAGAGTTCTGTGCCAAGCCTTTTTTCTTTCCCTATGATGGCATAGCCTCTAGCCAGATAAAAGCCAAGGCTTTTTGCATGAGCTCCAAAAACCATCTTTCTAGCCTTTAAAGCCTTGCAAGCTTTCTCGGCATCTTGTAAAAGCCTGCTAGCTATGCCCCTCTTTTGCCATGCCCTCTTTACAGCCAAAAAGACAATCTTTCCAACTTTAGCTTTAACATTAAAAATAACAACGCCAACAATCTTTCCTTTCTCGGTATGAACTAAAACATAGTTTTCCCTTACAACTCTATCAAAGTCCTTCAAAAATCTCATTAAGGCTAGAGAAAAAAATTCCTTCGTCACATGCCCCTTATAACTTAAAATTCCCTCTTTTACAACCTCAAAGAGCTCTC
>JAWBVE010000006.1:0-62349 GCA_038840695.1 Candidatus Pacearchaeota archaeon
GCTCCAGTTGAAGATACAATTATTTTCCCCAAAACAGCTCTTGTTATCAACAATCAGCGTGTGCACGCGCAGGCCGCTTATCCTAGCCCATGTTGCATTAACATCGAGAGGTGCTGATGCATTGCGCGTGTTAATTCCGAGATATACGTTTGAGGGCAAGTAAGTTGTATTATAGCCCGGGTATGGTTTGTCTTGTGCTACTTCCCACTGTGCCCCAACGAGCATACTCGCGAGAATCACTGCAAGCACAATCAAGCTCAAGCCACGGCTCAAGCCCTTGCCACTCTCGCCACTCCAGCCAAGCAAGCGCAAGCTGCCTTTCATTTTCCCTCTTTTTTGCTTCTTTTTGCTTCGCTTTGTTTTTATTTTGTTTATTAATTGTTGACTATTTTTAAATTTATCTTTTCATATTTTTAAATTTTTTGATGCCGCCCCCAAAATTTCATTCTCCCTCGCGTCGCGCGCTCACACTTTTTTCTTCTCCCTTTCTCCTTTCCATTCCCTCTTTCTCCTTCCCATTCCCCAACCTCTTTCATTTTATTTAGCTCTTTTCCTGCCCCTGCAAGATAATAAGCATAAAGCATAATAGGCTACAAGCAGCAAAATCACAGCAATGACATTAGCCCATCCAAAGCCAGGCATCTGTTGGCTCGGAAGAGTAGGGCAAGTGATTGTTGTCGTGTAAGTTGCCACACCATTTGTTTGTTGGCACTCGCTGCCCCCACTTGGTTGGCAGCACTCTAATTCATGCCCTTTAGGGTCACTTGTAAAAGTGAAAGTAACTTGGATGCTTTTGCCAGTAGCACTAGCACAGTCACCACCCTGAGAATGATTATTACATGTATATGCTGGTACTCCAGTTTTTGGGTCTGTGAAGCCAATATTTGTTAAGCATGCGCTGCCGTTCCATTTACAGCCCCAAACAATCTGGCATGTTTGTAAAGTAGGATCACAGCCTGGTGTTATGACTGTCTGAACAAAGCCGCATGGATCAGGAGTTGTGCAATTTCCTTCATCTGTGTATGCAGAACAACCCTTGCTTGAATCAAGCCCGCTGCAAAAGCTTGGTTGTGCTTGGCATTGATGGCTGGCATTACAGATTTCTCCGCCTTTACAGTGGGCATGAACTAAGCAGAAATTTTGCCATTGGCCTCTCTCGTTACAGTAGGTTGAGCTGCTTTCTCTCCTTATGTTCCAGCTTTTGCACAGCGTGCCACCATCGCATTTGCAACTATCATTGGCCACCCTGAATGTTAAGCTGTCCGTGCCACTCAATGATGTATTATCTATTGCAGTTAAAATACTTGTATAATTGCCGCTATAATTTAGCAAGAAGCTCATGTTAGGGCAGCCTGCCGAGCCTTTACAACTAGTCTTATTGACTACCCAACTAAAATCATTACTTATAATTAGCCAAGTAAAGTTTATGTCCCCTAGCTCCGTGTCATAATCTATGACAGTGGCATTATGCTGTATTTGGCCATAGATATAAGTGTTGCCTCTTTGTGGGCTTGTTATGTTAACTATGGGCTGGAAAACTTCGCATTTAGTTAATGGAATTAGCACAGAACCACTACCAGCCTCCTTCCCGCTTGTCGAGTTTATTACCTTAAAGATAACTAGCACGTTACTTGCATTGTTTTTTAGGCCATAAACATGACTTATATTAACTTTGCTCCAGTTAGAGCTTGTGTTGCTAAGTTTGCTTGTTACGTTATCCTCTCCGCTCCAGCTCCAATTGTAGCCTGCAAGAGCATCAGGGTTGCCTTCTATGCTTACATTGTGCCATATTGGCTTTGATGCATTATAATACTCTGGCGCATTCGAGCAGCACGAGTCTTGGTTTGATTGGCTACAAATTGGTGTTGGGCTTGTAACCGTAATATTGACGCCGCCAGGACCAGGTATTATTATTGTAGGCGGCGCTGCCGGACTGCCTGGAGAAGTGCCTGATGGTGGCAAAGGTGGAGGAGGAATATCACCTCCTGGCGGCAGTGGAGGAGTAGGCGCTCCCTCGATGCCTCCCACTCCGCCTGCACCAGCACCACCAGTAACTTCGCCTTCAGTTGGGCCAGTAGAAACAATAAAGCTTCTTATTTCTGAAATGCTTGATAAGCCCAAGTTATCACTGCAATTTATATACCAATTGTGTGAGCCATCAGTTATTCCAGTGACTAAGAAGTTTGTTAGTGTGTTATTTTGCACATTTGAATTTGTTTGATTTAATGCACTGTCTAAGTAAATCGAACAACTAAGAGTTGTGCTCCAATCATCTTTCACTGTGAAGTTAAAGTTGATGTTGGGTGTGTTGAATTGAGCGTTAATGGCCGGCTCATTTAATATAATTTGAGGTGCTTTGTTAAAGCGAGTTGACAAAGGTAGATAATCAACGTTATTTTTAGCAAGAGTATAAGCATCATCACAAATCCCATCTTTATCAGCATCTGTGCAAGTTTCACTAAATCCTGTCCCACTTGGATTTGCCCAGAAATTGCCTCCAAGATAAGGCCCTCCCACTATGTTTGTTCTTGCTTGTTTGGTCGTGTTCCAGTCGTTTTTAAGATACACCCCCCAAAGATTAATTGTATTATTAAAAAGATTATTATAAATCTTGTTGATATTATTGCCTGATGAACAACAATAATCCAAACCAATTCCATATCCATTTAAATTAATAATATTGTTTATTATTGTGTTGTTATAAGAAGAATATAAATAGAATCCCATATCTCCATTTAAACGTATACTGTTATTCATCAAAATATTACTCCATGAGAATGCTAAATAAATTCCATAACCACCATTTGAATAAAGAACATTATTTATCAAAATGCTATAATTCGAGTGACTTAAACTAATCCCAGCAAAAATATTTGAACTGGCATTGTTATTTATTAAACTGATATTTAATGAACGATATAAAAAAATACCTTCACTAAAGTCAGTAATTCTACAATTTTTTATTGTGTTGTTTTGCTTGAAGTTTAAATAAATTCCATAGTCTACTTCTTCGCCTTCTTCAATTCCATCTCCTTCTATTTTATGTCCTTGGCAATCAAACACTTTGTTATTGAAACCTGCAGGATTATTAATGCAAGTGCCTACAAAGTTTGTTATGTCTGCTGTTAATTTTACTTCTTTGCAATCAGCATTATTCAACTTAGAATTGCAATCTGCGCAAGAATTGCACTCACAAGCTTGCGCCCATGCCAGGCTCAAGCTAAAAATCAAGATCCCTAGGAAAACTAAGCTGAGTGCACCCTCTTTTATTTTTTTCATTCTCTATTTTGTTTGCCAAGTTTTTAAATTTTTATTAGCATGTTTTATGTTTTTATTAGCTATGAAGGCGTTATTATGATTATTGGAGGTGTTGGCGGTGTTGTGGGCTGTGCACTTGCACTTACTTCACTTGTATTTACGCATTCTTCCATGCCAGCAATGCAGGCTTGGCCAGGTTCTGAAGGAGTTGTGACTATTACAATTATAGCAATTGCTATAGCAAGCAGCAATAGGCCAACAACCAAGAAAAGCCAAACCTTTTTCATGCTTTCTTTACCTCTTTTTTGTTTGTTTATTTTTGATTTTTTGATTTTCTTTTTTTCTTTATTTCTCGTTTTCTTTTTTAAACTTTTTAATTTTTAAACTTTTTAACTTTTTAAACTTTTATCCTTAACTTTTTTAGTAAATTTTTTAAATAAAGAATACTAGAAAAGTAGATGGCGCAGATGGCACAGAACTTTTACAAGATAACAACTTTTGTTTTGCTTGCTGTTATTTTAATTGGCGCTCTCGTTGCTGGCTTTTTGCTTTATGGCAGCTCACGATTTAAGGCAGGCCAGCAGAATGCTTTTAATGCTATCGTTGCAAATGTAATTGCCAATGGTGCAGTTAGCCTACAAAATGAAAGCACAACCATAACGCTTGTGCCAGTCCAGGCTATTGACTTGGCAAGGCAACAGACTATCCTGGAGATAATCAATCTTGTGCAGCAACAAGGCTATGTTAGTCTTTACAACAATCAAAGCGGAAATGTCACAGAGCTAATTCTTGTGCCTTATTCTAAATAGGAAGAAGGCGAGGTAGCAGGGCTGTTGACAAACCAGACTTTATTCAGTTTATTCATTCAGTTTATTAAGGCTAGCCTAATGCTGTTTGTTTGACAAGCTCAGGTTTTTTGTGCTTAACTTGCCTCACTCTTTTATCTCTTTTACTCTTTTATCTCTTTCAGTTGCTTTTCTGTAAGCTCTTTTTTGGCCTCTATCTGACTTGCTTCTCGCTCAAGTCTGGCAAGCACAGAGCCATGCTTTCTTCCAGTTATGAGTCTTTCGATGGCGCGCTTTGCTACTTTAATATTTTCCTCTCTTCCTATTATGCCAATATCATTATTTAGAATGCTTATATAGCAATCAGTCAGCTCTTGAATGGCCCTCTTTATTTTTCCTGCTTTGCCTATGAGCCTTGCCCTAACTTCTTTCAGTCTACTCGGCCTAACAAAGCTTTTTAGGTTTATTTTTTCAAATAACCAATCAGGATTTCTGAGAAGCAAGGCTTCCCTTGCATTAAAGCCCATTGCAAGAGCATCAAAAATACTTACCAATTCAAAATCATTGAGCTTAGTAGCCTTCTTATCTATAATTAGCTTATTTTCCCTTGTCTCTAGCTTAACATCAATGCCAAGCTCTCTTTTTGCTATAACCAAGCCTTTTCTTCGTTTACCAGCTATGTTTTTAAGTTGTTCCTTGCTATAGCCAAGCTCAAGAAATTCAGCCATCTTTTGCTTTTTTTACTTTTCGCTTTTTTACTTTTGTTTTATTCTAAAATTTTTTCAAAAGCCCCATCTCCTTGAGCTTTTCGACAGCAGCAGGACTATACTTATAAATTATATCTCCTTTTTTATCTCCCTCGAGCTCCCATTTTTCTATCAACACAACATCATTTGGCCTTATCCAGAGCTTTTTCTTGAAGCGGCCAGGCACTCTGGCTACTCTCGTATTTCCATCAGTGCATTCTACTTGCATCTTATTGCCACCAAGACGCCTTTCAACAATTCCAATAACTTGATTCTCTCTCGGCAATAGCACTCTTACCTCTTTCTCTTCTCCCTCCTCTCCTTCCTCACCCCCCTTTTCCTTATCTTCTTCCTTATCTTTTATTTTCCAATCTCTCATTTTAATCTAGCGATTATTTTATCGCGATATTTATAGCGATATTTATAGCGATATAGCTACAGGAATTTCTTGGATTTTTAAAATTCTTTTCTCATCAACTATGTTAAGCTTGAGTGCAAGCTCAATCGCTTTTTTGCCCACTATATTAAAACTGCAATAATCTTCTAAGAGCTCTTTTAAAAGCCTTTCAGCCTCTTTTATGCTAAGCCTCTGGCCATCAAAAAAGGCTCTATTAACTTCTAGTTGCAACTTTCCTTCCTCAAAATATTTTTCCAAAAGTTCATAGTCGCAGATCGCTATTATCTTCGGGCTTGAGCCATGAATTTTCACTGCTAGTTCTTTCTTTTTATCAGCGCTTGCTTTGGCTGCTTCGACCTTGCCCTCCTTGCCCTCCTTGCCTCCCTTGCTCTCCTCGCCCCCCTTGTTTTCTTTCTTTCCTTCTTTTTCTTCCTTACTTTTTTTCATTTTACTTTTTTTCCTTTTGCTTTTTTACTTTTTTTCCTTTTGCTTTGTTTTGCTTTTTTATATTTTTGGCACAACATATTTGGCACCACAGGCCATGCAATGCAACATAATCAGGCGATCTTGCTTTATTAAGCTTGTATCAGGCTTTCCGCATTGCTTGCATATTACATATTCCTTAACATATTCTTGAAGTTTTTCATTCACTTTTTCAAGCCTTAGCTTTCTATTCAAAATCAGCCTTGGCTGTGCTATTACAAAAGAGCTGGCAAGTTCCTTAGCCAGAAATTTTGCTATATGCTCTGGTGGCCTTTTTAAAATGCTTGCTATAGTAGAAAAATTTGTTATAATTGTCTTTATTCCCTCGATAAAGCCCTCTGGGCTTGGCAGCTCAAAGCGTTCAGTAGCCTGAATTGGTTTTATTTCTTTAAATGCCTTCTCAAGTGCTTCCTCGTATTTCATATGATTTTATTATTTCTGTTTTTTAAATATTTGTGGCTGGAAAAATTTATAAGTTTTGGAAAAATAATAGTATGGGATGGATAGGTGGCAGGCTAGCCCTCTGCCGAAAACTGCAAATGGGCTTAGGCAGGCCGAAAACTTGGGTGTGAAGTAGCTGCTGCAAAGCGCTATAGCCTAGCAATGATTTCCTGCCCTGTTTGGTTCAGCTTTAACAAACCCGGCCAGTCCCGGAAGGGCGCAACCGTAAGTTAAAGCATGAATGCTTACAGGAAAACAGGAAAAAGCACAGGCTATAGATAAGCTTTGTAGTGGCTATTAGCTACCAAGCTTCCATCCCGCTTTTGAGCTTTTAAGTTATGTATTCATTATACCAATCAACGCTCTCAGCTATATTTTGGATTACATAGCAAACCTTTTCTTTTGGCACATTGCTATCAAAAACTAAAAAATAGGCCTCAATTGTCTTAGTCGGAGAAATCTTAAAAAGCCCTTTCCCAACGCTTCTCTGCTCTTGGAAAAAATTTATTGCTCCTTTCTCATCAAAATAAAAACTTACTTTGCAATTTTTTTCATTCAATTTAAATTTATTTGCAAGTATGTCTTGCATGGATTCCTCATCACTTAACATTAACTCTAAATTTTTATTAATCACACTATTCCTTTCAACAAATACTTTTACATTAATTTCTTCTTTATTCGAATTCTTATTTTTGCTCTTTTTTTCATTTTTCATTTTGCTTTTTTCTGCTTTATTTTTTGCTATCTTCTTTGCGCATTTTCCTTTATCTCAACAATTTTGTTCTTGCTTTTGTGCCCACTAATGATATTTATCCTTGATTTTGGTATGTTAAAATAGCTTGACAAAGCCTCTAGTAGGGCTTTGTTTGCCTTGTCCTTGGTCGGAGGCTCTTTGACTGAAGCTATAAAATGGCTTTCGTCGATCTTTTCAACTTTTTGTTCTTTGGCATTTGCTCTGACTTTAATATAGAGCCTGAGCCTCATGTTAAAAATTAAAAAATTCTTTCCAAGATTTTATCAACATCAAAAGGCTCGAGGTCTGAGTAAGCCTGACCAACTCCGAGATAGAGGATTGGCTTTTTTGTAATGTAGCTAATACTAAGCGCTGCTCCTCCCTTTTCATCAACATCAGCCTTTGTTAAGATAATACCATCAATGCCTACAGCATCATTAAATGCCTTGCCTTGCTCGATTGCATCATTTCCTACAATGCTCTCGCCAACAAAAAGCCTTAAATGTGGTTTAGCCACTCTGCATATCTTTTTCATTTCCTCCATCAAATTCTTTTCAGTATGCATTCTTCCGCTTGTATCAATTAGCACAGCGTCAATGCCATGAGCTCTCGCATAGTTTATCGCATCGAAAGCTACTGCAGCAGGATCAGAGCCATATTTATGCTTTATCACTTTCACTCCAAGCTTTTCACCATGCTTCTCTAGCTGCTCTATGCTTGCAGCTCTAAAAGTATCACTTGCAGCGAGCACACACTTTAAGCCATTTTGCTTAAGGAGCCAGGCTATTTTAGCTATGCTTGTTGTTTTGCCACTTCCATTGATGCCGAAAAAAACTATCACAGCAGGCCCCTCAGCCCTTTTCTTTAACTCTTTAACAAAATCAACAAGACTGAAAGGCTTAACAAAAAGCTCTTTTATCACAGCCCTCAACTTTTCATTCATAAATTGCTCAAATTGCTTTCTCGTAGTTTCTTTATTAATAACTTCACTTCTCAACTTGCTTTCAATGAAGTTAACAGCTTCATAAGCTACATTATTTTGCAAGAGCACAAGCTTTAAGTCAGTAAAAAACTCATCAAAGCGCTTTTCATCTATCCTGATCCTAAAATCAAAAAGCCCTTTTTTAATCAGCTCTGTGCCCTCGCCCTTCCCCTTGCCCTCGCCTTCATATTTTTCTTTTTTTTCTAGCTTTGCTTTTTCTTCTCCGATTTTTTCTTCCTCTTTCAGCTCTTTCTTTTCTTCTTCCTCGATCTCCTTTTCTTTTTTTCTAAACAAGCTCTTAAGCTTTTCTTTTAGTGCTTTAAACATAAAATAAAGAAGTTTGTTTTTTTATAAACTTTTAAATTCAAGTAGCTTAGATTTAATATGCAAACAAAAAGAGAGAGCAATGCTAAGCGAGTGCTCTTTTTAGTCGTAGATGGCATGAATGATTTGCCTATAGCTGAACTTAAGGGCAGCACTCCTCTCGAAATTGCAAAGACTTTTGCTATGGATTTTCTAGCTTCGAGAGGCGATTGCGGTTTGCTAAAGCTTTTTGATTTTGGGCCTGAAAGTGATGAGGCAATGCTTGCTTTGCTCGGCCTAAAGCCTGAGTTGCTTTATCCTGGGAGGGGCATTCTTGAGGCTTATGGCAGTGGCTTGGCAATAGAGAATAATGCCATTTACTTTAGATGCAATCTCGTTAAAGTTAAAGGAAGGCGTATTTTAGATTTTGAATTTAAGCCAGACGAAAAATTGAAAAAGAAGATAGAAAAAATAATTAGTAAAATAAAGCTTGGGATTAACTTTAAGTTTAAATTTGTAAAAGGGCATAGAGCAATTTTAATTTTTAGAGAGCGAGAGCTTGGTGATAAAGTTACGAACACAAATCCTGCCTATGAACTTTGTGGTATTAATAAATTAAGCAAAGCACTGCCTAGACCGAAAAATAGAGCTTTTTTTATAAAGCCTGCGAAGGCTCTCGACGAGAGTTCTTTGCTTACTGCTAAAAAGCTTAATGAATTTAGTGAGAAAGCCTTGCTTGCTTTGAAGCATGCTGGTCTGGAACTCGGCATAGTTGCAAGAGGGGCAAGCAAGAAGGGAAAGTGGTTTGATAAGCTAAAAAGAATAAAAAAATTTCGAGGATGGGCATTGATAAGTGAAATGCCGGTAGAAATTGCTATAGGGAAGCTTTTAGGAATGAAAATTTATGACTATACTAATAATTATAACTTACTTGCAGAAAAAGTAGCAAAGTTACTTAGCAAGCATAATGTTTATTTACAAATTAAAGGGCCAGATGCATATGGGCATAGAGGGGATTATCGAGGAAAAGCAGCCTGCATAGAAGAAATTGATAGGCTATTTCTCTTGCCTTTGTTAGAAAAATTGGCTGGCAAAAAAGTAAAGTTAATTTTGACTTGTGATCATATTACAAGTAGCAAGCATTTAAGTCATTATCCAGGACCTTTGACTTGGATAAAATGTGATTTAGCAAGAATAAGAAAGGAAGAACTGGAAGAACTTGTTAGCTTAAGCCAAATCCCAAGCAAAAGCTACAAGAGCAAATTAAAATTTTCAGAAAAAAGTTGTGAGAAAAAAAAGATTATTAAAGCTTCCCAGCTTTTAAATTAAATGATAACTTACAATGAAATTTATACTATATTGAGGCAGGAAAAGTATAATGAGCCACTACAAAAACTGCCAAAAAACTTCTTTGAAGAGCTTAAAGCGTATATAGCTGATAAGAAAAAAATTTTCGATAAGGAGAGGGAGAGTGGCTCTAATGAAGCTCTTGAAAAACTAAAGAGGCAATTTGAAAATGCAAAGAGCCTAATAAGAGAGCTATTTGAGATAAGGCAGAAAAAAATTTTTAATCTTGTATTTCTTGCAAAGCTTTCAGGAGTGAGTAGAGGAGATTATGATGCAATGCTCGATGAAGAGAAAGAGCTTTTCAATGCTGCGCTTGAGAAAGTTAAGGAAGTTGAGGCAAGAATTCATGCTAAACTAGAAAAACAAGAAGAAAGAGTGAAAGAGGCAAAAGAGAATGAAAAAAGTTTAAAAACTTGTCTGATAAAATTTAAAACCGATGTTAGTGCTTTCATGGATGGGGAAGGCAATATCCTCGGGCCATTCAAGGCGAATGATATTGCTAACATCCAGGAAGAAATTGCTAAAATATTGATAGAAGATAAAAAGGCAGTTAAGATTGAGTGAAAAATGAAGTTGCCAAAAAGTGTTAGGAGATATTGTAAATTTTGTAGAAAGCATACTGAACAGAAGATTGAGCAAGTGAGTAGTGCAAGAGCGCGAGGAAGCTTAAAGAGAGGCTCGCCGAGCCGTGCAAAGCTAAGAGGCTTAAATAGAGGTTATGGCAATCTTGGCAGATTTAGTAAGCCACCAATCACAAAATGGAAAAGAAAAACAAAAAGTACAAAAAGAACAAATTTAATTTTTACCTGCACTGTTTGTGGTAAAAGCACACCACAAAAAGCAGGAATAAGAGTAAGTAAACTTGAAATAAAATAAAATGGCAAAGCTAAAGTGGTTTGAGGTAAAGCTTGAAGGGCTTGACAAAGAAGTTCCTATACTTGGCGAAAGCCTTGAGAGTTTAGCTAATCGAGTGATCCTTTATGATATGACTCGAGACTTGAAAGGAAAAATGGCCGAGATGAAGTTAAGAGTTGCTATTGAAAATAGCACAGCTATTGGAAAAATGATCTATTTTGGGCTAATTCAGAACTATGCAAGAAGGCTTGTTCGAAAGGGCACAAGTCCTGTCGAGGATTCCTTCATTGCAATTACAAAGGATGGAGTAAAATTGAGGATAAAGCCATTACTAGTAACGAGAAAAAAAGTTGTTAGGAATATTAGAAAAAAACTTCGTGAGAAAGCAAGAGAACTTATTACAAGCTTTGTAAACTCAAATGACAAAGTGACTGTTTTTAATTCAGTCATAAATTATGTAATGCAAAAGCAAATTTTAAAAGATCTAAAGAAGATTTATCCATTGCTTGTTTGTGAGATAAGGAGACTTCAAGTTGTTAAGTAAGTATAAAATTTATTAAGTAAGTGTAAAATTTAAAAATTTAAATTTTTAATTTTTTTAAACTGCCAGCTTGCGCTTGCCTCGGTAGCTCAGTGGTTAGAGCGGCGGTTTTGTAAACCGTAGGTCATGGGTTCGAATCCCATCCGAGGCTTGTTGCTGCTTACTTCGCCGCGCTTTTCTCTTCATACCACCACTAATGCTTGCCTGCTACTCTCGTATTTCTCACTTTGGTTCTCACTTAGCCCTTTAGCCCTTTTCTTTTTTCCTTTATTTAACTCTTTTTAGAAGCCATTCCTTGATTTTTGCTTCTGGCATAAAGCCTATGAATCGATCGAGCTCTTGGCCATTTTTAAAAAGAATAACATTTGGTATGCTCATAACTTTAAACTTTCTTGCAAGTTCAGGATTGTTTTCTATGTTAATTTTTATAAACTTAACTTTTTCTAGCTCGGTATCTTTACTTATTCTATCAATGAGTGGACTTAAAAGTTGACACGGCATACACCAATTGGCATAAAAATCAACAAGCACGAAGCCTTCTTTTATTAAATCATTAAATTCCTTCTCACTTATCTTCTCCTCTATTACTTGCATAAAAATTTGAAAGTGCACTATTTTTAAATTTTGTCAATTGCTTTGTTAGCATTTTTTGAGATTCGACATGGGGCAATATTTAATGTTGTTGCTTCTTTGTTCCATCTTTTTTGTGCTTGTCTGAAAGATCTTGTTGTGAAAGAAATAAATCAAAAAACCTTAAAATGGTGGAGTGGGATTTACATTGTTCTTGTTGTGAAAGTGCCTAAAGAAAAGATCGAAGAGAAAAAAGAAGAAAAGAAGGAAGAAAAAGAAGAAAAGAAAGTTGAAAAAGATATTAAATCATTAATTTTTAAAAAACCAGCAAAAATTCTTACTTTACTTTTACAAGATAAAAAATGGTGTATATCAGATTTTATCAAGAGAATCAAACCAAACTTACATATATACTACGAAAATAATAAAACTATTTGAAAAAAACAATCTAGTGGCTATAGAAAAAGAGAAAAAGAAAAAAATAGTAAAGTTAACGCCGAAGGGTGAAAAAATTGCAAAATCAATTTCAGAAATACAAGAACTTGTTTAATAAAATTTAATTGCTCCGGCTGAGCCTTTAACTAAAGTTAAAAAATCCCGACATGACAAAGATACTGAGGAATCTAGTTTTAAAGATAATGGTGATCAAAATGAGACAAGATGATACTTTTTGGCATATTCTAATTAAATTAAGACTCATTATTGCTGGTCTGTACTGTTTAGCAAAAATAGGGGAGAAACTGCATGAAACGGAACTTCGAAGATTTTCTAGAAATGAAGGAAATTAGCCAAGTGATTTACAAGCTCTCAATCAAAAAGGATGGCAAATACTCTGAAATGCCTTTCTGGTTACCTATGCTGGAAGACATAAAAGTACTTTCTTAGATTAGTCAATTAAAAGTCATTTTCTAGCCACTGCTAAGATGATAAAACCAAATGGTTTTAATAATGTAGATTCGATTGTAGAATAAAATTTTAGAAGATTCTGCATTGGTCGTAGTTTTAAAAGTGGGCAAAGTATTATGCACTCAGGAATGTACTCAATTTTTATATTTTTATATCCAGCAATATCTAAAAGTGTTATAAGTTTTTTTTCCGTTATAATTCTTTCAATATTTTTGACATCTTTTTGTCTCATTAATTTCTTTATGAATTTAATGACATAATATAAAAGAAATTGCGGATTTTGAAGGCCTCGCTCTTATAACCTTTAAGAGCATATGAAAAATAGAAAATTTTATTTTTACTCTAGAGGTTTCTACAAAGCAAGCAAAAGCAAAAATAAGATTTTAAAAGCCTATCAAATAATATGTTTATCGTAAGTGATATAAAAAATGCAAAAAACAATCGTAAATGGAAAAAGAATTTGTACAAAATAAAATATCAGAGAAGTTGGTAGAAATGAGTAGAAATATAAATTTTAGGTGCCCAAGAGGGACACGAGACATACTTCCTGAGGAAATGAAACTTAGGGAGATTGTATACTCTAAGCTTAGGAGAGTTATTGAGAGCTATGGATTTAGTGCTGTCGAAACCCCTGCATTTGAAAACTTTGATGTACTTGCTGCAAAAGGCGGCCCTGAGATAGAAGAACAAATTTATACTTTTACTGATAAAGGTGGGAGAAAATTAGGGTTACGGTTTGATTTAACAGTTCCAATAGCTAGATTAGTTGCGACTAACCCAAAGATCACAAAACCAGCTAAACTTTATTACATATCAAACATGTGGAGATATGAGAAACCACAGACAGAACAAAGAAGACTTCGTGAATTTTATCAATGTGGTGTTGAATTAATTGGTAGTCCGCTACCAATCGCAGATGCTGAAGTAATTTCGTTAGGTATCGATTGCCTGATTGCTGTTGGACTCGACCCCTCACAAATAAGGGTGTTTATCAATGATAGGCTAATACTTGATGGATTTATAGAATCGCTTGGGATAAAAGAAAATAGAATAATGGATACTATTAGAATTATAGATAAAAAAGAGAAGATTAAAGAAGATGCCTTCGTTGAAGAATTAGAGAAAATTGGCATTGACTCACAAAAAATTGAACAAATTATTGAATTTACTAATATAAGAGGGGATCCTGAAGCGGTATTAAAAATTTCCTATGAAAAATTACCAAAAAACGAAAAAATAAAAAAAGGGTTGGAAAATCTAAAATCTATCTTAGAATATCTAAAAATACTTGAAAAATTAAATTACTGTATATACGATTTGGGTATTGCAAGGGGGCTAGATTATTATACATCAACAATATTTGAAGCATATGAAGTTGATGAGAGCATGAAAAAGGTTGGTGGTTCTATCTTGGGTGGCGGGAGATACGATAATCTTATAGAAATGTTTGGAGGAAAAAGCACACCAGCCACTGGGTGGGGGCTTGGTATTGAAAGACTTCTAAATTTACTTAACAAAAAAGGTCTTGCGAAGATACCTGAGGTAGAAAAAAATCCAGTTTTTGTAGCACCAGTAAACGATTCGATGAGGGCTGAAGCAATAAAAATTGTAAATATACTCAGAAGGAGTGGATTAAAGGCTGAAACTGACTTACTAAATAAGAGCCTGAAAAAGCAATTTGAACTTATTAATAGAAAAGGAAATAGGATTACAATAATCGTTGGACTTGATGAGCTTAGCAACGGAAAAGTTAAATGTAGGGATATGAAAAGTGGTAATGAGGAACTTATTCCGCTTGATGAGTTACCAGACAGAATAAAATCAAAGTTTTCTGAGTTTGATAGAGAAAAATAAAAAGTAATAAAGTATATTTATATTTCTTCTTTTTCTCCTTCGGCTTTCCAAGTTCAGCTATAACATCCTAAAATCTATATCACTGTTTGTCATCGCAACCATAACGGAGAAAATCACATCAGCGCTTCAAATATAACTTCTTTTATCTTTTCTTCCAATTGCTTTGATGAGTTCGGGTACTTCTCTTTCAATTTTTGCAATTTTTCTTATCATTTTTATTGTTGCTACGTACATGCCTTTAATAGGCTGTCTTTCGCTCCTTATTCAGCATCTCAATATCACTTAAAAAAACCTACAGCTGAGTATATCTTTTCTATCAATTTCAATGAGATTATTGTATTTTCCTCCATTACCAATTAGGAATCAAACCTAGTATTAAATACTAAAGATACCAATATTCCTAAATCAATGATTAATTTATTTCTAGACCATTCAAAAAGAGTTCGCCATTCTCTATTCTAATGAAGAAAATTTATCATTTAGTGCTTTATCGTTCTACTAGAAAAGAAAACAAAAAAAGCTAGTGAGCACATTGTGCTAATGGCAACTTTGCTTGGGTCCAAGATGTTAATTGGTTGCTAAATCGAGAGATAGCAAAAAGACTTGATATACCAAAGGGACGGCTCACAGTAGCTGTGATGGCTATTGGTTATCCTACAGAACTCTCCTCCCCGCATTCAAGGTTATTGCCTAGAAAATTGCTTTTAAAGAGAGATATGTAAAATATAAGAAACAACCTTCAAATGCAGAAATTTTTGAAAATTAGTGAAATGCTCCGGCCGGGATTATCAGCTTCTGAATTTAATTCAACAAGCTTTTGAACTCGGGTCTACGGCTCGAAAGGCCGTCGTTGTAAATTCTCTTCTAAAGTTGCTATGTCTAAAGAAAATATTTTTTCGCGAGTCTTGTTCAATCTTTTAATTAAAAAAAGTTGATTTTTTAATTTTGATTTTAATATTTCTTTTACGATGGCAATCCCTCTATTATCAAAATATGCCTTCGCTTGTTCCCTTCTTGTTAGAGTTGTACCTCCAAGAGTACAGGGATAAATTCTTGCAAATGGTTTCCCACTTGAAGAAATATAAACAATATCTATATTCCTTTCAATAGCTAATTTAACGGCTCCTTCCGATATAGAAGATGGGCTAGTAATCATTATTTGTTCAATTTGATCTGCAGAATATTCTTTTTTCTTTTCTTTTGTTTTAATAATAAACCGATTTTCTTTTTTAAATAAATAACTCCCAAACTCATTAATTATAATTTTCATATTTCTTTAATGTTCCAAAATTGTTAAATTTTTCTAATTTAGTAACTCCAAAATCGTAACATAACGAAACAATTTTTGTTGAAGAGATAGTTAAGCATTAAGCAAATAAAGATTTTAAAGTACAACAAAATTTTAAAGTACAACAAGATTAAATTTTAGGGCCTGTGGTCTAGTGGTTATGACGTCTCCCTTACGCGGAGAAGATCCCTGGTTCGAGTCCAGGCAGGCCCACTTTCTCACTTTTTTATGGAATACTTTCAATTCTTTCACAAGTTTTTCCTATACCTTCTGATGTATAAGGAACTAAAAAAAGCCCAGGGCATCTTTCAGCTATGCAACCTTTGATTGCACTGTAGATCGCATCACCCAGCGTTACAATATTTGCTACATTTACCCCCACGGAAGCACCTAATAGTGCACCCCCCATTGCTCCAATTATTCCTCCAGGAATTGCTCCAATTCCTCCAGCAACTGCTCCAACCGATGCCCCAGCAACCATTCCGAGAAATACATCTATTACTACCTCCCTTTTTTCTACTCCTTTAATTTCTTGATATATTATTGCATAATCTAAAGAAGGATTTATTTTTGGCATTTCAGCAGTTTTTATTTGTATTTCAGCTGACTCTTTTCCAAGCAAGTATTGGGCATATGTAATATTTTTTCCAGGGATGATTGTTGTTAGAAGATAATCATAAATCTCTATTTCTTTGCCCGCTAGCTTTTTCTTTACTTCATCATCAAAAGTGATCTTGCTACAAATTATGCATCTCATTACTGGACCTTCTCGCAATAATGTTCCAGTAAAATCAAGCTTGCCCTCTCCAAGCATGTCCCAGCAATCATACATCGCATTTGCTATTATCCGCTTTATTTCTTCCTCATCAGTTGTCTTTATTGAGATAAGCTGTGTTTTGCATTGCAAAGGAACAAGTTCAGCTCCGACGGTTTCAGCTGCTTTCTGGAAAAATTCGCTTCTCATTATTACGCTCTGCTTGCAGGCCTCTTTTTCACTCAAGCTTTGAAATTGAAGTTTTGTGAGAAAGAAAAATATAATTCCTGCACTCAGCGCAAGAATAATCAAACCTATAAGCCACGTTCTTGCAATGCCCTTCCTGCTCTTTACCTTCTTTCTCATTATTTTTTTATCTTTTTTATTTTTTTATCTTTTCTTATCTTTTCTTTTTACTTTGGGATTATGCCAAGCAATTTGAAAAGACTGTAAAGGCCAAGCACCAAAGCAGCAAATAGCAATATAAGGAAAAGAATTTTTAAAATTTCTTCAACCGCAATTGTTCCTCTTATTTTGCCTTTCATTTTTAGTTACTTTCTAATTTTAAGCTTTCTTTAAGCTTTCTGCCAATGTCTCTCTTAAGCTTGCCACGCTATTTACATAGCCTAAAACAGCACGACCACGTTGTTCATCTGGATAAAGCTTTTTAAGGCATTCATCTAGTGGCAATGAACAAATTCCATTCTGGCATTGACATGTTTCAATGATCTTGCCCTCTCCTTCGTGATAGGCTGCAATTACATAACCAAATTTATAATCCTCATTTTCACCATATCCTTTGAACTTTTCAAGCAAATAGTCTATGTAGCTCGCGCCTGCTTCTATACTCTTTCTTACATCAAATCTTTCGTCAGCCACATAATTGCAGTATGTTGGAAAGCATGAATTGCAAGGGCTTACCTTTTGCCAATTACATTCAGTCCATAAATCATTCTTATTCATATACTCTCTATAAGCCTTCTCAATACCCTCGACTGCCGATATTGTCTCTCGCTTGCCATCACTCTCTACAACCAAGCTTCCATCACTTTTCTTAAAGCTGATATCGCTCAGTGTTTTATTTTTCATAACAACTTTTAAACCAAAGCTAAGCGCGGTTGCTGGAACAAGCTGCATTAAGCCTGCAGCTCCGCCTTCAGAAACAGCAAGCTTATTATAGCCACTTTCTCTATACATAATCGCTAACAACAATGCACGGTCTTTTATCTTTCCTTCCTTTGCCAATTCATTCACAACATCTTTAATCTCCTCAGGAACATCCTTAGCTTTTTTCTTTTCTTGCTTACTTAGCGCTTTTGGCTCGAAAATTATCTCTTTGTGAAGTGAATATATCACAAAACCTTGCTGATCATAAAAGGTAATGCTTTTTAATTCATCCAGTTTAACTTTTAAATAATTATTATCTTTATCTTGTATTGGCTTGTAAGGAAAGCAATACTTGCATTTCTCTTTCTTGCATAAACAAACAACATCTTCATTAAAATAAATGCTCGGTTTTTCTTGGCCCTCAATTGTCTTTGCTATATTTTTAGGCATAAAAATAAGTATCCAATCCTCAAGCGGTTGTAGCAAGTAATAATAGCTTTTACTCTCTCTCAAGTTAGCAGTAAGCAATGCTGTTCTAATGCCTTCGAGAGTTGCCTTTGCCTTTTCTTCTTCAGTCGAGCCTAAAAACAAAGCTGCAATTTTGGCAATTAAAAACAAAAGTCCAGCAATAACCATCATTCCAATTACTAGGCCAACTACAAATTTTGGCAACAAGCCTTTTTTCCCTTTTTTCCTTATTCTCCTCCTCATCTCTTTTCCAATCCAAAGTTTCTCATTTGTCAACCAGCCACGTTAGTTGCATTCATCAAACCGAGAGCAGCCTTTATTTTCCAAAGTAAATTGCCTACAATTTGCCTAAGCCCAGAGCTAAAAGCAATAGCAGAGACAATAACTACAATAATCACAAGAATAGCTATAATAAGTAGCTTTATATTAAGCTCCTGAGCCCTCTTTGCTCTTTTTTGCATCTTAAAAAATTAATCACAAAAATCGCTTGGCACTTCAGTTATCCCGAGTTGCCCTCTAGCTTTGTTGCATGTTGTATTACCAATTCCTGCTATTTCTATATCCATGTTACAAAATTGTGCTTTTTGGCCTAAATGATAATAAGTTAAGCAAAATTCTCTTGCTTCAGATATTTCCATACCACTAACAGCTTTTTGTGTTCCTCTTATCCTTTTCCAAAGCTCACTAAAGCCACCAGTAAACGCAACTGCAACTAGTATGAGCGCTAGCACTGCAAGAATCAAAATTATCAGTATTTGAATTTCAATCCCTCTCTTACCTCTTTTTACCATTTTCCTTTTTTTGTTTTGAACTTTCTGGGCTTTTTATTAATTTATCAATTAATTGCCATTTTTAAATCTTTTTGCGCATGCTGTTAACACAAGTTTAGCTGATCGTGAATTAGAGCAGCAATGTGGCGACTTCTGGATTATACTGCTGAATAAAATGAAGCAGAGTATAGCGAATGAGTTCAAATCCTACGCCTTACTTTGACTTAAACTTAGAACTAAAGCGGCTTTGTCATGAACGAAGTAAAGGCTCACAGAGTTGGCAAAATTTCTTAGAATTTTGAGTTCAGAATTTGTGGTAGTAACTTAGATAAAAAAGAGGGGTATGAAGGCGATTGTTTGCAATTTTCATTAAAACCAATGCCCTGGCTAGTCGACGCCAAACTTTTCTTTTAGATGAAGCAAAAATGTTGTTTTACCACTCTGTCTAAGCCCTTTTATTAAAATAGCCTCTTTTCTTTTGAGCCACTTGTCAAGCTTTTGTTCTATTTTTCTTGGATAATACTCCATGAATAATATGAGCATTCATGGATAATAAATATTTTTTATATGCAAGAAAGCTACTTGCCTAAATCTCAACTGATAAACGAAGTTGCCGAAGCGAAGCGTGGCTGGAATTCATAATAAACCAAAAATTAGGCCTGCAATCGCTGAATAAATTATCACAATTAAGACATATACTACAGTTTTCTTTGTTCCTAAAACTTTCCTTATAGCTAGCATACTTGGTAAGCTCAAGCTAGGTCCTGCAAGAAGCAAAGCAAGAGCAGGGCCAGAAGCCATACCTTTAGCAATCAATGCCTGAACTATTGGAATTTCTGTGAGGGTTGAAAAATACATAAATGCTCCGAATACTGAAGCGATTATGTTTCCAAGCACTGTATTGCTGCCCACTAATCTGCCTATCAATGCTTGTGGAAGCAAGGGCATTATAAAGCCTGCAATAAAAACTCCTATAAATAATAGCGGTAAAAGAATTTTGACAAAATTCCAAGTTTCTTCTAGCCACAATTTTGTTGAATGGTTTTTGAACTTAAACAAAACAATAAGAACTACTCCTAATGTGAAGCAGGCCATTAGAGAATACTTAAGCAAAGCATTTATTTGCAAACCATTTACAATGAGAATTCCAACAAGCATAAAAAAGAAAGCAACCAAAACAATGTTAGAGATTTTTGATTGCTCTGTTTCCTGAATTATTAACTTTTCTTTTTCAACCCTCTCTCTGAAGATAAATTGCATGGTTAAACCGGCAAGAATTGATATCAGAATAGCAAAAAATATCCTTGCCAGACCAATTTTTATTCCTAAAACAGACATTGTCAAAAAAATTGCGGCTATGTTAATAGCTGGACCTGCAAAAAGAAAGGTTATTGCCGGCCCAAGTCCAGCTCCTCTTTTTCTGATTCCTGCAAATAAGGGCAAAATAGTGCAGGAACAAACAGCTAAAATTGCACCAGAAACAGAAGCAACACCATAAGAAACATATTTTTTTGCTTCATGGCCTAAATATTTCATAACTTTTTCTTTCTTGATAAAGACAGAAATCGCTCCAGCAATAAACAGGGCAGGCAACAAGCAGGTTAAAACATGCTTTTTTGCATATTCCCCAAGCAAAGCTATCCCGCTCAAGACAGAATTATTAAACCAATCGCTATTCTGCGGAATAAAGTAAAATATAGCGAATACTAACACTATCCAAAACATTAAAGTCCAATCTTTTCTTTCCATATTGTAAAGTGTATGAAAGTTATTTAACCCTTTTCAATTTTTGGTAAATCCTTTTTGTGAACTCTATAACCTTTTCCGCATAATCTTTGTTCAAGTTAGTTCCATAATAAATTATTCCATTTCTAAAATATCTTAGTTGATCAAGAAATTGTATGTCTCTCTCGTTAAAATTAAGCAAAGAAAGATAGGAAACTTCTGCTTCGTGTGCGCTATACCCTGATGCATTATAACCATCTAAAAGCATTTTTGCTCTAATCAGCTCCATTATAATATCATAGCAAGTTTTGATGAGATCATTTGCGGTTTCATCGTTAACACCTAACTTTTCAATTTTTATTAAAAGTAAATTATAAGATTTATTGGCTTCATTAACTAAATATTCTGCTCTTGATTTGTCAGGTTTTTGTTTTTTGACTATCCCTTCTTTGATAAATTCTTTAAAGTCTCTCATAATTCAAAGCCTCCGGCAAGAATAATGCCATTTGCAAGATTTTCCTTTAGCTTTTTATGAATTTCTGAAAAAGAGCTGTAGAAATTAAGATTTATTTTTCTCTCAAGCAATTTTTCATAGTTTGATAAATCAATCTCTTTTCTTTTCATTCCAATAATTGCGATATCAATATCTGAATTTATAGTGTCATCGCCTCGTGAATAGCTACCAAACAAAATTATTGTTGTTCCAGGAAACCTTTTTTCTAAAAAATCAAAAAGGCCCGTCTCGTAAACATTTTTTAAGTTCTCTACTCTTTTTAATTGCAAAACTCTTCTGTTATTTTTGTTTATTTCTATTGACCATCTGCCAGTTTCCTTATCTTTGTTTATTTTTATATAGTTAAGCTTTTCTAACAATGGAAGGGCTTTTGTTACACCCGCCTGACTAACATTAAGAGCTTTAGCTATCTGCCTCTGGTTTAATGGCACTCCCATTTTTCTAAACAACAAAGACAAAATTTCTTGTTGTAATAATGTTAACTTTTGTTTATATTTGTTTACCATAGTTAATATATGCTAACTTTAGTTAATATTTAAACCTTTCTAATCTGTTAAAAATAATTAACAAGTATTAAGTAAAATTAACATATTAAAATTAACAATTGAACTATTTTAAGCTTTCTTCAATAATCTTCTTTTCTTTTTCTGTTATACCCATAAATCTTATAGATAACTCCGTCAATTTCAGCATCTGTTTTTGATTTCTTCCTTCCCCCAATTTATCAATCTTTTTCTAGCCACTTCTTTATTTCTTCAACTTCTGGTATTCTGCCACATGCTTTTAATTTTCCATCAATTACAATTGCCGGAGTGGCCATAACTCCTCGAGCTATGATTTCATTGATATCTGTAACTTTCACGATCTCGGCTTTTTTCTTTGCTTCCTCCACAGCTTTTCTTGCATTAGCCTCTAACTGTTTGCACCTCAGACAACCCATTCCGAGTATTTCTATTTTCATTTTAAATCACGTATGATTTATTCTTTAATTTATTCAGGTTCTTCTCTGCAATATTGATAACTATTAACATTTATAAATGCTACGTAGTAGAGCAATGCCCAGAAGGACAGACGAAGTCATCAGCTTATCTTTCTTATGCAGTGCTTTTCATCTTTAGTTTCAATATTAATGCTATCACCCTTGTGAAGTTCGAGCTTTTTGCCATCACAGCTTAAATTGGCAATGTTTAGCTTAACTTCTTTTGCTTCCCAGTATTCATAAGGCCAATGTACCTTCCAAAGCATTAATCGTTCAAGGCCAGGTTTTTTTATTTCAACTTCTTTTACTATATTGCCACTTTTATCATACAGTGCAATAGAGCTTTCGTCGATTAAAATATAAAAATTTTCCCCGATATTAACGTTAAGGCCTTTATAGGAAGCCAAAGGCTCAGCCAAGTTTCTAGTAAAGTCTATTGATTTTTTTCTTTCTGATGTGCATTTTGGCATGGCTGAAATTTTTTGTTTCACTTCATCATATTTTTCTTTTTCGCCAACAACTAACCAGAATTCACCATTATTTTTTAGTACTTGCGAAGAAATTATATAATTACCTTTAACTATTGGAAAAGCTTCTCCGAACGTGATAGTGTCAGGAGGAGATTGCCACCACCAATAAAACTTTTTATTAATTTCTACAGAATCAATTAATCGGTTATTTGCTAATACCGAAACATTTGTCTTGTCATTGTAACTTGTAAAATTCAAAATAAACTCTTTTGGCAAGGTCGCGGGAAAATTAGGAAAAATCTCACAGAAGCAGACATCATCATCAATCTTGTCGCAATACTCGAAATTTTTAAGTAGCTCTGTCCTTAGTGGCTCTGTTTTTTGAATCATTTCTTGGTCTATTTTTATCCCAGAATAAAGAGTTCTCGCGAGAAGAAAAATTATAATTATTATTAGAGTAAAAGCCAGCAAGCCTAGAAGAATCTTTCCAAGCTTTTCAATTGTAAACCCCATTTTGTTTTTTGTTTTTTATTTTTGTTTTTTATCTAAATTATCTAAACCTAAACAAATTTATTATTTTATCAATAAGGCTTACTCCAGCCTTCTTATAAAGAAATATCCCAACAATTATCACAATCAAGCTTGCAATAGCGATCAGCCATAACAGCAGCTCTTGCCATTCTATGCCTCTTTTGTCCATTTTAAGCTTTGCCTTTTAACTTGCTTTTTAAACTTTGCTTATTTTTATCCAAATGTCCTTCTTACATCTATTACTTCAGCATTCTGAACACCCTCGAGCTTTTTAATACTTTCTTCCAAGCTTTCAAGCTTGCCAGCTTTGCTTTCATCAAGCAAAAATGTAATCTCAAGAGCACTTAGGCCAAAGGCAATTGGCTTTGTCTCTTTCTTTACAAGCTCGCCTTCATTGTCTCTTATAACCTCAACAGCTTTTTCACTTATTTTCTCGAGGGAAGTTTCCAAGCTTTCAGGCATTATTCGCAAAGTTATAAGCACTTTAGCCATTTTTAAGCAAAATTAGCGCTCCTTCGGCCTAGCCTTCAGTCTTAGCCATGCTGCCTAGCCAGCCCATGCTCAGCCTATGTAATGCCATTTATGTTTTTCTTTTTTTATTTCAGGCTTTTTAAGCTTTTCATTTTGCTCAAGCATTTTTTCATTAAGCTTTAACTTATTATGTTTATTATGTTTTTCTCCTTCATCTAAGCTAAAGCTTTCATTAAAGATTTGAAAGTTATCTTCAAAGCCTTTGTTTGTATTAAAGAAAAGTACTGTTATGTTTTTCTTTTCTTTTCTTGCCTGATCAAAAACAAAAACTGGAATACCTCTAATTATTGCATTGTCAAGCTGCTTAAATTTTTCTTTTATTTTTTCAACATTTATCAAGGCTTCTTTTCTCTTTCTCTGCCTTCTATGCTCTTTTCTTACATAAAAGCTTTCTTCACCCTCTCTTGTTTCATTCAATATAACAAGCTCATTACTTTTTTTTAAAAGTCCATATATTTTTTTATATGCCTCGCTATCTCTCGGCTTATAATTTGCAATCCCAAAACAATAGGTTTTTTTTCCGATCCTTTTATAATAAAAATCTACCGACGGACTCTGAAACTGGCCCCTATTGATTATGGTTATCGGGAGCTCATCAAATGTGACTCTTGCAACGAGCTTTGGCTTTAGCTTATTGAGTACATTGATGAGAAGAAAATTTGTCAAATTTGTTTGACTTGGAAAACTTACGATTGCTACATCAAAATTGAGCTTCTTTTCTAATTTTATTATTTTCATTTTTATTGAAATTTTTATTGAAATTTTTTGTTGAAATTTTCAATCTAAACTTTCAATCTAAATTTATATGCTGGCACTATGCACTTAACTTTACATTTTTTACATTCTTGCTTTAAAGTATATCTATTACATTTTGGGCATTTAAATAACTTTTTGAACATTTTTTGCTTTTTTCCTTTTTGTTTTCCCCCATTCCTTCTCGCTCATTCCTTCTCGCTCATTTTGAGCACATCGAATTGTCTTGAATAAGTTGAAACTATCTGTTGAATTTTTTTTACATTTTCGTTTATCTCCTTTATGTTTTCACCTTCCACTATTACTTCATAGTTAGGAGCAGAAATATAACGAATGGTAATCCCTTTAATCGCACTAATCGGAGCAAAAAGCTCTTTTAATAAAGTAAGCCCACTAGGGCTTGTTGTTTTTGCTTCTATGCTATAAACTTTTTTTATTTTTTTTCGCTTAAATCTTTTTTCAATCTCTTGCTCTATTTCAGGAATAAGCCCTTGTGCTATGCCAACTTCCAAGGCTTTTTTCTTGTCCTGAATGAAAGCTTCTAAGAAGGCATGAAAACTACCATACTTTTGCTTTATCATATTTTTTACTTTTTCAAAATGCTCTTTTAAAATAGCTCTCAGGAGATTTTCAGAATCCTTCTCTCTCGTATAAGCTTTCATTACACTTTCCATCTCTTTAGCCGTTACTCTTCTCAATGATAGGTCTATGTGTCCTGTTTCTTTTATTACTCTTAAAACCTTGCAAACAATTTTTTTACCAGGCACAACGTAATCTCTTATATTTCTAATCCTCCCAGGTGCAATTTCTGCAAACTGCATGACTCCTATCTTATTATAATCATCAAGCATTACAAATACTTGAGTTTTATTTATCTCTTTAACAGTGCATAGCACGAGTTCATCTTCTTCTGGGAATTCCTTTTTTTCACTTTTTTCTACTTTCTTTTCTGTTTTTTCCGTTTCCATCTTATTTAACTTTGTTTCTTTGTTTTTTTCTACTTTATTTTTCTATTTTATTTTCAAAACCCTCGCTTTTATTCTTGCCCTGCTCGCTCTTGGTTCAGCAAGAATTGCAGAACATTTATTGCATTTAACTATAGTCGTTGCTTTCCCGTAAACCACTTGCACATTCCCGCATTTACACTTAACAGTTAACCATATATTTGAGTCTTCAACCTTTCTTGTTAATTCTTTCATGACTTAGCTAAGCAAAACAATTTTAAAAGATTTGCCTTCTTTATTTATGCCCGAGCTTAGAGCATACCAAAAAGCTATCCTAGAGACTGCAAAACAAAAAAATACTCTAGTGATTTTACCCACTGGTTTAGGCAAAACTCTTATTGCTTTTGAGCTTATAAATTACCGGCTGAAGTATTTTGCTGGAAGCGAGGGCAAGGCAGGCAAGGCACTTTTCTTAGCTCCTACAAAGCCTCTCGTTGATCAGCATTTTAGTAATTTTAAAAAGAGCTATTCTTGGGAAAGCCACATGTTGACAGGAGCCATAAATGCTGGAAAAAGAAAAGAAATTTGGGAGAAGGCAAGAGTTATTTTTGCTACTCCCCAAACAATTGCAAATGATTTGCGAAATGGTCTAATTAATTTGGATTCGGTTACAGTTATTGTCTTTGATGAGGCGCACAGATGCTTAAAAAATTATGATTATGTTTATATAGCACAGCTCTATAAAGAAAGGCCAGATGGTTTAATTCTTGGCCTAACAGCTTCGCCGGGCGAGGAAAGGGCTAAGATAGAGCAAATATGTTCTAATTTAAGTATTCAAGCAGTGGAGCTTAGAACAAGAGAAAGTCCTGATGTGAGGCCTTATTTGAAAAGAATGAAAATTAAAATAATAAAAGTTAGTATGCCACAAGAGCTTCAAGAGATAAGGGAAAAGTTAAATGAATATTACTCAAAAAAGATCGATGAATTAAGGAACAGAGGTTTTTTGCTTAAGCAGGATCCTTCGAAAAAAGATATAATAGAATTACAGAAACGACTTCAGAATGAAGTTAAAAGTAGTAAGAACTTTAATTTGCTAAAAGCATTAACAGCCTGCGCCATCGCATTAAAACTGCAACATGGCCTTGAACTTCTTGAAACGCAGAGTATTTCAGCTTTATATGCTTATTTGCAGGATCTCTTTGAGCAAGCAAGGCAGAAAAAAAGCAAAGCTGTTTTAGAAATGATAAGAAACAAAAGCTTCAATGATGCTTTCTTAAGAGTTGTAAATTGCTATAATAATGGCAAGGAACATCCAAAGCTAGAAAAGTTAAAAGAAATAGTGAGTGAAGAAATAAAAGCCAACCCTAGCTTTAAAGCAATTATTTTTACTCAGTATAGAGATAATGTGACTAAGCTAAGTAGTTTTTTAGAAAGCTTTGGAATAAAGAATAGGCCATTCATTGGCCAGGCCAAGAAGCGTGATATTGGCTTAAGTCAGAGAGAGCAAAGAGCAATCATCGAGCAATTCAAGAGAGGAGAGATCAATGTGCTAGTTTCGACGAGTGTAGGCGAGGAAGGGCTTGATTTGCCGGAAGTTGATGCAGTCATATTTTACGAGCCAGTTCCATCAGCAATAAGAAAAATACAAAGACAAGGAAGAACAGCAAGAACAAAGGAGGGAAGAGTGCTTATCTTGATGGCAGAAAAAACGCGAGATGAGGGCTATTATTGGGCGGCATTTCACAAAGAGAATAAAATGCATAGAATAATTGATAAGATTGACGAAAAATTAAATAAAAAGGAAAAAGAAAAAAAGGAGAAAGAAAATTTAACTCTTAAAAACTTTTTATGAGCATGGAGATGAGCATAGAAAATTCAAAAAATTCAAAAAATTCAATTCAGCCAGAAAATTCCATTCAGTGGATAAATAAAATTCAAAAAGTGAGAAAGAGAACTGGAGAGATTGTAAATTTCGAAGAGAGCAAGATAAAAGCGGCTATTGAAAAGGCAGCATCCTTTCTAGGCAGCTTTCCTGGCTTTTCCGAGCAAGTCACAGATCTTGTTGTAAAAAAACTCAATGAAAGACTTGCTGAGTTTGAGGATGGGATTCCTAATGTTGAACAAATTCAAGATATAGTGGAAGAAACGCTTTTTGAAAAAAATGATAGGATAGCTAAGGCCTATTCTCTCTATAGGCGTTCAAGGCATTTGGCACGAGAAATAAAACAATTTCTAAAGTTGAGAGATGATTTAAAATTTAATGCAACAGCGCTCAAAGTGCTTGAGGAAAGATATTTGCTCAAGGATGAGAAGGGCAATATCATCGAAACACCAAGACAAATGTTTGAAAGAGTGGCAAAAGCTGTTGCCGAGGCTGAAGCGATTGAAGCTAGACATGTTAAAAGCAAAAAAGAGCGAAAGCGGCTTAGAGAAAAAGCAAAGCAATTTGAAAAAGAATTTTTTAATATGCTTGTCAATCTTGAGTTCCTGCCTAATAGCCCAACGCTCATGAATGCAGGGACTGAACTTGGTCAACTTAGTGCATGCTTTGTGCTACCAATAGAAGACAGCCTCGATTCAATTTTTACTACTCTAGCCAATATGGCAAAGATTCAGCAAAGTGGTGGTGGAACAGGCTTTAATTTTTCAAAGTTAAGGCCTCAAGGAGATATTGTGAAAAGCACTAAAGGAGTGGCTAGTGGGCCAGTAAGCTTTATGAAAATTTATGATATGGCGACAGAAATAATTAAGCAAGGCGGAAAACGTAGGGGAGCAAATATGGGTATCTTACATGTTAGCCATCCAGACATAGAGCAATTTGTCCAAGCCAAGTCAGATCAAAAGACTTTGAGCAATTTTAATATAAGTGTAGCCGTTGATGATAGGTTTATGAATGCTGTGCTCAGTCTTGGCGACTATGCTTTGATAAATCCAAGAGATAAGAAAAAAGTTAAAAAAATAAATGCAAGAGAGCTCTTTGAGAAAATTTGCAGAAATGCATGGCAAACTGGCGATCCTGGCTTAATTTTCATTGATGAAATAAATAGAAAGCACAATTTGAAAATTCCTATTGAGGGAGTTAATCCTTGTGGGGAAGTGCCTTTAGTTGCTTATGAAGCCTGCAATCTTGGCTCGATAAATTTGACAAAGATGGTAAAAGAAATAGGTCCTGGCAAATACGAATTTGATTGGAAAAAGTTTGAGAGAACAATAAGGCTTGCTGTCAGATTTTTAGATGATGTTATTACAATTAATAAATTTCCTATAAAAGAAATAGAAAAAAATGTTAAGGCTAATAGGAAAATAGGGCTTGGTGTTATGGGTCTTGCTGATTTATTTTTTATCTTAAAAATTCCTTATAATAGTGAGGAAGCATTAAAATTTAGCGAGAAGCTTGCAAGTTTTCTGAGAAAAATTGCCTATGATGAAAGCCATAAGCTTGCACTAGAGAAAGGCTCTTTTCCAAACATAGCAAAATCAAAGCATAAAAGGCCTATGAGAAATGCAACCCTGCTTAGCATAGCGCCGACGGGAACAATAAGCATAATTGCAGGATGCTCAAGTAGCATAGAGCCTCTTTTTGCTCTTGTCTATGAGCGTGAAATCCTCGAAGGAAAGCGATTTTTGGAAATAAATAAATATTTTTTGAGAGAGCTTCTTGTTAGGGGGCTTTATAGTGATGAATTAATAGAAAAAATAGCCATACAAGGAAATCTTAAAGGCATAGATTTACCAAAAGATCTCAAAGAGCTTTTTGTTACAGCGCTCGAAATTCCATACGAGCAGCATATAAAAATGCAAGCAGTCTGGCAAAAATACATAGACAATAGTGTTAGCAAGACAATAAATATGCCGCAAGAGGCAAGTATTGATGATGTTAAAGCTGCTTACTTGCTTGCATATAAGCTGAAGTGTAAGGGCATAACAATTTATCGTTATGGTAGCAAGCCAGAGCAAGTGCTTTATTTAGGAGAAAGCAAGGCAAGAAAAAAAACTCTTGCCTCCTTGCACTTTAGTCATGAATGTCTTGGCAGTGTTTGCTACTTATGATGCTATAATGGACCCGCCGCGACTCGAACGCGGAACCTCTCGCTAGCGAGGCGAGCGTTCTACCATTGAACTACGGGCCCTAAAGTTCTCAAAGTTTTTAAAATATAAAAATTTTAAATAAAATATAAAAATTTAAAATTAATATCAAAAATTTCAAATGCAAAAAATGCAAAAATCAGTGCAGATAACTTTGATAATTGTTGTTGGTGTGTTGATTTTGGCTGGAATTGCTGCAGGCTTAATCATGGCAATATTTTCTAAACTCAAGGCAGAGAGCGAAGTAAATACAATAAGCGCTGAGGGCAGGGCTACAATTAAAGTAAGCCCTGATTTGGTAACTGTCTATTTCAGAGCAGAGACAAATGGCTCGAGCGCTAAAGAAGCTAAAGATAAAAATGCAGAAATTGTTAATAAAGCTATAGAGGCTTTAAAGAAAATCAGTATTCCTGAAGAAAAAATACAAACACAAGACTACAGCATTTATCCAGAATATGAATGGAATTATGAAACAAATGAAAGAAAATTAATTGGCTATAAAGCAATTCATTCATTCAAAGTTGAGCTGCAGACAGCACAAATAGACAAAGTTGGCTCTGTTATTGATGCTGGCGTGGATGCAGGAGCAATGATAGAATATATTAATTTTGAATTAAGCACAGAAAAACAAAATTATTATAAGGCAATAGCATTAAGACAAGCTAGTGAGGATGCTAAGCGGAAAGTAGAAGCAATAGCCTCTGGGCTTGGCAAAAGCCTAGGAAAGCTCGTTTCTGTTTCAGAGATAAGTTTTGATTATTATCCATGGCCAATTTATAGAGCAATGGCGCAAGATCAAGAGCAGCAAGTAGCAAGAGAAAAAGCAAAAGAAGCAATCACAAATATAAGGCCTTCTGAGCAAGAAGTTAGTGCAAGAGTGGGGGTTGTTTATGAAATAATCGATTAATATTAAGCAAAAAAATTTGCTAGAGCTTCTAGTCCTTTTTTCATTTCTTGTTCTGGCAAGGTGATGCAATAATCCCTCCAAAATCAACTTTCTTCTTTTCTACAGCTTCGAAAACTTCAGAGAAAGTTTTGCAAGGTAAGGTTTCTATGGAGTTGCCAAAATAAGAGAAGGCAGCGGCTTCGCTATAAGCTCCCGGCTCTCCTTGAAAGGCAATCTTTATTTTTCTCATTCTTTTTCTTCTTTTTCTCATTTTTATGAATTATCCGATAATATTTAAATACTTTTTATTTCAGTAGCTTATGAGTATTAAAATAGAAGGAAAACAAATAAATCTTAGAACATTGAGGCTATCTGATGCTAAAGCTATTTATCAAAATGTGGATTTTGATGTGGCAAGATATACTCCAATCCCTTATCCTTACAAACTAAAAGATGCAATTAGTTTAATTAAAAAAGCTCAAAGCTGGCTTAAGAAAAAAGCTGCATTTGTATTTGGAATAGAATTAAAAGAAAAAAAGCAAATAGTTGGAACAATAAGTTTGGTGCGTATAGATTATAAAAACAAAGCAGCAGAGCTTAGCTACTGGCTTGGAAAAGCATATTGGGGAAAAGGGATAATGAAAGAAGCAATAAGGCTTATTCTTAATTTTGGTTTCAAGAAGCTAAGACTTGTACGAATTCATGCCAGAGTAATGCATCCTAACATTCGTTCTGCTAAATTGCTCGAGAAATGCGGCTTTCATTTTGAGGGCAGGCTAAGAAAATCAAGGCTTGTAAGGGGGCGTTGGATAGATCATCTGATTTATTCTATGCTAAGATCAGAATTTAGAGTGAGAAAGAGCAGAGAATGAAAGCATATGAATGAGCATATGAATGAGCATATGAGTGAGCAGATGATGTGATTTCGATAACTTAATAAATTCAAAAATCAAAAGGGTTTATGCAAGTGTATGTTTATACCGGCGAGGGAGGTGGCAAGACAACAAATGCACTTGGCCTTGCCTTAAGATGTATTGGACACAAGAAAAAAGTTATTGTTATTCAGTTCATGAAATGGTGGAAAAATATTGGCGAATTAAAATTTGCAAAGTTAAAAGCTGTCAGGCCTTATTTTAGCATATATCAGTTTGGCAGGCCTGGTTGGCTAAAGCTAAAGAATGGAAAGCAAAATATAGTTAAGATCAATGGAATTAGCTTAAAGGTTAGGAGCATCGAAGAACTTGATAGAGCAAGATGCAAGGAAGCAATAAACTTTACAAAGCAAATTGTGGCTAGAGAAAAGCCTCATTTATTAGTTCTTGATGAAATAATTCTTGCAAATTATTTCAAACTTTTAAGCCTTGACGAAATCAAGGATCTTCTCGCTTATATAGCAAGGGTTCATAAAAGCTGTAATGTTGTGCTGACAGGAAGATATGCAAGTAAAGAGCTCATCGAGCTAAGTGATTATGCGAATGAAATAAAAATTTTGAAGATGCCAAAAAAAATTAGTTCTGTTGTTGGCATTCAATATTAATGCATTACGCTCGCAAGATTAACTAAAGAGGGCACTACAAAAAGCTAATGAAAGCTTTTTGGCCAAGCAGCAAGATTGCTAATATTATTAAAAAGCTTGAGGTAAAAAATAAAGAGAGGAAAAGGACAAGAGCAGAGAAAGCATCCATTATCGAAGCCAGGCAAAGGCTTGGCAAAAAGGGCAAGGATTTTAAAAGTAGTAAGAAAATTGCCGTACCAATTGCAGCATTATGTTTAATGCCAAAGAGAATTGCTAGCAAAATAAGAATTGCATAAACATCAATCAAAGCTAGTATGCGGGTGCTATTGAGTATTGGATTAAGCATTTATAAGAGGAAATAAAAAATATTTAAAGCTGTTGTTTACTATTGCTTTATATGCTATGGCTTGAACCGCTTGCATGTTTGGGCATATTTGGCACTTAGCATTGCCTGGCTTTGGCCGCTTTTTAAAATGATAATTGCTGATAAACGAGAAAAAAATAGCGCTATTATTGCAGAGCTCAAGGCGAGAGGACTAGAAGTTGAGGAAAGGCTCTTGCCAGTCGGCGATTATATAATTGGAAATACAATCATAGAAAGAAAAAATATAAGTGATTTTATAAGTAGTATGATTAACAAAAGGCTTGTTAGGCAGCTTCAAGATTTAAAGGAAGCTGAAATTGAGAATAAACTCTTAATTCTGGAAGGCTTTGAAGAGCAAGAGCTTTTTGGGAGGGGCAACTTAAATGACAATGCAATAAGAGGGATGCTTCTTAGCATTTTGTTCGATTACAAAATTCCTATCATATTTACAAAAAATCCAGAAGATAGCTGTGATTATCTCGAAGTGCTTTATAGAAGGCAAGGAAAGAAAAAGACTGAAATAAGCCTTGTTGCTAAGCCGCGCTTTTCAAATATCTATGAGCAACAAGAATTTATCCTCGAGAGCTTTCCTGGAATTGGAAAGGCTTTAGCTAAAGAAATCCTAAGTAAGTTTGGAAGCATAAAGAATTTTATTAATGCAAATGAAAGTGAGTTAGCGTCAATAAAAAAGCTTGGCCAAGCCAAGGCAAGAGCACTTAGACGCCTCATCGAGGCTGAATACAAAAAAGCTTGAAAGCTTACAATTTCAAAGCTTACGCAATTTTATTTCAATTTTATTTCAATTTTATTGTGATTATATCTTCATAGATAGGCCCATCTCTCGTCAGCGTGCTTTTTTTTAGCTTTATCTCATCAATTTTAAAGCTTATAGGTTCTGGCTTAATTTTTTTTATTTTCTCTAGAAATTCTCTCTTATCTTTTAGCCACTTTATTCTTGCAAGAGTAACATGAGCTTCAAATTGCTTATCTGGCTTTATTTTAATCTTCTCAAGTTGTCTGTCAATTAACTCATGTAATGCTTTAAATTTTTCTCTCGGCTCCAGCCCAATCCATAGTACTCTTATAAAGCTTTCAGACGGAAAAGTGCCTAAGCCATTTAATCTTGCTTCAAAGCTCAATCCGCTTAAGCCACCTAAGCCACTTAAGCTTTGGTTGCTCTGGATGTTCTGGCCGCTCTGTCCTTTAAGAAGCTCTTTTATTTGATTTACCCTAAAATCATTGATCTCTCCAAGAAAACGGAGTGTTAAGTGAAGAAGTTCTGGTTTGACCCAATTTGCCTTCATTTCAACTTCTGAATTTATTTTAGCCTGAATCCTTGCTATTTCCTTCCTTGCTTCTTCAGGCAAATCAATTGCTATAAAACATCTCATAGCATCTCATAACTTACTTTCTTCCTTTTGTTTTCCTTTTGTTTTCCTTGTTTACTTTTGTTTCTTTTTATCTTCCTTTAATGCTAGCCATAAAATAACAAGCAAGCCAATAAAGGCCATGATAGCTACTATAACGAAAACAGAATAAAAACCAATCTTCTCAGCAAGGAAAGAGCCAACAAGAGCAGCAAAAGCACTACCAAGCCCTTCTGCAGATGAATAAATGCTCCATTCAAATCCTTCAGCACCTTTTGTTAAATTTCTTGTAAAATAGCTAAGCCACGGCGGATAGGCAAGAGCAGTACCAATTCCATAAATTGCTGATGCAATATAAATATGCATAACATTTTTTGAGAGAATATAAATGATTGGAACAAAAAAAATTAGCGCTGTTCCACTCACAAGCATAATTTTTTTATGCGTTGGCTGAGCTATATAAGCAAATGTGGGTTGTAGTATTGATTTTATTAAGATAAAAATCATGCTTGCAATACCTGCAGCATGAATGCTTCCACCAACAAGATTTTCTTTAATGAAGATAGCTATTATTGGCGTCACTAGTCCAAATCCAGTAAAAATAAAAAAATCAGACAAAATTAGAAGTTTATTTATTGTTTTCATTTTGGCAATATAAAAACTTTTGATAAGCCCTGTGCTTTTACTCTTTCAATTATCTCTGCGATTTCAGCTTGCTTTACAGCTGAGATTTTCTCACTATATTTATAATATTCATCAAGTTTTCCGACGAGTTCATAAAATAGCAATTCAAAACAGGTAAGAAGGCTATTCTCTCGTCTTATATCATAATTTCCAATAAGCTCTTCTTTAGCCTCATCAAGCTCTTTTGGGTCAATGCTCTTTAATTTTTTTATTAATTCAACTACAATATTTTCAACTTCCTTGACTTTACTTTTATCTGTTCCAGCATAAATTGTTAAATGACCATATTTTGTTCCTATCTCGAGCTCGCTTTTTACGGAATAAGCAAGGGCCCTTTTTTCCCTAATTTCTTGGAAAAGCCAGCTACTCATTCCATAGCCAAGTATAGCATCTATGAGCTCACAGCTGTAACGATATTTACTAAAGCCATTTGGCACATGAAAAGAAAAGCCAAGATGGGCTTGCTCAAGATTCTGCCTTCTTTGCACAAAATTTTTTACTATTTCCTTTATTTCAACCGCCTTTGCCATCATTCTTGCTTTAGCTTTAGTTTGCAATTTTTGCTCAAGTATTTTTTCTTCACAAGCTTTTTTAACTTCATCAAAGCTATTGTTGCCAACAACAGCTATTATAAAATTTTGTGCTGAATAGAAAGTATTATGCCAATCAAGAAGTTTTGGCTTGTTTAGGCTTGCAACACTTTGCTTAGTACCAATTATCGGCAACCCAGCATCACCTCCATAAAGGCACTCAAAAACCTTATCAAATAAAAACCTTTTTGGATCATCGTGGATCATTTTAATTTCTTCAAGAATAACCGCCTTTTCTTTTTCTATTTCTGCCTCTGGAAATAGTGGATTTTGAACCATATCAGCTAAAACGTCAAGGGCAGTAAAAAAATGTCTTGATGGAACTTTTGCATGAAAAGCTGTAATGTCATAGCTAGTGAAAGCATTTAAATTTCCTCCTGCACTTTCTATTGCTTTTGTTATCTCTTGCTGGCTTCTTTGTTTTGTGCCCTTAAAGACAAGATGCTCTGTGAAGTGACTTATGCCTTTAATTTTTCTATTTTCATAGATCGAGCCAACCTTGCAAGCTATTGCTACACTCGTGACAGGCAAAGCTCGTCTTTCATGAATAAGTATTGCTCCACTGCTCAAAACAACCCTATTTAGTTCTGGTCCCATTTTAGTTCTTTATTCACTTTGCATCTTTTTTGCATCTTTTTGCCTCTTCGCCTCTTTTATTCTTCATTAATTCTTCATTATTTAAAAATGCAATTTTAAAAAGTTTATTACTTCTTTTAATTATGGTAGTCAATGCGCCACCAGAATTTTTGAAGGCACAGCGAAAATACCTAGAAGCTAAAAGCGATGAGGAAAGACTTCTTGCTTTGGAAGAAATGCTAAAATTTATGCCAAAACATAAGGGTGCAGAAGCACTTCGAGCTAATTTGAGAGCGAGATATGCTAAGTTAAAAGCGAAATTAGAAGAAAAAAAGGCAAGAGAAAAGGCACTTAAGAAAGGAAAAGGAATTTCTATTGAGAAGCAAGGCTTACAAGTTTGTATCTACGGCCTTGCCAATTCTGGAAAAAGCTTACTCTTGAGCTTGCTCACTAATGCCAGGCCAAAAGTAAGTGAAATGCCATATACAACAACACTGCCAGAAATAGGCATATTAAGCTATAAAGATGTTGAATTTCAACTTATCGAATTTCCTTCTCTTTACTTAAGTCTTGATGATGATAGGCAATGGCTTAGTTATGCTTTGACGGCAGATTTGATTTTAATTTTAGCTAGAAAGTTGGATGATGCAAGCTCAGTTGTTAAGGAACTTTTTAAGTTTAATGAGGCAATTAAAGATAAGCCAGCACTTGTTTTAATAAATCTAATTGATGGAGAGATCAAAAAAGAAAAAGCAACTTTTGAGAGCGAGGATAAGAAAATAAGGAAAGTGATTGATGTAATTAGCCTTGATATAAAAAAGCATATAGAGGCAATTAAAGATGCTCTCTTTAGCTCTCTTCCTATATGTAGAATTTACTTAAAAAAGCCAGAAGCAAAAGAGCCAGAACAAAAACCATTAGTTTTCTTAGAGAGGCCTACAATAGCTGATGTTCTCGAAAAAATAAAAAAGAGCAAGGAAAAGTTAGTGAAAGCCCTAGTTTCTGGCAAGAGTGTGAAGTTTGCATGGCAGGCAGTAAAGCTTGATCACGAGCTCGAGGATAGAGATATTGTTGAGTTCCACTTTAAAAAATTCTAAGTTTTAGCCAGCCCCAAGTAGTTTTTTTCTCATTGGAGCAAGAATTTTTATTAGCTCTCTTGCGACATTTTTCTTTAGGTCGAGAGGATGCAAGAGGCCCTTTTCATAATCATCCCTAACTTCTTGATAATTTTTGTAAATAACATCGCCACCAAATCTTGCTTCTCTCTCAACTTTAAACTCTTTAAGCCCAATCCTACCAAAAATTATGTATTCAACTATTTGTAAAATAGGATTATTTTCAACTTTTGCTGGCTCGCAATAAGCCTCAAGAATCTTTTTTTCAATCTTTTCAGGACTATCTGTTACAAAAATTGTTGTTTCAGGCTTGCTACTTGACATCTTGCCCTCTTGAGTTAATCCTGCCATTTCTGCATGATGCAAGCAGATAGGCTTTTTATAGCCAATCGCCTCGAGCTCCTCTCTTGCTATCATATGCACTTTTCTCTGTGCAAGATCACCAAATGCTATGTCAACCGCAAGATGCTTTATATCAGTTACTTGCATTAATGGATAAAGAAATTGTGCCACATGCGGATCATCCTCTTGTCTACCAATAATTGTCATGCTTCGCTTTGCTCTTAGCATTCTGACGCGTAAAGCAAGTCTCATAACATCAAGCCAGTAATTTCTTTTTAATTGAAAACTAGTGCCAGTAACAAACTTAACCTTATTCTTTGGTATTCCAAAAGCCAAGAAGTTTTTTTTATAAGCTTGAGTCATTCTCGCTATTTCTTCCCATGAGCCTTTTTCATTTAGCCATGCATGCAAGTCAGCAAATAAAATGATAAGCTTTAAGCCAGCCTCAATAAAATCGAGATGTTTTTGTAAGCCTATTAAATAGCCTATGTGTATTGCCTTACTACTTGGCTCAAAGCCATGATAAATTACTGGCCTTGCCTTTTTCTCAAGCAAATCAAGCAATTCATTCGGCTCAATAATTTCAACGATGCCCCTTGTTATTAGTTCGTACCTCTTTTCTGTCAGGGCTTTCATGAAAGTGGATAAATAAAGGCTATTAAAATCTTTCGAAAAGCGCAAGTATTGTAGCATAGCGCAAAACTTAAATATTCACTTCCATACTATATTCATGCCAAACAAAGAGATTTTTTATCCAGGCTTATTTAGGCCGCCAGAATCTGTGCCAGAGACAGAACCTTCAGATCTTTTTGTGGGCTATAGATTTCCTGCAAGCAAGCTTGGAGCAGGCGCAAGTGCATTCAGCATTAATCAGATTCAAGAAGTTAGTAACAGGCTTAATACTGGAATGAAAATCGTCGAGGCAGGAGTTATAAGCCACGAAACCTTTCAGAAAATACCAAAACAACATTTTCAAGAAATTGCAAGGTTGGCTAAACTTACTGGTTCAGAAGTAACTTGGCATGCTCCGATTGTTGATCCTGCAGGCTTTACTGGTGATAGAGTAGACGAAGAAACAAGAAAGACAAATGAGGCTATATTATGGGATTGTATTGAGAAAGCGACTATTGCTACAGGAGGCAGGCAGCCAATCACTATACATAGCACTTCTGGAATTCCGGCAAGTGCTATTACGCGAGTTGAAAATGGAAAGGAGGTAGTTGAAGCAGTTGGAGTTATTGATATCGTGAATGATTATCGTATAAGAGGAATTACAGGTAAGCCACTTTTAAAGCCAGAAGAAATAGCAGAAGGCAAAATTCCCGAGCCACTCAAACCAGAGCAAATTGATAAATTTTTAGAGGAGAAAAATAAAGAAAGGTGGAATGAGTTTGTCGATTTTTTAGAAAGAAAAAAAATGGAGGTTGAACCTTCAATAATCAAGTACCCAATAGAACAAGCTGAAACAATGCTCAAGAGATTGGAAGAAAGCTATGCTTATAGACTTTTTCAAAAGCCACTCGATGCATTAACACAAGAAGAAAGAGCTAGTGTTAGTGAAATGATGGAGAGAGAGGGGAGTGTGAGAGAGCTAAAATATGGCTTGCTAAGATCAAGAAATCTTTTTTCTGAACTTAAAGATGATGTGGATAGAATTTTTAGAGTTGCCTGGGAAGCCTGTGAATATGATAAGAGAAAGCAAGAGAAGCTTAGAGAAATAGCAAAAAAAATTAAAGAAGTCAAGCCTGATGCAGAAGGCATGATGGCACTCACCAATATTTTTAATCAGTTAAAAGAAATTTCCCCGCCAATGTTTATTAAGGCTGAAGATTTTGCAAGACAAAAGGCATCAGAGACTATAGCTAATCTAGCAGCAAAGGCCTATGAGAAGTTTAAGGATAAAGCACCAATATTAAGCATTGAAAACCTATTCCCAAACCAGGCTTTTGGCAGGAGCGAAGAGCTTAAAAAGCTGATCGAAGAAAGTAGGCAAAAATTTGTTGAGAAAATGGCTGCTAAAGTAGGAGAAAAAAGAGCAAAAGAGCTTGCAGAGCAGATGATAGGGGCAACATGGGATATAGGACATGCAAATATTTGGCGAAGTTATGGCAAGAAGCCAGAAGAAATTAAGGCTGAGCTAGAAAAAATAAAACCTTTTGTTAAGCATGTTCACATTACAGACAATTTTGGCTTTGTAGATAGCCACTTGCCTCCTGGAATGGGTAACATACAGCCAGAAGTTTTTAAAGAGCTCAAAAGTCTTTTGGAGAAAGGCGTGAAAGGAGTTCTCGAAGTGCCTACTCTTGCCTTGCCTCCCCCACAAGGCTTTGGTGTTAGCCCATATCCATATGCTCTAGCAGCTTTAGGAAGCCCTCTTTATACTTATGCCATGGCTCCTTTTTGGAATCAGGCACTCTCAGCAGATCTTCCTGCTTACTTTACTGGCTACGGCCCAATCTTGCCAGAGCAACATTTTACTATGTATGGAGCAGGCTTTTCAGCCTTGCCAATCGAGCTAGGAGGCCAAGTCGCGAGAAAAACAGGCTTCGGCGGAGCTCCGATGGAATAAAAGGAGAAAGAAAAGGAAAAAAGAGAAAGAAGCAAAAAAGAGAAAAAAGCAAAGAGCAAGGAGGGCAAAGTTTTAAAACAATAAAAAAATAAATAATAATTACAACATAAAAAATAAATAATAAAAAAGCAAAAAGCAAAAAATAAGAAAAAGCAAAAAGAGGTGAGATGGCAAAAAATAAAGAAAAAAAATTAGAGGAAAGTTATCCAACACTTAAGTTAAAAGACGAAAAAGAAATAGCTTTTGATTTTGCACTGAAAGTTTATGAACGATTTAATAAACTAATAAAAAGTGTAATCCTTTTTGGTTCAGTTGCAAAAGGCACTTATGAGAAAGGTAGTGATATTGATATAATTATAATTGTGGATGATGCTAGTATTAAGTGGGATGATGAGCTTATAAGTTGGTATAGAGAAGAGCTTGGCAAACTCATTGAGCTAAATCCTTATATAAGACCACTTCACGTTAATACAGTAAAGTTAACAACGTGGTGGGAAGAATTGCTTAGAGGAGAGCCAGTAGTTTTAAATGTCATTCGCTATGGCGAGCCTCTTGTTGATTTTGGAGGCTTTTTTCTTCCTCTAAAATTTTTGATGGCAGAGGGCAAAATTAAAAGTACTCCAGAAGCTATTTATACAGCTTTGCAGCGAGCACCTAGGCATCTAGCAAGAAGCAAGGCAAGCATGTTTAATGCGATAGAGTCAATGTATTGGGCAATGACTGATGCAGCTCATGCAGCACTGATTGCTATAGGCCAAATACCGCCGAGCCCGGAATATATCCCAATCATGCTGGAGGAGGCATTTGTGAATAGAAAGCTACTTGATCCAAAATATCCACTTTGGTTTAGAGATCTTTATGTTTTAGCTCATAAAATTTTGCACGGCGAGATTAGAGAAGTTAGTGGCAAGGAGCTTGATAAGTGGCGCGAGAGAGCAGATGAGTTTATGGGGGAGATGGCCAGAATAATAAACTTAATTATTAGTTGATATTTTTATCCTTTAATTTTTTCCTTAAGTTTTTTGAGATCACCAATCAAATAATTTAGGTGCTCTATCAATACATACTCTTTTTCTATTTCTAAACCTTCATCAGACAATGTTAATTTTGCATATTTGCTACCACTTTCCTCTTCACTTCTCAAAATCAAATTACGATATGTTTTAGCGTCCATTCTTTTTAATTCACTTATTGTAAAATGATGCTTAGCAATATTTTTCAGTGTTTCATCTTTTATCTCTTCAATGTTAATTGAAAAAGGGGTATTCACGATGATTTTTGCAATTTCTTCTGGCTTATGCTTTTTTAATAAATCATAAAAATTATTATATAATAATTGATTTGCTCGTTCGCTTTCTTTTTTAAACTTTTCTTCCATGTCCATCCTAAAACCTCTTTCAGGCATTTGAGCATATCTCTTAGGATCTTCTCCAAAAAATTTTGGAAGATTCTTCCTCACTTCTGGACTTTCCCAAGCTCCCTTTTTTTCAGCATAACTATAAAATTCAAAGAGATTTAGTCTTTTTAATAGCTCATTATAAACATCTGCCTCCTCTTCACTTTTTTTAGCCATTTTAATCTCCTATTTTTATCTTTTCTTATTAAATTTAATTTTTCTTATTAAATTAAGAACTTTGTTATTTTTAAACTTTTTTATTGTTTAAACTTTTTCACAAACCCCAGCAACTCTTGCAACAACCTTTCTTATCTTGTCAATTGCATCAATGTTAACAGACAAGCTATCTATGCCTTTTGCAACTAAAAATTCAGCCATGTCTTCTCTGCTAGCAGCTTGGCCACATATACTTGTCTTTACTCCATACCTCTTGCATGTCTCTATCACCATTTCCATCTGCTTCAGCACTGCAGGATGCATTTCATCAAAGAGCTTTGCGATTCGTTCATTGTTTCTATCGACGCCGAGAGTAAGTTGAGTCAAGTCATTTGTGCCAAAACTTATAAAATTTATTCCTTCCTTGCATAGCTCCTCGATAATCCAGCATGCAGCAGGAGTTTCTATCATAACCCCAAACTCAACATCTTTGCATGGCTCTAGCCCCACTTCTCGCATAATTTGCTTAGCCTTTCTTAGCTCATCAACACTAATAACAAAAGGGATCATGACACCAATATTTTTATAGCCTTTTTCATGAAGTTCTTTTATAGCCTGAAATTCTGCTCTAAGTATTTCTGGCTCGTCTAGGCCTCTCCTTATGCCGTGCCATCCTATCATAGGATCTGTTTCTATTGGCTCAAGGTTGCCTCCTTTTAAACTTCTATATTCGTCAGTTCTAATATCAGAGGTTCTTACCCATATTGGCTTATCACCAATATGCTTTGCTATTGCCTCTAGATTATTAACAAGTAAGGCAACATAATCACTTGCTCTGCCTTCTCTTATATATTGTGCAGGATGCACGCCTCCCTCTACAATCATAAATTCAATTCTAACAAGCCCTATTCCATCAGGATTAAATCTTGCAGCACGCTCAGCAGCAGCAGGTAAGTCACAATTTACTTTTACTTTAGTTTTTGCTTCTTTAACTAGCTCACACTTTATCTCTTCTTCAGGAATGGCTTTTTTCTCGATTAGGCCTTCATAAACAATTCCATTTGTGCCATCAACAGTTATCATTTCATCATCTTGTAGTATTATAGTAGCATTCCTCGTGCCAACAACACAAGGTATGCCAAGCTCTCTACTAACAATCGCTGCATGACAAGTCAAGCCACCCTCATCAGTAACTATTGCAGCTGATTTCATCATTACTGGCACCATGTCAGGATTTGTCATTCTTGTTACTAGCACATTGCCCACTTCAATCTTGCTCAAATCCTTTAGCTCTAGAATTTTTTTTACCTTCCCACTCCCGACGCCAGGACTTGCAGCCATGCCTCTTAGCAACTCTTTAGCTTTTATCTCTCTCTTCTCTATGCCTTTTTCAACCGTCGTGACAGCACGAGTTTGAACAATATAGATATTGCCACCCTCCTCTGCCCATTCTATGTCCTGTGGCCACAGATAATGTCTTTCTAGCTTTAGCCCATACTCGCTCAACTTTTTAATCTCCCAAGGCTCGAGTACTTGCTCTTTCTGCTTCTCGGGAGGAAGCTCTTTCTTAATATTTTTTCCACTTGCATCTCTCGTAAACTCGAGTTTTTTTATTCCTATCTTTTTATCAACTAAAGCCAGGCTCGCTTTATCAACGAGATAGTAATCAGGCTCGATAGTTCCAGAAACAATACCCTCGCCAAGCCCAAAGACAGCCTCTATGACAAGCTTTGTTTTGTCATTTTTTACAGGCTCGATAGTAAACATAACCCCGCTTTTCTCTGCATTTATCATTCTCTGCACTATTACTGCCATAAGCGTTTTTTCATGACTAAAACCCTTTTTATGTCTATAATAAGTTGCCCTAGCAGTAAATAAACTTGCCCAGCATTTTTTTATTGCTTCGAGCAAAGCCTCATTGCCTTTAACATTCAAATAAGTCTCTTGTTGTCCAGCAAAACTCGCAGTAAGTAAATCTTCTGCAGTAGCACTACTTCTAACAGCAGTAAAGCAAGGCTCTGTTATAAACCATTTTTCAATCAGCTCAGTATCAGGGGTACTCAATAGCTCATATGCTTCTATAATCTCTTGTGCAATAAAATCTGGCATCTCAGCATTAATGATGAGTTCTCTAACTTTTCTTGCTCTCTCCTCTAGCTCAGCAGTATTTTCATAATCAAAACCTTCCAGGATTTCTTTTATTTTTTCATTTAACTCATTATATTCAAGAAACTTAGCATAAGCATAGGAAGTAACAATAAAAGCAGGCGGTACAGGAAATCCTGCATTATACATTTCTGCAAGATTAGCTCCTTTGCCTCCAGCAATCGCAACATCAGCCTTACTTATCTCTCTCAACCAAACTACAATTTTTTCCTTTTTGCTCCAGCTTTCATCACCCTTTTCCTCTTTTTGCATATAAAAAAATAAATCGGCGATTTAAAAATTTAAAGAAAAAAATTCTTTTGAAAATTCTTAAGCTTAGTTGACTTTAGAAGCAAGCTTAAAAGCAATTTTGCCTGCGATCGGCCACTCAAACAGCTCATGCTGGTATGCTTTTATCATCGAGATAATCCAAACAACTATGCCTACAAGGATTATGATTGAAATTGCCATTGAATAAATGAAAAAGCCTATAAATGGAATGATCTTCAGTATTTCAGCAAGAATTGCTAAGAGAGTGAAAAAGCCAAATACAACTATGCTCTGAGCAGAATGAAATTTGACAAACTTATTGTGCTTTTCAAAAACAAGAAAAACTATTCCTGTAATCCAGCCAAGCAAATAGCTTAGTAATCCTTCAATATTTTCATCAAGCCCAAGCTCTGTCTTACCTTTTTTCTTGCTTTTACTCATTTTAGCTTAGCCGTGCATTTTTCTAACTTGTATTTTTTGCATTTCTTTTTTGTATAAAGCAATAAAGTCAAGAAGCTCTCGATCTGGATTAATCAAAACTTTATCCTCTTTTTTCTGTAAGGGATTATAATAATATCCTCTAATAGTTAATCTCACCCGCCTAATGTCAGACTCGTATGGAATATCAATTATTTGTTCTATCTTGTTATCCTTAAAATAAAGAGTTTTTTTGGCCTTGCTTTTTCTGATTGAAATTAAAAAAGAGACAAAGTAATTGCCATATTTTTCAATTTTTTCAATCAAATCTTTTTTATCTTGCTCGCTTAGCTCATTCAATGCAGGACCTTTAAAATCTGTATGGCTATGATAATCACCCACAACTTTGAGCGCTAGTTCTCTTGCGAGCTCCGCTATTCTTTTATCATTAGCAATCACTTCTTTATATTTTCTATTTGCTTTCTGTGAGCTTATTGCATGATGAATTATCACTTTTCTGCCAAAATTCTCACGTCTGCCAAAAAGCAAGCCATAAACTTCTTTTTTATAAACTTCAGTGGCAGAGATAATCATTTCATCCAAGGCAACTTTAGATAAAATTACTTCTATCATGGCAAAAACATAAACCTAAGGCAATTTAAAAGCTTTTGCTCTTTGCTGCTATGCTTTTTTCTCGCTTGCCTTTCTCACTTTGCCTTTTTTCAACAATAATATTTATAAACATCAGCTTTTTGTTGAGAAGTAAGCTAAAATAAGCTGAAAATAGGCTATAAGCTAGAATGGATCTTGAAATAATAAAACTTTTTTCCTATGGTAGTGCACTTCGAAATTCGATAGAAAAAATTATAAAATCTGGTCGGGGAGCCCTTATTGTTTTTTTAAATAATAAAAAAATGACTAAAATCTTTAAGGGAGGTTTTAAGATAAATCAAGAGTTCACTGCCGAGAGATTAGCTGAATTAAGTAAATTGGATGGAGCAATAGTTGTAGATGATAAGTTAAAAAAAATTTTATATGCTAATGTTTTGCTGCATCCGAGCATAAAGATAGCAAGCTCAGAGACTGGGACAAGGCATCAAGCAGCAGAAAGAACAGCAAAGCAATTTAATGCTTTAGTTCTTGCGATTTCTGAAAAAGCCAAGACAGCAACACTTTATTATGGAACTAGAAAAATGAAACTTAATTCACTCAATGAGCTTTTTACAAAAACTGGTGAGGGGCTAAAAACTCTTGAAAAAAACAAAGAAATATTTCAGTCATTGATTAAGCGTTTAAATGCAGCTGAAACCCTTGAGCTTGTTATGTTGGAAGATATAGCACTTATTTTTCAAAGAAAGAAAATTATTGATACCATAATAAAAACAATCAATACTTATCTTGCAGAGCTTGGAACAGAAGGCCAACTAATTGAAATGCAGCTAAAAGAGATTGTTGGCTTTATTGAGCGTGAGATTGAGTTAATTATTAAGGATTATAGTGATTATTTTAACTTTGACTCAATACAGAAAGCAATAGATGAGCTTAGCTATGACGAAATATTAAATAAGGAAACATTTTTTGTACTTTTTTTGGCAAATAAAAGGAGAGAAGGGCCATTTATTCCAAAAGGTTATCGAGTTCTGAAAGGAATTTCAATACTCACTGAAGATAATATAAACTCACTTGTTGAACATTTTGGGAATTTTAAAAACATCATTCTAGCAACCCAAGAGGATTTTTCAAATATTAAAGGTATAAGCGAAAAGAAAGCAAAAGCAATAAAAGACTATCTTTTGAAGTTGCAAATCTAAGTTACAGGCTACAATACTTATTTGCCATTTCTTGCTTTCTTGCTGCTCCTTGCTGCACTTTCGCTGTCTTTTTAAAACCAAATTTTTTATATTGTTATGGAAGAAAAAGCAGAAGAAGCAGAGGCAGCCGAGGCAAGAGCATTGGCTGAAGCTGCAGAAGAAATAAAAAAGATTAGAGAAGTTTTACTTGAAGTAAATAATCCACTGTTCTTTTTTGACAATGATGTTGATGGGCTCGCAGCATTTTTAATTTTTTATAAAACTTTTGGTAAGGGCAAGGCAGTAGCTATAAAAAGTTTTCCAGAGCTTAATCCAAGTTATGCCAGAAAGATTTCAGAACTTAAGGCTGATTGTATTTTTATTCTCGATAAGCCACGAGTTGCTAAGGGCTTTTTTGAGCTTGTTGAAAAGCTTAATGTAAGGGTTATATGGATAGATCATCACATAGACAATCTTGGCTTTTCCGAGAAAAAAACTAGCGAAGAGCAAGGATGGATTTTTTTTAATCCTACTCTATATGGCATAAATAGGCCCACCACATATTGGGCTTATCAAATAGCGGGAAAGCCAAAAGCTCTTGCATGGATAGCAGCTCTAGGATGCCTTGCTGATTGGTTCATTCCAGAATTTATTGATGATGTTTACAAAGAGCATCAAGAGCTGTTTGAAAAAAAGCCTGAAAAGCAAGAGCTAAAAAAGCCAGAGGAAGTAGGAAAGTTACTTTATGAAACAACTTTTGGCAAGCTTATTTTATTATTAAATTTTGCTCTAAAAGATACCACAACAAATATAATAAAGCTGGTTAAATTTTTGAGCAGCATTAATACACCAAGTCAAATTCTCGAAGAAAGCAAAAAAAATAGGCAAATGCACAAAAGAGCTAGACAAATTTTTAAGCACTATGAAAAGCTCTTAGCAAAAGCTAAAAAATTAATAAAGCCAAGTCAGGATTTTGTCTGGTTTCAATATGGCGGCTCTTTGAGCATTTCAGCAGAACTTTCTAATGCCCTTCTTTATGCCTGGCCTAATAAGCTCATAGTTGTTGCATATATAAAAGATGAGCGAGCAAGAATATCGATAAGAAGTAATGTTAAAGTTAGAGATATCGTGTTAAAAGCACTGGAAGGCTTGGAGGGAGCGAGCGGAGGAGGCCATGAAAGCGCTCTTGGAGCTAATGTTAGAGTTGAAGACTTGCCAGCTTTTAAAGAAAAACTTGCAAGGCTCTGGCGAGAGCTGAAGAAGAGCTTAGCAGAAAACAAGTGAGAGGGCAAAGATTTAAAAGTTTGGGGGAGATAAAAATAGAAAGGCAAGGGAAGAAACAAAAAATAAAAAGAGGTAAATTGACATGAAAAAAAATTTGCCAATAAAATTTGCAACATTTATATTTTTGTTAGTTTTATTGTTAATTTTGGCTGACATCAATGTTAATGCAGAGTATAGCAAGGGTACGCCGACTCTAGTTGTTAATGATGTTGGCCCAAACCAGCCACTTAGTGGCTATCTTAACATAAGCCTTGTCAATGAAAGTGGCGGGAATGAAATAAGTGCAGAGTTAGATGGCAAAACAGCAAGCTTTAGCTTATTAGAGTTTATGAAAAGGGCCAAGAGCTTGGGGATAAGCTTTAATTGTAGTTATGAAGGCAAGCCAAGCGAGTGTGAGTTACAGTATAAAGATGCCTCTAGCTCAGATACTTTTCAAGGAAATGCTGGTGACAATTATGCCGGCTTAGTTATTTCTGGAAAGTCTGGAGTTGAGATAACAGACTTGAGCTTTGTTATTACAGGAACAACAGGAAACGAAGAATGCACAACAGAAGCTCCTTTCATAATTGATTTGTTCAATGATGGATCTCCAGATTATTATTATCTCAGTGCAGGCTCAGATATTTGTGGGGAAAAATATAATGAAAATTACACAGCGAAAGAGACAGCAAACATAGGAACAAGTTTTATTTGTGATACTGTAAAGCTTGAATATAAGAGTGCAAGAGTGAAGATTGGAGGCGATATAGCATTGGTGGAGGGAGGAAACGAAAGCGTTTTATTATTTTTCAAAATAGCACGTGGCAGCAAAGAAGCAAGCTGTAATACCAATTATTATAATGGGACAAGCTGTGACGTCGATTTTAATGTTTATCCTGGCGAATATGAGATTTGTGTAAGAGCTGCGACAGCGGATGCTTATTCAATAAGTGCAGGCAGTAAGGAAGAAGGCAAGCAGCATTTTGCCTTATTTGCTGCCGAATATAAAAATCAGCCTTTTGCTGAAGAAATTCAATTTAATTCTACGCTCTATGCAGCGCAAACAGGAAAAAATTTAGTTAGTGAGCTAAATAGCTATCTTCGAGCCAAATATAATCAAAATTGTTCGGCAAAATGTATAATCCCACTCTACATTAATTCAACTGTCGCATTCAGCTTTGCTAACTTGCGCTTTAAATATAAATTTGGCGGAGTGGAGTATACTATATCGAGCTTTTCTACACTGCAGAGAGAATTTCCTTTAATAACTACAGCCGGCCATGTTGCCATTCCACTAGCAGCTTTTAATATCACAGCACCAAGCACCTATGGCAATTATAGTCTTAGAGTAGTCTATAAAGGCACTGAAATAGCTAAAAAAAGCTTTAAAGTGGAAAGAGTGCCTGTTGTTGTCGGCATTTATCCAATGAACATCACTGTAGGCGAGCCCACTGAGTTTAGAGTTATAGCTTATTCGCCGAGAGGACTTAATATAACAAGCTATGCTATTGATTTTGGCGACGGCAGCACAGCAAGCAGTAGTAATGGAATTTTTAGCCATACTTATACAAGCTCAGGGGCTTTTAATGTTAAAATAGAAGTAACCGATAGTGCTGGTTTTAAGGGCACTGGCTATTTCACTTTAAATGTAGGCATCTCTGCATCAGCACTAAATAGTAGCATAAACAATGCCATAAATGCTATAAATAATTTTGAATCAAGCCTGGCCCTCGCTTTCTATGCTAACTGGCTAAAAAATGTCACGAACACAGCAAGCCTCAAAGCACAGCTAAATAATTTATCCTCAAGGCTCTTGCAAGCTGGAAGCAACATAACTTTGCTACAACAAATAAAACAAGAATATAGCAACTTAAAGCCGAGCATTCCTTCAAGCTTGGATGCTTTCTTAAGCTTTCCTCAAATAAGCTATATCGTTGATTGGAACAAAGTTGATATGAGCTCGGCATCGAGCGTGGCAGGAACATGTGCCTTTAGCCAGGATGAATGCAAAAAATCTATTGCACTGTGGAGCTTTAATAATGTCCAGCTAAAGCTTGGTGGAGAGAAGAAAAAGCTGAAGTATTTAAGTGGAGAGGCCATTTTAACAATTCTCGACATAAGCATTTCTACAAAAACATCTCAAGCCCAAAGCGGAAAGCTTATTTTGTTGCTTGATCCTAGCAAGAGCTATGCAAATGCTAATTATAATGCTTCTGGAAGCGCACTTGCATTCCCTCTTTCCCTTGCAAACATTAAAGTTGCTTACTTTGGTGATTTAGATATTTACAGCGTTACTTTATTTGCAGTTCCATCAAACCTAACCGCTCTCGAGCCAGTAACAGAAAAAATTACTGGCCCAGTGACAGAAGCAAAAAAGAAAAGCAAGACTCCTTTAATTTTGCTTTTAATTTTTACAATTCTCTTGCTTGTTGGTGGAATTATCTTTATTTGGCATAAAAAGCTTTTGGAGCTTGGTCAAAAAATCATAAAGGCGAGAAAAGCGGCTAAAGAAAAAGCACTTTTTCCAAGCAGAGCAGATTACTATAATATAATGACCTTCATAAGTAATTCACTCGAATCAGGCATGACAGAAGATACAATCAGAAAAAAACTTCTTTCAGCTGGCTGGAAAGAGGCACAAATAACTTATGCATTAAAAGAAGTCAAGGCAATGAAGGCAAGAGAAAAAGCAAAAGAAAAAGAAAAGCCAAAATAAGGAAAAGGCGGAAAAAGCAAAATTATAAAAAAGAAATAAATTTAAAAGATCAAAAAATAAGAAAGCAATAAAAAAGCAAAGAAGCAAAATGCCGATAAGAATAATAACAAATTTTTTTAAGAGAATTTTTACAAGCCTTTTTTCAGTGAGGCGTGAGTTAAAGCTTGGCTTTTATGGGCCACCAAATGCAGGAAAAACAACACTTGCAAACAGAATCTGCAAGGACTGGATTGGCGAGGAAGTTGGGACTGTAAGTAAGATCCCTCACGAGACTAGAGAAGTAATTGTGAAAGAAGCTGTAAAAGTTGAGTATAAGGGAAGAAGCATTATGTTTAAGCTGATAGATACTCCTGGAATTGCAACAAAGGTTGATTATGAGAATTTTTTGAAATATGGGCTAAGTAAAAAAGAAGCAAGAAAGAGGGCTGAAGAGGCAACTCGAGGAGTCATAGAGGCTATTAAGTGGCTTGATGATATGGATGTAATTGTCGTTGTACTCGATGCCTGTGAAAATCCATATAGTCAGGTTAATATAACGATTATAGGTAACATAGCTGCTCGCAAAATACCGATGATAATAGCAGCAAACAAAATAGATTTGAAGAGGGCTAATTTAAAAGCGGTCGAGGCAGCATTTCCTGAATATGAAGTTGTCGGCATTTCAGCTAAGTATGGCAAAAATATGGAAGAATTTTATGAAACTCTCTTCAATGTAATAAAAGGAATGAAAAGGAGAAAAAAGGGATAGAATAAAAACATAAAGGCTAAAAGCTAAAAGGCCAAAAAGGGCAAAAAGAAAACGTAAAAACTAAAAAAAGAATAAAAACTGAAAAAAACAAAATAAAAGCTAAAAATAAAAATGGCTAAAGAAATGAAAGGGTTAAAGCTTCAATTTGTGCCTTATACACAGCTAGCAAGTCTTAGCCCGTATAAAAAAATAAAATTTCTTATTGATAGCGTTGCCGAAGATAAAATAATAATTTTGCAGGGCAAATTGAGTCATGAGGAGGAAAAAGATTTGATAGAAGAAACAATGAAAAAAATTGGAAAAAATAAGAAGTTTAAAGGAATTGAGATAGAAACATTAAATCCTAAGCTTGTTGATGCAGGTCTTCTGCTAAAAATAAAAAAGAGTATTGCTGATTTTCTTGTTGGCAATAGAGATGCGCTAACACTTATAGGCCCGGCTACAATTGTCAGAGAAGTTAAAAAGGATATTAAAAAACTGGAGCTTTTCTTGAAGCTTGGCTAATAGCATCAAGCAATAGCAAGCAATAGCAAGCAATAGACGAGGCTTTTGCCAAGCTAAAAACTTTTAAAAGTTCTTGCTTTATAAAATAATGCCTCATCAATGTGTGAGATGTGGAACAATTTATGAAGAGCCAGATGTTGTTTTTAAGGGCTGTTCTAAATGCAAGAGCAGATTTTTTTATTTTTTCAAAGAAAAGCCAAAGGAAGTTGAAATATTGCTTAATGAGGTAGAAGCTAAGGAAATTGAGAAAGAAATAAAAAATATAGTTGGTGAGGCTGAACAAAAGCCTGTCATTCTCGACTTGGAAACAATAAGAGCTCTAAAACCGGGCAAATTTGAAATAGATTTAGTCAAGCTCTTTAAAGGATATCCTGTAATTTTTAAGCTGGAAGAAGGCAAGTACATTATTGATCTTGCTTCGACTTTTCAATTAATAAAAAGAAAACAAGAATAAAAAAAGGAAAGAAAAGTAAAAGGAATCAAAATCAAAAATGCAAGACGATGTTTATAAGCTGCTAGAGAAGGCAGGACATAGACACATTGCTGAATATAGGCTTACTTATGATTCCCCCTTTCAACAACTTGAGCCAGTTTACTACTGGCTTCTTGACTATATGAGAGATCTTGGTTTTGAGACAGAAAAGCTCGTTGATAGTTTTGCGGCAAGTCCTGGGAGTGGCTATTTTGCTGAGATTGGCAAAAGAGCTAGCATAATGCAAGAACAAGCTATGAAATATCTCGGAACAATAAATACTGTAATAAAAAGCATCATAAATTTAATTTGGGATTTAAAAGAATTTGAAATAAGGCTCAAACTTTATGATGGCTTAAAAAGTAAAAATGAAAAAGAAAGAATAGCAGCTTTAAATGCCTTAAAAGAAATATGGATTACTAATGTTGATATAAAGAAAGGTAGAGGGGCTATAAACATGCTAACTACACAACTTGAATTTGTTACACTTAGAGATGCTTTCTTTATTGTTAAGAGGCTTGAGGATATAGACAAGCTCGATTTAAATGAGCGAGTAAAGAATATATTGAGAAGTAGGCTTATAGAGTTTAATGATTGGCTTGAAAAGAGCGAAATAGAAATTAGAAATCGCTATAAAATAGAGAAGACTTATTTAAAAAGTCAAGTAGCAAGCTTAAAGCTTTATGCTAGATGGGCGAGACCATATTTGCGAGCTGCAGAGCAGCTTATGATGAAAGAAACTAAAGAGGCAGCTCTTGTTACAGCCTTTTCAACAGCGATTTTCGAGTTATTGCTACTTTGTAAAAAAAAATATACTACAGAAATTCCAGAATTTCCGAAGACAATAAAGGCTAAAGCAGCGAGACCTTTTTATGGCTTAATTTTTATCGATCTAAGCTTTAGGAGTATTCCAACACCAGCAGGCAGAGAAGGTGGTTATGTTTTTGGTGGCAGAGTTGATATTGGCTTTAGAAGTTATGTGCTAAGAGAAGATGAGTTTCAAGATTTCATGAAGGAATTTGAAAAAAATGAGTTTGAGACAACAATAAGTCTAACTCAGCAGATAGAAAAAGAAACTCTCGAGACTTTAGCTGATGACCTTAAACATTTTCTTGAGGAGAAAGAGCAAGAAGGCAAGGAAGAAAGAGAAAAAGGCAAAGTGAAAGAAAAAGCTGAAGGTGGATGGGGGGAGGGTATTATAACTGATATAATAAATTTGTTTAGAGGAAAGGGAAAAGAAGTGGCTAAGGCCAAAGAAGAAGCAAAAAAAAAGTCAAAGGAGAAGAAAAGGCCAGATAACTGGGCTGAGTCAGTGCTAAGAGCAATAGTGGCAAGAGACATGGAAGAAACTATCTTCAAGGTTTATGATACATACAAAAAAGCTCATGGGATGCCAGGCTATCCAAGCCCTTATGAAGAGCCAAGCTTGCTAAGAAGTAAGCCAAAATAAAAATAATGAAGATGAAATCAATCTTATTGCTACTTGCAACAATCTTTTTAATTATTTCAATTTTTTTCTTTATTCTTTATGCATTTGCATCGTTGAAACCAAAAGCAAAGCAAATAGAGACAGAAACGAGAGCAGAAGCAAAGACAGAAGCAGTGTTTATAGGCTTAATTGGTCCTATCCCAATAGCTTTTGCAACAAGCAAAAAAGCATTACTTATTGGAATAGCTTTCTTTATATTAACTTTAATTTTTATTTTTCTCTGGCTTTGGCTTAATCGCTTTTTGTAGCTAAAGCATAGCGCAAAAAACTAAATAAAAGCTAAAAGCATCAGCAAAAAGCAAGAGTAGGGCCGTGGCAAAGTAATAATTTATAAAACTTTGATTATTATTAAATTGTGCCATGCCAATGGCCAATTCACTTTGCCCAGGTGGCGGAATTGGTAGACGCGCACGCCTGGAGAGCGTGTGGCTTTTCGCCTTGCAGGTTCGAGTCCTGCCCTGGGCGCGTAGCATTTAGCTTAAAACAGCTTAAAAATAATCAAATCAATCAAATGACAACCACAACAAATGACAGTCACAAAAGCTAGTTCTTTTGGAGAAGTATTAAAAAGTATATTAAAAAACTATTTTGCAATTCTCGAAAAAAGGGCAAAGCCAAAATTCTTTTATGCAAAGCAAGAGCATTTACTTGATGAAAAAATTTTAAAAGCATATGAATGCATGCAAAGTTGTAAACTTTGCGAGAGAAAATGCTGCGTTAATCGAAAAGTCAAGATAACTCAAGCCGAAGTAACTCAAGCCGAAGCTCTTAAAGCTCTTGACAAAGCCACTCTTGGCTATTGCCAAATTGGCAATAAAATGTGTGTTAGCTCTTGGTTTGCACATTATGGTGAAGAAAGTTTTTTTGTGCCAAGCTTTACTATTTTCTTTTGGGGTTGCAATTTTAGATGTGTTTTTTGTCAAAATTGGACAATAAGTCAGAGATATGAACCGCCAATCATGCTTTCGCCAGCAAAACTTGCAGAAATTATAGAGCAGCATAGCTATTGTAAAAATATAAATTTTGTTGGAGGAGAGCCTACTCCTCAATTGCCCTTTATTCTCGAGACACTTAAGCATACAAGAGCAAGTATGCCTGTCATATGGAATAGTAATTTTTATATGTCCAGAGAGGCAATGAATTTGCTTAGTGGTATAGTTGATGTTTACTTATCTGACTTTAAATATGGTAATGATGAATGTGCTTTAAAATTAAGCAATGTAATGAATTATGTTGAAATAGTAAAACGAAATCATTTGCTTGCTTCAAAAGATGCTGAACTTGTAGTAAGGCATTTGGTGCTTCCAGGCCATGTTGATTGCTGCACCAAGCCAATTTTAAAATGGCTAGCAAAAATTAAAGATAAAGCAATTATTAACATAATGGATCAGTATAGGCCAGATTTTTTGGTTTTGAAAGAGCGTGCATATAAAGAGCTAAGACGAAGTGTAAGCCCAACAGAGCTCGAAGAAGTTATTAATTATGCAAAAAGGCTAAGGCTAAATTTTATTTTTTAGCTTTTTTATTAGCATTTTTTATTAGCATTTTAGCTTGGCATAAATTTAAAAATGAAGAAAGTCTATAATCTTAAAATTGAAACTAAATAAAATAAAAGAGGAAGGAAAATGGCAAAAAAGGATAAGAAAAATTTGGTAGGGAGCTGGGCTTTTTTGATTGGCGTAATACTAGCAGTGATTTTTGCATTTTTGCCAAAGTATCTTGGAATTGTATGGACTCTAGTAGTAATTGGTGTCATCGTAGGCTTGCTTAACATTGCAGTAAGCGAAGTTCAACCTTTCTTGCTTTCAGGAGTTGCCCTAGTAATTGTAGCAGCCTTAGGAAGCCAATATTTTACGATTTCGAGCTGGCTAGGCAGACTACTAGAGAACATCCTTAATCTATTTGTCCCAGCAACTATAATAGTGGCCTTGAGAAATCTTTGGGTACTTGGAAAAGCCTAAAACTAAAACTTGTTTTTTCTTTTTTATTTTATTTTTCTTTTTTATTCCATTTACGTTATTCCATTTGCTGTTATTGCTACTTTCAAACTATTCACCAAGAGCGCTTTTTGTAGAGCTTTTTGGGCTGGCTAGTTTTGCTAGCTTTAGTTTGCTAGCTTAGCTGTATTCTCTCCATCGATAGCCACACTTTGTACAAGTGAAAAAACGAGTTTCGGCCTCGTCTCCGGCCCTTGTTTGGATTGTAAAGAAATAAGCTTTATCATGCCCACATTTTGGGCAAGTTGCAGTAACAGTAGGATAAACATTTGCCTGGCCCTCCTTTACTATTCCTATCTTTGTCTTTTCATGTATCTCTTTACTTTCTATTTTTATCTTTTCACTGGTCTTATAATCCCCTTTAGGGCATGCCCAAAGATTTCCTTTCTTAACAAGTACTGCCCCACACTTTGGACAAAATTTCATTCTTTTTTATAAAAAAATGCTTTAAAAGCTTTACGTTTGCTTGCGCGTACATATTTTTTCACAATTCTAGAGTAAATTTTAGGAGTAAATTTTAGGAGTAAATTAGCGTGTGCTTAGTTAATTTTTTCGAGAGAACTGCTATCGCAAAGAAAATCAAAGTATAAGCAAAAAGAATCAATAAGTTAAACCAGCTTTGTCCTATCGGAAATTTGAAGAAGATTATTCTTTTTAGTGAATCTTCAATTATATTGAAAGGTGAAAAGGCAAGTATTTTATTTGTTGTGGGGCTAGGCTTAAGCATTTCATGTGGCAGAATTGTTTGTGAAAAGAAGAAAAAGAAAAGAAGGATAAAGAAATTTATTAGAATAGCTATTTCTTCGCTTTTTGATATATGTCCTATAAAAATCCCTAAAAAAGCAAATATACTTAAAGCAATAACGAGAATAGGGACTATATTGAGCAGGGCAAAGCCGGAAAAAAGATCAGTAAAGAAAGATATTATTAGAAGAGCAAGAGCCATTTCAATTGCTAATATAATAAAGAAAGAAAAGTAATAGCCAGTAACAAATGAAAGATCGCTTATTGGAGTTAAAAAATTCCTAAAATAGGCTTTTGATTTTTTTTCCTTGATTGTTAGGCTGCTAGAAACAAAGAGAGCAAGTGAAACGAGGATGAAAGTAAGAAAACCTGGAAGGACAAAATCTAAGTTCTTGGTTTTTGTTGTTACAGAGATTACAGAAGTTTTTATCGGACTTGTTAACACTTCTGGATTTTTCTCTTTTATCTCATCTATAGAGCTGTTAACCTTGCTTGTTATATCTCGGACTTTATCCGAGGTCAATAAAATGCTCTCACCAAGCTTGACTATTTCTTCACTGTAACTTTTTATCTCAGCTTTTTTACTTTCAATACCCAAAAATTTTTTTTGTGTCTCTTTTAGCTTAGCTTCGATGTGAGAAGCTATATCCTCAAAATCAGAAGTTAAATTGCTTGAATTTCCAAGCTCTTCGATTAATTCATCAAGTTTATCAATTTTGAAATCATTAAGATTAAAACTTGTATCTATTGCATCAGCTACAGCTTTAATATTACTAGTGGCTGCGTTTATATTGAGCACAATTTTATTAAGCTCTTTTAGTTTAGAGCCAGCATCATTCATATTGCTTTTCGTTGCATCAAGAACAGCTATTATGGCCTGGATTAAGCTTATGGAGAGCTCTTCAGAGCGAATTTGGATTAAGTGAGAGATATGATTTATTAATGCATAAGCTAAATTAATCCTACTTGCATCTGTATAAATCTCAATATTGAGCTCTCTCTCTGTTTTGCCTTGCCTGATTATTAAGCAAATATGCCAACCACCTTTTTTTATATTCTCTATACAATTCTCTGCGCTAGAGTTTATTATTTCATATCCCTTGTTTTTCAACAATTCCAGAAGTGAGAGAGTGGTGTTAAGTGAGTTTTGAGTTAAATTTTCCATGCTGTAAGCTACTCTTATATTTTGGAGCCCTGCTGTATTAAGGCTAAAGCATAGAACGAGGATTATTATCGCTGGCAATACAAAGAGGGCAAAAAGTGCTAGCTTTGACTTAATTATGTCATGCAAGCTCTTTTTTATTATTGTTCCAATTGCCATTTTACTCTTCTTCCTTGGCTTCTGCACTTTTTTGTCTTTTTAATTTTTTCTTGAACCAATTAATAATACGATTGAGCTTAAATTTTTCCTTAAATTTTTCCTTTACTCTTTCTTTTTCTCGACGTTTTTCCTCAACTTTTTCTTCAAATTTCTTTTTTCTTACGATTTCAAAAAATATTTTTTCAAGATTTAAATGGCCATATTTTTCTTCTATCTCTTCTAAGCTGCCAGCCTCTATGATTTTTCCTTTGTAAAGCATTATAATCTCCTCGCAAAGCTCTTCAAGCTCTTTAAAAAAATGTGAGCAAATTATTATTGATTTACCCTGCTTGTGAAGTTTTTTTATTATTTTAACAACTTTCTCTCTCAGCAGTGGATCGAGATCCTCCATTGGCTCGTCGAAAATAAAAATTTCTGCATTCGGTAAGAGAGTACATATAATATCAAGCCTCTTTTGCATGCCTTTTGAAAGTGCGCTTGCGGCAATATTTCTTTTGTCATAAAGCTCAAGCTCTTTGAGTAAGGGCAAGGCCTTTCTTTTTATCATGTCTTTACTTAAACCATAAAGCTTACCAAAAAATGCAATGTTTTGCTCAACAGTTAAATTTGGATAAAAGCTTCCATGCTGTGCTGACATACTTATTAAATGCCTAATTTTTTTCCATTTAAGCTTCTCGCCTCCAAAATATATCTTGCCTTTGCTTGGCGTATAAAATGTTACAAGTAGCCTTAACAAAGTGGTTTTACCAGCCCCCGAAGGACCTATTATGCCAAAAATTTTTCTTGGCGGGATTTCAAGATTGATCTTGTCAAGAACAATAGCTTTGCCAAATTTTTTTGTTACATCAACAAGCTTAAACAAAACCTCTTTTGGCATTAATATAATTAATGAGTATCTTTATAAATCTAATTTTGTAAAGTATAGCAAAGCAATGTTCAAGACGTGTTTCAAGAGCAAAAGCCTTCTTTCTTTAATATAGCTTTCTTTGAGCATGAGCAGTCTAGTACAGAACTGCCCAAAACTATCCAAAATAATCTAAAATCATCCAGTATAAGGCACTGCTATCTTTTTTTCTTTTTCCTGTCGTGCAGCTAAGACTTTTTCAATCAGGCCCTTAATTTTTTTCTCTATCTCTTCCGCTTTTTTTAAGAGGGGCCTGTAATCTACATTAAGGCCAAGATATTTATCAAGTACTTCTATTATCTTTGCGCTAGCTCTATTATCTGGCAATTCACTATGAATCTCTACAAATAACCCTATCAATGGAAATTCTTCTGCCTTAAGCAATAGTGCTCCTGTAACGCCCACTATAATCCCTTCATTTATTTTTTCTAATCCTTGTTCAAGCAATTTTTTTTCAAATTCTTTCTTTGTAGCATAAAAGTAAACTTTTTCTGTAGGTTTTGTACTTATAACGCCCTCGATAGTAATTATCTTACTTGCCTTAATCTTTTTAGCAAATTCGAGAATAATTTCAGCTATATCATACTCTATTTTTTCAACAGTAATTGCAGATTGAAATATTACTATATTATTTTTTTCATCATAAAAAATTTCAATTGGTTGGATAAGCTTTTGTTGATGAATAGCAGCTAATGGAGCAAGCTTTTTTGTGAATAAGCTTCCTATACATTTTGCCTTTAAATGTTCAATTAAGTAGCTTGTTGTTATAGTACTTACAAAGCCAAGCCCTGGAAAACCCTCAATGATTACAGCATTTGGTTTAGGCATAACCGTAAGGTTTATTTCATAGTCAGCCCCTTTTATTTTCATAACTTTTTAAAATTTAGAACTTTTATAAATATATCGCTTGTATAAATATATCACTTGTACTATGTGCCTTTGTGCCGTCGCGCCAGTCGTCTAATGGTAGGACGCGAGCTTCCCAAGCTTGCAGCGCGGGTTCGATCCCCGCCTGGCGCATGCGGTGATGCACATTTTTTTAAATTACAAATTTTTTCTGTTTAATGCAAAAAAAAAGCTTCAAGAGCATTTGCCCATTTTGTGGTTGTGGCTGTAGACTGAAATTCATAGTAAAAGGAAATAAAATAGTAAAAATAGAGGGAGATGAAAGTGATTACATGTCAGAGGGCAAGCCTTGTGTTAAAGCTCTTGTGCTTCACGAGATGTATGATGGAGCACGCTATGAAAGGCCATTAATAAGAAAAGGTGCAAAAGGCGCAAAAGGCAAAGAGCGTAAATTTAAGGCTGTTAGCTGGAATGAAGCATTAAAATTTGTTTATAAAAATTTGAAAGATCTTGCGCCAGATGAAGTGCTTTTTATTGGCTCTGGCAAAACAACAAATGAAAATAATTATGTTTTAGAAAAATTTGCAAGAATACTTGGCTATTCAATAGATAATTGCTGCTCTCGAATATGCCATCAAGCAACAACAAATGCCTTACTTGAGCATTTTGGCAATCCAAACTTAACAAAGCTGTCAGAGCTGGATAGCATTGATACCTTACTAATTATTGGCTCAAATCCAGCAACAAATTATCCAGTATTTTTTAATAAAATTTTAAAGGGAAAGGAAAAGCAAGGCATTAAGCTTATTGGAATTTCTTCTTTTTTGAATGAAACATTGAAAGCATGTGATTTGAAATTGATCATAAGCCCAGGAACTGATTATGTTTTGCTGAATGGCATAATAGCCCAGCTTCTCGAGAGAAAGGCTTATGCTATAGATATTGAAAAAATTGAAAACTTTGCCGAGTTAAAAGAAAATGCAAAGCAATTTAGAAAGCAATTTGTTTGTGAGATTTGTAAAATAACTGAACAAGATTTTGATAAAGTTGTGGATGCCATAGCTCAAGCTAAGAGTCTTGGAGTGACTCATGGAATGGGCTTTACGCAGCATATTTATGGCCATGACAATTTACACTCACTCTTGAATCTTGCAATATTGAAAAGAGCAAAGCTATTCAATTTGCGAGGAGAAGTTAATGTGCAAGGTAGCGGGGATATGGCATGCTCGCCAGAAAGGCTGCCAACCAATGGCCTAGCATCATTGCCCTTACTTGAAAAGGCCTGGCATGAAAAACTTTATCCAAAAATAGGAAAAAACTTGATAGAAGCTATATTTGAAAATCCTGTGAAGGCAATAGTGTTGGTTGAATTTAATCCTGCTCAATCACTTCCAAATTTAAATTATGTGCATAAAGTTCTGAGGCATACTTTCCTAGTTTGTATGCAATCATGCAAGAACCTAACTGCAGAGCAATTTGCAGATGTGATCTTACCAATTCCCTTGCTTTTTGAGGAGGAAGGCACAATAACTAATGGCGAGAGAAGAGTAAGGAAAGTAGAGCGGGTAGTTAAGCCGAGCAAGCAAGTTTTGTCGCCATGGCAAATACTCTCTAAACTTGCAAAAATGTTCAGACTAAAGCATTTTAATTATAAAAGTGCTAGAGAAATTTTTAATGAAATAATAAGCATTATTCCTGACTACAGGGGCTTGGAAAAAGTTTGGGAAGGTGAAGATCTTTATGCAAGCAAAGAGCCAAAATTTGTCAAATTTGTGCCTGTAAGTTTTAAGGGCATAGAAACAATAAGAAGCAAAAAATATCCTTTCATTCTTGTTACATTTAGGTCTAAATGGCACTTCTTGACTGATGAGCTTACAAGTCAGAGCAAAACTCTAAAAAAATTTTTCAAAGAAGCCTTTTTCATTAATCCAAACGATGCAAAAAGGCTAAATTTAAGAGACAATGATAGGATAATTGTTAAAAGTGAAACTGGCCAAATTAGGGGAAAGGTTAAATTAAGTGCTGAAATTCCAGAAGGCATTGTTGCAGCGCCTTTCTATTCAAAAAAGCTTTTGATTAATAAAATAGTCCCTTCCCGCTTTGATCCAAGCACTTTCACGCCTGATTTTAAGAGTGTAGCAGTTAGTATTGAAAAGGCAAAAAAGGCAAGAGAAGGAAGAGAAGGCGGAAAAAAGTAAGCAGAAAGAAAAATAAAGGAAAAAGGAAATAAAGGATGAAATAAAAAATGAAAATAAATAAAAAAAGCGAGCAAAAAAGTGAAAAAAGTGAAAAAAGCAAAAAGAAAAAGGTAAAATTTTGGAAAATTCCGCCGAGAATAAAAGTGCTTGAAGCAGCGGGTGCTATAGCTGATAAACGAATAAAAATAAAAGAAAAAAATAAATTGACAGTTGCAGGTTGTATTAGTTCGCTTGGTGATAAAGTCTATGAGGTTGTTTATGATAAAAGTAAAAATGCAATAAAGAGCAATGACAATGGAAGCTTGTTTAAAGGCTATCTTGGCTATCCTTCAATAGCCTTACTCATGCTTGAAAAAGTTCTTAGCTTTGATGAGAAACTTTCAAATGCCCTAAAAGGAATTCCTTGGAAGGTGCTCAATGAAAAATTTAAAAATTATTTTAAGACGGAGCTTGTTGTGAAACAAATTTTGAGGAAAAAAGGCATAGATGAAAAAAGCCTTGATAAATTTATTGAAAAAGTATTGGCAGAAATAAAAGCAAAAAAATTCAAAGTGCTGGAATAAGTGTGCAGAGCGCTCAGACGCTTAGTATCTACTTCTTAAAACGATGATTATTCCGATCAAGCTGACAACGGCAATTATTATGCTTGCTATAAATATGGCTAGAGCAATTGGGTGTCTTTCAGCCTCAAATTTAAGCTCGTCCCACCAGCTAGCTTTTTTATATTTTTCATAGCCGCCTGTCATAACACTTTCTACTTTTTCTACTTTCACACTTTTTGTGGCACTCTTTTCCTTGCCATCAAACTTTGCTTTAGCTGTTAACAAATGTGAGCCCTCCTTAAGAGGCTTTATAGTGAAGCTAACAAGCCTTTGTTCATTAACTTTCAAACTTACAAGCCCTGTCTCAAGATTTATACTTGCCCAGTCTCCCTCAAGCTCTAGCATATAAGTTGCATCAAGATTGCCTGTGTTGATAAGGAACAAGTTGCCATTATATTCCTCGTTAAGCTGCATACTTGTTGGCAAGCTTAGACTTAAGCTTACATCCTTTACCGGCTTTATGCAGCCTCCAGAAATAGTAAAATAATAATTATAAGTATCAAATCTATTATAGCTTCCACTTCTATAGTCATAATAAATCTTTAATGTTGCTGTGTGTTGTTTTTCACTTGCGTTAGATGGAATGGCTATGTTAAATAAAAAATTGTTTTCATCACCTTCACTTAAGTCATATATTATGCTCTCAGCAATGTTTCCAAGATCATCGCTATAAGCTAGCTTTACTTGATCTTCATCGTTTTCGCCGATATTTGCTATAACGCCAGAGAGAACTGCGGTTTCGGAGCAAGCATAAAGGCTTTTATCAAAGCCAGCATTTAAAACCTTTATCTTTTTCGTAGGCCTCTCAACATCAATATAACTTGAATCTTGAGCACATTCATTTTTATTATCATCATCATAAGCTTTAACATAAACATCATAGCTTCCTTCATCTATTACAGGAATTTTTATGGTTAGAGTTATTGTTTTACTGCTGTCTTCATTAACATTGATCTCTTCTTCCACTTCACTATCTTCTATAGTCTCATTGTCACTTACAAGAACAGCACTAACAACAACATCATGATCATCGCTATCGTCATTCTTAATTTTAACCTCAATAGCTATCTTATCGTAAGGCTCAAAATCTTTTCCTTCAAAATCATCATCATTATAAATGCTAACACTAAGATAATTTTGCGTTGAATTTGCACTACAATAATCAAAAGCACTTGCAAAGCTAATGGCTAAAATCACGGCAAAAAAAATAATGGCAAATGTAAATGCACCAAAACCACTTA
>JAWBVE010000007.1:0-24806 GCA_038840695.1 Candidatus Pacearchaeota archaeon
TTGTTTTATTTTCCCAAAATAAATATTGTCCTTCTTCTGCCGGCGATGTTTGCAAATTTTATCTTATATTTTTTGAATTTTGATTTTTTCGCAAGTTTGTTTAAAGTGCTTCTATCATGCACATAGTTAATTACTTTTAGGCCATTTATGAAAAATGGAGGTCTTCTCCCATACTTTTTCACATTAACTCTTGCCCATTTGCTCTCTAAATTTGGTAATTCAATAATGCAAACTCCCTTTTCCCTTAGAACTCTGTAAATTTCATTTATAGTCCTTAATTGATCTTTAAAAGTGAGCAAATGATTAAAGCTACTCCACAAGCATAAGATTTTATCAAAGCTATTATCCTTATAAGGAAGAGCTCGCATATCAGCTATTTTGAATTTTAATTTCAATCTTAATTTTTTAGCTCTTTTTTTAGCCTCTTTTATCAAATTTGGAGAGATATCTAGTCCCTCAATCCTATAACCTTTTTTTGCTAATGGAATAGTTATCCTGCCATAGCCACAAGCCAAATCCAGAACTTTGTCTGATTTTTTTAAAAATTTTATAATGTATTTTAATAAGGCCTTGTCCTTTCTCTTGTCTGTTAAAGAAGCCATCCCTTCTGGGCCAAGCTTTCTATAAAAGTCGATTGCAAGCTTGGCTGTTTTATCTAACATAAAACACATGAAACACATAAAACACTATAGCCTTGGAAATTAAAAATCTTATGGGCAAGGAGCTAGTGGCAAGGCTTTTGACATGAAAGGTTTATAAGAGTAGTATCTATAAAAAATAAAAAGTTCAAACAAAAATTCTAAAATTCAAGCTAAATATCAAGCTAAATAAAATGAAAATCTATAAAAAATTCGCCGAGATCTATGATAAAATAATGCAGGAAGGCTTTCATAGAAAATACAAGCAATATTATGAATTTATCATTGCGAATGCAAAGCGCTATGGTGTTTCATTAAATAGGATGTTGGATATTGCATGCGGGACTGGAAAATTGGCAGAAATGTTTAGGAAGAAAGGATATGATATTGAGGGCATCGATAAGTCAAAAAATATGCTCGAAATTGCACGACAAAGAGGAATCAAGTGCTATGAAGCAGATATGGCACATTTTAACCTAAATAAAAAATACAATCTTATCTTGTGTGTTTTTGATTCCTTGAATTATTTAACAAAGCCAAATCAGATAAGAAAGTGTTTTAGCTGTGTAAGCAAACATTTAGAAAAAGGAGGCTTGTTCATTTTTGATATGAATTCTGATTATAAGATTAATAGCTTATTAAGAAATGCCAGCACTTGGTATAAAAAAATAAATAACATTGAGTTAATTTGGATAAATTCCTGGAAAAAAGATATGTGGATAAGCAAGATAATAATGTTTGAAAAAATAAAAGAGAATATCTATAAAAGATATTGTGAAGTGCATGTAGAAAAAGCTTACTCTTTAGCAAAAATAAAAAAACTCTTGAAAGAAACAGGCTTTCGAATTCGCGGTATCTATTCAAGCCTAAACTTTGATAAAATCAAGAAAGATAGCGGAAGATGGTTTTTTGTTGTGCAAAAGACAAAATTTTAAAAAGACAAAATTTTAAAATTAAAAAATTATTCTTATTAAATGAAAAAAGCTCAAATTGCGTTTTTTGTACTAATTAGTTTGATTGTGGTGGTTGCTGGTGTAGTTGGATGGCTGGCCTATGAAAGCCTAAAAGAAAAAGAAAAAATAGAAATTATAAATGCAACATATGCTAAGGAATTTGTTGATAGTTGTTTTAAAGCTGTGAGCGAGATGGCTTTAGTTGAAATAGGAATCAGTGGCGGTTATTATCGCGACCCTCCAAATTATGGAATTTTATTCTATACTCAGATTATTCCTCTTTATTTATATAATAAAAAGAAAGATGTGCCTCAAATTGAGGATGTGGAAGAAGCAATACAAGATTATATAGTTCTAAATTTGAAATATTGCCTTGCCCAATTAAAATCAAGTAACGTCAACATAAACTATGAGCAAATGAAAGTAGATCCAAAACTTGACAAACAGACTACTATTATATTATATTTACCTGTAACAGTTGAAGAAAATAATAAAGCTATAACTTTTTCTGATTTTGAGTTCAATGCTCCAATATCAATTCAAAAATTTTTAGATACGGCTAATCAACTTGTCGATTGGCAAATTAATTATGATGGAATTTGCCTTGATTGCATTGAAAACCTAGCCTTTCAGAAAAAATTAAAAATAAAAGCTTTACAACAAGTATTTGATCCAACAAATAGCTCACTCCAATTATACCAAATTTATGATGAGAGCTATAAAATAGAAAATCAATCCTATTTGTGGGTCTTTGCTGCAGAATTTTAAAATGAAAAATAAAGCTAACAAAGCAAAAATGAAGAAAATTAAACAAGCCTTCTTTCTCTCTTTTCTTTTTATTTTTTTTGTAGCTTTTAGTTTTAATTTTACTAAAGCTCTGAGCCAAATTGCCCAACTTTGCGATCCTTGCCGACCAGAATCTTACAATCAAAAAGAATGTTTTTCCTTGCTTTATAATGAAAAAAATTATCAAACTGAATGTTTTTATAAATACTGTAATTATTCACTGATTCCTGCTTCTGATTGGGAAAAAATAGACCAAAAGAGAATAGATCATAATTGGTATTTACACACCATGGGTTGTCAAAATTGCGAAATTACTGTAGGTCCTGATATAAAAGAAATAAAATTCTCGCATGAAGGTATTGATTTTCAGTCTCAAGCCGGAAAATTCCATATTACGCCAAAAATTTATCCAAGCAACTCATCATTTGAAGTAGACAATTCATCTTATTTTGCTATTCTCTTTTCCCTCCCTAAAAATAAAGTGGTATTTTTTTCAGCAGACCAGAGCGAAAATGACAGAGTTGAAGTATGCTCTTCTTTTTTATTCTGTAAATTATTAGAATTTAAAGATGGTAAAATATATTTTGTAGGTAAAGAATATGAAAAAATTCAATTAATAAATGTTAAAGGTGAAATAATAGCTGCTGAGGCTGAAACAACTATAAGTAGTGTGGATAACAAATTAACAATAAGTGGAAAATTTTTTCTTCCAAGTGAGATAAAGGAAGGTAATCTTGTTTTTGAGGGAAAGAATATAAATTTATATTTTAAGCCAGCCGAGTTTAATCCACTAAAACATACTAATGAAAATTTCCTGGTCATAACACCAAAATCACTTTTTGTTGGAGGTGATGTTAGTTTTTACTCGGATAACTTTTTTGGTCAAAATGAAAAAGTAAAATTTAGAGTAGAGAAAGGGAGTTTTATGAGTTTAGATTCTTCTTTTGGCAATACAATTGGGGTAAGGCACCACGGTAATGTGGTCATTCAAAATGGGCAATTTAAAATAAAGCTTGGCGATCACGTAGTTATTAAAAAATTACATCTATTAGGTTTAGGTGGAGCTCCTAAACCAATCGATCTTTTTATAAGCTCTGGTGGCAAAGAATATAGATTTTTTAAAGATACTAATGAATTTGTAGAATTAACAAAGCTTAATCATTTTGAAAATTATTATTCAAGAGTTATTGATGGTTTGCCTGTAATCCCTTTTCATGGAGCTTATGAATATGGAAAAGTAGGTAAAAAACTTGAAAGAGTTTATCTTTATGAAATTGGTAGAGATATAATTGATCTTACTAAGCTTCATGGTGAGGAGTTGCCTGTTATTTCAGAAGCTCAGCAGTGTGCTGATACACAAGTCATAATTTATGCTTATGCGCTAAAAAAATTATATGATGCAGGAGAGATAGACACAATAAAAATAGGCAAGTGGGTTTGGGATAAAAAGACTAATTATAAAGATTGGGTAGAAATGTTAATGCGAGATTACATAAACACAGGATGGCTAAGAAAAAATCTAAAAGTAATTAATCTTGAGGAGGCTATGCCAGGAGATATAATCACTCTCCATCCAGATTCAAGTAGTGGTTATGGCCATACTATGGGAATAAAAGAAGTTTATGTTGACAACAAAGGAAAAAAATATTTTAGAATTTTTGCTGGCTCAGATCCTGCAATCGATCCGAGAATCTATCCTGCTTTATTTACTGAAGATTATTTAGACGCTATGATAAAGAGTGGTGAGGCAATTATAACAAGATGGCCTAATCCACCTCTAGCCAGAAGGCTAGCAAGAAGATAAAATGGCGAGAAAAAAGTAGGAAGATAATTTATTTAAGCCTTAAGATTTTAATATCTCCATAGTAAGCATCTTTTATCTTTTCTTTTCTTGGTGGATAAAAAAGTGTATGTAACACAATATCGTGACAATCAAAATAACCATTTGGTTTTCCATCTTTGCTACTATCTTCTGCAAGTAGAGCAGTGTGGCCTTCCCATAGCACAATGTCCCCTCGCTTTACTCCATCGTTTTCCTCATCTTGAGAAAATTTTATATAGCCCTTGCTATAGTAAAAACAATCTTCGTTTTCTTCCTTTTTTAAGGAACTAAAAATTATTTTAAAGTAACGGGGTAGGGCTCTCGAATGTGTATAAGGAATGTTATATCCTGCTTTTCTAAATACTGAGACAACAAAATCAGCACAGTCAAAACCTATATAATTATCTGCTTGATCTGCTGAAGAGCCCCATATATATGGCAAATTAAAAAATGAATATGCCCAGTCAAGGATTTTATTTCCAGTATTACCTTTCACGCTTATCCGATGTGCATCTATATCGCCATTTATTTTTGCCTCAATAGAGGAGGCTTTTATTTCATCATTAAATTTTATTTCTACTTGATAGCGCATTGTCCCAACATTGCTTTCAGCATTATTGAAATTGACAGGATTTACATCAGCCCACCTGGCCCACTTCTTCCATCTTGGGTCTGGCAATTGCAATTCTTGAGTAAGGTGTTGCCATTCAATTCTTATGTATTCAATTCTATCATATCTCCATGTTTTTTTCCCACCGACAAAAATTTCATTTGAATATGCTCGTGTTATATCAGGCTCTATTTTATACCATCTTACAACTGCGTTATTTAATTCATCGAATTCATTTATAAGCCTTGTTTCAATTTTTCTTCCTTTAATAATTACATTGTCAAAGTTTGAGATGTAAACGTCTTTACATCTTTTATTATCGCACACATTAGCTTTAATTACAATTCCAAGTAAGGCATTTTCCTTGCCTTTCTCAATAATTTTTGGCTCATCGCTTGCTGTTCCTTTTGGATTTAGCTGACCATTATTTTTAATTTCATAAACTTTTGAAACTACAGAAACATCTTCAAGCTTTTTTATATGATCAGCATTTATGGCGTTAATGTTTGTTATCAATCCAAGCCCAAGCCAGAGTAATAAGCTAATTAACTTTTTCATAATTAAAGAAGTAAAAAAAAATTTATAAACTTTTTGTCTCTTTTAAATGATAGCAAAAATGAAATAAGATGAGAAGAGTGTTGAAAGGAGTGTTTTATACTATATTTACTTTTACCACAACCTTTGCTAATGTTGGTTATGCTGAAAATTATAGTAATTTTTCGCAGCTTGAAAAAGTAGTCAGAGATGGAGCAGTTATAAATAAAAAAATTACGCGCGGAGAAGCGTTAAAATTCCTTGATGAGAGTATAAATAGTTTGAACGGCCTCATTGCGAGCAAGTGCAGGAATGCTGAGCAATGTAAGAGTGCTGCTAAAAATGCTAAGCAATTTTTTGGCATACAGCATTTTTATTGGCCTGTCGAGGGCTATGGTAGGCGCGATGCTGGTGAGAATGGTTATAATGATAGAGGTTATGATTGGTTTGATGGAAATTTTCACAAAGCACATCCCGCTTATGATATATTTGTAAATGATAAAAATAGAGATTGTATTGATGATAAAACAAATGGGCCCATCTATGTAATTGCTTTAACTGATGCGATTGTTGCAAGCATTAACGATACTTGGCATCCATTCGGTAAAGAGAAAGAAATAAGGGGAGGCAATTATATTTATCTTTATACCCCAGTACCATCAACATCATTAGTTGAAGGATTATTTTTTTATTACGCCCATCTCGGTGAAATTATTGTCAAAGAAGGAGAAATAGTGAAAGCTGGCCAAAGAATTGCTACTTTATGTAGAACAGGAAAAAATGCAATAAAGAAGAGGAGCCCAACTCATCTGCATTTTTCAATCTTAAGATATGTTAAAGGAAAAGGTCTTCAAGCAATTGATTGGCTGAGGCATCCATTCAAGTGGATTGAAAAATAATATTTAAGGGAAGCAGTGTGCAAAGGTCCTCTGCTTTTGGGCTTTTTACACTAGCAGCTAACATAAGGCTTTTTCAAATTATTTAAAATTTTCCATCGTTGCTCAAATAATTTTTTTCTTATCTCTAATTTTTTCAAATTCTTAGCGTGAAATTTTTTCACATATTTTTCAACTTCTCTTTCGACTTCTCTTCCTCCTTCAAAGATTTATTCTTAAGGCTATCTTCTAACTTTTTATCCAATCCCAATCTCCTCTTCCAGGAAATAGAAATTTTTTCATTATTTTTTTATCATATTTTTCTGAAATTTTAAAACTTAATTTCAACATATGTTTATAGCAACATAAAGATTATAAAGATTTTCTCGAAAGATGACAAATTAAGGAAAGCAGCCTGCTTTTTTCAAAGCATTGCTGATTGAGCCTTTACTGCCATCTTTAATCACTAGCTCGAGCTCTTTTTCTTTGTTTTGCTTAGCATATTTGTCATAATACTCAATCTTAATCTTGAGCTTCTTTTCTTCTAAACTTTTATAAGCATCGCCCAAGTTACATATTCCCTCAAACATACTTATTTCCTTTCTTCCTCGGAAGTCATTTTCATTAATAATTTCATTCTTGTCAAAAACAGCATATGCAATTCCTTCATTATTTGTTCTCAAGAGCTTATTCTCGAAAGGTCCCTCAACTTTTATTGCTAAATCAGCCATTGGACTTGCTGTTGTGTAATGCCTTTTTATCGGCTTTAGCTCTATGTGGAGTTCTTCTTCTATTTTTTCTTCTGTCGATAAAACCTTTTCTATGCGTTTTGAATCTCGGAAATGTTTGTAGAGGCCATAACCGCCACCAAATAAGATTAGTAAAGTCCCACCCTCAATCAGCCAGATAAAATCCATACTTTTTGGTGCCCCAATCGCCCCAACTAGAAGAGAAACCCCACCAACAGTGAATGGCACTATAGGCCAGGCCTTGCTTGCTTTTTTTGCATAAATCTCAATCTCACTAAGCTTAACTCTGCTTTTTTCCTTTTTTTCAATAACTATATTGTCAATTGTATAAGTCTCTTTGATTGCTTCTATCTTTAATCTTCTATTGGCATATTCTAAAGCAGTATTAATTTTTATGATTTCATCGATTGTTTTCTTTTTTCCTAGCTCTCTTTCTTCAGTCCAGGAATGCAAGGGTATTCTTCGGGTTTCTTTTTTTATAAAGCTCGTGTTATAACAAGATGACAACAATGACATAGTTGATATTGCTAATATCACTGCTCGCCTCCACTCTTGTCTCATTTTGACAAATTTTAAGGCAAGCATTTAGCTTTTTTCAAAGCTTCAATAATGGAATCCTTGCTGCTATCTTTAATCACTAACTCAAGCTCTTTTTCTTTATTCTTTTTTGCCTCGGTATCATAATAGCTTATCCTAAGCTTAGCTTTTCTTTCTTTTAAGCCTTGATATGCAAGCTGCAAATTACAGCCTACTTCTTCAAACATTTTAATTTCAGGCAGATTTTTGAAATCATCATAGCTAGTAACTAGCCTAACCTCGTCGCTAGCTTCAATATAAGCAATCCCTTCTTCATTTGTTTTTATGTATTTCTCTCTCGTTATATCACTTTCAATCTTAAAGTAGCTATTTGCTAAAGGAATAGTCTTTTTTATTTTTGTATCTATGAGCTCCTTCTTTTCATCCTCTTTTTTCTCTAGGCTTTCTTCCTCGCTTTTAAAGCTGAGCTTCTTTTTGTCTTGGTTTTTTGTGATCCATTTACCATAAAAATAAAATGCAGGTATGAACACAGAGGCGCAACTAAGAGAAATTATATCAACTTCAACCGTCTCCCTTTTTAATATTAAATCAAGCACACCAGGGATGCTCATAAACCCACAACTTGCAGCTGGCACAACTAAAGCTATAAAAAGCCCAACATTCATTGTATAGCTATATTCATCAAATTTCTTTATTGCATATTTTGTATAGTGAATCTCTTTTGTTCTGCTATAAGTTAGCTCTCTTTCCTCTTGAAAAGCTCTAACTGTGATAACTTTTTTTCCTTCTTTGCTCTTTGCTATTTCAACTCTAAAATCTATGCCTCTTTCGCTAGCTTTTATATCTGGCATTGGCTCTTTTGTTGTCCATGTTTTTACAATGCTTACATCATTCACTTCTCTAACATATCTCCAGTGCCCACATCCCAAACTGCCTAGTCCGAGCTCAAACATCAAAGCTCCTGCCAAAAGCTTCTCCAAGAGCTTTTCCAAGCTTTTTTTCATTTACAGCTTTTATTTTAAAAATTTAAAAATTATTCTTAGGATAAGATGGTGGTAATTTTTTCAAAAACTTTTGACTCAGCTTTGCTAGCCACATACTTATTCAATCAGTTTTTAAAGCCCTCTAAGCTATCTTTTTATCAATCAGGTTAGCAATGAACAAAGTTTTCATTGATGAAGTTTTGTTTTGTCATAGGCCAATACAGATGGCGTTTTTATTCCAGCACAGCTTTTATGCGTCGTATGCCGGCAGCAACGCTTTCCTCGCTTATAATTTTAAATTTGCCGAGCTCGCCTGTTGAGCTTGCATGAGGACCCATACATATTTCTTTACTATAAACTTTTTCATAGGCCTTGCCAGGATCAGCTCTATTGCCAATAAAATAGACCCAAACACGCTCAGGATACTTAGCCTGGAATTCAGCTTGAGCTCCTATAGCCTTTGCCTGCTCAACGCTCATTTCTTCTTTCCAAACCTCGAGATTTTCTGCTATTCTTTTATTAACTTCTTCCTCTATTGCTTTAATCTCATCAGCTGTAAGCTTTCTTGGAAAATTAAAATCAAATCTAAGCCGCTCTGGCGTTATGTTAGAACCTCTCTGCCTTATATCTGGATTTTTTAAAACCCTTCGAAGGGCCTCATTTAGTAAGTGGGTTGCTGTATGAAGCTTTGCCGTAATCTCACTTGCCTCACTTAAGCCGCCTTTAAAACGCTGTTCAGCCCCAGCTCTGCTTATCTCTTGATGCCTCCTAAATTCTTCTCTGAATTCAGCCTCACTAACTTCTATACCTTTCTCTCTTGCCAGCTCTCTCGTCATCTCGAATGGAAAGCCATAACTTTGAAAAAGCAGGAAAGTTTCTTTGCCAGAGAGCTTTGCTTTTGATTTTGCTGCAAGTGCAAGCTTGTTAAATTGTCTTATTCCTTGCTCTAAAGTTTGTCTAAATTTTTGTTCCTCTTTTATTAATTGTTCCATAATAAAAGCCTTATTTTTTTCAAGCTCAGGATAGCCTGGACAGCCCTCATAGCTCTTGCCGTAAAGCTCTATGACAATTTTGGCAAGAGGCCTACAGAGATCATCCTTTATATTGAGCAAGTGGCCGTGCCTCATTGCGCGCCTTATTAAACGTCTTAGCACATAGCCCTGATCAACATTGCTTGGCACTATTGCTCTTTCATCACCTAAGATAAAAGTTGCAGCCTTTATGTGATCGGCAATTATTCTAACACTCCTAAGTTGCTCATGAGTAAATTCATTGACTCTAGCCAATTTTTTTATTCCGTCAATTATTGGCAAGAAAAGCTCTGTATCATAAACACTCTCTTTTCCTTGCAGCAATGCGAGAGTTCTCTCAACACCCATTCCTGTATCGACATTTTTTTGCTTAAGCTTTTCATATTTGCCACTTGGCAATTTATTATATTCCATGAAAACATCATTCCATATTTCAAAATATTTCCCACAGCCACAGCCTGGTCTGCATTCAGGACTGCACTTATGCTTTCCTGTATCGATGAACATTTCTGTACATGGGCCACAAGGCCCTGTTGAGCCTACTGGCCCCCACCAATTATCGCTTTTAGGCAAGAAATAAATTCTTTCCTTTTTTATTCCTAGTGATTGCCATATCCTAGCCGATTCTTCATCCCGCGGCGCATCTTCGTCGCCAGCAAAAACCGTAACATATAGCTTATTAACATCAAAGCCAAGAACTTGAGTTAAAAATTCATAGCTCCAAGTTATGGCCTCTTTTTTAAAATAATCTCCGAGGCTCCAATTTCCAAGCATTTCAAAGAAAGTTAAATGAAAACTATCACCAACGCTTTCTATGTCTCCTGTCCTTATGCATTTTTGCACATTTGTAAGTCTCTTGCCGAGAGGATGTGGCTGGCCAAGCAGGAAAGGCACTAGCGGATGCATGCCAGCAGTTGTAAATAGCACTGTCGGATCATGCTCTGGAATAAGGCTTGCTGATGGTATTACGGCATGCCCTCTTTCCTTGAAAAAATCAAGATATGCTCTTATCAGCTTTTCTCTGGTCCACATTTTATAGTAAACAGTAATAGATTTAAAAATTTTAAAAATTTTAAAAATTATAATTTAAAAATTTGCGAGCAGTTTTATTTTTTATCACTAGCTCTGGCTAAATTTTTTGCACAATTTATTTAAATCTGCTCTTCATGTTAAACTCATGAGCGACGAAGTTGCTATTCTTGCTGATCCAGAAGGAAAATGTTATGGCTTTGCGAAAAAAGTTTATCAATATATTGTTGAAAAGCCAGAGCGAGATTTTCCAGTAAGGTTTGTTAATATAGAGATAAAGCGCTTTAGGGATAGGGAAGAAAAAGTAAGAATAACAGAAAATATAAGAAAAAAGCAGTGCTATTTTATTCATGATTCAAGCAAGGAGCCTGCTTATTGGTTCACTGAGCTAGCTTTGATTAATGAAACTCTTCATTCATCGGCAGCATCTGAGATAGTTGATGTGCTGCCCTATTTAAAATTTGCAAGACAGGACAGAAAAGATGAATCAAGAACTTCGCAAAATGCAAAAGTTGTTGCCGAGCTTATTTCAAAATATGCTGATAGATGCATAAGCGTTGATGTGCATGCCCCACAAATTCAAGGCTTTTTTGGAATTCCTTTTGATAATCTTTATTCTTTCCCAACTATCGTTGAATATCTATATAAAAATCACAAGAGCTTTTTAGAGAATATAGTAGTAATGTCCCCAGATAGAGGGGGAGTTGAGCGAGCAACATCATTTAAAAATAAATTAGCTAAGAAGGGCATAGAGGCTAGTTTGGCTATTGGCTATAAATCGAGGCCCAAGCCTGGTGAAGTAAGTGAAAAATATGAGATTCTTGGTGAAGTAAAAGGAAAAAATGTTCTGATTGTTGATGATATAATCGATTCAGGAGGCACTTTATGTAGAGCAGCAGATGCGCTAAGAAAGAAGCATGCTAAAGCAATTTGGGCATATGCAACACATGGGCTATTCACTGAAGGAACTCGTGCTGTAACGAGAAAACTTGATAAAGTTCTTGTTAGTGATACTATCTACAATAAGCGCAGCAGAAAGCTTGAAATAATCTCTTTGGCAGAACTTTTTGGCGAGGCTATTTATAGAGCTATTAAGGGCGAATCAATAAGTGAGCTTTTTTGATTTGCCAAAATGCCAAAAATGATCAAAACAATCAAAACCAGAAATTTAACAAAGAGTTTATTAGATCTAATTCTTGAGTCTAGTTCGGATAGGCTAAAATATGAATTGCTGAAAAAATTTGAGAGTGAGAGCGATATACTTGAGCTAAATAAACAAGAGCTCGAAAAATTCTATTCCGCGCTCGGCGAGTCTGCTTTAAAATTGGGTAATGCTTACAATGCCTTAGTGGCATATGAGAAAATTCAAAGCATAGAAGGACTAAAGAAAGTTAAAGAATGGTATAAAAGAAATAATTATAGTGGATGGGTAGAATATGTTGATGGCTTACTAAGAAGATTAAAAAAGGAAAGGAAAAAAGAGAGGAATAAAAGCAAGGTGGAAGCATAAAAACATCTCTCAATCAGCCTTTGTGTTTATTGTTTATTGCTTCTGCCTTTTCTACTTCCTTTTCTACTTTCATTCCTACTCTTTCATAAAAGGCAATCTCAGAAGGAATAATAAAGCAGAAAGGTTTTTCTATTTTATCTTCTTTTATCCCCTCTAGTTTTATTTTTTTGATTTTGGCTTGTGATGTTCCGAGCCTTGAACAGACAAAAATTTCTCTGTGCTTTAAAATTTTTTCTTTATCAACTTCAGCCAACTGCTTTAGTGCTTGCTCAAAGCTAAGCTCAGAGTCGATAAGCAAGAGAGTATGACTGTTTATACTTAAATTCTGTTTTATAATATCATAAAAACTTTCAGGCTTATAGCCTTCTTGCCACCTTGGCATACTCGCAATCTTGCCAAACTTGTAAGGGCTTAGGCCAGTCTCAGTTATTGCATTAATTATCGATACATTATGTACAATTTTTATTTTTATTCCTTGTTTTCTTGCTTCATTAATTAGCGCTATGTGTGTTGTAGCAATCAAAGGATCGCCATAAACAAGCAAGGCAATGTTAGCATTTTTTGCAAGCCTAATTAATTCATCGCTCTTCTCTTCTAACATTTCTCTAGTTAATTCCTTTATGCTTATCTTTTTTTTAACAATTTTTGTTAGAAATTGCTCATATTTTTTTATTTTAAAAGGAATTTTTGTTGTATAATTATCAATAAAAAAGTAATCGCATTTTTTTAAAATTTTTATAGCAGCAAAACTTATGTCTTCCATACCCAATCCTGTACCAATAACATAAAGCATCTTAATAAAAAGCAAGGAAGTTTAAAAATTTGAATTTTTAATTTGAATTTTTTATTTTATTTGATCTGTATTTTTTACTTTTACTTTTATTTTATTTTTTCTAATATCAACTTTTACCCCAGGAATTCTTTTTAAAAAATTAGCAAAATCTTCTTGGAAAAGATAAATAGAATCAATTTGATATAATAGGCTGTGCTTAGTGTTATGGTGCTCATTGTTGTTATTAGCCTTATTAGCCCAATTAGCCTTGGTTGCCCCATTGATCATGGCTTCAGTAAGTGATTTTCTTTTTTCATAAATGGCTTTTTTGATTTCTTTTTTCATTTCTTCATCCCATTCTTTATCTATTTTTATCGTGTAATTCATTGTTAAAGTATATAATGAATGAATAGAGTCAATGTCAATTTTTTTGAACAATTTTGTCAATTCTGCAAAAGTAATTATATCATCAGCAGATGGTGTAAAATAAGAAATATCTTTAATATCTTTTGCTGGGTGGCAGTGAATGGACATAACTTCTAAGTTATCACTTTCTTTTTTGCTATCTTTGCCCTTTTTATTCTCTTCTAAAATTTTTTTCTTCATTTCTAATAGCTCATCCTCACAAAATTTAAAATATACACTTTTATCATCACCATAAAATTCTGCTGCATAGCCTAAGCCATAGCCGAATTCATTTTTAAGAGGAAAATAAAACCAGCCATATTCAATTGAATTAGAGTTAAAGCTTTGCTTTATTTTTTCCTCTATAGCTTTATAACTAATTTTTTTCCAGTTATAGCATTTTTCTTTTTCATTATTCACTTTTCCACTTGTTGCGAGAATCAAAAAAAAGCAAAGAAGTAACGTTTTTAGTTTCTTTAGCCTTTTCATTTTTTTCATTTTCTTATTTTCTTATTTTTATTTTTGCTTTTTGCCAAAACTTTTAAATTGTAAAAATTTATAAGAAAATAAAAAATGATAAAAGAAAAAATAAAAAAATTTTGGAATTTTCTTTGGTATTCTAATAACATATTAAGTTGGATAGTGCTTTTTATCATTGCATTTTTGCTTGTTAAATTTATTTTTTTCCCACTCGCTGGGCTCGTCCTTCATACAAAAATGCCATTTGTGATTGTTGAAAGCTATAGCATGCAGCATTGCAATAGCATAAAAGGAAATGTGCTTTGGCATTGTGGCTTTGATGAATATTGGCTTAACTATGGTGGCTGGTATGTGGAGAGAGAAATTAGCAAAGAAAAATTTAAAAATTTTTCTTTTAAAAATGGTTTGGATGCGGGAGATATAGTAGTAATAAAAGGAAAGAAAAATTATGAAGTAGGCGATATTATAGTTTTTTTTGCTAATTCAAAGCCGATAATTCATCGAATTGTTAATAAAAGCTGTGAAACGCACTTTGAGAATGGAGGGTATGCTAGTTGCTTTTTTGAAACAAAAGGAGATAACAATCCTGGCCAGCTTGATTTTGAAAAGCAAATAGCTTATGAGCAGATAGCTGGAAAGGCAATAGCGAAAATACCAAAGCTTGGCTGGGTCAAGCTCTTACCTTTCAAGCTGCTCGGCTTAGCATAAGAGCAAAGCTAAAATGAAAGAACTGATAATAGCTGAAAAACCAAAGGCAGCACTGAGAATTGCTCTTGCACTTGCGCCTGTTCCAAGCAGCATTAAGAAGAAAAACTTTTTTGGTGTGCCCTTTTATGAAATAAAAGATGAGAAAGAAAATAAAGAAATTATTGTTGCGAGTGCAGTAGGACATCTTTTTGAAGTTAGTGAGACTAAAAAAAGCTTTGGCTGGCCTGTTTTCGATGTAGAATGGAAACCAACAGAAGTTGGGTGGGCTAAGAAATATATCAAAGCATTAAGTCTGCTCTCAAAACAATTTAAGCCAGATACAATAATTATAGCATGCGACTATGATACAGAGGGCGAGCTCATAGGCTATAATATCTTGCGTTTTATCTTTAATAAAGGCCCTGATCAAGCTTGTAGAATGAAATTTTCTACTCTGACAAAACAGGATTTGTTGAGTGCTTATAAAAACAAAATGCCCAGCATTGATTTCAATCAAGCTATAGCAGGCGAGACACGGCACATTTTAGATTGGTTTTATGGCATAAACTTGAGTAGAGCTTTAATGTCGAGCATAAAAGGAAGAAAGATTTTGAGCATAGGTAGAGTTCAAGGTCCTGCTCTCGCTTTAATTGTTGAGAGAGAGCAAGCCATAGAGGCTTTTAAGCCAGAGAAATTTTGGAAAGTTGTTCTTGAGATAGAGGATAAGGAAGGAAACATGGCTGAGCTTGTCTATAGTGAAAGAATAAAAGAGAAGGAAAGGCTAGATGAGTTTAATAAGCTGAAAGGCAGGAGCGTAGAGCTTGAGATAGTGCAAAGAGAGCAAGAGCTTGCACCTTTTCCACCATTTAATTTGACAGATTTGCAGATGGAAGCTTATAGGCTTTTTGGTTTTGACCCAGCCAAAACACTTGCAATAGCACAAGAGCTTTATTTGGCAGGCCTAATAAGCTACCCTCGTACCTCTAGCCAAAAATTGCCTACTGCTATAGGTTATAAAACAATCTTGCAAAAATTGCAAGAGTTGGAGTTGACTATTGATTGGAGCAAGGTTACAAGGCAAAAGCCAGTTGAAGGCAAAGCGACAGATCCTGCGCATCCCGCAATATTTCCTACTGGCGAGGGCGAGTTAAGTAAGCTGAGCAAGGAACAAAGGCAACTTTATGAGCTAATAGTAAAGCGTTTTGTTGCATGTTTTTGTGAAAATGCTATTCTCGAGATAAAAAATGTAAGACTTAGCTTGGACAAGAGTGGCAAAGATGGCAAGGATGGCAAGAATGGAAAAGTTTTTGAAAAAAGCTTTAAAAGAATAAAAGAGGCTAACTGGCTTGAGCTTTATCCTTATCAAATAAAAAGTGAATGGAGTAAAATTGGTGAGGCAGGCAAGAGCGCTATTATAAAGGCCGTTCACTTTCAAGAAGGCCAGACAGAGCCTCCTAGTCGTTATAATCCAGCTTCTATTGTTAAGGAACTTGAAAAGAGGCATCTTGGCACAAAAGCAACGAGAGCACAAATAATAGAAATTATCTATAAGAGAGGCTATATTAAAGGAAAAACTATAAAGCCTTCTCCTCTCGGCATTGCTGTCGTGAAATTTTTAAAAGCTATTAGCCCTCTAATTCTCGACGAAGCACTTACAAGAAAATTTGAGCTCGAACTTGATAAAATTCTAATAAGCAAGAATCCGATTGAGGAAAAAGAAAAAATACTTAGTGAAGCAAAGGAAGTTCTTTTAAGAATAGCAAGGGATTATGAAGCAAACAAGGAGAAGCTTATTGAGTTATTACATGATGGCGCGCAAAAGGCTGAGGATGAAAGCATCAAAGAGAGGACAATAGCAAAATGTGATTGTGGTGGTAGCTTGATTTTGAAAAAAAGTAGTGAGGGAAATTATTTTGTTGGATGTACTGCCTGGCCAGATTGCAAAGCAGTTTATAGCCTGCCAAAAGGTTATATTACAGTAAGTAATGGCACATGTAGCTGTGGTTGGAGAAAACTTAGGATGTGGAAAAATAAAAGAAGTTTTGAAATATGTGCAAATTCAAGCTGTAAAAATTTTTGGCTTAAAAAAGTGCAAACAAACAAGAGAGAAGCAAGAAAAAGTAAAGAGAAAATGGCGAAACTGAACAAGAGAAAAGAAAAATAAAAAATAAAAAAAGAGGCGAAGAAACAAAATAAAAAGTAAAAAAATAAAGCAAAAAATAAAAAAGTAAAAATTCAAATCCAAATAAAAACAAATAAAAACAAAATAAACAAAAAACTAAGCAAAAGTAAAAAGCTAAAAAATGCGAAAGAAAAGAAAGAGAGTAAGCAGGAAGAAGAAAGCAAAAGTAAAACAAAAACTGCAAAAGCACTCAAAGCTGAAGCTTGAAATAAGCAAGGCGACAAAGATATCAGAGCTTGTTGAACGCTATCCAGCACTTATCGATTTTTTCGTCGAGAAACAACATTTCTGCACTTTTTGTCCGATGGCAGCTGTAGAGAGCTTGGGCGATTTTTGTAAGGCGAATGGCATTGATTTTAGAAAGTTAAAGAAGCAAATGGAAGATTTTTTAAAGAAAAAAGCTTAATACTTTTGTGCCTCGGTAGCTCAGCAGGTAGAGCACATGGCTGTTAACCATGGGGTCGGTGGTTCGAGTCCACCCCGAGGCGCTTTTGCACTTTTCCCTTATTATTTCATCCCTTATTATTTCAACTTTCACATTTCACATAAAACTTAATTGAGAAAATTTCTACTTTCTTGCTGCTTTCTCGAGGAGAAAGGATAATTGTTTTTTTAAAAGTCTCCTTCCCCTAGCCCAGCTCATTAATAATCTTTATTATGTGATCAACTTTTTCCTTTTTTTCTTTTTCATCAATACCCTCTCCATTACCATAATATTTTACGCCATAAAGATAAAGTTCATGAAGCATTTCCTTTTTTTTGTTATATTCGTTATTATAATTATTTATCTCATATCCATTCATATCGAGTTTTCTTTCAATCTCTCTTATTTCGTGCTTTCTAGAATAAATTTTTTCTGTTAGCTTATCAAAAAATTTATTGATGCATTCATTCTTACTGCCGTCCTCACTCTTTTTGTAATAGTTTCCAATCTCTGATTTGATATTATTAACTAAATTTGCAAGTATTTTTTCAATTTTTTTCTGCCTTCTTTTTTCAAAAATTTTCTCTATTTTTTCTAGCATTAGAATAAATGCATCAGAACTTTAAATATTTTTCGTTTGTTATTTTCAGTCAGTGACAAAAACTAAAATCAAACTAAATCAAAACTAAACATCATAAAAAAGCATATAAAAAGGATTAAGCTTGGCTATTTAGTGTAGCGAAATATTAATAAATATAGCATCTCATACTAATCATGCTTCGCACACATACATTGGGCGAGATTGATGAAAGCTTGGAAGGAAAGCGAGTTAAGCTTGCAGGATGGGTAGAGCGCATTAGAGAGCATGGAAAGCTGATCTTTATTGATTTACGTGATCGATATGGAAAAGTGCAGGCAGTGATTGATAGCAAATGTGCCGATTTTCAAAAGGCAAAACAGTTAACGCTCGAGTCATGTATAGGTGTAGAGGGAATTGTAAAAAGGCGACCAAGCGGCACAGAAAATCCAAACTTAAAGTCTGGAAAAGTGGAAATAGCAATTGATCATCTCGAGATTTTTAACATTTCTAAACCCTTACCTTTTGACATAACGAGAAGTACAGAAGTTGAAGAAGAAGTGCGTATGAAATGGCGCTTTCTCGATTTGAGAAACCCAAAACTTCAGCAAAATCTGATTTTAAGGCATAAGATAATAAAAGCCTTTAGAGATTTTTTTGATGCAGAGGGCTTTATCGAAGTTGAAACTCCGATGCTTGGCAAATCAACTCCTGAAGGAGCAAGAGATTATATCGTGCCAAGCCGTGTTCATCCTGGCAAATTTTATGCCTTGCCACAAAGTCCTCAGCTCTATAAGCAGCTTTTAATGGTTGCTGGTTATGATAGATATTTTCAAATTGCTCGTTGTTTAAGAGATGAGGATTTACGTGCTGATAGGCAGCCAGAGTTTACCCAACTTGACATTGAGATGTCCTTTGTTACAGAAGATGATATCTTTGATGTTGTTGAGCGCGCACTAAAGTATGTTTTTAAGAAAATTTTTAATATAGACATAAAAATACCATTTAGAAGGCTTGATTATGACTATGTGATGAAAAAATATCATACTGACAAGCCTGATTTAAGGCAAGAAACTGGTGAGGAATTTGCTTTTGCCTGGATTGTTAATTTTCCTCTCTTTGAATGGAGCGAGGAAGAAAAGCGTTATGTTGCAGCCCATCATCCTTTCTGTTTTCCTTCTGACTTAGAACTATTAAAAAAAGATCCTTACAAAGTTAAGGCGAGAACTTATGACTTAGTGCTTAATGGTGTTGAGCTATTAAGTGGGAGCATAAGAATACACAAGCCCGAGCTACAGATGGAGGTCTTCAGGAGGCTTGGGATTAGCGAGGAAGAAGCCAGGCGAAAGTTTGGCTTTATGCTTGATGCATTCAGCTATGGCGCTCCTCCTCACGGAGGCTGTGCTCTTGGCCTTGATCGCTTTATACAAGTTCTTGTAAAAGCGCCATCCATAAGAGAAGTTATAGCTTTCCCAAAAAACAAGGAGGCAAGAGATTTGATGCTTGATTGTCCTAGCCCTGTGAGTGAACAACAGCTAAGAGAAGTGCACATAAAAATTTTGGAAGAAGAGAAAGGGGAAAGAAAGGAGAAGGAAAAAGAAAAAAAAGGAAAAGAAAAAAAGGAAAAAGAAGAAAAGGAAAAGAAAAAAAGAAGAAAAACTAGAAGCTAGAGAAGCTAAAAAGCTGAGCGAGAAAAGAGTAAAAACAAGAAAAAAGAAAAAAGAGGGGAGAAAAAGAAAAAGAAGAAAAACAAAAGCGAGAATAAAAAGTTGAAAAGGCGATAAAAAAGAAAAAACTAAAATTAAAAAATTAAAAAACCAAAATTAAAAATTAAAAATTAAAAGCTTTTGAAGTATGGAAGCTGAGAAGCTAGAAGAAATAAAGCAAGAAGCAAGAAAAATTCTTGACAAGTTTGCTGCAGCACTTGCTAAAGTTAAAGAAAGCATTCCTGAAAGTTTTGTTGAGAGGGCTCAAGATAGGCGCGAGGAGGGGGAGGGCAAGGCCGCTGATGCTGAATTTCGTGAGATTGTTTTTATGAATGCTCCAAAAAAAGAGGGCGATTTTATTCTTGCCGAGAAGAAAAAATGGTGAAAGGCAAAAGCAGCAAAGGCTGACAATGCTAACAAATGGCTGACAAAGTCGCTGACAAAATGGCTCTTGTTGAGAGGACAGAAGCTTATTTGAAAGCTATAGAGAAAGATGACAAGAGAGGGAAATGCATAAATGCTTTTTTACAGATTAATCCTAAGACATTAGAAGAAGCTGCACGCATAGAAGAAAAAATTAAGAAGGGCAAGGCAGGAAAGCTTGCTGGAAAAGTCATAGCAGTAAAGGCAAATATAAATGTTAAGGGCATGATTGCAAGTTGTGCAAGCAAAGTACTTGAAAATTATGTCTGTCCTTATGATGCAAGTGTGATTGAAAAGATAAAGGCTGAGGATGGTTTGATTATTGGTATGACCAACATGGATGAATTTGCTTGTGGCTCTAGTGGCGAGACAAGTGCTTTTGGTGCGACGAGAAATCCTCTAGCATTAGATAGAATTCCTGGAGGCTCCTCGAGTGGCTCGGCTGCTGCTGTGGCAGCTAACTTTTGTGATCTTGCGCTTGGCTCTGACACGGGAGGCAGCATAAGAAATCCTGCAAGCCATTGCGGCGTTGTTGGAATAAAACCAAGCTATGGCTTAGTTAGTAGATATGGCCTAATTGATTTAAGCATGAGTCTTGATCAGATAGGTTGCTTTGCAAGGAGCATTGATGATGCACTGCTCCTTTTGAATGTAATTAAGGGCAAGGATGCAAGGGATACTACAACTTATGATAGCAATGAAATTAAAATTACTGAGCTAAAAAAAGTAAAGCTTGCTGTTCCAGAGGTTGAAGCTGATGAAAAAATTATTGAGCTGATTGAAGAGAGGATTAAGGCAAAGAGGGCAGAGGGCATTGAAAGCAAGAAAATTAAGCTTAATTATATTGATCTAGCGATTCAGACCTATTATCCTATATGCTATGTAGAATTCTTTTCAGCAACGAGAAAGTTTGATGGAAGGCGTTTTGGCAAGAAGATAGAGGAGTATTGTGGAGAAGAAGTGCTGAGGAGAATTCTTGGTGGCTCTGAAATAAGCAAGGCAGAATATAGAGGCAGATATTATAGGCAGGCATTGAAAGTTAGAGAGTTAATAAAGAAAGAATTTGCTCGAGTTTTTAGTCATTTTGATGCAATTGTTATGCCTACTGTGCCAAAGCTTCCACATAAGCTGGGCCAAAAGCTTAGTGTGGAGGATATGTATGCATATGATGCCCTAACAGTTCTTGCAAATCTTGCCGAGCTTCCAGCATTAACACTGCCAGCAGGCAAAATAGCAGGCATTCCCGTTGGCCTGCAAATAATGACAAAAGCCTTTAATGAGTCACTACTTTTTAGCATAGCAAAAAAGTTTGAAATTTTTTCGTTTTTTTAGAAAACGAAAAATTTAAATATTTGTTCTCTTTGAAAACAAATATGAAATTAGAAGAACTAAACCATTGGTGGACAGAGGAAAAAGTAAAAAAAGAATTTGTGCCTACAAAGTATAGGGAGTTATTTAATAAAATAGAAAAAGATCTTAAAAGAAAGCAAATTCAAATTATAGTTGGCTTGCGAAGAGTAGGTAAATCGACCATTTTTTATCAACTTATTGATAAATTGATTAATAATAAGATAAATCCCCTAAACCCTCTGCACATAATTTATATTAATTTTGATGAACCAGAATTTCAGGATGAAAGGATAGAAGAAATTTTAAGAAAATATTCCAAGCTGACCGATGTTGACTACAAAAAAGAAAAAATATACTTGTTTCTTGATGAAGTACAGAAAGCTAGGAACTGGGTTGCAGATATAAAACTTATTTATGATAACTTTCATAATATAAAAATCTTGGTTTCTGGTTCAGCTTCACTAAATATCTTATCTGAAGCAAAGAAGAGCCTTGCTGGAAGAGGCATTTATTATGAGCTAAAACCATTAAGCTTTAGAGAATTTCTTCTTCTCAAAGGAATCAATATTGAAGCTAAAAAGGCCTTGCTTTATCAAGAAACTTTAGAAAAAGAATTCAGCAAATTTTTATTAAGGCCATTCCCCGAACTTATCAATGAAAGCAATAAAATTTTTATTAAAAATTACATAAGAAATGCAGTCATAGAGCCTATAATTTTAAAAGATATTCCAAAAGAATTCAGAGGAGTGGATATCTTACTTCTTGAAAAGCTAGTCAATATTTTTCTCTCAAATCCAGGCCAATATTTGGAATTGGACAATCTTGCTAAGGAATTAAAAAGAACAAAACTAACTTTGTATAAAGCACTTTTCTATTTAGAATTTTCATATTTAATTAGAAAGATTCTGAATTATAGGCCCTCAATCAGAGCAGCATCACAAAAGCTGGCCAGGATTTATGCCTATCATCCTTCACTAACATTGCCTTTTGACATTCCAGAAGAAAAATTTGCAGAAAACCTAGTCCTTTCTGAGTCTGATGCAAGATATTATTGGCGAGAGAAAGAAAAGGAGATAGATTTCCTAAAAGAGTCCCTTGCTATAGAAGTTAAATTTAAATCAAAGATCGATAGGCATGATATAAAGTGGATGGAATATTTTTTAAAAAAATATGAAAAAAAATTAAACATAAAAAGAGCCTATGTAATAACAAAGGACGTTGAAGAAAAAATAGGAAAAATTCAACTAATCCCTTTATGGAAATTTTGTTTTTTAGAAGCAAGCAAAAGACAAAAAAGCGAGCAAAAAATGCAAGCAAAAACAAAATTAAAAAAAGCAAAAAACAAAAAATAAAATAAAAAGCAAAAAACAAAAAACAAAAAAGCAAGCAAAAAATAAAAGCAAAAAACAAAACAAAATAAAAACAAAAACAATAAGCAAAAATAAAATTAAAAAAATAAAAAAAGAAAAACACAAAATAAAACCAAGCAAAAATCAAAACAAATAAAAAAACCAATATAAAAAGCAAAAAACAAAAATAAAAAAAGAAAAAACAGCAAAATAAAAAACAAAAAATAAAATAAAAAGCAAATGCAAAAAGAAGTTGCAACAAACAAAAAGCTAAGCTCCGGCAACTCTGCCAAGCCAGGCAAGCCCAGCAAGCCAGGCAAGCCCGGCAAGCCTGGCGTGGTTGGCAAGGCCAAAGTAGGCCTTGAGATACATGGTTATCTGCAAACAAGTCAAAAGCTTTTTTGTGAATGCAAGGCTGTGAGGCATGCCGCATTACAAGCTTTAAAGCCAAACAGCTTTATATGCCCTATTTGCACTGGCCAGCCAGGCTCAAAACCAATGCTGCCAAATAGCGAGGCAATAAAAAAAGTTATACAAATAGCCTTGATGCTTGGATGTAAGATTAATACAGTTGAAGCAGGCAAGTTGCTTGTATGGCAAAGAAAGCATTATGATTGGCCTGATTTGCCAAAGGGCTATCAAATCACAATGTCAGGCTCCTATAGTGTGCCTCTAGCAGAGAACGGCATGTTTGATGGCATTAGAATTAGGGAATGCCATCTTGAAGAAGACCCAGCTGCCTGGAATCCTGAGACAGGAAGCATTGATTATAATAGGAGTGGAATTCCTCTTATAGAGATTGTTACAGAGCCAGACTTTAGCAGTGGCGAGCAAGTTGAGGCTTGGCTAAAAAAATTTTTGCTGCTTGCATCCTATATTAAGGCTCTTGACAAGAGTGCAGGAATTAAAGTGGATGTCAATGTTTCTGTCAATGGCGGGGAGCGTGTTGAGATAAAAAATCTAAGCAGCTTAGCAAGCATAAAGGCAGCCATTGACTATGAAATTGCAAGACAGCTAAGCGAGGGCGCAAAACGTGAAACAAGGAGATGGGATGAGGAAAGGCAAGAGACAGTGGTAATGCGTGCTAAAGAGCTAGCAGAGGATTATCGCTTTATTCCTGATCCTGATCTGCCAGTGCTGAAAATAAGTGAGAGTGAAGTTAAAAAGCTGAGAGCAAGTCTTCCTGAGAGCCCTGAAGAAAAGCTAAGAAAGCTAATAAAGAAATACAAAATAAACAAGGTCCAGGCAGGCATTCTTGCTAGCAATCTTGAGCTTGTGGAGTTTTTTGAGGAAGTTGCAAAGCATATTGATGCAGCATTTGCACTGCCCTGGATAACGATTGAACTACTTAGGGTTTTGAATTATAACAAGGTAAGCCTTGATGAGGTAAATATTAAGCCAGCCCATTTTGTTGAGCTTCTTAAGCTTTTGAAAGAGGGCAAGATAACTCCGCTAAAGGCAAAGTCCTTGTTAAATGAGTTTGTTCCAGAGAGCTTTTCAATTAGTCAGCGGGGCAGCGGCGGCAAGGCAGGAGAAATGGAAATGGCTGAAATTACAAAGCTGTCAGACCAAGAAATAAGGCAAATTTGCGAGCAAGTCATAAAAGCTAATCAGAAAGCCGTGGCTGACTATAAGCAGGGCAACAAAAAAGCTCTCGATTTTTTAATGGGCGAGGTCATGAAGCTCAGCAAGAGGCGAGCCGACTATAAAAAAGCACGGCAGCTCCTGGAGGAAATGATGAGGTAAGCCAGCCTTGATCTTACTTCCTGCCTTCTCATTGCACAGAGTGTTAGTGTTTTAGTGGTCGTGGCAGTATAGCAGTATAGCAGTATGACAGTAAATTGAGTTTTTTGGTTTCAGCTAGCTTTTCGTTAGAAACCCGAAATGTCCTCTCATTTTTTTAAAGTGGATATCAGCATTAATTCTTTTTATCTTATTTTTCTTTGCGAAATTTATAACAAAAGACAAAAGCCATTAATTTTTTCCATGCCCCTAGCCCTTTTCCTACCTTTTTTTACAAACTACAAAAATGCCTTTATTCCATTATCATCAATTACATACATAAAAGAATTTTTAAAAATTCTTTTTTAAAATCTTCCCGTATTTTTCTTTAGTAATTGCTTTTTCTCCAATTTTTTTAAAATTAATGGCCATTGCGCTCTCATAACTTTTTGCAATATTGTTGGTGCACTTTAAGGCCTGTTGCTCAGCTCAACACTCATGGTTAAGGCTATACAGCTTACTATTGCAGGCACTCCAAGAGCGTTATCAATTTCGCGACTTGGCTCCATCTTGTTTAGAATTAGCGCAAATCGAAAAAGCCTATTACATTTTCTCCATTTGCCATGACTGCATTTAAACTCATATCTCATTTGTGCAAACTTCTTTCAAAGA
>JAWBVE010000008.1:0-19336 GCA_038840695.1 Candidatus Pacearchaeota archaeon
TAGTATTTTTTTATAATGTTAATCAACCGTAAAAATAAAGTCCCCTCTTGTTCAAATATTTTCCTTTTTTCATCTTCATTCAATGGCGCATCATAAAGAATTTCTCTCAATTTTTCACAAAATTTATCTTTTCTAATATCATCGAGAATTGCCCAAATTTCATAGCTGGGCATAACTAATCCAAGTTCCTTCAAGTGATTTTGTTTATAAAATATATTAAATCCTAGCTCAATCTTTTTGCCTTTTTTGCCTATACTTTCTATCTCATAATTTTTTCCCATGTTCTACTAAAGCTTCCTTATTTTAAAATGCTGTTCTTCTCTTTCTTTTCCTTTTCTTTAATATATTTATATAAATTACTAACTATTCCTTCCTTATCGCTCGGTATTTTTATTTTTTCAAGTCCTTGCTTGTATCTTTCTGCATAAGCAGTTCCAAATTCATTATTAATTAAATCCTTCTTGTTAGTTATTCTTACTTCGATGCCTTCGACAACATTAGGCTGTTTAAGATTGTAATGTAAGGCTTTGTAACCACTTTTCTCTTCTTTTCTTTCTTGGCCACTAACCTTGAATCCATTCTTATGAATTTTTGATATTATTCTTTCTGCTATATCTTCAAATTCTTTACTGCCGAAATTCTGATTTAAGACAAAGTTGATTCCGCCAAGATCAGCAATACAAAGCTCACTTTCAAGTTTTTTCATTTTTTGCTCTTTAATATATTCATCGACAATTTTTTCAATACTATCATTAATTTTTATTGTTTTGACTTCTACTCCCTTTGCAACAAGCTTCATTTCACTATTTTCAGTTTTGATTATAAGTGGTTCAAGGTAACCCTGATAAGTTGGTTTTATAGTTGCATCTGTTCTTATTCTTGATTTTAAAGTTGCATACTCTTTAGAAGTCATGTTATCTCTTAGCTTTTTTGCTTCAGGTGGCAAACATACAATGTAAACACCAAACTTGAGAAATCTTGGTTTTTCTTGCTCAAAATGCTGGGTAATGCCAAAAATTTTTTTCTTTATTATTTTGTCAAAAATGCTTTGATATGTTTTTACTCGCGAGATTATAGAAACAATGTTGTTATAATTTACAGGATGATATCTCATATCAACTTCAATGTCATATTGCATGTTGTTTTCTAGTTTTTCTTCTATTAACAATGCTTTATATTCACTCCTTTTTTTTAGAATCGTACATTCGTATTTATTTTCGGATAAAAATAGCCTAACTATTTTTTCCAAATTTTTTTTGGTTTTTTCTCGCCTATCCTTTAAAATAAGATATATAGGCTCAAATAGGCTCTCATCATTTTCATTAATGCATCTTAATATATATTTCCCTATAGGCTCTTCTAAAGCTTCTATCATTGCCATTTTTTAATCATTTTCTCTAAATTATAAATTCTAGGTGTTAGCTTAAATTTTGGATTTTTCATTTTTTCTGCAAATTTTTTGAAGCCCAATAAGTCAATATGTGCTCTTAGCTCGAATTCTTTTTCATATGACTCAAGATTCAGGCCAAGCCTTTCTTTTTCAGCTTGGCCTAGTAAAATCTTGCCGTATCGCATCCAAGTTCCATCAAGATAATTTGATGAAGGAAAAGTTGCTCTCTCAAAACCTCCAATTTTTTCATAATTACTTACTAGCTCATAATTTTGATCAATACTTTCTTGAGGCAAGCTTATTATTTCTTCAAAATAACTTATCCAGGCTGTAGCCCTTTCATTAATACTTTCAATTAGCTTTCTCGAAAGTGCTTGTACTTTTTTATAAAATCTTTTTTCTCGCTTTAGTCCTTTAATTTTTGTTTTAACCTCATTAGCTAAAAGAAGGCCTTTATAAAATGAATAAAGGGCTGATTGAACATTGAAAGGACTCTCTTTTGCTTCAAGCGGAGTAGGCAAAGATTTAATGTTATCGAGCATGTCAGCAAGCTTTATTTCTATAGAGCGCATAACAATTATATTTTTATCTCTGCTGTCAAATTTATATTCAAGGAAATCTTGAATGGCATTAACTGTAGCTTCCTGACCAATTTCTTTTATTCTGTGCTTTATTTCATTTTTCATTATTTCATTTTTTATCTTTTCACTTAATTTATTGATTCCTTTTTTATCATAAAAAAGATTATAGAGATAGTCAAAATAAGTTTGGCCTGGCTGTTTTGTTAGCCTGTAAACAAGTTGCAAAATGAAATTATAGTCTCGCTTGTGTTTTTCATCAAGTAAGTTAAGCCTTTTATAAGGCTCGTAAAGCCTAAATGCAAATTCTATCAGCTCTTGCCAAAATGCGTTGCCATCATTTATGCTCTTTATTTTTTCCTCAATCGTATCGTGAAGCAAGGCTGATGCTCTCGCAACATAGCTTTCACTTATCCCACTAAGATAATTGCAAACATTTCTTGGATGCTCGATAAAGGGCTTGCCATCTTTTCTGTAGCTTCCTGCATGATAAGCTAATGCAAGCCTCTCTAGCTCATCAATAAGCCTTTTCTCAAGATCTTCAGCCTTTATGCTTGCATTCATTTTAAATTTCAGATTTTAAATTTTAGGCTCTAGCCTTTATAAATGTTTTTATCACTTTAGAATTAAAAATTAAAAATTAAGAAAGCTGCTTTTTCTCCTACTTTTTCTCCTGCTTTTTCTCTATTAATTCTTCAAATTTTCTAAGCTTCTCTTCTCCCATTTCAGCCTTGAGCTTTTCCCTTAACTTTTTGCTTTTTCTAATTCTAAGCATGATAAGATGTTCGAGAAAGTAAGTAAATGTAAAAAATAAAAAAATTATTATAGTTGTTATAAGTGGGCCTAGTAGTTTCAATAGTGCTGCAACAAGCATTGCTATTATACCAGTCATGGCCAATAATATAGCAAGTCCTAAAGTAATAAAAAAAGTAGTCATAGAAGAAAAAAAAGTTAGGTCTTTAATTATGCTATAAAACCAGGCCAAAAAGAAAATCAGAACAATCCCGCACAGCCCAAACAAAACTAGATCAGCACTTCTTGTTCCGAAGAGTGCTTGCAAAAGGCCTAGCCATGAAAAAGTTAGAGGCATAAATACTTAATCAAAAAGATTTTAAATAATTTTTTGATTAATTATTATTTGAATTTGCCAACTTCTTTTAATATTTCCATACCCTTCTTAATTTCTACTCCTTTTTTATGCGCTTCTATCATTGCTTTTCTTCTAAAGATCCATTTGTTAAACCCAGATAAACCAAGATGAACAATTACTAAAACAACAAAAGCACTTACTATGACTATGGCAACAGCGAGAGCACCAAGCCCTGCTGTAATAGCAAAAACATATCTTGAAAGGGCTAAAATTCCTTTTGTTAGGGCTGCTATAACTGCCAAACCAAAGCCCAAAATGTAGGAAGTACTTTTTTTAAACATGGTGAAAGTTTCTATTATATCACTAAATGCAAAGAAAAGCATGAAAAAAATCACAGCAAGGATTGTAACAAAACGCCAATCAGCTTTGGTTGTGAGTTCAGTATAGCCAAAGGCGTCAGCAATCCACTTTCCTATTGCTCTGCCTATGTCTCCTATCGTGGTAACTTTTTGGTCGGGGCTCTTTTGCGCAAAAATGAAAGGTAAAATAAACAAAAATGACACTAGTAATAAAGCAATAAGTTTCCATTCTCTCTTGATATATTTTTCCATTTTATCCTGTTAATTCTTCGAATTTTTGGAGTTTTTGCCATGCCTTTGCTGGTTCCACCGCTCCTTTCAAAGCTTCAGCCTTAACTTTTCTCTTGAGCGCCCACTTAAAAGCCTTATCAGAACACCATGCTAGTGCAATAAAAATTATAAATGCAATCCCAATTTCAGCCGCAACTGCAAATGTACCTAATGCGGCTGCTAATCCAAGTAGTAAAGAAGCTAGATATGTTAGAGCTCTACTTAAAGCAATAATAGCACTCAAACCAATTGAAATTATTAATACTGTTCTACGTGAAAAAAAAGGTGCAGTCAAAGCTAAAATATCAACAAAAGCTGATGTAAAAATCAAAATTAATAAGATAAAAAGCAATAATTGGCCGACAGTGGTTACATCAGAAAAACCGAACAACCATTTGAGCCAGCTAGGTGTTTTAAGTGGTGTATTAAGCCCTCCTTGAGCCAAAACAAAAGAGGAAAGAAATATGAATGTAAGCAAAAATATGATTGATATTGGAATTATAAATGAAGGCAGTTTACTCTTTTTTATTTTCATTATAAAATATTAAAAAACTCTATTTAAAAACTTTTTGCCTGCTGCCTGCCCTTGCCGATGCCAAGATGCCTGAGAACAAACAATATAAAAATTATGGCAAGCACTATGGCAAGAACTATTGCAAAGCCGCCTGCACTGACTTGCAAGATCTTAAGTGCAAGAGCTCGCGTAAGGCCTGTCTGCAGAGCAATTAGTGTTATTATAAAAGCTATGATTGCTGCGAAAGGTCTTTTAAATAGGTGCGTTCTACTTAAAATATCGAAAAGAATAACGAAGATGATTAGGATTAAGATTAAAATCAAAATGTTCTGCGTTACGCTTTCGCCAAGCACGTTCGCAAGCACCATAAAAACTTAATTCTTTAGATTTAAATAAGTAGTGCCTCAGCACTTTTTTTGTGTCGGCATTAAAGTATTTAAAAGCATTGAATGAAAAAGTTTTAAAATATTAAAAAGAATTAAAAAGAATAAAAGCAAAGAAAAATAAAAAGGATAATAAAAAAGCAACAAAAAGCGAAAAATGGGATTGAAAGCAAATAAGCTTGTGAAAAAGCGAAAGAAATTTAGATGGAATGATAAAGAATTTAGAAAGAAGGCTCTTCAACTTGATGTAAAGGCGGATCCTCTCGAAGGGGCCCATCAAGCTAGAGGCATAGTTTTGGAAAAAGTTCAGCTGGAAGCACGACAACCAAATTCGGCAATGAGAAAATGTGTTAGAGTCCAGCTTTTGAAAAATAATAAAGTTATCACTGCTTTTGCCCCCGGCGATAGAGCAATTAAGTTTATCGATGAGCATGATGAAGTTATCGTTGAGAAAATTGGTGGAAAGCAAGGAAGGGCCAAAGGCGATATCCCTGGAGTTAGATTTAAAGTTATAAAAGTAAATGACCAGAGCCTTGAGATGTTAAGGCTTGGAAAAATAGAAAAGGCAAGACGTTAAGCTAAGATGGAGTTCAAGATTTTCGATTTATGGCCTGTAAGCAATGTTGTTGTAAGTGATCCTGGCCTAAAGCGTTATATTAATTTAGAGCCAAGATTGATGCCGAGAAGCTATGGAAAATTATCTAAGAAGAGATTTGCCAAAACAAAGATGCATATTGTTGAGCGGCTTATAGGCTTTCTTCAAGTACCTGGCCATCGCGGCAAGAAACATAGAATCATTACTGAATGGTCTATGGGAAAATTTAATAAAAAAGTTAAGCTTGTTATAGAAGTTTTTAAAAAAATAGAAGCCGAGACAAAACAGAATCCTATTCAAGTGTTAGTTAATGCTATAGAGAATGCAGCGCCACATGATGAAATTACAACTATAGAATATGGTGGTGCTCGTTATCCTGTAGCAGTCGATACTAGTCCTCTTCGACGCTTAGTCCTTGCATTGAGGCATATGGTTTGGGGGGCCTATGATGCAGCCTTCAACAAAAAACAAACAATTGCAGATGCACTTGCAAAAGAAATAATTCTTGCCAGTAAAGCAAGCCCTGATAGTTTCGCCATCAAGAAAAAAATTGAAATAGAAAAGCAAGCTGATTCGGCAAGATAAAAAGTGTCTGGTTCTAAAGTTGATCTGGTTCTTATAGTTCTACAGCACGCTCCACAGCACAAGGCACACGAGTGTGATCGAGTGTGATAAAGTTTGGGCTTTATGTTGGAGGCTTTATTCATTTATTCATACTTTATTGCTCCTATTTTATCTTTTTCACTATCTGCACAGCCTTCTGTTCAGCTCTATGCCCCTCCAATGAACTTTCTAAGTGCAGGATTCATATCATACATGTGTTGCTGTGAAATTTCTTGATAGAGCCTATAAATTATCATTACAGCAAGGAGCAAGCCAGTTCCTCTCACAAGAGCGCCGAGAAGATCTGCAAGGCCAGCAAGTAAGCCAACAGCTGCTCCCCCCATCACTGCAAGAGGCATTATGTAGCGAGATAGTATAATTTCTATTATCCTTGGATCTGTTCTAAATCCTGGGATGCTTAAGCCACTAGCAGTTATTTGCTCTGCCACACTTCTTGCATCCATGCCACTAGTCTGGACCCAAAAAACACTGAAAATTATGCTAGCGGCTACAAGGAAAAATATGTAAGTTAGAGCTTGAGCAAGCATTATTGGCTGAAAAGCCCCTCTTATTATGGCTTCAACTATCGGCGGACTAGAAATCCAAAATGCAAGACCCGAGACAGCCTGGCCATTTGCATTAAAGCCACCTAAAAAAGTTGCATGCCCAAAATATTTTTGTGCAAGAGTGGCAAAAAGCTGTATATTGGCAAGCAAAGCTGCAGCGAGAATGACAGGGATATTACTTGTATATAAAAAAGCGAGGGGCCATCTCAAGCCGAAACCTTTTATCCTGCCAAAACTTAGCGGAATTTCTGCTCGAATAGATTGAACATATACAACAAAAATAAAAATAATTGCTGTGGCAGCTATAGCTACTAATGCTGATGTAGCTTCTGTTGTATTGCCAGAGGCAAAGGAACTGAAAAGAAGCCAGACTTTGCCGATAGGCTGCAATCTGCCTTGTGGACCAATGAAAGTAAAGGCTCTTATGAAAAGTTCATAAGCAACGCCACCAACAATAAATAAGCTTACACCAGAGCCGAAGCCCCACTTAGTAACTATTTCATCCATAAAAATTATTAACAAACCACCAATGAAAAGTTGCAGGATTAAGAGCCATTCGAGGCCAGGCTTAGCTTCTAGTCCTTTCATTAATACATAAACACAAGCCTCAAATAAAGTAAAAAATATTGCCAAAGCTTTCTGTAGGCCTTGAAAAAAAGCCCTTCCTTCGTGAGTTTTTAAATCTATGTTCAAGAGTTTAGAGCCAACCAAAAGCTGCAGGATGATGCTTGCTGTAACAATTGGCCCTATACCAAGACTCATTATGCTTCCAAACTTAGCTCCTAAAATTATGGCCAAGAACTCAAATCTACTTAATGCATTTTCACTCAAGCCATAAAGAGGAATTGTCGAAAGAACAAAAAAAGCTCCAAGAACAATTAATACCCACTTCAGCTTTTCATTAAAACTAAGTCTTCTGTCAGGCTTTTTTATTTCAGGCAAATTTAACAAAATGCTTTTTAAACCCATTTGACATTACCCATTTGACATTAGCATCCCCTTTTTCTCTTTTTTTATTTTTATTAATTCTGTAGTTTTTATTTTTTGTTTTTAACTTTTTAACTTTTATAAGCTCTTAGCTTTTATTTTGCTTTTGCTCACTTGCTCTGTCACTTCATCCTCCTCCACCTTCTTTTGCCTCCTCTTCATCACTAGTAGCAGCTTCAGCGGCTTTGCCAGCTTTGCCTTTAACAATAACTTTCACCCCATGACTTTCAAGGAGTGCCCTAGCCTTATCACTAATGCTATAGCAACTCAGCTCTTTTCCTTTTAGCTTTTCAAGAAGCTTTTCATCAACATCATTCCCTGCAAGGACTTTATAATTGTCTAAGCTTATCTTTTGCTCTGGCGAATTATAGTATTTATAAGCTAAAGTTTCAAGATTAATGTAAGGAATTTTGGCCTCTTTTATTTTTTTCCTGCTTTTAAAGCCGCGCTTTCCCAAATAACCTTTTCCATAATATCTTAGCAAATAAGTTATCTTTTGTCCAGCCCTCTTGCCTGTTCCAGCCATTCCTTTTCCTCCTCTACTACCTTTCCCTCTATGCTTTTTTCTCGCACCATAGCCACAAGTCCTTGCTCCTCTTAGCCTGCTTCTCGCACTTCTTTTTTTGAGCTTCATTTTAGCTTTGTAACATTTTAAATTTCTAAATTTCGTTTTGCAAAATTTTTCACAAAATCTAATATTATGGCTTCAAGATGTTTATATAGAAAAGTAATTGTTAGTTCAGTATTATAAATTTCAAATTTGCGTTGATTTTCTTTACTTATATAATAGCAGAATTCATCCCAATTCTTAAAATTGTATCTTTTATGAATTGCTTCAATCAAAGAAAGCATGGCTAGCTCTGTTGTCATTTTATATCATCCTTTCAATAAGTTTATTTATCTCGCCTCCAATATTTCCTTTTATTCCTCTAGGCCACATAAGTTTTGTGCTTTTCTTAAAGCCTCCTTTCGGTGGAGAAAGCCTAAAAAAAGGTTTTATTAACTTGAATGCCTCATCAAACTTTTCTTTAGTAAGCATTTTAACAACATCATCTACTTCTCTTGGATTTAATTTTTTATTCCCTGGCTTTCTTGCTCTTTTCTCAATAAGCGCTCTTAAGGTAGCTTCATTTATCTTGCCATAGCTTATATAAGCACTAGCTTTTTCCAACATCCCTAAAATCTCTTTTTTTTCAGGATAAATGCTACAAGCAAATTTCTTTCTTAGACGAAGTAGATGTAAGGTATCACGAATTTCTCTCGGCACATTTACGCGCCCTTTTATCCTAATTGCTACTATCATTTTAAGCTTTAATTTTAAGCTTTAGTTTCAAATGTTTTAAGTTTTTGTAATGCATCTATTACAGCATAAACATGATTTAATTTTGTTCTTGTTTTACCTCGTGATTGCACATATATATCTTTTATTCCAGCAAGCCTGAAAATTTTTTTTATATCATCATCAGCAACAATCCCAGTACCTCTTGGAGCTGGCATGAGAACTACTTTTGCACTTGCACATTTTCCTTCTGTAATAGCTGGAATGCTGTGTGGCTCATTACATGAACAATCAAAACTACCACAGCCGCGAGGAACTTTAAATATATTTAATTTTGCATCCCTTATTGCTTTCTCTCTTGCTGGCAATGTTTCTCGTGCTTTTCCATAGCCAACTCCAACATGCCCTGCTTTATCTCCCACTACAGCCATTGTTGAAAATTTTGGCACATTACCCTCAGCTGTCTTTTTCTGAGTTTGTCTCCATACTCTACGCTTACCCCCACCGAACTTTCCTCTAGCATGGCCAATATTTATTAATTCATATTCAAGTGAAGGAAGCAACAACTCAACTATTTCTGGCTCGAGAATTTTTTTATCTTTTTCTAGAATTTCATCTATCTTTGTAATTTTTCCTTCCTTAACATCCAAGCCCAATCTTGTCTTAGGCTTCCATGCAGCAAGTCTTTCCTTACTTTCTTGCAATTTTTTTTCTTCTTCTGTGATTTCTCTAGCTTCTCCAACAGTAGCCTCGGCTTCTTCAACTTTTTCTATTTCTGACTCTATAATTGGCTCAACTTCCATTTCTTTTTCTTCTCTAGTCAGCTCTTTTTTCTCTTTTTCTAAAGGCTCGCGTTTCTTGCTTAGTCCTTTTCCTTTTGTTCCCATTTTGTTCTCTTTTTCTCTTTTGTTGTTTTTTCTCTTTTGTTGTTTTTTGTTGCTTTAATTTTTATTTTTTTTTATTTTTGTTTTTTTTGTTTTATTTTTGTTTATTTATTTTTGCATGCTTTACTCAGTGCTTTTCATTATCATGCTCTCAATTTTTTTTACTTCATTTTCAAGTTCCTTGCCTTTAATATGCTTGCCATAAACTCTATCTAAAGAAGGCAAGCATTCCTCGCCATGGGGGATGCTCAAAAATTTGCTTGCCCCAAACAAAACTGTAAAAACCCTATTTCCTTTAATAGCTCTTTGAAGGCCTATGTCTAGTATAGCTTCATTTATTCCCTTCTCCCTCGCCATCTTGCCGAGAAGGAGCCCTGTTAAATAGCAAGCTGGCAGGCATTTAAAGCTATGCGTCCAGCCATATTTTGCTAGAGCCTTCGATGTTAAGCCAACTATAACTCTATCTCTTGCCTCTTTACTTGTTATAATCTGCGCAATTATATAACGATTTGTTTTTCTCACAACAAGCCTAGGCTTTCTTCCTTCCAACAACTTTCGTCTTCTTGCATAGTCCGTTTTGCCTTCACGCCTTCTTCTTTTTTTCACTACAATCCCTTTTCCTTTCTTTCCCATCTTAACTTAAATCTTTCTTCCAAGTGTTAATTTTATATAATCTACGAGCTCTTTTTTACTCTTAAATGCTCCGGACTTCGCTCTTTTTCTTAATATTTTGTACTCTGAACTACTGATTATATGCCGATTTTTTAATGCCTTTAAGTAAGCTCTCAAATTTCTAATTAAAATAATATAATTTCTTTTTCTTTCAACAACATACTTTTTTATTTTGCCCGGTCCTCGCCTTCTACCTTTTCTCTTTCTAAGCTGACGCCTTCTGCCAGCCCGTCGTGCATAACCCTTAGCAGGAAGCTTTATGATCGCCTTATCTTTTATTAACTCTCTTATATCAGCTCTTGTGATAGCTTCTTTTATCTCATTAAGCCTTTCAGGATCAAATTTTATTCTATCGAGGCCGACTTTCAATATACTTGCTGCAAGCCTTCTTTGTAGTTTTAAATTTGCCATCAAAGAAAAAATTGTTGAGCTTTTTAAAGGTTTTTACTCTTACCAGCAGATAAGCTTTTTCACAGCCTCAAAAGCTTCTTCAGGACTTTCATCAAGATAATTTGAGAATTTTTTTGTGAAACGAATAAATCCATTTATATAGCTAGTAATTTTTTCTGCATTGCCCTGCTGCCATGCCTCTTCCAGTCTCTCGAAGAGAAAATCCTGGCCTTCTTTGGCTATTTCTTCTTTGTAGCCTTCTATAATCTCTTTCATTCCGTTAGAAGTTTTTAATCTATCGACGAAATGGATCAAATTTGTATAAAAAAATTCATCAGCAGGAACATTAGCTACTTGACAAAAGCTCTCAGGCCATCTGTGAAAATTTTTTGAAACCATTTTATAATCTTCTTTAATTAGATCTATTCCTCGAAGACTATCAACAATAAATTTGCCCCCAGCAAATGACTCGATGAAATGTGTCATCATGTTAGAATAAAATTCTTTGTCATACTCTTCTTCAAGTCTTTCACTTAAATCGCTAAATAAAAAAAAGTCAAGAAAGCTTGCGTATCTGCTAAGTTTTTCTTTAACAGAAGAATATTCATTCAACAATTTTCGTTGAAATCCTTCTTTACTGGCATTAATAACTCTTTCAAGTTCCATAAAATAAAATTTAGGTAATTTCTCAATGCATTTTTCTCCATTAACATCAAATTTCTTTAATTCTTTGTGATAAAGATCGCAAAATCTGTTTATTGCAGCAATTATCTCAGCAATTTCATCTTCACCATGCTTTATGTTTTTATTATTTCTTGAAGTTATACCTGAAATTATGCTTGAAAGAATCTTAAATGAAAGTAGTTCAGAAAGATAATCAACATCATAAATTTTAAATTTAGAACTTTCCATTATTTCTTTTGCTTTTTTTAACTCTCTTATGGCATCTTCTAATGGCAGTTGTCCAGCATTCTGAATGCATTCGGCTATTTTTGAAATTTCAGTACTGACTTCTTGATTAAAAATCGAATCTGCCATAATTACTACAAAATAACAACATTTAAAAATTTTTCTAAGGCTATAAGATAACTGATGACCCTACAACATAACTTGATAACCTTACAAGCCCAAGAAAAATATTTAAAAATATAAAGACAATAAATCAAAATGGAAGTCGAAGTTGGAAAAGTTACACACTTTTTTACAAACATAAGTGTAGCAGTAATAGAACTTAGTGATACATTAAGAGAAGGGGACACTATACATATAAAAGGTGCGACAACAGATTTTACACAGAAAGTTGAAAGCATGCAAATAAATCACAAGCCTGTAAAAGAAGCTAAAGCTGGTCAGAGCATTGGCTTGAAAGTCAGTGAGAGGGTTAGGGAAGGAGATAGAGTATATCGGGTTGAAGAAGAGACAGGTGGTGTAATCGGAGCAGAAGCTGAAGCTAAGCCTGCTAAGTTCGAAAAGAAAAAAAGAGGTAGGCCAAAGAAGGCAAAGTAAGTTAAAAGGCAAAGGTCAGGGAGATAAAAGAAAACAAAGTATCGAAAGTATCGAAAGCGAACGAGAACAAATGTAAAGCAAGAAAAGAAACAAAAAAGTAAAGCTAAAGTTAAAGTAAGTAAGGATCAAAGCAATGGAGCACATATTTACTTTTAGTTAGGAATATAAATTTAGTTAGAAATACAAAATTTCAAATGGAAAAAAAGAAGCATGAGAAGAAGCCTAAACAACCTAAAAAACTTCCTGAGAAGCTTGTTAAGCTTGTTATCGGCATAATAGGAACAATTGCGAGTGGCAAGGGAACTGTAACTAGTTATTTAGTGAAGAAACATAAGTTTAAGAGAATAGTTATGGGAAATCTTGTTAGAGCTATTGCAAGAAGTGAAGGAATAGCACCAACACGTGAAAATTTACACAATCTGCAAGCAAGATATCGAGCAAAAGATCCAGGTTATTTTATAAAGAAGGCCATTGCAAAGATAAAAGCATCAAAGCATAATAAGTGGGTCGTTGATGGCCTGCGCAATCCTGAAGATGCACATTTGCTAAAAAAAGCATTTAATGCAAAAATAATTTTTGTTGATGCGCCTATAGCATTAAGATGGGAAAGAGCAAGAAAAAGAAGACGTGGCAAAGAAAAAGAAATAAGCTTGGATGAATTTAAGAAAATTGAAAATGAAGAGAACAAGATTTTCCATTTTAATATAACAAAGCGATATGCTGATTTTAAGCTAATGAATAACACAACTAAAGAGGACCTTTGGAAAAATACTGAAAAAATATTAAAAAAGTTGAAGCATCAAAGCATCCGGCTAGATTAGCTAGATTACTGAGCTAGAGTGCTGGGACTAGGCTAGACTAGGCTAGGCTGCTCGAGTGAATGAGGGGCAAAGGCAAAGCTAGCAGTGAGAAAGCAGTGAGAATAGAGTTATGAAGATAGTGGAGGGTTAGAGGGCAAGCACAGTAAGTAAGGTTTAAAAAACCTGGCGAGATATTCATAAAATGGAAGTTGAAGCAATAATTGCAAATTTTAGACGGGGAAGGCATACGTATACGCCGAGACAATTTTTGCTAGTTGTTGATATGCCAAGAGAGAAAGCTAAAGCATTGATTGGCAAGGAAGTTATTTATGAATGCGAGGGCAAGAAGAGAAAGAAAATTAAAGGCATAATCAAAAGATTGCATGGAAATAAATCAACTTTACTTGCTCATTTCGAGAGAGGCTTGCCTGGCCAAGCGCTTGGAAGTAAAGTAAAGATTATAGGTTAAAGATTATAGTTAAGATGGTAATAAAAAAAGCAACCCCATTCACAAAACCAAGAAGCCCTGCTTACACAAGAAAAAGTAAGAAGCGAGCACTTAATTTTATCAAAGGATGGCTTCCACCAAAGATTCAAAAATATGCTATGGGAAATCTTGAAGCCTATAATTCGGGAAAACTAAATACTCTAATAAAGCTTGTTAGTGAAGCAGCAATGCAAGTTAGAGATAATGCGCTCGAGGCTAGTAGAAAACAAATTTTGCGCGAACTTGATAAAAAAGTTGGAAAGAGTAATTATTATTTTTCTATTGTAAGTTACCCACATCAAGTTTTGAGAGAAAATAAAGTCTTGACTGGAGCAGGAGCTGATAGGCTTTCTAAAGGTATGCAGCAAGCTTTTGGTTCAGTTGTTGGAAATGCAGCATTAATTAGGCCTGGTGATACATTATTCTTAGTTGCATCAACAAAAGAATTTATAAACCCTATTAGAGAGATTTTAAAGAAAACATTCCCAAAAATTCCAGGAAAAAAGAGAATCGATGTGGAGATAAAAGAATAAAATAAAAAAAGAATAAGAAAAAAAGAATAAGAAAAAAAGAATAAGAAAAAATGAGAGCAAGGATAAAACTTGCGAGCTTGAATATAGAGGAATTAAATCAGGTAGTGGATGCTATATTAGATATAGCAAAAAAACAAGGAGTAGTTGTTAGAGGGCCTATCCCATTACCAACACAAAAATTAAGGATCACAACAAGGAGAAGCCCTTGCGGGGCAGGCACAGAAACTTATGATAAGTTTGAAATGAGAATTCATAAACGGCTCATCGAAGTTCCTGCTGAAGAAAAATTACTTCATAACATAATAAGACTTCCTATACCAAGAGAAGTCAATATTGAAATAAAAATGAAAGAAGAGTGAAGAAATAGCGAGAGAGGGGTGAAGGAAGCGAGAGGGTGAGCGAGGAAGGAGAGCGAGGAGAGCGAGGGAGGAAGAGCGGGGAGGGAGAGGAGCGAGGGAGAGCGAAGAGGGGGCAGAGAGAGAGCAGAAAGGAGGAAGGGAGAGTGAAAAGGAGGAGGGAAGTGGAGGGACACTAAGGGAAAGAAGAAGGGAATGATAGAGGATAATGAGGAAACGATAGAGGATAATGAGGAAAAGGAAACGACGGAGGATATGAAAATGATGGAAAAGGTGTTTGCTCTCACTTGTATTTTTCTAAAGCACTTTTAGATCTTTCCTTTTATCTTTCCTTTGATCTTTCCTTTTCTTTCTTTTTTAAACATTCTTTAACTTCTTCGTATGAGCGAGAATAAAGCATGTCAGAGGCTTTTGAATTTATCAATGTTAAATCATCGATGCATATATAAAGATTTTTTCGATTTTTGTAAGGCTTCAATTCTTTTTCGTCGAGTAAATTTTTACAAATTTCATAAAGATTAAAATTTCCGCCAATGCTATCTTTGTATTCACTCTTTTTATATTCAATTGTTGATGAATTTTTTAGGCATTCTACTAGTTCTTGCCTTTTTATTTTTGCATCCTCGTGTCTAATATAAAAAATAAGGCCAAAATATAAAGCCCCTGCAAGACCTAGTACAATCCAATCTTTTTTATTTCGTTTTTTACTTTGTTTTTTGATTTTTATTTGTTCGTCTTCATCCATCTTGTATTAAAAAATTTTAAAAAAATTCTCTGTAGAGGGCCTCTATAGCATTTTTGCCATCTTCCTTTCTAACACCATAAATCATGTTTATTTCAGATGCTCCCTGATTAATTATTTTTATATTTATCCCTGCCCTTGCAAGAGCTGTTGTTGCCCTCGAAGCAAGACCTATTGTTTGTTTCATTCCTTCACCGACTACACATATCAATGTTAAGTTGTCATCCACTTCTATTCTATCTGGCTTTAACTCATCACTTATTTTTTTCACTATTTTTTCTAATTTATTATTTTCAAGTTGACTAGAGTGGATTATTATTGAAAGACTATCAACACTACTAGGAATATGCTCAATTGAAATGTCCTCACTAAGAGCGATATTTGCTATTTTACCATAAACACCTTTTTCTCTATTTAATAGCCACTTCCTCAGATTTATACTTATAAAATCTTCTTTCATTGCTATTCCTACGACGCCACTATCTTCTTTTTTACCAACAATATAAGTTCCTTCTTTTGGATAGGCAAACGTATTTCTTAGATGAATTGGTATGCCTTTTTTCATTACAGGAATTACTGCTTCTTCTTGGAGAGCTGTTGTGCCCATATAACTTAGCTCACGCATTTCATCATAAGTTAGCTTTGAGATCATTTTTGGGTTTTCGATTATTCTTGGATCCGCAGCAAAAATTCCATCGACATCAGTAAAATTTTCATAAATCTCAGCATCAATGCTAGCAGCAATTATACTTCCAGTCAAATCGCTTCCTCCTCGCGCAAATGTTGCGATTTTGCCATCTTTGGTTATGCCATAAAATCCAGGAATCACTGCTATGCCTTTATTTTCACTTTTATTTTCACTAAGCTTGCTTTTTATATTTTCATAACTTTCATCAAGCACATAGGCCTTGCCAAACTCAGACGTAACATAAAGGCCTATTTCTTCTGGCAACGCTAAATAAGATTCTAGACCTTTTTTATTAAAATAAGCACATACTATTTGTGCATTTGCTCTCTCTCCGAAAGACTTTATGAGATCAAGATATTCTAGCTTGTTAATGCCTTCATTGTAGCTTTTAATTCGTTTTTCCAGTTCATTGCATAGCTCTTCGCCAATTTCTAAGCCGAGCTCTTTCGTAATTCTTAAAAATTTCTCCTCAACTTTTTTCAAAGCGTTAGTGAATGTGCCTTCAATGATATATCCCTGTGCACAACTTATCAGCAAATCAGTAACTTTAGTATCGCCTTTGCTTTCTTTTCCTGGTGCACTTACAACAACATATTGTCTTTTTGGATTATCTTTAACAATTTCATAAGCCTTATTAATACGTTCTGCATTTGCCAAGGAAGTTCCACCAAACTTACACACGATTGCCATTTTGTTTTACTTTTTTTCTGTATTTATTTCAAATTTTATTTTTTACAAAGTTTATTTTTTACTTTTTCACATGAGTTTAAAAATTTTTTTATCAAATTTTACTTAAAACTAGTGAGAAAAGCATCAGCCAATCTCGGTGCTTAAACCTCAGATCTCCTGATTTCACTCACATCTTGGTCATTGCTCATCCTCAGTTCCTCTAAGCTCTCGGGCAGGTTGGGCCAAGCTTTTTAATGGCTGAACAGGCTATCCACAACCTCTTTAAATTCTTTAAGCCTTTTAAGCTGCATTTTTTTAACTTCTTGCACCCCTTGTCATTAATCTCCTCTACGCCCTCTGGGAGGCCCTCTGGGAGCTTGTCGGCTGTGAGCTCTTCAAGCTCTCCAATGGCTGGCCAAGACATGTTCACTTTCTTCAAATTTTTTAGGTTTTTAAAATCACCACTCTTATAAACATCTTCAGCGCCTTGAAGAATTTTTATTTCTGAAACAAAATTATTTTCTATTTCATACTTTTCTATCTTTCCCTCATACTTCCCCAAAAACTAAGCATCATGAAAAAAGCTTTCAGCCTTTATATTCTACATTGTGCAATTCTTCATATTCTCCACTCATTCTCAATCTTTTGTTCAAGCTTCTTTATTTTCTCTTCAGTCTTTCGCATTCTAGCAAGTTGTCATCTCTGCTAAATCGGCTTCTATCGCTTTAAGCTTTCTTTCTAGCTCTTGCTCGATTTTTCATAGCCTTTGCTCATTTTATCTTCTTCAAAAACTCAGCATCCTGGCTTTGCTTGGCCTAGAAGAGTTTAAAAGAGAATGCGAGGGTAATGAAGTAGCAGAGTATAGCAATTAACAGGGACACAACTTTAAATTGGCTTTGCCTTTACTTCTATGCAAACTCCTGCAGCAACTGTTCTGCCTGCATCTCTAACTGCAAATCTTGACATGTGTGGGTTTACTTTTTGTGGTTCTATTACAACTGGCTTTAGTGGCTTTAGCTTGACTATTGCAACATCTCCATTTTTCAAAAATTCTGGTTTTTCTGGAAGTGGTTGACCAGTTTTAGGGTCTAGTTTCTTTTGTATTTCAACAAATTGACAAGGGACTTGAGCTGTATGAATGTGGAAAACAGGAGTATAACCTGGTGCTATAACAGTTGGATGATTTATCACAGCTATTTGTGCTATGAATTCCTCTGCAACAGTTGGAGCCTGATCAACATGAGCAATTACATCGCCTCTTTCTATATCTTGTTTTCCTACACCTCTTATATTAACTCCAACATTATCTCCTGCCACAGCTTCGCTTAGACTTTGATGGTGCATTTCTATTGTTTTAACTTCACCAACAATTCCTTTTCCAGTTCTTGCAGGCAATATAATAACTTTATCTCCAGGTTTCATCTTTCCAGTCTCTATTTTGCCAACAGGCACAGTACCAACGCCTGTAATAGAATAAACATCCTGGATAGGCATTCTAAGTGGTAAATCAACAGGTTTCTTAGGCTCTTCAAACAAGTCGAATTGTTCAAGTACTGTTGGCCCCTTATACCAAGGCATTTTCTCGCTTGGCTTCGTTATGTTTTCGCCATAATATCCTGAAGCAGGAATAAAGTTTATTTTTTCAAGCTTATAACCTGCTGCCTGAAGCTGTTTTGAAACAGCAGCCTTAACTTCTTCAAACTTTTTTTGATCATAATTTACAGTATCCATCTGATTTATAATTACTGCCATCTGATCAACACCCATTGTTCTAGCAAGGAATATATGTTCAATTGTTTGCGGCATAACGCCATGCTGGCAAGCTACAACAAGAAAAGCTGCATCAGCCTGGCTAGCTCCAGTTATCATATTCTTAATAAAGTCCTTGTGGCCAGGAGCATCAATAATGGTAATTTGATATTTCTTTGTTATAAGCTTTCTATAAGCTAAATCAATAGTCAATCCTCTTTCACGCTCTTCTTTTAGCCTATCCATAACGAAAGCAAATTCAAATCCAGCCTTTCCAAGCTTTTCAGCTACTTCTTTCATCTTCTTAAGTTCTTGTTCACTGAAGTTTCCTGTTTCAAATAGAAGTCTTCCTATTGTAGTTGATTTTCCATGATCAACATGCCCTATAAACACTACATTCAAATTTGGTTTCTCTGGCATTTTTTGATTAAAATAAATCCATTTATAAATCTTTCGGTTCGGCTCTTAGCCAGAGTGCCCCGGCCGAGATTCGAACTCGGGTCTCAGGCTCGAAAGGCCTGAATGCTTGGCCTCTACACCACCGGGGCGCAATGATTGCACAATGATATTCAATATTAACTAAGTAAGTAATATTTAAAAATTAGTGCTTTCTTGGATTTTCTTTGGATTTTCTTAGATTTTAGTATTTTAGATTTTTATAATCACTTGCAAATAGCAAAAAATTTAAAAATCCTTTTTATATAATATGTTATGGCACTCGAAGATAAGATAGAGCTTCAGACATGGTTTGGCGGTTTTGCTATTAACCTGCGACCAGACCACATACGCATAATAGAAGGCACACCTGCTGAAGAGATAAAAAAGAATCTTTTAAAAAATGAGGAGCGCGTTTCTACTTTCATATCAATTGCAGCGAGAATCGTCTATTTTTACAGGAAGAATGATAAACTATGTTCGGTCTTTTATACATCACTTGGCTGGCTTCCTAGGGAGCTCGCAAAGAGGGAACTTGTCCCCAGGAGGTTTGGTTTCTACGGTGAAAGCGATATTAATGACCCGGATGATTGCCTCTCATTCATGAAGACAATGCTCTCTTTGATGGATGAGAATAAAATAAAAAAATTGCGAAAGGAATTTGAACCTCTCCTGAAGACAGATGAGATGCCTCAAGATAAATCAAGATATTTTATTGATAAGATACCATTTAACCCTCAAGGAGATGAGATTGCTATTGAGATACCGGGAATAGAAAAAAAGAGTCTGTATGAAGGGGGCAGAACAATAG
>JAWBVE010000009.1:0-14940 GCA_038840695.1 Candidatus Pacearchaeota archaeon
TTGGCTTATCATGTCAATTTTTTCAATATAATCAAGAACTAAAGCCATGCCTTTTAAAAGCATTTCAATCTTGTAAAATATATGTTAGGAGTTAAAAAGAAAGGAAGGTTAAAGCATTATTTCAAGTGGAATGTTGCTATTTTGAAATAAAGCATTTTTTTGTGTGATTTTATAACTTGCATCGTCGCAAACCTAGCAATCATAAACTAATCATAGCCAATCATAAACTAATTAAAGAAATAATTAAATAATTAAAATATCTAAACGCCTAAAATTAAGAAAATGAAAGAGACAAAATGAAAGAGATGAAAAAGCAAGAGCAAGAAAGGCAGGCAAAGATAAGGCAGCCAATCGTGACTGTTGCAGGCCATGTTGATCATGGCAAAACATCTTTGCTAGATGCAATTAGGCAAACAAAGCTTGCTGAGAGAGAGGCAGGCGCAATTACACAAAAAATTTCTTTTAGTATTGTGCCTCGAGACTTTATAGAAAAAAAATATAAAGAGCTCTTGGAAAGGTTAAAAATTACAATAGAAGTTCCTGGTTTTCTTTTTATTGACACTCCAGGGCATGCAGCTTTTACAAATTTAAGGCAGCGAGGCGGGAGCATTGCAGATTTGGCAATTCTTGTTATAGATATCAATGAAGGAATAATGGAACAAACTCGCGAGACCATAGAAATTTTGAAAAAAAACAAAACTCCTTTTTTAATAGCCTTAAACAAAATTGATAAGCTTGCTGGCTGGAAGCCTAATCCAGAGCTTCCAATTTTTAAACTAGTTGAGCAGCAGCAAGCATTTACAAAACAAGAGTTTGATAACAAAGTTCTTAACTTAATGACAGCTCTATCAATAATAGGCTTTGATGCAGAGCTCTATTGGAAAATAAGTGATTTCACAAAGAAAGTAGCCTTAATTCCTTGTTCTGCAAAAACAAATGATGGCGTGGGCGATCTTCTTGTTGTTCTTGCGGGCTTGGCACAACGTTATCTTCTCAACAAGTTAAAGCTTGGCGAAGAGGCTAGGGGCAATGTACTTGAGGTTGTGAAGGAAAAAGGGCTGCTCTATTATGATTGTATTCTTTATGATGGTATATTGAGCAGGGATGATTATTTGATTGTTGCAAGCTTTGAAAGTCCTGTAGTGGCTAGAATCAAAGCTCTTTTTGAGGCCTTGCCTCTTGCAAGAGGCTTTAAACAAGTAGAAAGCATTTCAGCATCAACGGGCTTTAGAGCGTTATTAGCTATAGAGCCAGTGCCAGGCCAGCCAGTCAAGCAGCAAGAGATATTTGCCGGGATGCCTTTTATAGCTTCAAAGCAGCCGTTAATTTCTGAAGAAAAATGCTCAGAGCTTACAGCAATAGTCAAAGACATATTAAAGCTTGATAAAAATGGCATAGTAGTAAAAGCCGATTCTCTTGGCTCATTAGAGGCTTTAATTGGCTTATTAAAGAAAAGTGGAATTCAAGTAAAGAAAGCAGGAATAGGAGGAATAACAAAAGCTGATATAACAATAGCTCTAAGCACTTTACAAAAAGAGCCTCTTAATGCTGCTATTCTTGGCTTTAATGTAAAACTAGAGGAAGAGCTAGAAAAAGAGCTGGGGGAGGCTAAAGTTGCTATTTTTACAGGCGATGTTATTTATAGGCTCATAGATGATTTTTTTGCTTGGAGAGAGGCAAAGGAAAAGGAAATAGAGAGGCAAAAACTCTCTCAGCTAAGCTTTCCTGCAAAGATTCAGTTGCTTAAGGGAATGGTCTTTAGAAGTAGTAAGCCTGCTATATGCGGCATTCGCGTGCTTGCTGGCTTGTTAAGAAAAGATACTCCTTTAATGAATGCTGAGGGAAGGCCTATTAGTAAAGTTAAGAGCATGCAATCAGAGAACAAGCCAATAGAGGAAGCAAGAAAAAATGATGAAGTGGCTATTGCTCTGCCAGACATAACTATAGGCAGGCAAATAAAAGAAGGCGAGATCCTTTATTCAGACTTAAGCGATGATGAAATCAAAAAGTTAAAAGCTAACAGACATCTCTTAACATCAGATGAACTTCAGCTGCTTGAAGAAATTATTGAGATAAAGAGAAAGCAAAAATAACAAAAATCTTAATTTAGACTTGCATACTTGCGCCTTTATTTTATAAAACAATTTAAAAGCCTGCCTATTGCAAATGAGATAAATATAACAATTACAGTCATAATTAAGTGCTCTAAAACAACTTTGTAAGGCTTTATCTTCCCCTTTTTTGCTATATGAAAGCTAAAAATAGCGATAAGAGATAGGCCATAAATGATGCTTAATATTAATGCTATGTTTTTAGAGAAAGGAATAACAAAAATCAAAAAACCAATTGCAATAAAAAATTTAGCCATAAAAGTTGCAAGAGCTGTCTGCCATATATACTTTGGCTTGTATCTTGCTTCAGATTCAACACTTATATGCATGCCAAAACTATCACTTAGCCCATCTGCAATAGCAATAACAATAATTCCTGCGATAACAACTAACTTTGAGTTTGTTGAAAAATATAGCCCTATGATTAAACCAAGTGTTGTTATTACAGCAGAGGTTAGCCCAAACCCAAGCCCACGCCTCAAACTATTATTCATTCTAAAATAAAATTTTTAGATTTATAAAGTTATAAAAAGTTATTATAAAAAGTTTTTTAAATCAAAAAACCAGTCAAGATTATGAAATTGGATATAGCAACAAAAAGCGGAAGGACTTTTCATTATGAAATACAAAAGGAAAAGGAAAGCGCGTTTATTGGAAAAAAGATAGGTGACAAGATAAGCGGTGAGAGTCTTGGTTCAGAGTTTAGTGGCTATGAGTTTGAGATCACTGGCTTTTCTGATATAAGAGGATTTCCTGGCCTTAAGGGAATTCCTGGAAGTAGTGTAAGGCGAGTCTTGTTAAAATATGGAAAAGGAATGCGCCAAAGCAGGCCGAAGGGGCTAAGAAAGAAAAAAAGTGTGCATGGAGAAGAAATAGCCACTGACGTTGTACAAATTAATTTAAAAGTCTTGAAAGAAGGCTCAAAGCCTTTAGATGAAATTATTAAGCCAAAGGAAAAAAGTTAAATAAAAGTTAAATAATTCTTATTTCGAAAAATTAAGATACTTGCTTCTTGCTTGAATAATCTTTTTAAATATTCTTAGCATAAATTTTCATGCATCATTTTGTAATAAGAAAAGGGGCCCAAAAAGCAAGAGCAAAGCGAGCTTTGACGAGTATTTTAATAATAGCGCTAATTTTTCTTGTACTTTTGTTCATTTTAAAGTCAAGGCAGTCAAGGCTTGTTGGCTACACAATCGAGCAAGGCCTCACAGATAAAGATACATATGCTGTCGGCGAGCTTGTTAGCATAAATATTCCAATTTCAGAAATTTCAGAAGGCTCTAGCTATGATGTTGCTATAACAAAAGACGGAGTGCCCTTGCAAGTAATCCAGAACATAACGGCAGAGAATTTGCCCATATCCTTTACTCCAGCAGAAGAAGGAAATTACTCAATAGAGGTTGTTGTTTATCAAAATAATAGCGAAGCCGCGCGATATTCAAAAACAATTGGTGTTGTGAGCGAAGCCACAAATGAAACAGAAACTCAAGCCGAAGCAGGAACTTCTGGCACGCAGCTTGGAATTTCAGAGCTCGAAATTCAGGCAAACCAAACCTCAGGAAACTATTCAAATTTAACAATCTGGGATGAAACAGATTTAGGCATGCCATATGTAAATGGCTACGGCTTGGTTTACATAAATGAAACAATAAAGTTCTTTGCAAATTACACTGACTCGGTTGGCAATCCTCTTAGCTTTGGACAATGTAAAATCTCTTTTGATGATAGCGCCGATAATTCAATGGATTATAATTCAAGCAGCAAGCTCTTTGAATATACAAGAGTTGCAAATTGGTCAGGCACAGGGATTTTCAATATAACTTACAATGTAAGCTGTTATGCAAGTGACTTTGATTGGCTAAATCTAACTGATAATGCCACGATTAGGGAGAAGAAAATAAGCTGTGATGTTACTGATGAGAGCACATGTTATATTTCAACAGCTCAATATATCTATAAGCCAACAACAATAAGCTCATCAGACATAGGAAAGCCAAATCTTTATATTTATGGAACAGGCAGCATTAGCTCAAGCCCAGGCAGCGCTTCTTTCACAATAAACCTAACAGGAAATTTAACTATAGCATTCGGCGGACAAATTTATACGCCAGCAGGAAATTACAACTCTGGCGACATCACAATTTTTGCCGATGTTATGACAATCTATGGAAGCGTGTGGAGTCAAGGGGGGAGTCAAGGCAACCCAGCATACTATGCTGGAAAAATAAATATCAATTCTACGACTTTGAAACTTTATGGAAACATAAGCTCGATGGGTCTTTCATGTAATGGTTGCTATGCCGGTAATGGAAATACAATAAACATAACAACTCAAAATTTATTTTTATATCCGGCTTCAAGTTTAAATACAAGTGGGGGACAAACGCAGTATTATAATGGGTATCCAGGCAATGCTGGAAACATAGCAATTAACTCAGGGTTTATAAATATAAGTAATTCTTCTCTTGATTTAAGAGGAGGGGATGCTAGTTATAATTATGGAGGCAATGGTGGAAGCATAACAATTAACTCAGGGTTTATAAATATAAGTAATTCTTCTTTTAATTTAAGAGGAGGGAGCACCTCTTATGGGAATGGGGGCCATGCTGGAAGCATAGCAATTAACTCAGAGTTTATAAATATAAGTAGTTCTTCTCTTGATTTAAGAGGAGGGAATTCTTATTGGGATAGAGGAGGCAATGGTGGAAACATAACAATTAACTCAGAGTTTATAAATATAAGTAATTCTTCTCTTGATTTAGGAGGAGGAAGCTGTTTGACAAATCCGGCATATAGTGGCTACGGCGGGACACTCAATCTAACTTCGTCAAGCAATTTGTTCATATCTGAGTCAACTGCTAATGTGAGCTCGCCTGATCCAAGCAAAAATGGCTCGATTTATATAAAGAGGCTGTGCGGCTATGATAGAGCTAACTACATAGGAGCCACGCCAAGCTATCAGCTTTATTCTGGAAGTGAGCCTGATAGCGATGCAATAGCAGATTCATGCCCAGATAATTGCCCTACTGCTTTCAATCCAGACCAGTATGATTTCAATGGCAATGACATTGGCGATGCATGTGAGACATGGCTTGATTATTATTTAAATGGACAACATGATTGGTTAATTGATGTTAGCGAACAACCAGTAAGCTATCAATTTATTTACAAAACCTTACTTAATCAAACAATCCCAAATACTGCAATTAGTAATTTTACTGTATGGCTAAATAATAGCTTATATGCTACTTGCAGCCTAAATCCTTGTGAAGGAACTTTTTCAAGCTATGGCTTAGGCTCTATTGTGCCGGTCTATGCTGAAGCAACGAGCTATTATTACCCAAGCGCCAATGTCTCAGGAAATATGACAATAAGAGATATCTATATTAATGTAACAAGCTGGGTTGGAGGCCAGCAAACAACAAATATCCCAGCAGGAGTTGCTGCTAAGTTTGATGGTTATGTATTCTATGATAATGGCACAGCACTTGCTGGAAAAACAGTCTATATCTATAAAGATGACAATTTAGTGAGCACAGCAACAGTCAATGAGAGTGGCTATTATTATGCATGGATTACTTTCTCTCCGGCAGATGCAGGAAACAGAATAATAAAAGTAAATGTGAGTGATGGCTATGGAGTTTATGGTGAGAATCAGACAGAAGTTTGGGTTTATCTTGGCTTAATTATTACAAATATTACTATTCAAGGCCAAAATACAAGTTATCCTGGCGTTGATGTTGACGATGGTCTTGCCAATATTTCTGCAATTGTAAGAAAAGTGACTGGTGAAATAACGAGCGGTGATTGGAACATAACTGTGCGCAATTCAACAACAAGCATAACAAAGCATTGTTATGGCGTTGCTCAATGCAATGTAAGTTATAGCCTTGGCCCAGGCAATGAGCTTGATATAGGAAGCTATGATATTGATTTTGTTGCATGGAATGATTCGATTGCTCCAGGACCAACTTATGCTTATGCTGATCTTATTATTACAAACCTCAACTTTGATTTATCACTTCCAGCTTATTGCTATTTGGCAGGCACAAACGTTACAGCAAGCGGCTATATTAGCTATGCCCATAACAACTTGCCTCTTGCGAATGCAAGCATAGCTGTTTATCATGACTCAAGCTCTGCAGGAACAGCCATTACTGATCAAAGAGGCTTTTTAACAAAAACACTTACAGCTCTAACAGCAGTTGGCAATCACACGCTTAAATTTAACTACAGCGATCCTGACAGAATTTATGGTGAGCAAAGCCTTATTTATGCAACATGCCACAACACAACCACTGACTTTGTCTTTGATTATAACTTAACAAGCGGCTATCTAAACATAACAGCTAATTATACTAACTATAGCAATTCTGCCTTGCTACAGGGCAACTTTGTTGTTAATGTAACAAGCTTGAGCATGCCAAGTAGCGCGATAAAATATTGCAATGCCACAACGCTCTGCAATCTTGGCTTTTTTGTTGGCGAGGGCAAGGAAGTTAGAGGAGGCAATGTTATAATAACTGTTACAGCTGAAAATGAAACAGCGCTTTATATAAAATCAAGTAAAGCAATTCAAAGCTATTTGCAAGAGCCAACAACGAGCATTGCACTTAGCCCTGAGAATAAAGTAGTATATGATAAGCTTGCACAGGTCTACTATACAAACATAACTGTAAATGCAACAAATGCTGGTTTTGGTAATGCAAGTAATGTTGTAATTGATGTAAAACAGATAGGAGGCTCTTATGCCTGGGGTTATAAAATACTTAATGCTCCTCAAATCTGCACTGTCATTGAACCTGGCCAAACATGCAGCAAGAACTTTACTCTTGAGATAAATGAAAGCATTGGTGAAAACCAAAATGCTGTTATTCTTTGGAATGCATCATGGCAAAACAATGATGGAAGCATAGGAGATGCTGTTGCACAAAGTCAAGTAAATATTAGTGGAATAGCATATATTGAAAGTGTTGATGAGAGTAGCTTTGATGTAAATCATAGTAAAACAGCAGTCTTTTATATTCGTGTTAACTCGAGCGGAAATGCCGATGCAAGAAATCTAACACTATCATTTGTTCCTGATACACTTAGCCCATCATGGCTAAGCCTTGTCTGGAATTCAACAGGAACACAAACAAAGCCACTTCTGTGCTGTCCGCTCTCAAAGGATGTAAGCTGCCAAGGCCAGCCAACTTATGACTTTATTAAGTTAACACTTACTATTCCAACCTACCAGGATCCAGGAATTTACAATGGAAGCATAAAAGTAACTACAGGCAATGCAAACAATCTTTCAATAAAAATTAATGTAAGCGTGCTTGCTGATGGAAGATGGGAATGGCAAGTGCCTGGCTATGCTGAAATTGGATTTGGCACTGGAATAAAGCCAATATTTGCTATTAACATAACAAACAAAGGAAACATACCTTTAAACTTTAGTATAGCCTATGGTGGAAACATCACAGGGCAAAATTTCTGGAGTGCAGCAAGCAATCCAACAAGCTTTTATATTAACAAGGGAACAAACACATCATTAACATTAAGCTATAATGCCTACTATGTCTCTACATCAAGCATTGGGCTTTATAATTTAACAATTAACTTCACAAACATTAGTGCTAGCCCAACAAGCAATATGAGCTTGGTTTATGTAAGAGTGCTAAACATGCCTCCTACGATAGAGAATGTTAGCATAACAAACATAAGCGGAAATCACTATATTAACATACCTCTTGACATTACAGCAAGCGTCGATAATGATGATGGCGCAACTTATATAGATAGAGTATGGCTAATGCTCAGATTGCCTAATTCAAGCATAATCCAACTTGACAATCTAGGCACGAAAGTTAATCCATTGTTTAGCTATACTCCTCAAGCTACAGGCAACTATAGCTTTGTGATTTATGCAAATGACACGAGCGGCAATCGCGGCAATTATAGTGGGAGCTTTGAAGTAATTTATGATACGTTTAGTCCAAATATAACATCATTTGTTACACCTTTTGTTAAACTTGGCGAGACAGCACTTATAGAGCTTAATGCAAGCGATGACTTGCAGCTTGATAAAGCAAAGCTAAAAATAACAAATTTCTGGACAAACAGCTCGTTTGAAGTTTTAATGGATAGCCCAGTGCAGGGCTACTACACATATCTTATCAATTCAAACACTCTTGGCGAGGGCGACTATTTGGTTTATGTTGAAGTCAATGATACAAGCAATAATAAGGCTAATGCAACAGGATTCTTTAAAGTTTATACAGAAATTAATGCTAGCGGCGAGCTAAATGATAAAAATCAGAGTGCAAACTTCACATTTTGCTTGCCTAATTCGAGCATATGCTATCTAAATTTAACATTAAATGCTAGCTATGATGTTATATTTTATAGCGGGAGGGCAGATGTAATTATTTATATTGGTGATGCAATGTTGAGATTTTATAATGTAAATATTTCTCAACTTAGCAATGATGCAATCAAGATAAAAAAACTTCCAACAGATATATCTATAGCTTCTTATCTTGTTACAAAAGATGGCTTGGCAGTCGATGCTAATTTTAGCTATGACGAAGTCCTTATTAGATTTACATTTGATCCTCGCTATGTGCTAAACCCACAAAATTTGAAAATTTATAGATGTAGCAACTATGCTTTCTATCTAGAGCAGTGTATAGGCACAAATGAGACGCTTTGGGAAGCAATTAATGCAAGCACTGCTGGCGTGACTGTAACAGCTAGGCTTCAAAACCTTTCAGGTTTCTTGCTAGTGGAAGACCGTTCAGGAGTTGCTCCACCAATAATTGTTGGAGGTAGAGGTGGTGCTCCTGCAGCTGGCGGCGGAGGTGGCGGCATTAGCTGGAGCGAGCTTGAAAGGCTTAAGAGAGAGCTTATAGCGGCTCTCGGCAGGGCTGAAAATCTTGAACTTGATATAGGAGAAATAAGCAAGGAACTTTATCCTGGCGAAAGTGTTGATATTAAGGTGAGAATTGCGAATACAGCAAATACAACGCAGGAATTTTTAGTTGCAATAAGCGGAGATGTTGCTGAACTAGTAAGCGTTTCTCCATTAAAGCTTTCTTTAAAGCCAAAAAGCGCTGAAGAGCTTAAAGTTATGGTAGCAATTCCAGAAAAGAAAAAGCCTGGCTTGTATATAGGCTCCATTTTAATTAGCGGTGCCACAACGCTGCGCATTCCAGTAACAATCAGAGTGCTTGAGCCAAAAGAAAAGCTCCTTGATTTGAGGCTATCTCCAATAGACACAAAAGTTCCTCCAGGCTCAAACCTGCGCATTCAAGCAGAACTTTTCAATTTAGGCCTTGGTGGAGGGCGAATTGATGTAACTTTATTGCTAGAAGTTATAGACCCTCAGCTTTTACAAACAGTATTAAAAAAAGAAGAAACCATTGCAGTAGAAACAACAATTGCAAGAGTTATAGAGATACATATTCCAGAAAATATGAAATATGGCCGCTACATTGTTAGGGGCACTGCAACTTATCAAGTTAAAGAAAAGACTCAGCAAGCCACTGCCTTAACTTATTTCAGCGTTGGCTATCCTTGGTATAAAATAAAAATTTTAGGAATTCCAATATGGCTAATTCTTGCAGTGATTGGCTTTATACTGCTAAACCTAGCCTCTTTAGAAATTTATGAGTATGAAAAAGCTAAGCGAAAGCGCTATAGAGTTCCTGTTGAATATCATCTGCTGCCACAACCAACAGAAAGGTCTGCATGGATAGGGCATATTGCAGAAACAAAAGTAAGGGCTTTCCTTGATTTAGACAAGCTACAAATGCATACAATCATTTCTGGCTCAACAGGAAGTGGTAAAACGATAGCAGCTCAGGACATTGTTGAAGAAGCACTAATGAAAAAAATAGCAGTAATTGTTTTTGATCCGAGTGCGCAGTGGACCGGCTTCTTAAGAAAATGTCAGGAGCGATATATGCTTAAGTATTATCCTGATTTCCATATGAAGCTTAGCGATGCTAAAGCATTTAATGGAAATATTCATGAGGTTATTGATCCAAGACAATTCCTTGATATAAAGAAATATATTGTGCCTGGAGAAATTCACATATTTACACTTAACAAGCTTAAACCTAAAGACATTGATTTGTTTGTAGCTAGTAGCATTAAACAAATTTTTGATATGAATCCAAAAGAGTCGAGAGAGTTGAAGCTATTGCTTGTTTATGATGAAGTGCATAGATTATTGCCAAAGTTCGGCGGAAGCGGAGAGGGCTTTATACAGCTTGAGCGAGGTTGCAGAGAATTTAGAAAATGGGGAATAGGGCTTATCTTAATAAGCCAAGTAACAGCTGATTTCGTAGGAGCTATTAAAGCCAACATCATGACAGAAATACAGCTAAGAACAAGAGAGGAGAGTGATTTAGATAGAATAAAATTAAAGTATGGAGAGGATATGTTAAAGTCAATAGTCAAAGCAGCTATTGGAACTGGTATGGTAGTGAATCCAGAATATAATAGAGGAAGGCCTTATTTTGTTTCATTCAGGCCGATCTTGCACTCAGTAACGAGGCTAAGTGATGAGGAACTAGAAAAGTATAGAAAATATAATGAGCGCATCGAGAGGCTAGAGGCTTTAATAGAGCAAATAGCAAAGAAAAAAGATGTCTTTGACTTGAGAATAGAGCTTAAGCTTGCACTTGACAAAGTAAAAGCAGGCAACTTTTCAATGGCAGACATTTATCTAGAAGGCCTCGAGGCAAGAGTTAAAAAAGAAATCGAGGCTTTGAAAATTAAGCCACTTGCGAGAGAAATAAAACTTGTTGAGATAAAGGAAATTAAAAAGGCTGTAGAAAAAGCAAAAGAAGAAAGAAAAAAATATCTTGAGAAGGAGGCAAAGGAGGCAAGGCAGGCACGAAGGGCGGATATTTTTGCTGAGCTGGAAGAAAAATATAAAAATGTTAAGGTACTTTTAGATGAATTAAAAAGAAAAGGGGTTGATGTAAAAATAGAGGAAATCGAGCTTGCGGCTATTCCAGCAGCAATTAAAAGTGCAACAATCAAAAAAGCAAAGCCTGAAGCAAGAAAAATAGTGGAAAAATTAGAAAAAATAAAGAGCAGGCTTGAGCGAAAGAGAAAATACTAAAAAAGAATAAGGGAAATAAGGAATTTAAATCAAGAATTGGAAATAATTAAAAAAAGAGGTAAAAGTAAAAAGAGGTAAAAAAGTAAAAAAAGTAAAAAAAAGTAAAAATGTGGCCATTTAGAAAGAAAAGTAGTGAGAAGGAAGTCGATAAAGATATTGAGAAATATTTAAAGATGAAAGAAAAAGAAAGAAAGCGAATTGAGAAAGAAAGACTTAAAGCAAGAAAAAAAGAAGAAAAGATGCGAGCAAAAGAGGCGAAGGAAGAAGCTAAAAGGCTAAGAGAAGAGGCTGAACGAGAAGCAAGGCTTGAAGAAGAGCTTCAGAAAGAAGGGATTATTTTGGCTGAAAGAGAAAAGAAAGCAGAAGCTAAAGAAGAAGCCAAAGCATCCATTCCAAATGTGCTGCTTGCTGATATCGAGCGCTTGAAAGCTCAGTTTGAGGCTTTGAATGAATTTAAAAATGTAACAATGGAAAGATTTTCTGGCATATCAGAGAGCATAGGCAGTTTGCGAGCTATGATTGTTGATGTTGAGAACAGAATGAAAGACATAGCTGTTGAGGCAGAAAAAGCAGTCGATGCCGTGCGCTCAACAAAGCCAGAAAAACTTCTCGAAGAAGTTAGCAAGACAAACCTGCATGTTGATGCGCTAAAGTCAGAAATTGATGCACAAAAAGAAATAAGCGAAAAAATAATTGCCGAGTTAAAAGATTTGCGTGACAAGCTTGCTCTTTTTAGAAATCTTGAGGAAATACTTAAATTAAGCAAAGAAATGAGCGAAGAACTTTCAAAATATAAAAAAATCCAAGCAAGAGCTGATGCAGCAGCTGACAAAGTTGAATCAATATTTATTGAAGTAAACAAGCGCTTTAGTGAATTTTTAAAATATAAAGAGATGTTCAATGAGCACGATAATAGTATAAAAGAGCTGTCAAAAGAATTAAGCAAGCAAATTGCAAGAATCGATGCAGCTGTTCCATTAGAAAGTTTTGAGAGCTATAAGAGAGAAAATGCTAAAATAATGAAGGATTTAACTAATCAATCAAGGAAGATAAAGGCAGAGATAAACAAATTTTTAACAAAGAAAGGAAAAGAAATTGATGGCAGGATAGCAGAGAAGCTTGCCACAATTGAAAGAGCAAAAGCCGAATTAAGAGAAAATATTGAAAAAAATTTGAAGGAAAATCTTGATAAGCTGCAAAAAAGCATTACTACAAATATCAATGCAAGGCTTCAGGCTCAAGAGACAAGGATAAATGAATTAATGAATAGTGTAAGAAATAATAGTTCTAACATATCTCAGCTAGCAAAACATCTTGAAAATATAAAAGCTGAACTTGATGAAATGAAAAAAGTTCTTGGGCAAGTTAGTGAAAAAGGTGAAAAGGGCTTAAGAGAAAAAGAGCTTGAGTTTGCTTCAAGAATACAAGAGCTCTATAATTATGTCATAGGCATTATCAATGCAATTAATAAAATTAACGAGAGAATAGACTTGCTTGAAAAAGAAAGAGTTAAGTTTTGATTAAGTTAGTTTTGATTAAGTTAGTTTTAAGTTAAGTTGCTTTAATTATGTAGCTAGAGTAGTTAGTGGAGTTAAGTAAGTAGTGGAGTTAAGTAAGTAGTTGAGTTGTAAGTAGTGGAGTTAAGTTAGTTAAGGTGGGTAGTTAATTTGTGATTGTGTTTGCATGTTTTGCTTTTAAAAAGGTTTTTAAAAAAAAGCTTGATTGATATTAATGGAAAAAGGAGAAAGGGAAAAGAAAGGGGGAGGAAAAAAAGAAACAAAGGAAGCAGTAAAGGAAAGTGAATTTCAATTCTCTCAGCCAGATATAAATGTTGGTTTGGTTGGCCATATTGATCATGGCAAGACAACTTTGCTCTGGCGACTTTCTGGAAGGTGGGCTGATGTGCATAGCGAAGAATTGAAAAGAGGAATAACAATAAAGCTCGGTTATGCTAATACAATTATAAGGCGTTGTGAAAGCTGTGGCTATTTAACTTATAAAGAGAGCTGTCCTAAATGTGAAAGCAAAAGCCTAAAAGCTTTGCGAAGTGTTAGCTTTGTTGATGCTCCTGGCCACAAAATGTTGATGGCATCAATGCTTGGAGGAGCGGCAATTATCGATGCAGCAATTCTTGTTGTAGCCGCCAACGAGCCCTTTCCACAACCACAAACAAAAGAGCATTTTTTGGCATTAAAGGCTAAAGGCATAAAAAACATAATCGTTGCACAAAACAAAATTGATTTAGTAAGCAAAGAGCAAGCTTTAAAACAATATGCTGAAATTCAGGAATTTATTAAAAAAAATCTTAACAAAGAAGTGCCTATCATTCCTTGTTCTGCTCAGCAAGAGGTTAATATAGATTTAATTCTTGAGGAGCTTTTAAAGCTGCCGAAGCCAGAGCGCGATTTAAATGCAAAACCAATTTTTTTAGTTGTTAGAAGTTTTGATGTGAATTTGCCAGGAGCAAGCATAGAGCAATTGAAAGGTGGTGTTCTCGGTGGGACTTTGAAGCAGGGCAAGTTAAGAGTTGGTGATGAGATTGAAATAAAGCCAGGCCTTTTTATTTCAAAAGAAATAAAACATGAGAAAATTATAGAATATAAAAGCCTAAAAGCTAAAATTTTGAGTTTAAGAAGTAATTCTGAACTAAAAGAAGCTTTGCCTTATGGCAATCTTGCAATTCAAACTTCACTTGATCCAAGCTTAACAAAGGCTGATGGCCTTGCTGGCTGTGTGGTAGGCCTCAGTGGTACTTTGCCAGAAATAACAAACAAAATTAAGTTCAGAGCAAGACTTTTTGAAAAGCTTGTTGGTGCAGAAACAGAGCAAGAAATAAGTGAAATAAAACAAAATGAACAGCTCTTGTTAAGCATAAATACAGCAGTAACAATTGCAAAAGTGAAAAGGATTGAAAAAAATCCTGAAAGAGAAGGAAAGGAAGAAAAAGGGAAGGAAGAAAAAGGAAGGGAGGAAGGAAAGGAACTTATTGTTGAGGCTGAATTAACAATTCCAATCGTGCCTTTGCATGGCTCAAACATAGCAATTGCAAGAAATTATGCAGGACAATGGAGGCTCATTGGTTATGGTTTCCTAATGTAGGCAAAAATAGGAAATAAAAAAATAAGCAAAAAAGAGTAAAAATAATGAAACAAGTAAAAATGATTTATCAAAAAGAAATAACACTAAAGACAAAAAACAAGATAGAGATAGTTGATATTACTCAAGCTATAGAAAAAATAATCAAAGAGGCAAAAATAGAAAAAGGTATAGTAATAATTAATGTCTTACATTCAACGTCCTGCCTAATTTTGAATGAAAATGAGCAAGGCTTGCTGAATGATATAAAAAATAAAATTGAAGAATTTTTTTATAAAGGCCAGGAAAAGTATGCGCATAATAAAATAGACGATAATGCAGCAGCACATCTCGCAAGCTCTTTTATCGGCCAATCAAGGATTTATCCAATAAAAGATGGCGAGCTTGTTAGGGGAGCATGGCAAAACTGCCTTTTCGTTGAGCTTGACGGCCCTCGCACAAGAAAAATTTTTGTGACGATTGTTGGCGAGTGATAATTCAATCCTTCTTGAAAAGCTTTTTTATATGATAAAGCACAGGATGCTTTCTCCTTTCCTCGACATCCTCTATTATTTTAGCAGCTGACATTTGCCTATAGCGCTTACTATTTGCAATTTCTGGGGGTATAGCATG
>JAWBVE010000010.1:0-9342 GCA_038840695.1 Candidatus Pacearchaeota archaeon
AGCGCTGGCGGCAGCAGCAGCGGCGGAGGTGGTAGTCGTGGCGGCGGCGGCAGCAGCAGGAGTTATTATTGCAGCCCAAGCTGGCAATGCAGCGAGTGGAGTGCTTGTGTTAATGGTAAGCAAACAAGAAGCTGTGTTGATTTAAACAATTGCGGTGGCATACCACCAGTGACTGAAAGAAGCTGTGAAGTGAATCAAACAAATCAAACTGTTAGTGAGAGCACAAAAAGTGGAGAGAGCCAAGGCAAAGAAGGAGAAAGTGGCGAGAGTGGAGGCGAGGGCGGCATGAGCGTCAGTGGAAGTGAAGGTATCGGCATAACCGGCGGAGTCGTCGGAGCATTGAAAAAATCATGGATTCCTCTTGTCATAATTGCTGGAATTGTAGTGATTGGCTATAGCTTTTCTCTCTTGCTCAAGTTAAGAAAACCACCTCTTGCTAGTAAGATAAAATTCTACAAGAGCATTCCTCAGCAACTCTAGGCAGGAGCCACACAATAGCAAGCTGTAAAAGCTAATCAATACTATCAAACCATCAAACTCTCAAACCATCAAACTTAGCAGGAGTAGGCAAGATTTAATTCCACATGCTAGAGCTAGAATTCTTGTTGAACCACTGAACCACTTTGTTCCAAGTTTTATATGATAATCTTCACATTTATTTCATCAACATTGAGTTCAGGCTTTAATCTTCTTTCTCCTCTCACAGCTGTTAATGTAACAATTCCTGCTTGCTGAAGTATCTTTAAATCTTTTTTCACGGCTTTAGGATCCCTGCCAAGAAGTTTTGCAAGCTGATAGATTGAGTTTGGCTTTTGTGTTTTTATTGTATAAAGAATTCTTGCCTTTTCCTTACTAAAGGCATCCCTTAACTTTTTCATTTCATTAATATTCATGCTAGTTTTCCTCGAAAAAACTCGAAATTTCTCATAGCTTAGATAAACTATAATCTCTTTTACCCTTTTTTCAGCCATTTTTCGCTATTTAAAATATCTTTAGCACTCCTGGCTTTGGTTCATAAATGCTTGCTTCTTCAATAAGCTCATTGAGGGCTTCTTTTATCTTGTCAATAGGCTCAGCAATCTGAAGGAAAATTTCCTCTGTTGTAGCTTCTTTGCCTTCTTCTTCAAATTTTTTTATCAAGTTCAAGATTTTTTCTTTGATAAAGCTTTGCTGAGTCTCATTTTCATTTTTTTCTTTTTTCTCATTCTCCTCATTTACTTCCCTTCCACTCTCCCTCTTTCTTTCATTTTCATCTATGCTATCACTTCTCAAGCCAAAAATCTTTTCAAGCTCGAGCTTTCTTGCAATAATCCAAAGAGGGTGAACCTTCTTTACTATCTCCCTTGCTATATATATCTTTTCATTATAGCTTTTGAGCATTCCTATTGCAAGCACAACATCACCTATTTCAATATTATCTAGTTTATTTTCAAAGTCCCTAACTTCTATGATTCCTGTTGAATCGTCGAGAGTAAGTATAGTAAAATTTTCTCCTTGAAATTTGTCAATTACATTTGCGATAATATTTACTCTCGAAACAATACCTTGCATTCCTTGACTGCCTTGGCTTCCATGGCTGCCCTGATCACTACTTAGCTGTATTCCAATAAATCGGCCTGCATCAAAAACAGGCTTTCCCTTATTGATATTCCCTATCCAATTCTTTATAGCAGTTTTCCTTCTGAAATTTGCAAGCATCATGTTGTCTTTTGTATAAAACCTTTTTTAGGCTCAAAAATGTCACCAGTCATTTTTAATTTTTCAATAATCTCATAAACTTCATCAGTACTTATTTTATCTTCTACTTCCTTGATAAGCTCTTTTATAGGAATCATTTTTCCTAGCCTTGATTCGAGCCTATTTATAGTCTCTCTAATTAAAATTATTTTTGCTCTTTGGCTTGCAGGAATTCCTGTAGTAATTCTATCAATATCTATTTGTCCTGTTTCCTGATCTAAACCTACTTGAAGCAAAGAAAATTTAAGCAAATTTATAGCTATTCTCGCATCTTCAGCAGTAACTTTATTGCTTAGCCTTGTCTTTGCACTTGCCTCACTAAGCCTTATTAAAGCTTCTAGCTGCCTTGCACTTATTGGTATTGGCTTTACTAACTCATCTCCTCCACTCGGCATAGAGCGTAGATTAACATAAAAATTTTTGATTTCTTCTTCCGCCTCATCAGTAAGTTTTGGCACTATTTTTTGTTTTGCATATGCAATATATTTTCTCAGCAGCTCTGGCGGGATTGGTGGTTTTTTTGAAGCTCTCTTGTGTTCTTTTAATACATGCTCAGCTATTAGAGCATCTTTTTCACGTTCTGGAATATCACGTAAGACAAAGATAAGGTCAAATCTGTTTATGAGTGTTGGCGGGAGATCTATTTGCTGTGCTATATGTTGATATGGATCAAATCTGCCAAATTTTGGATTAGCAGCTGCAAGCACAGAGGTTTCTGCTCTTAAAGTTGCTTGAACATTTGCTTTACTTATTGTTATTGTCTGTTGTTCCATTCCTTCATGCATAGCGCTTCTATCTTGCTCTGACATCTTTTCAAGCTCGTCGAGGCATATAATACCTTTATTGGCCAGAACCATTGCCCCAGCCTCCAAGCTCCAGCCGCTTAAGAATTCATCCTTGACTACAGTAGCAGTTATGCCTGCTCCTGTAGCTGCTTTTCCAACAACATACCTTCCCCGTGGCGCGATACTCGAAATAAATTTTAAAATTACCGATTTGGCTACCCCAGGATCACCTACAAGCAAAATATGTATATCTCCTCTTGTATAAGTTCCATCAACCTTTCTTTTTCTAACGCCTGAAAAGAGCTGCAATGCTAGGGCTTGTTTTATCTCCTCATAGCCATAAACGCTTGGCGCGATACTCTCAGCAATTAGTTTAAGCCTATCTGGCCTCGCAGCTATTTCCTTTATTTCTTTTTCTTCCTCTTCACTTATTTCTAACTCTTCAAAGCTTTCCTCAAGCGGAATTATATTATTTGCCTCTATTATTAAATCATAACGAGTGCTTAGGGCACCACTTCTCAGAGGAATTGGTAACTCTTTAAGTATTCCTATGACTTTAACTCTCGAGCCAGGCGTTGTTTTTTCTTCCATTTTTGGCTCGACTAGATCTTCCTTTAAAAAAACACTTATACGCCTAGGCTGCTCTCCACCAATCAAAGACTCAGGATTTTCCTCAATAACAATTCTTTGAGCATCAACAAGTTCTCTTGCGATCAGCTTAAATCCTTTTTTTCTCCCACAATTACTACATTTGCCTGGCTCTCTAAAGCGTTTTTCAAGCTGTAATATGCTTATTTTAGCCCCACAACTTGGGCATTCAAAAAGGGCATTAGTTACCTGCGGCCTTACATCAGAGCTCTGCCTCACAATCCCTTCTATACTGAGTAATTTTCCAATGTGATGGCTTCTTATTTCTCTTATCATCACTTCTTGTGATTTTGGCAATTCGGTTAATCTAATCTTCAAGCCCTTGCCAAATCCAAGCTCATCAAGAACAAAGCCAAGCATTGCAAGGGTTTCTTCTGGCCTCTCAAGTAGCTTATCAGCAAGTTTATGACTAAACTCAAGAATAGATGAGAAAGGAATTGCTATGCTTTTTTTACCCTTTTTTACCTCTTTTGCTATTTCTTTTTTTTGATATTCAATAAATTCTTTAGCCTCAATCAATAATTCATCCGCCATTTTAAAAATTAGCCCACTTATCTTATAAACTTTTCTTTCAAATGTTACCAACAAAAGATGAAAAGATGCAAAAATAAAAGGATGAAATTAAGGCACATTACACATTAGCCGCAGATTCAGAGAAACTAGCATACTAGGCACCACTAAGCACCACCGCTAAGCACCTCTTTAAGATTTTTTCTTAGAGTGTCTATTGCTGCTTGAAGCTCTTCCTTGTTTTTTGTTCCTGTACAAACAAGCCTTCCATTGCCAAAAAGCAAGAATGTTGCATTTGGAGTAGCTATTTTATAGACAAGTCCTGGGAATTGCTCTGGCTCATACTCTGTATTTTCCAGTATGAGAGAAAGTTGATTTAAATTAAGATTTATATTTATCTCGCCGCTTGCTACAATATTTTGAATAGTAAGCTTTGGTTTTACCTTAACTTTAATACCTATTTTTTTTAACTCCTTTATTACTTGCTTTATCACCTCTTTAACCTGAGCCATATTTCTTGTCCCTGTACAAACAAGATTGCCAGAGCTAAAGACAAGGACAGCTGATTTTGGTTTTTGTATTCTTAACACCAGTCCTGGAAACTGCTCAGGATTGTATTCAGTGTTAGGATTTGATTTTGCAAGTTTTACGAGAGGAATTTTTACTTCGAGACTTGTTGTGGCCACAAGATTTTGTATCTTATACTTGCCCCTTATGACTTTAACCATAAAATTTAAAAAGGCCAAGCTTTAAAAAATTTTCTTCTTCTAATTTTTCCAATTGCAAGTTTGTCCGTGCTTGTTAGTTTGCCAGCTTGCACTTGCATTTACAAGCTTTTAATCATGTAATGGCCAACAAGCATATAACCAAGTTTTCTATAATATTCTCTTACTCCTACTCCACTTATAATAGCAATCCCATCATAGCTCTGCTTTGCAATGCTTTCAGCAATTTCGAGAAGACTTTTTCCTATACCTCTATGTTGACTTGCATCAGCTTTAATTTCACCAATTTTAAGCGCTCTTCCGTAAACATGTAGCTCTCTTACTATTGCTCTATCTTCTAATTCTGAAATGAAAGGCTTATATGGAAACCTAAGCCTCAAAAGCCCGAGCAGCGAATCATCCTCATTGATTGCTTCAATAAAAAATTCTTTGCCCTTGCTTGCATTATATCGAGTAATTTTAATTTTGAATTCACATTTTTCCACTTTTTCTTTTTCTCCATTTTTTTCCTTTCTATCTTGAGCCTCTTCTCTTTCTTTTAATTCTCTTTCTCTAAATCCTATTTCTCGGCATCTTATGCAACTACATCTCAAACCTCTAGCTTTCATTATCTCGCTTAACTCTTGCCTCAAGTTTATGCTTATTACTCCTGCAACAAGCCATTGCTTTGGCACTTCTCGCATAAGCCGCATTATTCTGCAATATCTCGGCGTGAGAAGTTTTAGTTTTATTAATAATTCAATAAGCTCTTCCTTACTATATGGCATATATTTACTTTCATTATAAAGCTTCTCCAGCTCTGAGCCCTTTATGACCTGAACAGGATATATTTTTATTTGATCTGGCCTAAATCTTTCATCAGAAAAAAGTTTTTTGTACATTTGAATATCTTTTTTTATGCTGCTTCCAGGCAAGCCTGGCATGAAGTGATAACCAACTTTAAAACCAGAATCTTTGAGTAGAGCTGTAGCATTAATAATCTCTTTTACTCCATGCCCTCTATTCACAGCCTCCAATATTTTATCATCAATTGCCTGAACACCAAGCTCTATCCTTGTAACACCATAGTCTAGAGCATTTAAAATCTCTGCCTTGCCACAAACATCTGGCCTTGTTTCTATACAAAATCCAACAACTCTGTTTTTGGCTTTTTCATTTATTTTTTTTGCCTCTTCAAGGCTTCTGGAGTGAAAGCCATTTAGTGCATCGTAGCATTGCTTTACAAAATGTTTCTGATACTCAAGAGGCATCTCAAGAAAAGTTCCTCCGATGATAATAAGTTCAATCTTATTTGTACTATGCTTCATAGCTTTTAACACTTTTAATCTTGCTCTGACTTGTTTATAAGCATCATAGCCAAGAGCTTTTGCGCGAAGTATTGCAGGACTATCAGGAGTATAGCTTTTTGGCACGTCAAGGCTAGGACAATATAGGCATTTGTGCTTGCAGCCTATTGGCTTACTTACAACTGCAACTGGCAGCACCCCACTCAAACTTCTCGTCGGTTTTTTCATTTTTTGCTTGTTCAGGATACAATTTTTATCTTTTATTTTTTAATAATTTTGCTCATTGCTTGCTTCGCTTTTCTATTGAAATACTTGTGTTGATTTGGAATGGCAGCATATCAAGGCGCTCGCAAAAAATAAAAAATTTTTTAAATAAAAAATTTGTATTATTTAAATTTAGTTAAAGTTAAGTTGGAAAGATAAAAATGCATATTACTAAAACAGAAAGTAGTGGGGTAATAGTTTATTGGGGGAAGCAAAAACAGTACAAGGAAATAATAATTGAAATTAGTTCAGCTCATGAAAATAAAAATAATAAACTTTATCAAATAATATCTAATTTTTACGACGTTGATGCAGAAATTGAAAAAAAAGGAAATATCCAGACTATATGTGGAAAAATCATTGAGAAGAGTGGACTGAATTTATTTAATGAAAGAGGAAATCCTTTATGTCATCAATTTTCTCCTTATGGCGTAACTTACATGGCTGGATTAAAGGAAAGTCATTTAATAGTTCATACCTGGCCTGAAACACAGTTCGTTTCAATTGACATTTATTCTTGTGAAGGCAAAGAAAAAGCTGAAAAAGCTTACAAACTTTTTATTGAAAAATTGAGGCCTTCTAAGATAGAGAAAATAATATACAAATAAACAGCCGAACAGCTTTCAGCTCAGCTAACTTCAGTAATTTTTTATATTTTGTCAATTGCAAAATAGATAAGCAAAAAACCTAACTGCAACATGCAAAGGACAAATCTAACGCATGACTAGCTCACAACACAACTGCTCCAGCCGCAATTCATACATTTATTGCAGCCAGCCTCGAAGACAAGAGGGAAAAGGCAGAGAGGACATTTTCCATCATCTTTTTCATCACTTGTAACTATACTCCTCATTTCATTAATTTCTAGAGCTTTAGCTCCCTCCTTAATATTTGAAACAAAAATTTCAGAATGCTGTTCAGGCCTCTTTTGTTTTTGCTCCCACTTTTGCTCCCAGTTTTGCTTCAACTTCTGCTCTTGTTTAAGCTCTTGCCCGTATTCTTGTGTGCTAGCCATATCTGCTACACTTATACTAAAATAATCAAATCTCTTGATATAGCTATTAAGTTCATTTTTTACATATTGATTTTTTATCCCTTTTATGAATAAAAGAGCATATTTAGATGGCATTACATTAAAGAGCTTTTGTCTTTCATCGCCAGCACTGCTCTTACTACCAACATAAAAAACCTGCTCTCCTCTCGAGCCATCACGATAAACAGTCAAGCCCTTCAGGCCTAGCTCTCTTGCTATTAAATAAGCAAGCTTTACATCCTCTACACTAACTTCATTCAGCATATTTATTGTTTTGCTTATGCTTGCAGCTATCCATTTTTGCCATATAGCTTGTGCAACAATATGGTCAAGCCAATGAATGCTTAATGCAGTAACAAAAACTTTTTGCATTTCTTCATCAAACTCGCTTAAGCCGAGAAGACAGCCATAATTCTTGCATACTTTGTCAAGGATTGTATCATTATAAAGACCACTTGCCTTCAACTTTTTCTCGAAAACTTCATTAATATAATAGAACTTGCCAACTGCAACGTGCTTTTCATAGACAAGACTAAAGACAGGCTCAATACCATTGCTACAGCCAGCAATCATACTTATACTTCCTGTTGGCGCTATAGTTGTTGTGAAAGAATTTCTTATGCCCTCTTTTGCTTTTTCAATTAGTCTGTCCCAATCATAATTATGCTTTGACTTTGGGATTTCATAATAGCCTGCTATTGGTATCTTGCCTTTTTTATATTCACTTTTATCAAACAAGCTAAAACTTCCTCTCTCTTTTGCAAGCTTAGTACTTTCATCCATGCTAAAATAACTAAGTGCCTCAGCGATTTTAGCCATAAACTCATAGCCAGCTTCACTATTATAAGCAATACCAAGCTCAAAAAGGCAATCAGCAAGACCCATCACACCAAGTCCTATTTTCCTACTCGCTCTCGTCGTTTTTTCAATTTCCTCAAGAGGATATTTGTTTATATCAATCACATTGTCGAGAAATCGAGTGCAGAGCCTAACAACCTGCTCAAATCTTTTCCAATCAAAGTCACAGCTTCCATCCTCATTCTCTTTAACAAAATTTTTTAAATTGATGCTTCCAAGATTGCAGCTTTCATATTCATAGAGAGGTTGCTCACCACAAGGATTTGTTGATCTTATCAAGCCCTTTACATTTATTAATACATTATACTTATTGATATTATCAAAAAAAAGCACGCCTGGCTCTGCTGATTTCCATGCACTAAAACTGATCAAATCAAAAAGCTTTCTTGCTGGCTCGCTTTTAACTTGTTTTTTCGTTTTTGGATTTATTAGGCTATAGCTTTTATCTTGTTCAAGAGCCTCGAAGAAATCATCCCAGACCCCGACTGAAAGATTAAAGTTTTCAAGTTTTTTTGGATTTTGTTTTATTGCTATAAATTGCTCTATGTCAGGATGCCATATTTCCAGGATCGCCATATTTGCTCCTCTTCTCTTGCCACCCTGTTTTACTACTTCTGTTATTGTGTTAATTATTTCCATAAAACTTATAGGTCCACTTGCAACTCCACTTGTACTTGCCACGAGATCGCCAGCTGGTCTAATCTCACTATAATTTATTCCAACTCCACCTCCCGCCTTTGCTATAAAAGCAGCATCACTACTTGTTTTCATTATGCTTGCTAGACTATCATGTATCGGCAGCACAAAGCATGCACTAAGTTGGCCGAGCCTATTACCTGCATTCATTAATGTTGGGCTATTAGGCATAAAGTCTTTGCTAACCATTAACTCATAATAAGTATCAATATTCTTTTCATATTCATTAAAATCTCCTCTCTGCAATTTTTCAAGAAATTTTTTTATGCCACATTTCATCTTGCCCTCTTTTAATAGCCTTGAATAGCCTAAAAGCAAAGCTTCAATATGCCATTTGTTTAGCTTGTATTTTCCAATCTTAATTTCGGGAATGCCGCTTTCATTGCCCTCTCTCTCGCCCAAACTCTCACTTCCACTCAAACTTCCATCACCCATGCTCCTATCCCAACCCTCACCTTCGCCACCATAAATTATCCTTTCCCTCAAAAGCTCTATCTCCTTAATTTCTTCATCTATCTCTCTTCCACTCAGCCCTTTTCCATCTTTATCAAAAATTGTACTATCATGAAGTATGTCGCTAAGTGCTATGTGTGTAGCAACTCTTTCGAAAAGCTGTTTTGGGCTTTCAATGATTTTTCCTTCTGCATTTCTATTTAAATATCGGCTAGCCAAAACTCTTAAACCATTCACATCAAATCTCTTATCAACTTCATCTATTTCATCCTTTCCAAGTATCTTTTTCTTTTCTTCTCTAATTGCTCTTCGCTCTTGCCTATAAAGAATATAAGCTTTAGCTGTTT